>NZ_JAAORM010000002.1 GCF_017695965.1 Prochlorococcus marinus CUG1416
GATCGTTCCAACATGGGGAGATGTTCTTAACAGAGCAAACCTAGGTATGGAAGTAATGCACGAGCGTAACGCTCACAACTTCCCACTTGATCTAGCAGCAGCTGAGTCTACAACAGTAGCTCTTTCAGCTCCAGCTATCGGTTAAGCTTAAAGTTCTTAAATTTACAAGCCCCCTTTCTGGGGGCTTTTTTTTGTTTAATTTTCAATTGGTTTCATATAATGTTTATATATAGATAAAACATTTGATATTTCTATGAGTAGTAGTTTTGGAAAAATTTTTCGTGTTAGTACTTTTGGAGAATCACACGGGGGTGCAGTAGGAGTTATCCTTGATGGATGTCCACCAATGCTAAAGATAGATATTGAGCTGATACAAAATGAATTGGATAGGCGTAGGCCTGGACAAAGCGATATTACAACACCCCGAAATGAAGAAGATAAAATTGAAATATTAAGTGGTCTAAAGGAAGGTTTAACACTTGGAACTCCGATAGCGATGTTGGTTAGAAACAAGGATCAGAGACCAGGAGATTATAATAATTTGGAGCAAGTCTTCAGACCATCACATGCAGATGGTACATATCATCTGAAATATGGAATTCAGGCTGGGTCTGGAGGGGGAAGAGCCTCTGCAAGAGAAACAATCGGTAGAGTAGCAGCAGGTGCTATAGCAAAACAATTATTAAAAAACTTGTGTAACACTGAAATACTATCTTGGGTAAAACGTATACATGATATTGATTCTGATATAAATAAAGAAAAGATTTCGCTCACTAAAATAGATTCCAATATTGTTAGATGTCCAGATGACAAGGTCTCGGCTGAAATGATACAGAGAATTAAGGAATTAAAGCGTCAAGGAGACTCTTGTGGTGGGGTTATTGAATGTCTTGTAAGACATGTTCCATCTGGTCTGGGAATGCCTGTTTTTGATAAATTAGAAGCTGATTTGGCGAAGGCTTTGATGTCTTTGCCTGCTACGAAAGGATTTGAAATAGGTTCGGGTTTCTCTGGAACTTATTTAAAAGGGAGCGAACATAATGATGCATTCATTAAGTCTGATGATATTTGTAAGTTAAGAACAACAACTAACAATTCAGGAGGTATACAGGGAGGAATAAGTAATGGCGAAAATATTGAGATGAAGATAGCTTTTAAACCTACAGCAACCATAGGGAAAGAGCAGAAAACAGTAAACGCTGATGGGAAAGAAGTATTGATGAAGGCAAAAGGGAGACATGATCCATGTGTTCTACCGAGAGCAGTCCCTATGGTTGATGCTATGGTCGCTTTAGTCCTTGCGGATCATTTGCTTTTGAATCATGCTCAATGTAGCTTAATAAATAATTAGTAGTTATTTAGACAAATTATATTTATCCTTGATTTAATTATTTTTGAGCCATTCAAATATTTTTGGATCAAATTTTTGATTTTTGATGCCTTTATCTCCAATTACGATTGCTTTGTATCCTAAAGACTTATAATTTTTTACATCATTGATTGATAGTCCTCCAGCAGCGATGAAATCAATATTTTTATATTTTCGAATATCTATCGAATTATCTTTACTTTTTATTGGATAAATTTTGATAATTTTGCAATTTAAATTTATCGCTTCGTTAAGATCTTTTAAATTTTTAATACCAGGAATTAATAAATGATTTTTTGCCTTCGCATAATTGAAAAGATCTTTATCCCAAAATTTCATCATCGAAAAGTTTAATCCAATTTTTAAAGAATCTTCTAGTGATTGCTTATTAACTATGGAGGCAGAGCCTAAATTAATTCTTGGATATTTAATTTTGATCTCGGATACAAAATCTAACCAATTTTTATTCTTAGACCAACCTATTTCAATATTTTTTAATCCTAATTTTACTAGGATTTCTAATTCTTCAAGAAATGAATTCCTTATAGAAGTATTTGAGTAAATATTTTCTACAGGTTTTATTAGTAAAAAAAAAGATCTTCTTTTCAATATCTCTGAAAGAAAATCTTCTTTATTATTCATTAAAGGTATTTAAATGTTGGAAATTAGATATAGTTAGCAACTTTGACTTCTGATCGATTAAGCAAATCTTGAATATCTTCAGTATCTATTGTTTCTCTTTCGATAAGCATTTGAGCCATTTCGTCAAGGACAGTTCTATTGTCTGATAAGACTTTTGTAGCTCTCTTATAAGCAATATCAACAAGCTCTGAAACCTCTACATCAATTATTGCCGCAGTGTCCTCAGAAAAGTCTCTTGAAGAACTCATATCTCTTCCTAGAAACATTCCACCTTGGGATTGTCCTAAAGCGACTGGACCTATTTTGTCGCTCATACCAAATTTTGTAATCATTTGTCTTGCTACATTGGCAACTTGCTGTAAATCATTTGAAGCACCTGTTGTGACTTCTTCTTCTCCGTATACTAATTCTTCCGCAACTCTTCCACCTAGAGCTACAGCCATTTGATTTTGAAGATAAGAACGAGAGTAAAGACCTGATTCCATTCTTTCTTCGCTTGGAGTAAAAAAGGTTAGACCTCCAGCTTGCCCTCTAGGAATTATTGAAACCTTTGCTACTGGGTCATAATCAGGCATTAATGCTCCTACAAGTGCATGACCAGCTTCGTGATAAGCAACTAATTCTTTTTTCTTATCACTGATGACTCTATCTTTTTTTTCTGGTCCAGCCATAACTCTTTCAATAGCATCACCGACTTCATCATTACTAACTTTATCTAAATCTTTTCTAGCTGCTAGTATTGCGGCTTCGTTTAGTAAATTAGCTAAATCAGCACCTGTAAATCCTGGCGTTCTTCTTGCAACTTTATCCAGGTCAACATCTTTTGAAAGGGTTTTATCTTTAGCGTGTACATTTAGTATTTGTAATCTTCCAGCGTAATCCGGTCTATCTACGGTTACTTGTCTATCGAATCTTCCAGGACGCATTAATGCTGAATCTAAAACATCTGGTCTATTAGTAGCAGCAACTATTATTATTCCAGAATTACCTTCGAATCCATCCATTTCGGTTAGTAGTTGGTTTAAAGTTTGTTCTCTTTCATCGTTTCCTCCCCCCATACCGGCACCTCTTTGTCTGCCAACAGCATCGATTTCGTCAATGAAAACAATACAAGGAGCATTCTTTTTGGCTTGTTCAAAAAGATCTCTAACTCTACTAGCCCCAACTCCTACAAACATCTCAACAAATTCTGAGCCTGATATGGAGAAAAAAGGTACACCTGCTTCTCCAGCAACTGCTTTGGCTAATAAAGTTTTTCCTGTACCAGGAGGGCCAACAAGAAGAACACCTTTTGGGATTTTTGCTCCGACGGCAGTAAATCTATCTGGACTCTTAAGAAAATCTACAACTTCAGTTAGTTCTAATTTCGCACCTTCAACACCAGCTACATCTGAAAAGGTTACCTGTGTCGATGGTTCCATTTGAAGTCTAGCTTTGCTCTTGCCAAAACTCATGGCAGGGTTACCTCCACCAGCATTGCCGCTTTGAGATCTTCTAAAAAGAAAAAATAGTCCTCCAATTAGGAGCACTGGGAATATTAAACTACTCACAGCCTGTTGCCATGGATTAGCTAATTTTGTGGGAGTTACAGCTATATCAACATTATTCTCAGTTAGGATTTTTAATAAATCTTTGTCAGGGGCTAAATTTACCTCAGATCTACTTCCATCATTTTCAACAACTTGAGCAGTCGCATTATCTGGAGATATTAAAACTCTACTTATTTCTTTATCTTGAACGGCCTCTAGAAAATCACTATACCTTAAGGTCTTTGTAGCATTATCTGTACTAGGTTTATCAAAAACAGAAGTACCAATAAAAATGACAGTAACAACAGCTAGGACATATAGTCCTAAGTTTCTCCAACGTTTGTTCACGATAAATAATCTTTAATAAAACTATAATACTAACAATAAAACAATTTTAAGACCTTCTTAGAACATCTACTACACTTTTGAATGCAAACCATTCGGGAATGGGCTCTCCATTCCTCAATTTTTTTCTAAATTCTGTACCACTAAGCTTCATGATTTGATAATTAAATTCTTTAGCTTCCTCAGCGGTAATATATCCTTTTTCCTTTGTATAAACTAAATTTTTTGAGGGAACAGTTTGCATCATCAACTCGTCTGCACATTTATTGGCAAAATTCTGTGCGTCATAGGGACCATAGAAATCTTCACCAGTTGATGAGGATTTACAACCAGCCATATCTCTACCAATAATAAAATGAGTGCAACCATAATTCCTTCTAATAATCATATGTTGAAGCGCTTCTCTTGGTCCTGCCATATGCATTGAATAAGGCAAAAATGCCCATTTTATTCTTTTATCAGATATTTCTTCTTCCAATTCTTTATATGTCAAATATCGAACTTTCCCAGGGATATCATCTTGTTGTGTTGGCCCACAAGTTGGATGTACTAAAACAACTGAATTAGTAGACACATTATCTGAAAGTAAGGCATTAGTAAATAATTCATAATGTGCTCTATGAATTGGATTTCTGCATTGAAATGCAACTACATCATAATTTGGAGGTAGTTTAGCTCTAACTTCTTCAGGGGTTTTACAGGGAAATTCTCTAGTTGGTAGTTCGAAACCAAAAACTCTCCCTCCTATATAAAATCTTCCCCTCTCATTAAAAATCATCTTGACAGCAGGATGATCTAAAGAATTAGTACCATAACAAAGTTCAGCTTCTAAGGATTTATCAGGCTCCCATATAGAACTTACTTCTAAAACTGCAATTTTTTGGTTTTTATAGGTAAGCAAGATTGTTTCTCCAGCTTTTACTTCTTTATTATTTGAATCAAATACAATCGGCAAGCCAAAAAGTAAACCGTTTGTATCTCTATTATTTTTAATGACTGATTTGTAGTTATTTTCATCCATAAAACCTTCCAATGGAGAAAATGCACCAACCATCAAAAGTTCTACATCACATGCATTTCTCTCGCTACATTCAAACTCATAAGTAGCTTTTGCGATGAGATCATTTTTGAGTTGATTATCTTTGATAATTAAATTTTTTAGTTCCCCTCCATAAGGCGGTATTAGTCCATTATCGTCAGTTTTTGTTTTTTTTTGTAATTCCATTTTTTGAATTGATAAAGAAAAATTTTGAAAAAAAAAAGAGGGTTTGAACCCTCTTTTTTTTCTTAACTAGGATTTATGCCTTTCTTCCGTAAAGCTCTCCTATTATTTTTACATCAAGTGGATCTTTTGAACCCATGTCTGTATCTGAAGGTTGGATAGCTTCAAAAGTACCAGCAAATTCGTCTGTGTCAGAATCTACATTATTGATTGAAAGAGTAATAACGCCTGTACCATTTACATCAACTTTAATATTTTCTTTGGCAAGTTCTTCATCATCTCCTCCTAATGCAACTAAACCTTGAGCATATTCAACACCAGTATTTTTGGCTCTTGCTTTAGGATCTAGAAAATCACCAGTTCTATAGTTAGGTGTAAATGTTGAACCACTAACTTCAGTACCTGGCTCAATAGATGAAGGTAATTTAGCTGTAAGATCTTTTGCTGAAAATGCAAATGGCACCTCTAATCCACCAGGAGTTAAGACAGTAATAAGTTGAAAATCAATCCCACCTTTTTCGGTGAAAGTTCCTGAGTCTATATCTCCATAAACTTCTGTCACTGTGGTGTTATTTCTAGGACTAATAATTTTTGTAGAAACAAACTCTGCAGCTTTTCTTTTCGTCCCTGGCACTTTTACATAAACTTCTGTTGGATGCATGCATATTCCTTTAAGGCTATCTCCATTCCCTAAGGATATTGATCCGACAAGAGATGAGTCTAATGTAGGACAATCATTAGCTTTACCTGTATTAACAACATCAGTAAATTGTGCATTTCCTCTTTCGGCAAAAGCAAATGTTTTAACAGGTACGAAAGCAAAAGTTATACAAATTGAAATAACAAAAGCTAAGAAAGAACGAATTCTCATAATTAAAGTTGCAGTAAAGTTCTGTGACGATTGATTAAAGGTCATCTAAATAGTTCAGTACGGATATTACAAGGGAAAGGACCATAAAAGATAGGACTTTTAAATCCTCGAAACAACCCGTAGCTTTTTAGATATTAAAAAAACTGGAATTATTGTAAGCTATCACATTATTTTTAATGATTAAGATTACAAAAAAATACAAATTTGAAATTTGTTTTTATTTTTTTTCTGAAATAATTTGAGTTATTAATTTATTTGCTAAATCAATTTTTGATGTTTTTTTGATATGATGCTCCATATTTTTTGTATCGAATAGCCAACCTTCATTTTGTGCTAGGAAACCAAATCCTTGGCCTTCAAGATCAATTGGATTTGCGAATAGATAATCACAACCTTTTTGAATAATCTTTTCTTTAATTATTATTCTTGCTTCTTTAATAGATCCTGTAAAAGCGCAAAAGCCTACAAAAACTTGGTTATTTTTTTTTGATTCACTCATTGTTTTTAGGATATCTGGGACTAGTTCGAAATTTTTATTTAAATAATCATTAATTTTATTTTTGGGAATTTTACCTGAAGTATTAGAGATTATCTTGAAATCAGATACTGCTGCATTCATGAAAAAATAATCACAATTTGAAATTTCATTCTTAATAGCGTTTATTAAATCAACACTAGTCTCAATTTCATATCTTTTTATTCCATCAGTAAGATCTTTATCGATCTTCAAAGGCCCATGCACATATTTTACTTCTGCTCCTCTGAACCTTGCTACTTGAGACATAAGTAAGCCCATAGCTCCAGAACTCTTGTTAGTAATATGTCTTGCTGCGTCAATCTTTTCTGAGGTGCAGCCTCCAGTTATTAGAATTTTTTTGTTAAGTAAATCTTTGCGATAAGGTTTTTGATTGTTTGAAATTATAAATTCGAGAGCTAGCTGAATTAGGTCATTGGGAGGTATCTTACCGATGCCAATAGCATCGCATGCTAAGAGACCTTGACTTGGTTGCAAAGATAAAACATTTTCGTAATTCTGTAAATCCTCATAATTTTTTTGTACAGCTTCATTTAGCCACATTTGTGTATTCATTGCTGGTGCAACAATAATTGGCTTAATATTTGCCATTAAAATGCTTGGAATTAATCCTTCTGCATTTCCAGTTACCCATTTTGATAATGTTGTCGCTGTTAAAGGGGCAATGATTAAAATATCTGCCCAATTGCATAGTTCTATATGAAGAGGGGTGGATTGAATATTTGACCATTGATCATTTTCTAAAATGCAAGAGTTTCTACTTAAGATAGAAAGGGAAAGCGGCTTTATTAATTTTTCTGCATTTTTAGATAAAACGCACCTTATTTCATAATTTTCTTTCGCTAATTGGCTAACTAATAATGGAATTCTTACAGCTGCAATACTCCCTGTTATTAATAAAAGAACCTTTTTTTTGGAGGTCTCAGTTTTAGTTTTCATCGAAAGGTTCTTGATCAAGAAGATGAATATAATCTAATGTTAATTCAGGTCTATTGATTGCAAGGGCTCTCAGTAAGTGCCAGTCTTTTAAACCATCAAATGGTGTCTTGTAATTATCCTCTTCCAGTCTTGTTGCAAGCTCAAGGATCATGTTTTCATCAAAAGAGTTTACTAGTTCCTCACTTATTTTATTTTCAGAAATAAATTCCATATTGAATGCAACCAATATATTTTAATAATAAAGCCTCAAGTAATTATTTAGAATTGATGGAAGTATTAATTACATATTTCGAGAATATGAAAAATTTAAAAATACATCATCTTTTTAAATTGTTATTTAAGTCATTTATCTTCATTCTCAGTCATAAATATGCAAACTCTCTTTATCAAAAATATTCTTTTTTAAAATAATAATGTTCAAAATTAAATTATGTCGCAAACCAAGAGAGAGCAAGTCATTAGTCACATACGCTATTTAAGGCAAGAACTAAGAGAAATGCATTTAGGTATTATAGATGACGGTCTTTTCCCTGAACCAGGAGAATTAAGAGGAATAATGGCTCAGTTGGAGGCATTACTTGAATTAGTAGAAGGAAATACTAAAATTAGATCAAAATCCGAAGCAGCTTAGTTTAAAGCAAAATGGTTGTTAGACCTCAAAAAACAAAGTTTCAATTAAAGATTGTAGAAAATATTCAGACACTAAGTATTTGGGCTAATAATCCATGGCGAAGATATTCAATATCATTAATTACACTTTTAATTGGTTACTTTTTTGGTAGTTCTCTTGGTATGGTAAGTGCCGTTGTGGAACTCATGGATCCTTTGGCTGCTTTCTTATCAGTAGTTTTTATTGAAATTTTAATAGTTCTAAGAAGAAATTTTAGATTTGAAAGGAAACAGAAATTCTTAGTACTTTTATTAGATTCTTTAAGATTGGGATTATTTTATGGCTTCTTTACTGAAAGTCTTAAGTTGCTATAAATTTATTTGTTGTATTTCTTTAATAGATAAAGTAAAGCCATTCTTATAGGGATACCATTTGCCACTTGATTATTGATTAAGCAATTAGGATATTCATCTACTACTTTACTGCTTATTTCAATACCTCTATTAATAGGACCAGGGTGAAGAATTGGAATTTCTTTACTATTCAAAGATAATTTCTCTGGGGTTAAGCCATAATCTAAACTATAAGAATCTATGCTGCTTAGTAAATTCTCTATCATTCTCTCTTTCTGGAGTCTTAAAACAATAATTGCATCTGCAATTTTTATTGATTCTTCTAATGATCTAGAAATTGTTATGGAGCCTCTTGATTTAACAGGATCTTCTATTTGATTCGGCGCAGGATTTTTTAAAAAATTGCTAAATTCATCAGCTATTAATGTCTTAGGACCACATAAAATTATGTCTGCACCGAATGCACTCAAAGACCAAAGATTTGATCTTGCCACTCTTGAATGATTAACATCTCCAATTATTAGAATTTTTTTGGAATTTAAAACATCTGGACTCAATGATTTTTGGGAAAAGAATTTTATTAATGAATAAATGTCAAGCAAACCTTGACTGGGGTGACTATGTAATCCATCGCCAGCGTTAAGAACAGAAGTCTTGGAATTTATTGCATCAAGTTTTTTAGCTATCTCAAAGGTTATGTAACTTGATGAATGTCTTATAACTAATATATCCGCCCCCATAGCAGAATAAGTTATCGCTGTATCAATAATTGTTTCGCCTTTTGTTAAAGAACTAGAGGATGGCGCAAAAGTTTGTACATCCGCAGATAGTCTTTTTGCTGCAAGTTCAAAGCTGTTTTTTGTTCTTGTACTAGCTTCAAAAAACAAAGACGTTACTAAGGTCCCTTGTAAAGCAGGTATCTTTTTCGTCCCGGCATTCTTTAGTGCATCAAATCTATAAGCCATTTCAAATACTGACTCATAATCTTGAATTGAAAAATTAGCGAGTGTGTGGATATGTTTATGAGGCCAAATTTGCATTATGCTTAAAAAGTTAAATGATTATTTAAATTTAGGTGTTCTATCACCTTTTAATCTTTTACTTACACTCCTACTATTTTTTAGATACCAACGCCATTTTATATTTTTTGCCTTTGATATGCCAATTCTCGTAGTTTGAATAAGATCTTTTTTTTCTAGATTTAAGTCGCTTTGAGAAATCCATAAAGAATTGTTATTAATAACTTCAAGTGAGTTAAATGAAATGTCTACACCGAATGTTTTAGTAACTAGGCCAGGTCCAGAAGCTAATCTTTCATTTTTTTTTGAGATAAAAACTGCCCTGATTAATACACCACTTGCAAAATTTTCTTTATCAGTAACTATGTTTAAACAATGATGAATTCCATAAGATTTGTAGATATAAAATGTTCCAGGTTTGCCAAATAATGATTTATTCGATTCAGTTCTTTTACGGTAGCCATGACAGGCCTCTTCTTCCTGTGAATAAGCTTCAGTTTCAACAATTACCCCCTTAACTCGATCGTTCTCATTATTTTTTTTGATGAGATAGCAGCCTATTAAATCAGGGGCAACAAATTGGGAGTGCCGATAAAAAAAATTCTTTGGAAATAAGTGTTTTTCTATTTTTCAATATTTATCTAATATCATTTTTAGCCGAGAAAGATAGTTGGGGCTATTAATTGAAATTGATTTTCAAAAAGATGTGATTATTAGTTTTTTATAATTATTTGAAATTCAAGGGATATATGAATAAAAATGTTCTAAATAAACTATTATTTAATTACTAAGAATATTAAAAGTATGACAAAAATAACTAGAGAGGAGGTAAAAAAAGTTGCCTATTTAGCGAGATTGGAACTGAATGAGCATGAAATCAATAATCACGCAGAACAATTAGAAAAAATAATGGAATATATTAAACAACTCGAAAAAATTGATACCTATGATGTGCCTTGTACAACAAGGGCTATAGAGGTTGTTAATGTATTTAGAAAAGACGAAAAGAAAAATTCTGATTGCACAGAAGAGCTTTTAGATTTAGGCCCATCTAGAGAAGATAAATACTTTAAAGTACCAAAAATTATTAATGAATGAATTAGTTGCTTCCAATAAAAGTTTTATTGACTACTTTTAATAAAAATTTTTTTATTCTATAGCCTGGATATAAATTTATAATTTTTCTTATCTTGCCCCTCCTTTTGCTATGACTCCTTACGCCTATTAATAAATCATAAATGAAGTTAAAAATATCATCTTTACTTTCAAAAATTCCAACTCTTTGAGGGGAGCCTTTTATATCCAATAATGGCTTAGTTTTTTCATATGCTAATTTGTATTCAAACCAAGGAATCGAAGGCCAAAGATGATGAATGAGATGGTAATTTTGGCCCATTATTAATAAATTCATGAATTTGCTTGGATAAACTCGAGAATTCAACCATTTGTTTCTTGATCGAAAAGGTCTATGAGGAAGATAATCAAAAAATATTCCTAAAGTAACTCCCACCATTAATGCTGGTCCGAACCATAGATTATAAATTAGATTCATGAAGTCAAACTTTATACCTGCCAAAATTATTGTTATAAAGATGGATCTTTCAATACCCCATTGAAGTAATTCATATTTTCGCCAAAGTTTTCTTTGAAAGAAAAATACTTCATGATAAAAAAATCTTGGAGCAATTAGCCATATTGGACCAAAAGTACTCACGATATGATCTGGATCATTTTTTGGATGATTTACGTGAATATGATGTTGTAAATGTACTCTTGTGAAAACTGGAAAACTAAATCCTAAAATAATTGCTGAACCATGACCCATGGCTTGATTTATCCAAGGAACTGGATGGGCAGCTTTATGACATGCATCATGTATTACAGTACCTTCAATATGTAAAGCTAAAAAAGCAGTTGCTACAAGTAAAGGTAGAGGCCATACCCCTCTATACCATTGCCATATGCTAAGAAAAGCGAGAAAATAACCGGCAAAAAAAAGACCTAATGTTGGATTCCAGAAACTTGGCGGATCTACATAATTTTTTATCTCCTTTTGCCAATTAAATGTTTTTGAAGAATTAGTAATTTGTGTTGTATTTTTATTTGTTAAGTTTGAAATCGTTTCTTATATTCTCTAAATAATATACCTAATATTTTTATATGAGTGCATGTTTAGATCTAAAAAAAGTTTTAAAGACATATTTAATTTAATTTTTATGTGTCAAATTAATCATCTTAAGTTAAAAATATTTTTAAAACAATCCACTTTCAATTATTATTTTATTTGAGCGGTCGTGGCGGAATTGGTAGACGCGCGAGTTTTAGGTACTCGTATCTTCGGGTGTGGGAGTTCAAGTCTCCCCGACCGCATTTTAGGAAATTCCAATAGGATGTTTATTTATTATTATCAACTTCTTATAATTAAATTGATAATTTATACATTAGTAGTTTGATAGTTTATTTGGGATCTTTTTATATCTTAATTGGGGCTTTATTTTTAATCGTACCTTTATTTTATCTTGAGCTAGGCAGACCAAAAGACTTAATAAAAGCGTTTTTGAATTTATTAGTAGGTTTCGTATTAATAATTAAAAATAAAACTATAGATGAGTCATTTGTTGTAATTTTCCTCTTATTAACAGTACTAGTTATCTTCTATCTAATAGAGATTGTTTTATTTAGATGGAATCAATTGACAGATAAAGAAAAGAATAAATTAACTACCTTTGTGGAATTCAAAAATAATTTTTCGAAAATATTAGAGGCTATTAATCTTGGAGTTAGGAATTTTGCAAAACCTTTAAATTTATTTAATTTTGGTAGCAAAAATCAAAATACAAGCCCAAGAAAGTGGGTAAGAAATGATAAAAATGATAATATAAAAGTCTGAAATCAAATAAATTAGTTATTTGCAACATGCCAAAAAAACTCCAGGTCAATATAAGAAAGAATATAGTAAATTAGATTTATTCAAACAATTCTATTGATCACCAATATCGCCTTTACCGTTGTATGAAATCTCAAAATAACAAAGAAAAGAAATCAGAATTTTCTTATAAAGAGACTTTAAATTTACTTAAAACTGACTTCTCAATGCGTGCTAACTCAGTTGTAAGAGAACCTGAGATTCAAGATTTTTGGGCTAATAATAATATTGATTTCGAATTAGGTTCAAACAACTCAGGAAAAACATTTACATTGCACGATGGCCCACCTTATGCAAATGGAGCTCTGCATATGGGTCATGCTCTCAATAAAGTTTTAAAGGACATAATAAATAAATACAAAACCTTGAGAGGATTCAGGGTACATTATGTTCCTGGTTGGGACTGCCATGGATTACCTATTGAATTAAAAGTACTTCAGAATTTAAAATCTGATGAAAGAAAGAATCTTGATACTCTAAATCTAAGAAAAAAAGCAACAGATTATGCATACATACAAATAAACAATCAAATGGAGGGTTTTAAAAGGTGGGGCATATGGGGAGATTGGGATAACCCTTACTTAACTCTTAAGAAAAGTTATGAATCTGCTCAAATTGGAGTATTTGGGAAAATGTTTTTAAATGGCTATATATATCGAGGTCTTAAACCTGTTCATTGGAGTCCAAGTTCGAGGACTGCACTCGCAGAAGCAGAATTAGAATATCCTGATGAACATTATTCAAAAAGTATTTATGTTTCCTTAAAAATTACTAAAGTATCTGAAAACATTTTATTAGAATTCTGCCAAGAAAATCCCAATATTGAAAAGGATGTTTTTCTAAGTAATTCTTTCATAACTATTTGGACCACCACACCATGGACCATACCCGCAAATGAAGCAGTTGCAGTTAATCCAAAAATAAAATACGTTTTTGCTATTGATGAAGATAAACGAATATACCTTTTTGCAAAAGAATTATCTTCTGAAATTAGTAACAAATTTAATAAAGATCTAAAGACTCTTCTTGAGGTTAAAGGGGCTTCCTTGGAAGATATTGAATATCAACATCCTACCAAAAATAAAAATTGCAGAATTGTGATTGGCGGTGATTACATCACTACAGAATCAGGTACTGGAATTGTTCATACTGCACCAGGTCATGGGATAGATGATTTTAATGTGGGGCAGAAATATGATCTACCTACAACATGTGTTGTTGACGAAAAAGGAAATTTAAATGAATATTCAGGCCAATTCAAAGGATCAAATGTCCTTAAAGATGCAAATGATTTAATTATTGAACATTTAAAGGGAAATAATTTCCTACTATTACAAGAAAATTATAAGCATAGATACCCTTATGATTGGAGAACCAAAAAACCAACTATTTTTAGAGCAACAGAACAATGGTTTGCATCTGTAAATGGCTTCAGATCATCTGCATTACAGGCAATCGAAGATGTTGAATGGATGCCAGCTACTGGAAAGAAAAGAATTTATTCTATGGTCATTGGTAGAGGGGATTGGTGTATTTCTAGGCAAAGGTCTTGGGGGGTTCCAATTCCAGTTTTTTATAAAAAAAATGGTAATGAAATTCTCCTAAATAGCGAGATAATTAATCATATTCAAGAACTTTTTAGTGAACATGGAGCAGATATTTGGTGGGATTGGGATGTTAAGAATCTATTGCCAGAAAATTATGCAAAAGATTCTGATTTATGGAAAAAAGGAACAGATACAATGGATGTCTGGTTCGATTCAGGATCTAGTTGGGCCGCAGTGTGTGAACAAAGAAGTGAATTACAATATCCAGCTGATCTTTATTTAGAGGGCTCAGATCAACATAGAGGTTGGTTCCAGTCTTCTTTGCTCACATCTGTTGCAGTTAATAATAAACCTCCATATAAGAAAGTTTTAACTCATGGTTTTGCACTAGATGAAAATGGAAGAAAAATGAGTAAATCTTTAGGTAATGTTGTTGATCCAAATATAATTATTAATGGCGGTAATAATAAAAAAACGGACCCTGCTTATGGAGCTGATGTCCTAAGGCTCTGGGTAAGCTCGGTAGATTATTCAGTAGATGTTCCAATTGGTTCAAATATACTCAAGCAGCTATCAGACGTTTATAGAAAAGTGCGTAATACAGCAAGATATCTTCTAGGGAATATTCATGATTATGACCCTAATATTGATAGTTTTGAAATTGATCAATTGCCGCTCTTAGATCAATGGATGTTAGGCAGACTAGTTGAGGTTACAGATCAAATATCAAATGCTTATGAAAATTATGAATTTTCAAAATTTTTTCAAATCTTACAAAGTTTTTGCGTTGTAGATCTATCAAATTTCTATTTAGATATTGCCAAGGATAGGTTATATGTAAGTTCTAAATCACAATTTAGGAGAAGATCGTGTCAGTTTGTAATGTCTAAAGTTGTTGAGAATTTAGCTGTTCTTATTTCTCCAGTACTTTGTCATATGGCTGAAGATATTTGGCAAAATATTCCATATTCAACTAAAGAAAAATCAGTTTTTCAAAGAGGATGGCCAATTTTTTCACAGTCCTGGAAAAATCAAACTCTTAATGAACACATCATGAATTTGAGAAATTTGAGAGTTGAAATTAATAAAGCTATAGAAGGATGTAGAAACAAACAAATAATAGGAGCAGCTTTAGAAACAGAGGTTAATTATTTACCTGAAGATAAAGTTGTAAAAGATTCTCTGACTTGGCTAAAAAGATTTGGTAATGAAGATGTAGATTTATTTAGGGATTGGCTTATAGTTTCAAATTTCCAAGAGGTATCCGATTTGGTTGGGAATTCTCTAATTATCGATAAAAATGAACTTGGAAAGATCCAAATATTAAAGGCTGGTGGTGAAAAATGTGATAGATGCTGGCATTATCAAAAAGAAACTTTTAGTGGAATTCACAATACAAAATTATGCAAAAGATGTTCAAATATTATTAATCTTGAATGTTCTTAAATACAATTTTTGTGATTCAAAAAGAAAACTGAGTTTTGATTTTCTCTTATAAAGTTTTCTTTGGTTTCCTTTAAGGGTGCTTTAAGAAGTTTAAACTTAGTAAGTATATATCTAAATTCAAGAACTCTTTTATAAATCTATTTCAATTGGATGCGTGGTAGAGCTACTGAAACCTTTGAAAATAATTATTTCTAACTGTTCTTTATTATTTTCTTTTAGAATGTAACCCTCTATTTTAAGTACCCTATTATTTAAGTACCCTATTATTTAAGTACCCTATTAGGTATCAAGGAACTTATTTTTTCTAAGTTATTTAATAAATCAATATCTGTCATTTTCATAGAAGGAAGAGTTTCTTCCATTTTTAGGGAATTTAATTATTGACCATTGAATCAATCCTAAAGAATAGATTAATAATGAAAATAATCCTAAAAACTTTGCTATTGGCTGAGTAAAGTTAGCTCCGAAGAAAAAATTAAATAAATTTTTGATTATAATATATAAATCTGAAGAAGGCTGAAGCCATATCTCACATGCAGCAGAATTAATAGAAGAAAAGCAGTTAAAGTTTTGCAAACTTTGGATTAAGAAATTTAGAGATATAAAAGAAAGAGACCATCTCCAGACTTTTGTCGTTGTGGTAAGGGGGTAAGTAAAGTTATATTCTTTTAATTCATCATTTATATCGTTCCAAAACCAAACTGAAATTGTCATTAATAACGTTGAAATATTTGTTACTAGAAGAGCATAATTAAACTTGCCTATTAAAAGTAAAAGGCTTATAAAAAATAAAAGGGATATTTTCCAATAAATTGATAGAAGTTTATTAACAGCTTGATTTCTTTTTTGAATTGACCAAAAGAATAAAGTAATAGGAATACCAACAAGGAAAATTATTGAAAGATTAAAAGATAGCCAAATAGAAAGTTGATTAAAAACGTTCAAAACTTTTTCTTTTTATATACATAATAATTAAACATCAAACTGTTACTTTTTAACTTACTATTGTCATAGTTATGAATATTATGAATCTTTATATTATTGCCGAGGAATAGATTAATAATTGTATGAGACAGCATGTTAATCCGCTTAGTAAAAATTTTAATGAAATTGAGAGAATCCCTTCTTTGATTGAAATGTTTGGTGATCCTAAATTGAATCTGCATTTGGATATTGGTTGTGCAGCGGGTGAGTTTCTATTTGATTTAGCTTTAGTTAATACCAGTTGGAATTATTTAGGAATTGAAATACGTGAGAAATTAGTTAAAACTGCTAAATTAAAAGTGCGAGAAAGAGGAATTAAAAATTTATATTTTGTATTTGGCAGTGCTAATAATATTTTTAATGATATCCAGATTAAATTTTTTATAGAGAATGTAAAAAGTATTTCTTTTAACTTTCCAGATCCATGGTTTAAGAAGAGACATTATAAAAGGCGCGTAATTCAGACGGAATTTATTAATACTCTCTCAAACTCATTGCAAAAAGGATCCCTGATTTTTATAAAAACTGATGTAAAGGATTTATTTGATTATATGGATTGCACTATATCTGATAATTCTAAGTTTAAAAAAATAGATAAAGAGGATTTTAATTATTCCGAAAGTTTTAATCCAAATAAAGTTAAAACTAATAGGGAGAAGTATGTGATTGTTAAACAACTTGATATTTTTGATAGGATTTATATAAAAATCTGATTCATAATTAATTCATTATTTTATTAATTTCTAAAGAGAGTTTGTTTGTTATTTCACTTGATAAAGAATTGACTTTCGTCTGATTTTTGGCCTCAACAAGAACTCGCATTAAGGGTTCTGTACCACTAGGCCTTATATAAACTCTAAAATTATCTGTATTGTTTGCCTGGTAAATTTCTATAGTTCGATCAATTAAGATTTTGGTTTTTGGATTTATTTTATTAATATTAAAATCTAAATTGATGTTGGTTAGTTTCTGAGGAAAAGGGTCGAAACTGGTTTTAAACCAATCATTTAAAGTAATATTTTTCTTTTTACAGTATTTAGCTATTTGAAGTGCAGTCAGTATCCCATCTCCAGAAAAGTTATTAATTTTTGAAAGTATATGACCTGACTGCTCACCTCCTAAAACAGCTCTTTTTTCCTTAATTGCGTCATGAACGTATTTATCTCCTACATCAGTTCTATATAAAATCCCACCAATTTTGTTCCAGGCCTTTTCAAAACCTAAATTTGCCATTTGAGTTGATATTAGTAAATTATTTGTAAGAATCTTTTGTTCCATAAGTTCTCTCCCCCAAAGAAAAAGAATATGATCTCCATCTAATACATTGCCTTTAGAATCTAATCCAATTACTCTATCGGCATCTCCATCGAAGCTAAATCCCATGTCTGCAGGATTTTCTTCTAATGCTTTTTTTATTGGTTCAAGGTTAGTAGAACCACAGTTCATATTAATTTTTAAACCATTTTTTAAGTTATTGATAACTCTTACATCAGCTCCAAGATTCCGAAAAATTTCTTTTGCGCATGTTGTCGCTGATCCATAGCAGGTGTCTAATATTATTTTCAAGCCGCTTAAATTTTCTCCGTCCATTGTGTGGATTAAGCTTTTCATATAAATATCCATAAGTTCCTTATTCGTTTTTAAAGAGAACTCTTTTTTAGTAACTGATTGATTTTGATTTTGCTCCTCAACTAATTTTTGAATTTTATTTTCAAATTCTTTAGTAATTTTTTGACCATTATGATCAAAGATTTTTATGCCATTGTATTCTGGTGGATTATGACTAGCAGATATCATTACCCCTCCACTCATTTTTTCTTTTTTGATTAAAAAAGGGATAGCTGGGGTAGGGCATATTCCAAGATTTATAAATTTCCTGCCACTTTCATTTAT
Organism: Prochlorococcus marinus CUG1416; assembly: GCF_017695965.1. Taxonomy (NCBI): domain Bacteria; kingdom Bacillati; phylum Cyanobacteriota; class Cyanophyceae; order Synechococcales; family Prochlorococcaceae; genus Prochlorococcus; species Prochlorococcus marinus. The sequence goes on from NZ_JAAORM010000002.1 coordinate 18,231, forward strand.
TCCTTTTGTTATTGCCTGAAGCAGAATATCTCCACTTATCCTTGTATCTCTTCCAATTATTATTGGATTATTATTTTCTATATTTGAACCTAAAGCATATCCAACTTTATAGGCTAGAGAATAAGTTATCTCTTTATTAAATCTTCCTCTTATCCCATCAGTTCCAAAGATTGATTGCATAATTAGATTTCAGGAATTAAATATATTCTGATCATTGTTTAGTTCTTATTTTATCAGTTGATTAAAAGGTAATCTATTTAAATTCTCTTTATTTGTCTAACTTATTTAAAATGTCTTTAGTAAGTAAAAATTTATAATGCAATCTGAGAGTAGAGAGCCACTATTAAAACCAAATTTTAATGCAATACTAGTTTTACTTATTGCTGTTATTATTATTTCTTTGATTTTATTCAGAAATATCATTTTTCAATCAACTTATCTTCTTAAGAGTTTTGGAGAATCATCTGTTGATCCTGAAATAGCTTTTAAAAACAATAAGCCTACTTTCCTTGAATTTTATGCTGAGTGGTGTGAAGTTTGCAAAGAAATGGCTCCAAAAGTATCTTCATTAAAAGAGGAATACGAGAAAGATTTTAATTTTGTTTTTTTAAATGTTGATAATCAAAAATGGGATAATTACATCCGGAAATTTGATGTTAATGGGATTCCTCAAGTTAATCTGTTTGATAAAAAAGGTAATTTAAGATTGACTTTTATTGGTAAACAAGAAGAATTTACAATAAAAGATTCTATTGATCAAATAGAAAAAGAAGCAAAATCTCACGAAGAAATTATAAATAATGAATTTTCAATATTAAAAGAAAATAATAAAAATAAAGTTAATCCTCGTAGTCATGGATGAAAATTTACCAATCTAGAGATTTTGATACGATAGGAAAACTTTGTTTAAACATAGACTTGCATTCTTGGGCAATAGACTTGTGTTCTTCCTGAGTACCATGAGCTGATCTTAAATGAATGTAATGTATCCATGATCTGCATGACCCGGACATATAGATCCTTGTTGGAGTTGCTAATGGTAAAACAAATCTCGCACATTCTTTAGCTATTCCTTCAGCAAGTAAATCTTCATATAATTCTGAAGCAGCTTCAAAATGTGATGCAATTTTTGCATTGAATCTTTTTTTTAATTCATCAGGGAGGTCAGGAATAGAATTTTGCCTGTTTTTAAAATCTTGTCTTCTCAGCTCTGGTAAAGGAATATCTCCTAATTGAGAACTGTCTGCATACCTCTGTGAAAATTCCTGAAAAGTAAACGATCTATGCCTTAATATTTGAGCTGCAATCCCTCTATTGGTTTCGATTTGTAAGGTCATAAATGACTGTTCAAATACACTCCAATGTTCATTTTTAATGCAATAACTCAGTAATTTTGAATAATCTTCATTTTTCTGGTTGTTTGGATTACTCACTCTTGCAATGTAAGCCATTGTTTTTTCCGCATCAGGTGTTAGCGAAATCAATTTAACTTTACTCATTTTAGATCTTTGCTAGAGTTACCTTTTCTGGTTGATTTTGATATTTACCTTTTCTATCTTCATATGTTGTAGAGCAAGGGTCTCCTTCAAAAAAGAGTAGTTGACAGATACCCTCGTTGGCATAAATTCTGCAATCTGCACCAGAACTATTACTAAACTCCAATGTTAGGTGACCTTCCCATCCTGCCTCTGCAGGCGTTGTATTAACTATAATCCCTAGCCTGGCATAAGTACTTTTGCCTATGCAAATTACAGTTATATTCTCTGGTACTTTCATCTTTTCTAAAGCTACCCCTAAACCATATGAGTGAGCAGGAAGAATAAAAAAGTCTCCATCATCATCATGGTGAAGAACAGTTTGTTCTAAATTATCAGGATTAAACTTTTTGGGATTCATCACAGTACCCGGGATATGTCTAAAAATTAGAAATTCTTTTGATGAAAGTCTTAAATCATAGCCATATGAGGAGCATCCGTAACTTAAAACTGGCTTTTGTTGATTGTTAGGATCAAGATGCCGTACTAAATTTGATTGGAAGGGGTTTATCATTCCTTCAGCCGCTTTTTGATTTATCCAGAGATCATTTTTAAGCATCGTTCTATGAGCGAAGTTCGGTAATTTGGTTAGCCATTAATAATAAATCTTTAGGAATATCTGTACCAGTAAGGATTACATCTCCTGATATAAATCGGTTTTCAAGTGTTGAAATCAAATCATCCTTATCGATAATTTTCATCTCAATTGCAAGAGAAATTTCATCAAGTATAATTTGGTCATTTTCACCAGAAAGTAATTCTTTTTTGCAAAAATCCCATAACTCATAAGTAGATTCATGAATAGATTCTTTTAAGTCTTTATTATTTTCAATTTCTTCAGAATGATAGTGATCAAAAGAATGTGATGATCTTACCCAAGTTAAATTACCGCAAAGCTTTACTGCATTAGCAATTCCTTGTTTAACCCCTCCTTTCATAAATTGTACTAAAAGCACTTTCCTTCCAAGAGCAGCATTTCTAAGAGAGTCTCTAATGATAGAGGAATAACTTCCTCTATAAGAAGATTGATAGATTTGGATTTGCCCGTTTTGCGGGAATCTTTTTAAGTTTATTTTGTTAACAGAACTTATTTTTACTACATCAGGATTACTTTTGGAATAACTATTAGACGAACTAATTACCATTAATTTTAGATTTCTTTTTCTACATGCAGTATAAGTTTAATTTACTTACACTGCATATAGTGTAATTTTACTTAAAAAAGCGTTGAGAAAGTTGAAACTAGCCTGAAAAAGTTTATAGAGAAAACAATAAGAATTAAAAATTGTTACTGTTGATACAAGAAATTTTAAGGTGTCTCCTTAAATTTTTTAATAGTCAAGATATTTATGATACCTGCTTCTCAAGGATTCAGCCGCTTTAGTTCGCAACAATCCGGACAAAGTAAAATTAACTCTATTGGAGAACGTTTTCCAATAAATAGAACTTTAATGGAAGTAATTAAAGGTCTAGAGGGTGCAAGCACAGAAATGGTAGAGAGATCTAAAACAATTTTTTTTCCTGGGGATCCTGCAGAGAGGGTTTATCTGATAAGAAGAGGAGCCGTAAGGTTGTCAAGAGTTTATGAGTCAGGTGAAGAGATAACTGTTGCTCTTTTAAGAGAAAATAGTCTCTTTGGTGTTTTATCTCTTCTAACAGGACATAGATCTGATCGTTTTTATCATGCCATAGCATTCACAAGAGTTGAAATGATAACAGCCCCTGCAAATTCTGTTTTAAGAGCAATAGAGGAAGATGCTTCCGTAGGGCTATTATTGTTGCAGGGTCTTTCCAGTAGGATCCTACAAACAGAAACAATGATAGAAACTCTTACTCATAGAGATATGTCTTCTCGTTTAGTAAGCTTCTTAATGGTTCTTTGTAGAGACTTTGGAGTTGCAAGTGAAAAAGGTATTACAATAGATTTAAGACTTTCACATCAAGCTATTGCTGAAGCTATTGGTTCAACAAGAGTAACGATTACAAGATTATTAGGCGATTTAAAGGATTCCGGGCTCCTAATTATTGAAAGAAAAAAGATTACAGTATTTGATCCAATAGCTCTTGCAAAAAGATTTAATTGATTCATCATTCATTATGATGTATTGAGTGTATTAAATAGCGTGGCCTGGATTTTAATTATTTTTATAATATTGCTCGGGGGATTAATTGCACCATTTGCTGATCTGCTTGGTACAAAGATTGGTAAAGCAAGATTTAGTATCTTAAAATTAAGACCAAAGAAAACAGCGACAATTGTAACGATAATAACTGGAGGTTTTATTAGTGCAATATCTATAGGATTATTGATTTTAGTTAGTGAAGAATTTAGGCAAAGACTTTTTGTTGATATTCCTTTTTTACAAAGAACTTTGGATGAGAGCAAAAAGGCGCTTCTTCCTTTGCAGGAAGAAAGAAAGAGGCTTGAAGATAAGATTGATAATAAAGAAAAGGAATTAAATAAGCTAAAAAGTGATGTTAAAGAATTTAGAAGAGGAAATGTAGTTATTAAAAGAGGGCAGACTTTATTTATTGCACAAGTTACTTCTAATTCAAATATAAAATTAGATCTAGGGAAAATTTACAATAGTGCAGATATATATGTTCAGGAAATTGTAATTCCTAGTAAAAAAAACATAAAAAATATTCTTTTGTGGAGACCTAGTGATATTTCTGAAATTGAAGAAGTGACTTCAAAAGGCGGCAATTGGATCATATTGATTAAATCAGCAACTAATGTTTTGAGAGGAGATAATTTTGTTTTTGTATACCCCGAATTGCTGCAAAATAAAATCATTGTAAGAAGAGGAGAAGTTATAACTAGCGAAATTCTTGAAAAAAAAGATGTTGATTATAAGCAGATAAATTCAAAAATTAAAATTTTGTTGAGAAAAACTAGAGACGAAATCAAGTTAAGAGGATCTATTGTTAACGAAATTACTACTAGAGGGGACTTTATTAAGAAAATTAGAGATACGTTGAAGATAAATCAAAATAATAAATATCGATTAGAGGTTGTATCCTTAAAAGAAAGTAAAACTGCTGATCCTATAATAGTTGATTTGAATATTTCCAAATTATAAAATTGAATGTTTAAATTAATATCTATCGACCCTGGTAAATATAAATGTGGGTTAGTTTTAGCTGAAATAAGTGAAAAAAAAGTTTATAAAGCCATTATTCTTAAAAGTGAATTACTTGCGGATTATGTCAGGAATCTAAATACCGTTGAAGACATATCAAAAATTGTTATTGGTAACGGTACAAACAGTAGAAAGATTATAGAAAAACTGGATTTTTTGACACAAGAAATAATAACTTTTGAAGAGAAAAATACTACTTATAGAGCTAAAGCAAGATATTTCGAACTTTTTCCCATAAGTGGCTTGAAGTTTTTAATACCAAGGGAGGTTTTTATTCTGAATAAAAATCTCGATGCGATATCGGCGTTGATAATTTTAGAGGATTATTGCAAAATGAAGTTTACTTTGAGTCAAAATATAGATTTTAAAACTTGGCTGAAATAGTAAACTTATATTCATTACCTGCTTCTAGTTCATAATCTTTTTTCAATAAAAATCTTAATAAGGCATCCTCAATTAATGCTCTTCCCAAAGGAGGATGAACTAATAATAAACCTTTATTAAAAGACCATGTAAAAGTCCATTTAAATTGACTAGCTTCCACAACGCCCTTAATTTGTTTTTTTGAGAAGCAATATTCTTTAACACTTACATTGGCTATTGTTTCAGGTTTTGAACGCATCTGTTAAATTTTGTCTTTATCAAAAGAATTTAATTCATTTATTATATATTCTTCTTTTTTAGTATTTAATTGTTCGAGCGATTCTATTACCTTCTTGTATACTTTATCCAATATTAATTTTTCTTCTAGAGAAATATTGCCTAATACATGAGAAATCGTATTGAAATTATTTGTTCCTTTAATTGATGGAGGAGAACCAATACCAATTCTTATTCTATTAAAGTTATGAGTTTGCAAGTTTTCAATGATGCTTTTAAGACCATTATGTCCACCTGAGCTCCCTTTTTTTCTAAATCTTATTTTTCCAAGAGGTAGATCTATATCATCGACTATTATGAAAATCTGATCTAAATTAATTTTGTACCAATCAACTATTGCTCGGACTGCATCCCCACTATTATTCATAAAGGTATTTGGTAAAAATAACCTGTAAGTGGAATCATTGATTTTGAATTCTGAGCAGGAACTTTTAATTTTATCCTTTAACAAAAAATTTGAATTATATTTTTTAGAGAGGTTTTCAAGAAGCAAAAAACCAATATTATGTCTACTTTTTGAGTATCGTTTACCAGGATTTCCCAACCCAATTAAATATATTTCATTCATAATGTATTTCTAAATCTCTTTCCATTGAGAATTATAAATATACAAACAAACTTTAACTAGGTAAATTAAAACAAAAATTCCAAAAATGTTTATTTAGTAATATTCATATGAATAAAATAACTTTTTGAGAGAATTTCAGCAAGTTAGTTTCCGCTCCAATCTACTGAAAAACCTTGTAATAGAAGGGATTGGTTATAAATTTGTAGAAGAATCACTAAGAAAACAAGAAGTAGTAATCCTATGACTGTCATCACAGGAACTGCTCCCCAACCAGGTACAACTTTTCCTTGACCTGAATTGCCAATTGCTTTTAAAAGACTTCCTAATGCTGTTTTTTGACCCATGTTGAATTCACAAAATCGAATATTATTTCGTTATTGTATAAGAACTTATACATAAATTGTTTACAAACTTAGCAAAATTGATGCAAACTTTATCATCTGCTCCAGATCCTGCAGTTTCCATAGCAGTTACAATTCTGGCAATACTTATAGCTTTGACCGGTTTTGGTCTTTGGACTGCATTTGGACCCAAAGCTGCAAAGCTTACAGATCCTTGGGATGACCATGATGATTAATTTTCCTTAAAAGTATTTCAAAATTTTCCAAAAATACAAAAAGTAAACCTTTTACCATAAATTAAATATAAATTTAATAGGATATAAATCTGTTAGCACACGTAATTCCATGCTTGCCTTAAAAATTTCTGTTTACACTATTGTCTTTTTCTTTGTTGGAATCTTTCTATTCGGATTTTTAGCATCTGATCCAACTAGAACACCAAATAGAAAAGATCTAGAAAGTCCTCAAGATTAATCTTTAAATTAATTTAAATTGAATTCAGGAATATCAAAAAAATTAATATTCTCAACTTTTTTATTTATTAATTTTATCCAGCCAGGTAAATGTGCTGACTTACACAAATTTAATAATAGGGAAGCTAATATAGTCTTTCAAACAGGTTCTTCAAAAATATTAAATACCAAAAAATCATCACATTTATCATTTAATAATAATTTTGAAAACATTCTTCCTAAAGAAAATTTTTTAGAGAAAAATCCAGTTCTGTTCTTAGCTGCATTAAGTGAAAAGCAAGAAGAGTTAGTAATACAATCAGATAAACAGTCTGAAATAAATGATGTTATTTATGCAGAAGGCAACGTATCTGTTTCATACAAAGGTAAACTTCTTAAAGCAGATAATTTAATTTACAATAAGTTAAATAAAAAAATTAGTGCTGAAGGAAATATATCCTTCATATTAGGGGATCAAATCTTTAAAGTTTCACAACTAGAGTACAGTTTCATTAGTGAAAAAGGTTATTTATTAGATGTTAAGGGATCTATTAATACCAATGCCTTGATATCTGACTTATCCTCAAATTTCAGCTTATCAGATTCTACTAAGATAGAAGAATTACTTGAATTAAAAAAAAAGGAAGTTTTAAATACTCCCGGAAAGGTTGATAATTGGTTATTTTTGACAGACAAAATGACTATAGATGGGAATAAATGGAAAAGTAAGAAGGCTGTATTTAGTAATGATTTACTTGAATTGAAACAAGTAAAATTAGCAGTTAATTCATTAGAAGTTATTTCTAAAGGAGATGCATTACAATTTAAGTCATCATTAAATTATTTAATTTTAGATGAAAAAGTATCAATCCCTTTTTGGTTTGGAAAGAGAACTTTAGCTAAGTCTGAAGAATTCTTAGATTTTGAAAATAGATGGACTCTAGGATACGACAATTTAGATAAGGATGGTTATTTTATTGGTAGAAAATTTAACTCTGTAGATCTATCTGATGATTTTGTACTTAATTTAGAGCCTCAATTCTTAATCCATCGCTCACTAAAAGGTTACACAAAAAGTTTTGTAAAGAAAGGCGACTTAATAACTTCAGAGAAGGTTAAAAGAAATGCAAGTTTTAATGATTATTTTGCTCTAAAATCCCAAATAAAAGGCAGAGCTAATAATTGGGATTTAGAAATAGAAAATAATTTTAATTCCTTAGATGTTGATAAATTTTCAGATGCATTTAGATCAAAGACTTCTTTAAATAAAGAAATTAATTTTTTTCATTCCAAATGGAATAAAAGCTTTTTTGGGATTTATCGAGATAGAGTTTGGAATGGTTCATTGGGTGAAGCGGAGATTTATTTAGGTTATGGTTCAAAATTGCAAAAGGTAAATACTTGGGTTGTTAATGGCATTAAAAAGACAGAATTATTATCTATAGGTTTTGCTAATATAAAAGCAGAGGATTTAAATACAAAAAATCTGGTAACCAACCTAAAAGGTAACTTGTTTTATTCTCTAGATCAGAAATTTCCTATTAGTATTGATGATCCTAAAAATAAATCTATAGATATTTCGTACAAGTACAGTCCTGAAAAAATTACTAAAGGATTAATTCTTAACACAAGATTAGAAGCATTATATTCGTTCTACGAAAATGGAGACCATCAGGAATATATAGGTGTAGGTATAGGCCCAGAATTAATAATGGGTAATTTAAAAAATAAAATGTTTGATTATACTCGTTTAAGTCTTTTTCCTTTCTACAAAATTAAAAGTGGAGAAAGTCCTTTTAAATTCGACCAAAATTATGATAATTTTACTTTAAATATTGCTCTTGATCAGCAATTATATGGACCAGTTATTCTCAAAAGTGTTGGGACTTTAAACCTAACAAATGATTCTGATGATTATGGTGAATTTATAGATTCTAAAATCTCATTAAATTGGAAAAAAAGATCCTATGAATTTGGTATTTTTTATCAACCTCATAATCAAGCAGGAGGAATTTCTTTTAGTCTCTTTGGATTTAAATAGTTATAAGAAATCAGCATTGAATTTCAAATAGGGTAAATCGTTAAATTTATTTTCAATTAGATTTTCATTCTCAAGTAGTGTTGAAGTTGCATCCCATTCTCCTGATAAAAACATTTTTCTTGAGCTTTTTTTAATCTCAAGTTTAAAATTAAAATCTGTTGATTTTGCCAAGGAATTTTCCAGATCAATTTCTAAGAATAACAATTTATTAGCGTTATATTTTTGGAGTTCTTGTATTGATTTTTTAGGAAGCGTAAAACATGGAATTCCAATTGCAATACAGTTACTATAAAAAATCTCGGCGAAACTCTCGCCTATGATTGCTTTTATACCCCATCTCATCAGTGCTTGGGGGGCATGTTCTCTGCTTGAACCACATCCAAAATTGCTATTAACAATTAGTATTGAGGCATTTTTGTTTTCCTCTAGATCGAAAGGATGCCTTCCGTTTAAAGTTTCTCGATCGTCTTCAAAAACAGATTCGCCCAATGAATCAAAGTTAATAGACTTTAAGAAACGAGCTGGAATTATTCGATCTGTATCAATGTCGTTACCAATCAATGAGATGCATTTCCCATTTATTTGTGAAATTGTTCCAATTGGTGCGGTAAACTCTGATTTCATTTTTGCATAAATTCTCTAACGTCACTAACTTTGCCATTAATTGCAGCAGCAGCAACCATTGCTGGACTCATTAGGAGTGTCCTGCCGGTAGGAGATCCTTGCCTACCCTTGAAATTTCTATTACTAGAACTAGCACTAACTTGATTGCCTATTAGCTTATCTGAATTCATTGCTAAACACATTGAGCAGCCTGGCTCTCTCCATTGAAATCCAGAATCCTTAAAGATCTTATCAAGACCTTCGTGTTTTGCTTCATTGGCCACTTTTTCTGAACCGGGTACGACAAAAGCTTTTACATTCTTAGATATTTTTTTGTCTTTCAATACTTTAGCTGCAACTCTTAAGTCACTGATTCTCCCATTAGTGCAACTCCCTATGAAACAAACATCTACGGGAGTATCTTTTATTGATTGCCCTGGCTTGAAACTCATATATTCATAAGCCTCTTCGGCAACCGACTTGTCATTTGTGGATAAGTCATTTAAAAGAGGAATTTGTTGATTAATGCTTATACTTTGACCCGGAGTGATTCCCCAAGTTACAGTTGGTTCTACTTTTGAAGCATCTAATTTAATTACATCGTCGTAAATAGAATTATGATCGCTTTTTAATGATTTCCACCATATGAGAGCTTCATCCCAATGCTCATTTTTAGGAGCACATAATTTATTTTTAATGTAACTAAAGGTCTTTTCATCAGGGTTTATGTAGCCACATCTAGCTCCACCTTCAATAGACATATTGCATATTGTCATTCTTTCTTCCATTGATAATGCATTAATCGCAGGTCCTGCGAATTCATATGCAAAACCTACCCCAGCTTTTACGCCAAGTTTATTAATAATATGAAGCACTAAATCCTTAGCATAAACTCCATAAGATAATTTATTTTCACACCAAATCTGCCTTACCTTTAGTTTGTTCATGGCTATTGTTTGGGTTGCAAGAACATCTCTTACTTGGCTTGTACCTATCCCAAAAGCAATTGACCCAAAAGCTCCATGAGTTGAAGTATGTGAATCTCCACAAGCTATTGTCATTCCTGGCTGCGTTAGCCCCAACTCTGGAGCCACTACATGTACTATTCCTTGATTACCACTAGCAATATTAAAGAATCTTATTTTATGTTCTAAGCAATTCTTCTCTAATGTGCTAATCATTTGTTCCGCAAGATTATCTTTGAAAGGCCTGCTCTGATTATCTGTTGGCACAATATGATCAACTGTGGCAACAGTTCTATTAGGGAATTTTACTTTTAAGTTTTTGTCTTTTAAAGCACCAAATGCTTGAGGACTTGTCACTTCATGGATGAGGTGAAGACCAATAAAAATTTGATCTGAGCCACCCGGAAGACTTGAAACTTTGTGTAAATCCCAAACTTTATCAAATAAGGTATCTTGACTCAATTTTTAAAAAAGTTACTTACTATTCGATAATAGGATTAATCTGAGGCTGTTCAAACACACATTTACACTTAGTGTTTGAATTTCAATTCTATTGCGGGTTGAGTTAAATATTTTTTTGATGTTAGTAATATGATTATTGGGTCCTGCAATAGAAATATAGACAAGACCAACAGGTTTATCTTGACTGCCTCCGTTAGGACCAGCTATTCCACTGATTGCTATTGCCCAATCTGCTCCTAATTTCTCTTTTACATTAATCGCCATGGCCTCACAAACTTCTTCAGAAACAGCTCCATATTTTGTAAGCTTCTCTTCTGAAATATTTAATAATGCATTTTTTAGCTCATTACTGTAGGAAACAATACTACCTTGAAAAACTTGAGATGACCCTGATATTGATGTGATCGATGAAGAAAGTAGTCCTCCTGTACAAGATTCAGCAAAAACAATAGTTTCGTTTCTCTTGGCTAATTCTTTTATTAAAACGCTAGGGAGAGTATCATGATCCTCTCCAAAAATAAATTTCGAAAACTTTTTTCTTAATTTTTCTTTTACAGGTTTTATTATATTTCTTGCTTCTAGATCATTCTTTGCTCTAGCAGTGATTCTGAGTTTAACCTCCCCCAAGTTTGCATATGGAGCAACAGTCGGGTTTTTAAGATTTAGAAGATCGTTAATTTTTTCTGCAACGCTAGATTCTCCAATGCCAGAAAATTTAAGAGTATTTGAAAAAAAGGAATAACTATCTGAGAATTTGTTTTTAATAAATTCAAATGCAGTCTCTTCCCACATGGCTTTCATTTCACTTGGTACACCAGGGAAAGTGAGAATAGTAAATCCTTTTATTGGCTCCCATATCATTCCTGGGGCAGTGCCCCTAGGGTTATTAATTATTTGCGCATTTTTTGGAAAGAAACATTGTTTCCTTAAGCTAGAAGAATTTTCCTGCAGCTTTGAGTTTGACAGTTTCTTTTTAATTTCATCCAATAAGTAGGATCTTTCAAAAACAGATACATTAAAAGACTTAGCTATTGCTTCAGTAGTTAAGTCATCTGGGGTAGGTCCCAAGCCACCCGTTGTAATTAGAAGATTACTTCTTTTGGATATTTCTTGAATTACTTTTATAATTCGATCACAATTATCACCTACAGTTGATTGCCGAAAGTGATTTAAGCCTAATTGAGATAACTGCTCAGAAATCCATTGAGCATTTGTATTTACAATATTTCCTAAAAGTAGCTCTGTTCCAATAGAAAGAATTTCAACTCCCTTGGGATTAGGACTCATTTAATTGATGTCTCAAGTTTGCCTTCATAAAGAGGAAAACGATTACATAAGGTTAATACCCTTTCTTTACATTGACTTTCAATTAGTGAATCATGTGGATTAAGTAATCTATCAGCAATAATTTCGCCAACTTCAGCAAAAGCACTTTCATTAAAGCCTCTTGTAGTTAAAGCAGCAGTACCCAACCTTAGCCCGCTGGTCACAAAAGGTGATTCAGGATCAAATGGAACAGTATTTTTATTTGCCGTGATATTAACTTCGCTTACTAGTAAATCAGCAATTTTACCAGTCATCTTGATACTTCTTAAATCGAGTAAAACAATATGATTATCAGTGCCTCCACTAACAATATTAATACCTCTAGTTATTAAAGTTGAAGCCAGAACTTTGGCATTTTTTATTACTTGTTGGGAATAATTAACGAAATCGGGTTGTAAGGCTTCTCCAAATGCAACTGCTTTAGCGGCAATAATATGTTCTAGGGGCCCACCCTGAGTTCCAGGGAAAACAGATTTATCAAATTTCTTTCCAAATTCTGCATCTTTACATAAGATAAGTCCCCCTCTAGGCCCTCTCAATGTCTTATGAGTAGTTGTAGTGACTACATCACAATATTGTATTGGATTTGGGTGAAGTTTACTTACTACGAGTCCCGCGATGTGTGCAATATCAGCCATTAAGAATGCACCAACTTCATTTGCAATATTTCTAAATGATTCAAAATCGATTTTTCTTGGATAAGCAGAATATCCACATATGATTAATTTTGGTTTTGTTTCTAGTGCTATCTCTCTGATTTCATCAAAATTTAACTCACTAGTTTCTTTATTTACACCATAGTGCACTGCATTAAACCACTTACCACTCATATTGACTGGAGATCCATGCGTAAGGTGTCCACCATGAGATAAATCCATCCCCATGATTGTGTCGCCAGGTTTAAGAAGACTTAAGAAAACAGCCGCATTTGCCTGTGCTCCACTATGAGGTTGAACATTAGCCCAATTTGCATTAAATAATTTTTTCGCTCTCTGAATAGCTAATTCTTCGATTTTATCAACAAATTCACATCCCCCGTAATATCTTTTTTGAGGTAATCCTTCCGCGTATTTATTAGTAAGGACTGATCCTTGAGCTTGCATGACAGCGACTGATGCAAAATTCTCACTTGCTATTAACTCAAGGTGAGTTTCCTGTCTATTTTTTTCAGAGTTAATAAAATTGAATATTACTGGATCACTTTCTTTAAGATTTTGAAGAATATTCATTAAATTTGATAAGTAATACTTAATAATATAGACGATATTTTTTAGAAAAATATAAAAAGAATATTTCAAAATTTTAAACGCGCCTGGAGAGATTCGAACTCCCGACACCCTGATCCGTAGTCAGGTGCTCTAATCCACTGAGCTACAGGCGCATAAATTGTAATATCTCTGTTTCAGGGTCTCTTAGTCAACTAGATTTCGGGTAAAATATCTATTATTAACAATATCAATCTTATAAATATGCCTATAAAGTGGTACGGAAATGGTGATTTAGAGGATCCCACCTATAAACATTTTTCTCGAATAGTAAATTTTGTGATTCATTGCATGATATTTACTGCAGTTGTAAGTGGGACTTGGCTTTTTAAAGAAATTAAATATGATATTTCTTTTTTTAATAATTTTGCAATTTTCTGGTCAATTGTTTTAGCATCCCATTTACTTTTTGTATTTATAAAAAAACCTAAGGATACAGCAAAACAATCAACTTAAATCAACTTTTATTTATGAACTCTCAGATAGGAATAAGTGATCTAGAAAATATTATTTCAGAAAAGGTTTTTATAAAAATAGAAAAGTGGAATTTATATCTAGGAGATGCTGGTCTAGCTAGAAATCTTGCCATAGAATGTATAAGTAATAAAGATAAAGGCCCATTAGAGGCTGCAAAAATAAGTTTGAAAGCAATTAATGTAAAAGTTGGGGATGGAGTTAACAGTATTCCGCTTATTAATTTAATCACCACCTCACAAATTCTTGAATTAGAAGAGATTTTGGAAAGTTTTTTTGATAACTAAATTTCTTTATTTATAAATTTTAAATTTATTTACGTTCAGAAATTTTGTAAGAAAAAAATAAATTACAAAAAAAGTTAGAGATCCAAATATTAATAATAAAATTTCTCCAAAAATTGAATTTAAGTTATTCGTAGTTTTGAGAATATTAAAACAAAGTTTGCTATCTATAAATGAAGCTAATGACATGAGGGTAATTTTCTTTAATAAATTCAATTTAGGTAAATGGATTTCTTCATTTTGCAGATTGAAAGAAAGCAAAATACAAATTATAAAGTTGACTATTACTGAAGAGAAAATTATTCCTACAACTCCAAAATTATATGGTGAAAGATCCCCTAAATTCTTGATTGGTGCACCAATTAAAAACCAATCAAAAAAAATATTAAATATTATCCCTGCAAAAGACAACTTAAATGGGAATTTTGTTTTTTCTATTGAGTAGTAAGTTCTTACTAGTAAATCTCTATAAAGATAAAAAGGTATCCCAAAGGCATAAGCAATTAATATATTCTTCACTTTTAAAGTCGCTGAATAATCAAAAGCTCCTCTTTGAAAAACTAACTGTACAATTTGATTATTAAACGTTATGAAAAATCCAGTTAAAAAAATAGTTGTCAAGAAACAGTACTCTATTCCAGAGATTAAGTTTTTTTGGAACCCTCTGTTGTCTCTACAACTTCTCAATTGAGAAAATTTTGGAAGTAATGGCAAAATTATAGAGTTAGATAATATGCCTAAAGGAGCTTGCACGAGAAAGTTTCCGTAAGCCAGTCCCGATGCTGCTCCTTGAAAACTGGAAGCGAAAAACATATCAATAAAAACATTGATTTGACTTAGGCCTGATGAGATAGATGCTGGAATAATTAGTTTGAAAATCCTTCTCTCTTCATCTTTAAATAATTTGAAGTTTGACTCTAGTTTAAATAGACCAATTTTATTTATTTCCCAAATTTGAACAACAAACTGAATAAAAGTTCCTACCAAAGTTGCAAAAGCCAGTAATCCCGTATAAGTAAGGAAATTTGAAGATGTATTTTCATGGTTGAGAATCCAACTAAATACAATAAAAAAAATAGTAGTTACGCTTGTTATGGCTGGGCTTATACTTGATAAAAAGAATTTTCTTCGGGAATTTAAAGCCCCAAAGCTTAAACCTATGAAGCCAGATAAAGGGATACAAGGCGTGAGTATTTTTAATTGGTAAGTGGCAATAGATTTAGCTTCGTAACTTAAATTGGGAGCTAATAATTCAATTAATAAACTGGAATTAAAGTAAATAAATACAGCTAAACCTAATAATAATATGGAAAGTTTAATGCTTACTTTAGTTAGAATAATTGCCCCATCTTTTTTGCTAAGGGGAGTTAGAACTGCAACTACTGCATTATGTAAAGGGCCATTAATACCTCCTATTATTATTAGCAAAAAACCTGGAATTATATAGGCATAATTAAATGCGTCGTATGTTATGCCAACTCCGAAAGCAGCAGCTATAAATATTTGTCTTACACATCCAGCTAATTTACTAAGACCAGTACCAAATGAAATTGAAAAAATATTATTTTTTAAAATTGAATGCATTTGGATTTATCTAAAATTTTTCAAGAAGATTAAGTTTCAATTATATTTGATTTTTAACTGAAGACATATTTATGAATGATCGAATAATTGAATTTGATCCATTAATTGAAGGGATTTTAATTAAGAGGTATAAAAGGTTCCTTGCGGATATTGAATTAGAGAGTGGAGAGGTAATAACGGCTCATTGTGCTAATACAGGTCCAATGAAGGGACTTTTGACCGAGAGGGCAAAAGTAAGAATAAGTGTCTCACCTTCTCCAAAGAGAAAGTTACCTTTTACATGGGAACAAGTGTGTGTTTTAGATAGAAACAATAAGGAGGTTTGGGTAGGAATTAATACCCTATTTGCAAATAAGTTAATAAAAAAGGTTATTGAGAAAAACTTGCTAAAGGAAATAATTGGAGAAATAGAGACAATTAAATCTGAAGTTCCTTATGGAGAAGATAAAAAAAGCAGAATTGACTTCTTTTTAACTCCAAAATCTTCAAATCCTGATAATCGTAACATTTACATAGAGGTTAAAAATACGACATGGATTAAAGAAAATGTTGCTCTATTCCCTGATACAGTAACGAAAAGAGGCCAAAAACACCTCAAGGAATTAAAAGAAGTAATTCCTGAAAGTAAAAGTATTTTAGTATTTTGTATCACTAGAAAAGACGCTAGTTTCTTTGCTCCCGGAGACGATGCAGATCCCTTGTATGGCAAGCTTTTTAGACAATCTTTAAGCGCAGGAATGCTATCCATCCCATGTGCTTTTGAATTTCACAAAGACCACATAACATGGAATGGAATTAAACCTTTAATTTAAATAAAGATCTTGATATTTTGAAATCCAAAAAAAATCGGTTTTAAATTTAACAAATTTAATTTTGGGATGCAACTATAAAATTGGTAACAACGACTACTAGACACTAATTAGTTTTTTGAGCAAAATTGAATATGAAAGGAAACAGCACAAACTGTTTTTTTGCAGATCTAATTTTTTTTTATGACCACTGCTTTGCAAACGCCTCAAAGGCGCTCTAGGTCCAAATTACAAGATGCAAGTCTTGTTAATGGACCTATGCTCCTTTTGAGGAGTATTCGAGGATTTAGTTCAAACCGCTCTATGTTGTGGCTTGCAACTGTTCCTTTAGCTTTGTTTGGTTTAGGTATTTTTAATCTTTCAGCTCATGCAGCTGATTTACCTGAGTTGAATGCAGCTTTTCTTGCTAACAATTTATGGCTTTTGATCGCTACTATCTTAGTGATCTTTATGAACGCTGGTTTCGCTATGGTTGAGGCAGGTATGTGCCGTTCTAAGAACGCAGTAAACATACTTGCTAAAAACCTATTCGTATTTGCTCTAGCTGTAACCTCTTACTGGTTTATTGGCTATTCATTAATGTACGGAGGTAGTGTTGCTGACGGATGGCTTTATTTTGGAGGCTTATTTTTTGATCCAACAGTTACTGCAGATATGGTAACTGATGCTGGATTAGTCCCAACAGTTGATTTCTTGTTCCAGTCTGCATTTGCAGGAACTGCGGCAACTATCGTATCCGGTCTTGTTGCCGAAAGAGTTAAATTTGGAGAATTTGTTGTTTTTGCTATTGTATTAACTGCATTTATATATCCAATTGCTGGTAGCTGGAAATGGAATGGTGGTTGGCTTGATTCTTTAGGTTTTGTTGACTTTGCTGGTTCTTCAATTGTTCACTCAGTTGGAGCATGGGCAGGTCTTGTAGGAGCTATGCTTCTTGGACCAAGGATTGGTAAATACTCTGATGGAAAACCACAAGCTATGCCAGGCCATAATATGGCCATAGCAACTTTGGGTGCATTAGTTCTATGGATAGGTTGGTATGGATTTAACCCCGGTTCTCAACTTGCTATGGACCAATGGGTTCCATATGTTGCTGTAACAACTACTTTGGCAGCAGCAGCTGGAGCTATCGGAGCGACTGTTGTTTCAACACTAACTTCTGGTAAGCCTGATCTTACAATGATTATTAACGGAATTCTTGCTGGCTTAGTTAGTATTACTGCTGGTTGTGGTGATATGACTCTTGCTGGAGCCTGGTTTGCAGGACTAGTAGGTGGAATTATCGTTGTATTTTCTGTTGCAGCCCTTGATGCTGCTGAGATCGATGATCCTGTAGGTGCATTCTCAGTTCACGGAGTTTGTGGCGTATGGGGTACTTTAGTTATCGGTCTTTGGGGTACAGCTGTACAAGGAGATGGAGCAGGTATGGGATTGTTCAATGGTGGAGGTATTAACCTTCTTCTAGTTCAAGCTCTTGGTGCCGCAGCTTATGCTATCTGGACACTTGTTACTTGCTGGATTGCCTGGTCTGTAATTGGAGGATTATTCGGTGGGATCCGAGTATCTGAAGAGGAAGAGACTCAAGGACTAGATATAGGAGAGCACGGAATGGAAGCTTATCCAGACTTTGCATCTGCTAAATAATCTAATCTAAAATTCATTTTAGAAACCTGACTTATGTCAGGTTTCTTTTTTTTTACGAAAAATTATTTAAAATGTTGTAATATCTAAAGATGGATACTCAAGCCTTTAGAAGATCCCTTCATCATTCTGATAGATACAATAGAAGGGGTTTCGATTCTCCAACAAAAAGAGCTCAAGCCTTAGAAGAAGCTTATCAAAGCGATTTGATAAGTTCTATAAGAGATAATGGTTTCACTTACAATAAGGGAAGACTAAATATTAAGTTGGCTCAAGCCTTTGGTTTTTGTTGGGGAGTTGAAAGAGCTGTTGCAATGGCTTATGAGACTAGGAGACATTATCCTAATGAGAATATTTGGATAACAAATGAAATAATTCATAACCCTTCAGTTAATGATCATTTAAGAAAAATGAATGTGAAATTCATTGCAGCTAAAAATGGAATCAAAGATTTTTCGTTAGTTTCTAATGGGGATGTAGTTATATTGCCTGCTTTCGGAGCTACTGTTCAAGAAATGAAGCTCCTTCATGAGAAAGGATGTCATATCATAGATACAACTTGTCCCTGGGTTTCTAAGGTTTGGCATACTGTTGAGAAACATAAAAAACATGTTTTCACATCTATAATTCATGGAAAATTTAAGCATGAAGAGACTCTTGCTACTAGCTCATTTGCAGGGAAGTATTTAGTTGTACTTGATCTAGAAGAAGCAAATTATGTATCTGAATATATTCTGGGCAGAGGAAACAGAAATGAGTTCATGAATAAATTTGCTAAAGCTTGTTCTAATGGATTTGATCCTGATAAAGATTTAGATAGAGTCGGAGTCGCAAATCAGACAACTATGCTTAAGAGCGAGACCGAGGAAATTGGAAAGGTCTTTGAAAGAACGATGTTACAAAAATTCGGACCAGAAACTCTAAATAGTCATTTTTTGGCTTTTAATACAATTTGCGATGCAACTGAAGAAAGACAAGATGCAATGTTTTCCTTGGTGGATGAAGACCTTGATATTCTTGTCGTTATAGGAGGCTTTAATTCGTCAAATACTACTCATTTACAAGAAATAGCTATTACTAAGAATATTTCTTCTTTTCACATTGATACGCCAGAGAGGATATCAGTTGCAGAAAACTCCATATTTCATAAACCACTACGATCAGATTTAGAACTTAAAAAAAATTTTTTACCTAGTGGAAATATTAATGTTGGAATTACTTCAGGCGCATCTACTCCTGATAAAGTTGTTGCGGATGTTATTGAAAAGTTAATTGATATCGCGTCATAAATTTGGAATATGATTTAAAACTTTGCTTAGTTTTTTTAATTTATTAATCAGATATTTCCTAAAGATCTACTTTATTAACTAGAATAATAAAAAAAATTTATGCAGTATGGAAGACAAAACACAAACTAATCAGATTCAAACAGCCAGTATGAATAGAACTAAAGCCCCACAAAAAGTTGAAGTTGTAGTTGCCAATTCATCTTCAGGTTCAGAAGTAAATATCCTTGGAGAAATATCAATTTTTATTTTACGTATCGGTTTTTGTGCTTTGATGATTCATCATGGCTTAGAGAAACTTCAGGATCCTCAGGGCTTTGCAGAGTTTGTGGTTGGTAAGTACTTCCCATTTTTACCAGGTGATCCTGTTATTTGGACTTTTGGAGCAGCTATCACTCAATTAGTTTGCCCTGTAGGATTGGCTATAGGGATTTTTGCAAGGCTTTCTTCTCTTGGACTATTATCCACAATGGCCTTTGCGGTTTATTTTCATATCCTAGATACTGGATTAGAAGGTTTTCCTCTTGCAGTAGTTGAAGGGCACAATTATGCCTTCGAATTGTCCTTTATATATGGGGCTATTTCTCTCTATTTTTTATGCGCAGGTCCAGGCAGGCTTGCTCTATTTAGAAAGACTAACAAGATTACATATTATCCAAAATCAACATAAATTAATGCAAAAAATGTCTTTTTTGCGTAAATAGCATTGATATTCCTTTTGCATTACACATATCAATACTTTCTTGGTCTCTTAAACTTCCTCCTGGTTGGATAATAGCTTTAATTCCATACTCATTTGCAAGTTCTACAGTATCTGCAAATGGGAAAAAACCATCGCTTGCCAAAACAGCTTCAGAACATAAACCTTCAGCTGCTTTTAATGCGATTTTTGCGGCTCCAACTCTATTCATTTGTCCAGCTCCAATACCAATAGTTTTTTGGTCTTTTGCAATAACAATTGCATTTGATTTTACATGTTTACAAATTTTCCATGCAAAATTTAGATCTAAGTTCATTTGATTACTAGGATTCTTTGTAGTTACTGAAATCCAACTTTCAGTTTTATCATCACTATCATCAGTTTCTTGAACGAGTAATCCTCCCATTATTGATTTAGTAGAAGTTTGGTTCTTTTTTGGAAGTATATCTTTTGATAACTTTAAAATTCTTAAATTCTTTTTGATTTTTAAAATTTCTAAAGCTTCTTCATCAAATGATGGAGCGACGACACATTCTAAGAAAATATCTTTGAGTTTAATTGCGGTTTCACTATCAACATTTGAATTAAAAGCCACTATTCCTCCAAATGCACTAACTGAGTCGCATTCCAAAGCATTCAAAAATGCTTCAGATGCTGAATTACTTAAAGAGGCACCACAAGGATTATTGTGTTTTAGAATGACTGAAGCAAAAGTGTTTGTTGTAAGATCATTTTTTTCTTCATAGCCAAATTCTAAAACTGTCGAAAGCGCTGACTCAAGATCTAATAGATTGTTATAACTTAACTCTTTACCTTGTAATTGTTCTGCTGAGTTCCATCCAATATTATTTAAACCATACCAAAACGCTTTTTGATGAGGATTTTCTCCATATCTTAAGGTTTTTATTAGTGGATAAGATTCAATATATTTGGAAGATTGTAAACCTCTCTCTTTACTTATCCAATTAGATATTGCAGCGTCATAGTCAGCTGTATGTTGAAAAGCTTCCAAAGCTAATTTTGCTTTATATTCTTCATTTAAAACCCCTTTTTTACTTTCTTCAAGAAATTCTTGATATTGACTAGGATCTACTAAAACTGAAACGTCTTTATGATTTTTAGCTGCTGAACGAATCATTGAGGGCCCTCCAATATCAATATTTTCAATAGCATCTTCCCATTTAGATCCCATTTCAACAGTTTTCTTAAAAGGATATAAATTGACAACTACCAAGTCAATTAGTTCAAGATCATTAGCTTGGATTTCTTTGTTATGT
Organism: Prochlorococcus marinus CUG1416; assembly: GCF_017695965.1. Classification (NCBI taxonomy): domain Bacteria; kingdom Bacillati; phylum Cyanobacteriota; class Cyanophyceae; order Synechococcales; family Prochlorococcaceae; genus Prochlorococcus; species Prochlorococcus marinus. The sequence continues at coordinate 39,647 of NZ_JAAORM010000002.1, forward strand.
TCCTCATTATTTCTTTTAGCTAATATTCCTCCGTGGATTTTTGGATGTAAAGTTTTAACTCTTCCTCCAAGAATTTCTGGAGAATTAGTAAAATCTGCAACTTTAATAACTGGAATTTTTGCTTCTATTAAATGTTTGGCCGTTCCTCCACTTGATAGAATTTGATAATTAAATTTTTCTACCAATTCTTTACAAAATGGGATTATATTTTTTTTATCAGAGACACTTACTAAGGCTAATGGTGACATTATGGGAAAGTTTACTTACTTAAGAATATAAACATGAAATACGATATCGATCATGAATTTGTCTCGATTAGCTCTCAAACTGCAACTCATAGAATTATTTTGATACATGGTTGGGGAGCCGATGCAGATGACCTCTTAACACTTGGAAAGGAGATTAAAGAAAAATCAAATCTTGATTTTGAGGTAATTTCTTTGAGAGCTCCTGGATTACATCCAAATGGACAGGGAAGGCAGTGGTATGGATTATACCCACATGATTGGAAGGGAGCTGAGGTTGAAGTCAATAAACTTTTAGGTACATTAAAAAGATTTGATACTACGCAGATTCCACTTAGAAAAACCATTTTGTTGGGTTTCTCTCAAGGGGCAGCTATGGCAATTGATGCAGGATTTAAATTAAATTTAGGATTAATTGTTGCTTGTAGTGGTTATCCTCACCCAACCTGGGTTCCAGGAGAAAAATGCCCACCATTTATTATTAGTCATGGCTTATTTGATGAGGTTGTTCCTATAGATGCTTCTAGAATTATTTATGAAAGGGTAAAAAGTAAGTCTTCTGAATTTTGTGAATTATTAGAATTTAATGGATTCCATCAAATTGATTCAAATTTGATTGATTTTATCAGTTCAAAGATGAGCAATATTTTTTAAACGAAAGCATATTCATATTCTTCAATCTCTTCCCAATCATCTGCCGTAAGTTCCAGACCTTCAAATATTTTTTCTTCGCCAATACCCTCAACTACGACTTTTAGTGATGGGAATAGAAAGTGATTCTCTTCAGCATATTGGGCGCTAAATAAGCCTTTTTCACCCCAAAAAAACCTATCAGTAGTATGTTCATTTCTTCTAACGTTGAAAACTGAAGGAGCAGATAACGCATTTTCAGCTATAAATCTTCTTGCCGCTGTAACTGGTTTATGTTTGCCTGTTTCGATATGATAGATAGGTACATGTGCCATTACTCTTTGACCAGCCAATCTTCTTCTGCTGATTCTTTTTCTTTTTTTTGACATTGATTGGTACTCCTGAAATTATTAATGAGATTAGTCTTATTTTTTTACTAATCTTATATATATGATTTTAAATTCACTTCAAATTACATAGAGGACCCATCAACCTCTGATGTAGCTTAAAATATGATCAAATATTCATATTTAAGGCTGGCGAAAGTCAGGCCTCTTTATATATCTTAATACTTTTTTCATATTTTACAAGCCTTTTTCAAATTTTTTCTGAAAAATTACTAAAAATTTCATTAATTATGAATCTCTCTAAAAAATTTGAACAGCTAATCATGAAACAGCTAGAGAGTTTTGGTTGTTCGATGGGAGTGACTCATTTAGTTATGTATCTTGCCTCAGCTAAAAAAGGAACTAAAGCAACTTTTGAAATGATTGGTCAATGGCCACAAATTGATAGGCTTTTAATATCAATAGAAGATGATCCTTCTCTAAAAGTTTCTTCTCCCAATAGAAGATGGTACCCCCTTCAAGAAAACGATATTCTAGTTGGTGTTCTTAGAGTAGAGACTGATTTGAAAGGTGGGAATTGGCCAGTATCTCTTGATTCTAGATTAAAAGCGCTTTCAATATCTTTAGCTAAATGCGTTTCTATTGAATTAGAACGTCAAAATAAAAATGATGAAATCCATTATTTGAAAAATCAGGTTAATGTCATAATTCATCAATTAAGGAACCCATTAGCGGCTCTAAGAACATATGCAAAATTACTAATAAAAAGACTTGGTTCAGATGATGATTCTATTGAAATAGTCGAACAAATGATTATAGAGCAAAAACAAATTAATCAATATATGGACTCTTTTGAGCAATTAAATCAACCTATTCAACTTCCCCTTGAAATAGGAGAGGAAAGATTATTGTTGCCCCCAAATTTAGATAATAAGAAGGTAATAACTGTTCAGAGTTTATTGAGGCCAATTTTAGAAAGAGGTAAAGCTAATGCGAAATTAGAGTATAGAGATTGGATTGAACCTTCTCTTTGGCCAGATTGGACTTTATTACCAGTAAAGGCAAAATATATTGTAATCGCTGAGATTGTTGCCAATTTATTAGAAAATGCTTTTAAATACGCTCAAAAAGATGCTGAGATTGGAATTGGAATAACGAGTAAAGGTCTTTATATATTTGATGATGGCAAAAAAATATCAAAAAATGAAAATGAAAAGATTTTTCAAAAAGGTTTTAGAGGATCTGCTGCTAAGAAAAAGGATGGCACTGGGGTGGGGCTTTTTTTGGCGAGGAAATTAGCAAAACAAATTGGAGGAGACTTGAATTTGCTTGAAAAGTCCTCAATTAATGATGTTGAGGAATTAAAAAATCTTAAGAAAAAAAATATTTTCTATTTAGATCTTCCTATAAAAGAATTGCATACATGAATAACATCGCAGATTCGACAAGTACGACACTTGCACCGCAAGCATCTCCGTTGAAACCTCCAATTTTATTTCCTAGCATATTTGGAATAGAAAAACTTAAAAAAATACCAATCAAAATAAGAAATAAAAATTTAATTAATATTGCCTGGGATGTAACTGAAACTAATTGGTATGCAATAAAAATTAAAAGAAAAATAATGGAAATCAAAGATTCTTTTTTCAATCCATTCCAAGACTTTTTATGACTAATAGATTTATTCTTATAACTAATATATTTAAACTTTTCTATAAAAAATAAATTTGAAAATCTTCCCCAAAATAAACATATTGGCAAAACAATAATTATTTGGTTTTGGATTTTGAGTATGCAGGCAATCTGAATTAAAGTTATAAAAACTAAAGATTGAACACCAAAGGATCCAACTTTACTGTCTTTCATAGCTTTTAAACGTTTCTTTTTGCCCGCAAAAATACCATCGAAAGTATCCATTAAACCATCAAGATGTAGACCACCAGTGATCAAATATCCAGAGGCTAAACAAATTAATGTAGATGCATAAATGGACCAAGAATTTGATCTTAAAAAAATAAAAATATAACTCTGTATTGTTCCAATAAAAAATCCTAAAGTCGGCGCAAATTGTGCAATATTTTTAAATTCGGGATTAATTAAAGGTATCTTTGGAAATGTTGTATAGAAAATCCAAGATCCTGCAAAATTTCTTATTAAATATTTTTTGATGAGATAAAAATTAGATTCAATATTAAATAATAGGTTAGATTAATAAAAAAGGATCAAAAAATTTTATAACTTATTGTGTTTGAATTTGAAATTACATCGGATTGCAGGAATACAGAGGCAAGAACTGGAATATTTCATACCTCACATGGTCAGGTAAACACTCCTAGATTTATGCCTGTGGGAACTTTGGCAACGGTTAAAGGAATTTCATCTAAGCAGTTAACCTCCACAGGATCAGAAATGATTCTCTCAAATACCTTCCATCTTCATTTACAACCTGGAGAAAAAATAGTTAAAGAATCTGGTGGAATACATAAGTTCATGAATTGGCCTAAGCCTATTCTGACTGATTCAGGTGGATATCAAGTTTTTAGTTTGGCCAAATTGAATAATATTTCTGATAAAGGTGTGGAATTTAAAAATCCAAGAGATGGTAGTCATGTATTTTTATCACCTGAAAAAGTAATGCAGATTCAAATGGATCTTGGCTCTGATGTCGCGATGGCTTTTGATCATTGTCCTCCTCACACATCTAACGAAAATGATATTGAGGACTCTTTACGAAGAACTCATGCATGGTTACAAAAATGTGTTGAGGTTCATCAGAAATCAAATCAAGCATTATTCGGAATAGTTCAAGGTGGTAAGTATGCGAGATTAAGAGAATATAGCGCAAAATTTACAAGTTCTTTTGATCTGCCTGGAATAGCGGTAGGAGGTGTCAGTGTTGGAGAGGCAGTCGAAGAGATACATAGTGTAATTAATTACGTCCCGAAATTCTTACCAATAAATAAACCAAGATATTTAATGGGAATTGGCTCTTTAAGAGAGATTTCTTTAGCTGTTTCGAAAGGATTTGATATGTTTGACTGTGTTTTGCCTACAAGACTGGGAAGACATGGGACTGCATTTTTTAATGATGAAAGATTGAATTTAAGAAATGCTCGATTTAAAAATGATTTTTCTCCGATTGACAAAACTTGTAAATGCGAAACTTGTAAGTCCTATTCTCGTGCATATTTGCATCATCTAATTAGAAATGATGAAATATTAGGTCTTACCTTAATAAGTTTGCATAATATTGCTCATTTAATAAGATTTACCAATGCTATTTCTAATGCAATTAAAGATAATTGTTTTACAATTGATTTCGCTCCTTGGAAAACATCCTCTATTGCTCACCATACGTGGTAACGTCTTAACATAATTAATTAAATTATTAAAAAGGTGCTCATTCTATTTAATACATTCGCTGAATTGCCTGAGGCTTACAAGGCTTTTGCTCCAACTGTTGACGTTCTTCCACTAATACCTTTATTTTTCTTTCTATTGGTATTTGTTTGGCAAGCTGCAGTTGGATTTAAATAAAAGTCTTTTCGTTTAGATAGTTAGTCTTAGAAGGGATTTTCAAGCGAAATCGCATCTCCAGAATTTTCTACAGCACACTCTATAAAATCAGCTATTTTTAAAGCTCTTGAGGCTTGCTCACCATCTACCTCAGGAGTTTCTTTCCCTTGAACGCATTTAAGAAAATGCTCCAATTCTGCATAAAGAGGCTCAATGGAAGTTGTGCTAACTTCTTCGACATATCCATCATTTCTATACACTAATTCGCCATGCTCTGCTGTGTATGATTCATGAGACTTTCGATGGATTTGTAAAGAGTGATTTAAGAAATCAGTTTCAACAAGCCCATTTTGGCAGTGAGCACTTAAACTTCTAATTTTTTTGTGACTCATTTTGCTGGCAGTTAAGCTTGCAATAATATTATTTTTAAAAACTAAAGTTGCATTGACATAGTCTATTAGACCTTCGCTATTTCTGCCTCCAACAGCTGCTAATTTTTGTATTTTTGAGTTTACAAGCTCTAAAACAAGATCAATGTCATGAATCATTAAATCCATTACTACAGATACATCATTTGCTCTATCTGCATGAGGACTGTGCCTCCTTGCTTCTAAAACAACAATTTCTTCATTATTTACTATTTTATTTAATTCTCTAAAAGCAGGATTAAATCTTTCAATATGCCCAACTTGTAATAGACATTTACTTGCATTAGCAGCCTCTATTAAAGATTTTGCTTCTAACTCGTTAGCTGCAATTGGTTTTTCAATGAGAACGTTAATACCTCCCTTAAGACAATCTAGTCCTACTTTTTGATGAAGTAGTGTTGGGACAGCAATACAGATAGCATCAACTTTAGGAATTAAGTCATTGTAATCTCTGAACCATTCACATTGAAATTGCTCAATAGCTAATTTGCCTCTCTGTTCATTTGGATCTGCGACTCCAATTAGATTTGCATCTTTGAGTAAACTGAGTACTCGAGCATGATGCCAGCCCATGTTCCCTATACCTATGACTCCAACCTTTACGGGTGATGAGGTTGGTCGCTTCATTTCAAATTCATATATTAATTATCATTATCCTCTATGGTGAGCAACATTTAGCTTTTGGAAAGAATTATTTTAACACGATCAATTTTTGGGCCAGACATAGAAATAACTTCAAATTTAATGTTATTAAAATCTAAAACGTCTCCAATTTTTGGAACCATTTGAAATTTTTCTAGCAGAAATCCAGCAAGGGTATGGTAGTCTGCACCTTCTGGAATAGAACATCCTAGCTTTTTATTGATATCTATAATTTCTGATTTTCCAGCTATTGACCATTTTTTAGAGAAATTATCTAACATTCTCATATCTGAATAAATTCTATTGTTAAGCATTTCCTCTCCAACTATTTCTCCATTTAGATCAGCTGCAGTTATAAGACCCTCTGTCCCCCCGTGTTCATCAACTACTAGTAAAAAAGGATTGTAGTCTCTTACTACTGGTAATATTTCTGCTAATGAACATGTTTCTATTATTTTTGTCACTGGTAAAAGGAAGGGCTCCAATAATGTATCGGTTTCCATTTCACCCTTTGATATTGGCTTAGCTAAATAACGCAAATCTAATACACCTAATACATCATCTAAAGACTCACCAATCACAAAGAAGCGAGCATGGCGAGTTTTATCTACTTGTTTCATAAGTTCTGAAAAGGTTATATTTTTTGGCAAAGTTACCATTTCAGATCTTGGAATCATTACTTCTTTAACCTGTGTATCTTTTAAAGCAAAAACTCCTTCAAGAATATTCTTCTCATCTGGTTTTAAACCTGTTACATTATCTGTTTCTATAAGAGTTTCTAATTCTCCTGCGGATAAACCCGAATTTAAAGAATCCCATTTTTTATTTAAATTGAACAAGCCTAAACAGGCGCTAGCAAAGAATTCTATTATCCTAACTATCGGATTCATGCCTTTTCTAACGGCATCGAATATTGTGGTTAACCTTAATGCAGCAGATTCTGGATTGTTAATTACTAGGGCTTTAGGAATTAGTCCAGAAACAAGAGTAACAACTAAAACAACAAATAAAAATAATATAAGATCATAAAATCTATTTGACAAAATATTGTTTTTCCAATAATCATTAGCCAGGTTATTGCTAAGCCATCCAATTGCAATTAATGAAATTGTTACTCCAAATTGAGAAGCAATTAAGGAAGATCTAAAGCGTTTTTGAATTTTTAAAATTGAAAATGCTCCTTTCTTTTTTTCTTCTATTAACCTTAAAACTTTACTGGGCCTTATTAATAAAAAAGAAAGTTCACTCGCTGCGAAAAAAGCTGGGAAAAATAAAAGAAATAAAAGTAGAGTTATTTTCATTCAATGACAAATGAATAATGGGGGTGGCGAGGATCGAACTCGCCTTAGCCAAATTATGAGTTTGGTGCATTCACCAGATTGCTACACCCCCAAGTGAGTTTATGTAATTTTAATTACATTGAATTTCAATATACAATATAAAAATAATATTTCAAAAAACACCTCATTAGGAAGTTTTTGTGAGATTTCTTTTTTTTCTTCTAATCTTTAAATATAAATTTAACTTTTAATAATGGGCAATTTTTCGGAAAAGTATGATTTAAATAAAGCAAAATTGTTAAAACAGTTAATTGAAAAATCTTACAAGAAAGGAAACTTCACTTTATCTTCAGGAAAAAAAAGTATTCATTACTTGAACTGTAAACCGGTATCATTAAATGGCGAAGGCCTAAACTTAATAAGTGATTTATTTTTAGAGTTAAAGGACTCAAGGTCAAAAGCTGTAGCAGGATTGACATTAGGAGCAGATCCTCTTGTAAGTGGATTAATCGTCAAAGCAGCTTCGCAAGGCCTATATCTTAATGGTTTAATAATTAGGAAAGAAATTAAGAAATACGGTACCAAAGCTGGAATAGAGGGGCCTTCACTAGAAGAAGGAACCTTGGTAACTGTCTTAGAGGATGTGGTTACAACTGCTGGTTCAGTAATAAAAGCTATAAAAAAGTTACGAGAAAATAATTATGTTGTAGAGGAAGTTGTGTCTATAGTTGATAGGCAAGAAGGGGGATTTGAGGCTCTTAAGGATGAAAATGTTAAATTAAAGAGTCTTTTTACAATAAAAGACTTTTTATAATTATCTCAAAATGCAAGATATTAAACAAAAGTTTTGGCTTGAAAAATTTGATTGTTTTTCTGTTACTGGAAAAGATGCCAGAAAATTTTTGAATGGAATAACAACTGGTAACATTCTAAATTCAGAAAATAAAGCTATCAAAACTTGTTGGTTAACTCCAAATGGAGCTCTAAGGTCATTAATTGAAATTATTTTTTTAGAAAGAAACTTAGAGGTAATTATATTGGCGGGGAACACTCATGAAATAATTGATTACTTTAATAAAATTATTTTTCCAGCGGACGATGTCCTTTTAAGTGAACCTTTCTTGATAAATAGAATTCAGGAAATTGATGAATCTCGATCATGGAGAACTTATCAGCCTATTTTTTTTAAAACAGAAGATAAAGAATTTGAAATATATAAAAATAAATTAAATTTACTAAATTCCAATGATTTAAAACTTTGGAAGGTTAATCAGGCAATACCCTCATTAGACATGGAAATAAATGGAAAAAATAATCCTCTTGAGCTTGGATTTACAGATCTTATAGATTTTAATAAAGGTTGTTATTTAGGACAAGAAACAATTTCAAAAATAAAAAATGTTTCTTCTTTAAAACAGGAAATAAGAATTTGGAAATCATTTGAATCTAATTTGAATTTAGACGTTGAAGATAAAAATTTATACATAAATTCTGCCAAAGATATTTCTGTAGGCAAAATCACTAGTATTTTTAAATCAGATTCTCAAATAAAAGGCTTAGCAATGATAAAAAGAAAATATTTAAAAGAAGGAAGTTATTTTTATTCAGAAATTTTTGGAAAAATTATTTTGAATAAATCTGTAGGATCAATTTTTCTTTAATTGATTTTTGATTAAATATTCTGCAATTTTTAAAGTAGCCAAACAATCATCTTTGTTATATTGGAGAATTTTTTTTAAAAATATTTCGTTTTCTGTAATTTGATATTGAATCCACCAATAAAGGGCTTTCGAGCCACTTACATTTTTCTGCACCCATTCAAATCCCAGCCAATTAGAAACGGTTTTTAAGCCATAGTTTTTTAGCGGTAATATCCAAGACTTTCGTATTAAGGTATGTAAGTCTATAAATCTTGAGGTCAGTGAATCAATTTCTTCAAAACTAAAATTTAGGTTTTTAGCAATATTAATTATTGCTATTTTTTCAGTCTCTCCATAATGTAAGACTGGCCATTCATTGTGTGAAAAAAGCATTTTAATAATTTGCCTGTAAGATTCTTCTTTATTGTTTTTGAGATTTAAAATAGGCTCATAAATAAGTTCTTCTTTTCTCTGTAATATATTAGTTACTTTTAAAAATCCATATAAAAAGTCATGCTTATAGTCTGGATTTGACTCAATATCAAAGACATAAAATCCTGAAGCTGTTTTTTTTAAAAGATCGCAGGGATCATTATTTTTAGAAATATAATATGGTTCTCCATAAATATATGATTGTGCTTGCTTTATGAATTTGGAGGCTTTTTCATACTTTTGTTCGTTAAAAATTGATAATTTATCTCTAAGTTCTTTTTCGTTATATGATGCTAATTTTTGAGTATTAGATATCCCATTTGTTTTGAGTAATGTGGCCGTTTTAGATCCTATTCCATCTATATCTGTTAGATATCCATTTTCTTTTGCTTCTTTGTCACAGAAATTTTGCCATGAACAAATAGTACATTTTTTTCTATCTTGAGTTATTTCTGGAATAAATCCCTCCAAGGATTCATGCAAACTTAATAAAACATTTAAAACTTTTTTTATTAATTTTTTATTCAAATAAACTTCTTCAACATTTATTTTATTACCAAAACTTGAAATTATTAATCCTTTTTCAATTTTAGATTCTTGATAAGTTCCTAATATAATAGAACTAAAAGTTAAGTCGAATAAATGTTCTTTAGTGGTTTTGTGACCTAATCTATAAACAGCAGGTAAATATTTATATGATCCCCATTTACTTGTACCTTTAGTCTTTACAAGTAATTGGGGATGTATTTCGGCGTTAAAATTTTGGAAGAGATTTCCTTTGATTTTTAATCCAATTACACCCTGAGAACCCCTTTCGCAGGCTTTTAATCCTGTATATATTTCACCATTACATAATTCAGAGAAAATTTGATACTGGTTAATTTTATCTATGGCTTTATGCGGAGACCAAACTTCATAAGATTTATTACCCTTAAAATCTAGCCATGCTTTTCTTTTGCATCTTATAAAACTTTTTAAATAAATAGTATTCAAATTATGTTTAAAGGTGGTTTTAAATTTTACTTATATAAATTAATATAGATAATTAATATAAATAAAGGAACTCTTAAATTTGCCAGGTGACACATTAGATAAAATAAAATTTGGAACTGATGGGTGGAGAGGAATAATTGGATTTGATTTTAATCTGTCCAATCTTTCAGGAGTTGTTGTAGCTGCATGCCAAGAGTTGAATTATCAATACTTTAAAGAAGTTAATTCAAAGAAAATTTTAATTGGATATGATCGTAGATTTATGGCAAGTGAATTTGCGAAGCAAATAGTTCCTTTTGTAAGAGGTTGTGGTTTTGATCCGATCTTATCTAATAGCTTTGTTACAACACCCTCTTGTAGTTTCTATGCTAAAGAAATGGGTTGTTTAGGAGCATTAGTAATTACAGCGAGTCATAATCCATATAATTGGCTTGGTCTTAAAATAAAGAGCTTTAATGGATGTTCTGTTGACGAATCTTTTACAAGTGAAATTGAAAAAAGATTAATGCTCGGTAATTCAATTGACAAAATAGAGGGTTCATATGAGCTAGCAGATATTAAAAAGTTTCATTTGGATAGAATTAAATCCCTTTTTGATATTGACTTTATTTCCAATAGATTGAAAAAAATGAAATTAAGAATTTTTGTAGATTCTATGCACGGTTCAGCTGCAAATTGTATGGCTGATATTTTTGCCTCTAATGATTCAGAAGTTATTTCAGAAATCAGAAAAGATGCTGATCCTTTCTTTGGCGGCAAACCTCCTGAACCTCTTTTAAATTATGTAGATGATTTAAATCAAGTACTAGTCCAAAATTCAAAAAATGAATTGAAAACTCTAGGAATTATATTTGATGGAGATGGTGACAGAATTGCTGTAATTGATGAAAAAGGAAGATACTCTAGTACGCAAGATTTACTGCCATACTTTATTCACTATTTGGGCGAAATTAAAAATAATTCTTATCCAGTTTTAAAGACTGTTAGTGGTTCAGATATTATTAAAAATATAGCTGAGAGTCAAAATAGAGATGTTTTTGAACTTCCAGTTGGCTTTAAATATATTGCTGAAAAAATGATCAAAGAGAAAATATTTATTGGAGGGGAGGAATCTGGGGGGGTTGGTTTTGGTGACTTTATGCCTGAAAGAGATGCTCTCTATGCGGCAATGGTTTTATTAAATGGAATTGCTGAAAAATCTCAATATTTATTCGAAACCTTAGATGAAATACAAAAAGATTTTGGGCCAAGTTTCTATAAAAGAATTGATATTAAATTTCCAAATCAGTCAGAAAAAAATTCTGTAGAAGAATTTATAATACATAATATTCCTGAGAGTGTTAATAATCACAAGTTCAAAAGTATCTCAAAGATCGATGGAATAAAGTTGAGAATTAGTAAAAATTTTTGGATTCTTTTTAGGTTTTCAGGAACCGAACCTCTTTTAAGGATGTATTGTGAAGCTCCAAAAGAATCTTATCTAATTGAGGTATTAGAGTGGGGTCAAGAATTTATAAATTTGGCACGCAAATAAGGATGAAAAATTTATATTTGGCGAGTAAGAATAAAGGTAAAATTGCAGAATATAAGAAATTGCTGGCTGGAGTTAATTGTAAATTATTACTTCAGCCAGAATCATTAGAAGTAGAAGAGGATGGACTTACATTTAGAGATAATGCAATTAAAAAAGCGAGTGAAGTTTCGAGAAAAACAAATAATGTCTCAATAGCAGATGATTCTGGAATTTGTATTGAAGCATTAGATGGGAAACCAGGTATTTATTCATCAAGATATGCAGAAAATGATCAGAAGAGGATTGAACGAGTTTTAAAAGAACTTGATGGAGTTCAAGATAGAAGTGCTTTCTTTATTGCTAATATTTGTGTTTGTTCCCCAAATGGTGAAGTGATTATAGAATCTGAAGCTAAATGTTATGGCAAAATTATTTTTAATCCTAGAGGAAAAAGTGGTTTTGGGTATGACCCAATTTTTGAGGAGAGTTCTACCGGATTAACTTTCGCAGAAATGAATAATGATATTAAAGACTCTTGTAGTCATAGAGGTAAAGCATTAAAAAAAATTATTCCAGATTTAATTGAAATTTTCTCTTAAATTCAATTAACCCAAGATCCATGAAGGCCATGGGGAATTGAAATAGGTAATTCATAAACAGCTAATTCTTTTAAGTCTTTTGCGTCTAATATCACTAAATCGCTTCCTCTTCTTTCTCCGTTCCATAGAAGTATAAATAAAAATCCCTCATCTTCTTTTGAAGAGTTTTCTGATGGAACCATAATTGGTTCACTTACGAATCCACTTGTACCTGCTGACCAAAAAATCTCTTCCTTAGAAGTTAAATTTATTTTTTTTATTGCTTGAAGTGGAGCGTTCCCCAGCTTTTGAGATGTGCTTGCCATCCAACTAAAAGTTGCTTTTAATCCTAAGTTTTTAGGATTAACAACAGCAAATTCACAACATTGTTCACTTAAAGTTTCAAGTTTACTAGTTTTTTTCTTTAGATCGATAATTGATCTTTTCAGTTTTCCTTCTGGATATTTATCAAAGTCAATATCCCTAAAATTCTCATCTGGACCAACTGATGGGAAATCATCATAAAAAATACTATCTAATACGATTTGGGAATCTTTTTCAAATGCATTTACATGATGAAAAACGAATCCTTCTGGAGCATCTATTGTTAACGGTGGCTGACCTCTAAATAATCCACTTTCTCTGGGGATGATAAAAAACTTTGCCTTTTTATTTGGGTTTGACTTTAGACATTGTGCTGCTCCTCTTTGACCCATTACAAATGGAAGAGGATTGAAATCAATAGCATTCTGTAAAAATATTGCCCAATTAGTTGTAATTGCAAAATCATGAAGGAATGCAAAGCCATTAAAGGTATCGTTTCTGTCGAAAATGAGCTCTCCAGAATTTTTACCAGCATTATTAAATTCCATTAATCTAATGGTACTTTTTGGCCCTGTTTGTACTCCGAAAGTGACTAAAAGTTCTGAAGATGCATTTGAGTTTAGGTCTGTTTTGGGATGGGCACTGAATGCTTCGTTAGGCTTGAGTACCCCTTTTAATGTTGTTAAACCAATAGTGTCAAGACTATCAGGATCCATTGCATGTGGACCGGCTGCTTCCCATAATGCGAGAATTTCATCTCCTAATTTAATGACATGGGTATTAGCGATATTCTTGAATTTTAGATCTAATGCATTATTTAAAATTCCTCCATTTTTTTGTGTCCCAAAAACACCTCTATAAATAAATTTATTTATTTTTTCTTCTTCCAAATAGCCTTTAGTTTTAACAAATCTATTTGTTAAGAATGGCTGACCATTTTCGAATTTTATAGATGTTATCATTCCATCACCATCAAATGGATGATGAACCCATTTTCCACCTCTCTCTAATATTCCTGGTCCATTTCTTAATAATGTTCCATTTAAATTTTTAATATTATTACCTTTGCTAATTTTTAGAAGCTCCTTGGTTAGCTCCTTTTCTACATTTTGATACGCACTTGACCAATCTTCTTTATTAAAAATTTTAAATTTATCAATTTTTTTATCTTGTAAATTTGTCACAACAAAATAATCACTTTGTCTATCTTCGCCAAAAATCAACTGAATTGTGGCTGATTCGAAAAAATTCCTATATTATTGATTTTCTAACATTCCTTTACTGCTTGGAATTGAATCAGATCTTCTTAGATCTATTTCGGTAGACATTCTCATTGCTCGTGAAAAAGCTTTAAAGCAAGCCTCAACTATGTGATGTGAATTGCTACCTCTTATTTGATTAATATGCAGAGTAATACCACTGTTATTTACAAAGGCAATAAAAAACTCTTTTACTAGTTCAGTATCATAATTGCCAATTCTAGGAGCTTTTAATTGAAGATCATAAGATAGATGTGGTCTGCCGGAACAGTCTAAAGTCACTTGAACTAATGCTTCATCTAATGGGGCAAAGAAATGTCCAAATCTATTGATTCCTTTTCTTTCTCCCAAAGCTTTTGAAAATGCTTTGCCTAATGCTATTCCTACATCTTCATTTGTATGATGATCATCAATATGGGTATCTCCAATTGCTTTTATTTTTAAATCGAATAAACCATGACTGGATATTTGATGAAGCATATGATCTAAGAATGGTATACCGGTTTCAATCTCGGAAATCCCATTCCCATCTAAGTTTATAAATACAGAAATATCTGTTTCATTCGTTTTTCTTTTTATTTCAGATTGCCTTAGAGATGACATTTTTATGAAAAAAATTTAGTTTACATTCCATTAATGCAGTAACCCGCATCAACATAAATTGTTTGGCCTGAAATGCCGCTAGAGAGATCACTTAATAAAAAAGCAGCAGTATTACCTACTTCCGTTTGAGTGACTGTTCTGCGTAAAGGAGCCTTTTCTTCAACATTGTGAATCATATCTAAAATGCCACCTATAGCAGAACTAGCAAGTGTCCTTATAGGTCCAGCACTGATTGCATTAACTCTGACTTGTTTTTCGGGCCCAAGTTCTGCAGAAAGATATCTTACTGAAGCTTCTAGAGCTGCTTTAGCAACTCCCATCACGTTATAGTTAGGAATCGCCCTTTCTGATCCTAAATAAGTTAACGAGACAACTCCAGCACCATCACTAAAAAGTGGTTTTGCTGCTTTACATAAAGGTGCTAACGAATACGCACTTATATTAAGAGCCCTATCAAAACCCTCTGAAGTTGTATCACTATAATCTCCAATCAATTCATCACGTCCTGCAAATGCTAAGCAGTGAACTAATCCGTCAATTTGCCCCCAATTGTCTTTTATGTTTTTAAAGATTTCTTCAATTTGAGCTGGATTTTGAACATCAAGAGGCAAAAATAACGATGGGTTTAAAGGTTCAGTTAGTTCTCTAACTTTAGATTCGAATCTTCCCTTATCATCAGGCAAATATGTGATTCCAAGTTCTGCGCCAGCTTTTGAAAGTTGTTGAGCGATACCCCATGCTATTGAACGATTGTTGGCAATTCCCGTAACAAGAATTTTTTTGCCAGTTAGATTTAGAAGCATTTTGTTTTTTATTTCTATTATTCTCCTATATAAAAGTACCTATCTTTACGGATTACTGCAAAATATACAATAATTTTCAAATATCAAAGAATATTTAACTTAAACATGGTCAGAACAAATTCTATGGTTTTGGAATTAGGTTTTCAATTACCTGATTTCCAAATGTTAAATGCTAATTCTCCAAATAATCAATATTTTAATTTTCATAATTTAGATAATCGGCATTTACTTTTAATGTTTATTTGTGCCCATTGCCCATTTGTTAAATATATTGAAAATCAAATTTTTACCTTGAGTAAAGAAATTGAAAATACAGTTCAAACGGTTGCAATTTCTAGTAATGATATTGTCACTCATCCTTCAGATTCTCCTAAAAATTTGAGATTACAAGCACAATCACAGGGATGGAGTTTTCCATATCTATATGATGAAAATCAAAATTTTGCTAAGGAATTAAAAGCGGCTTGCACCCCAGATTTTTATCTTTTTTCAAATGAAGGAGATGGTGATTTTTTATTGTTTTATCATGGCCAATTAGACGATAGTAGACCAGGTAATAATATCCCTCTCTCTGGAAAAGATTTGCGCTCTGCTGTAAGAGATTTGAATCAAGATAATTCTTATCCTTCAAATCAGATGCCCTCTTTAGGTTGCAATATTAAATGGACTCCTGGTAAAGAACCGAGTTGGTTTAAATGAATTAAAATGTTTTTTTACCCATAGAAATATGGTTTAGGGTTAATATATTCACTATGCATATACCTCCATTTACTTTAAATAGGCAGTACCACGAAATTGGCTCTGAAATTGAGAGTGAGGTTTCTAAAGTTTTAAAAGGAGGCCAGTATATTGGAGGTCAAGAGATTTCGAAATTTGAGGAGAGTTTTTCTAATCTGATTGGTGTTGAAAATACTATTGGATGTAATAGTGGAACTGATGCTTTAGTGTTAGCTTTGCGCGCATTAGATATTGGTGTGGGTGACGAAGTTATTACCTCATCATTTAGCTTTTTTGCGACTGCAGAGGCTATTAGTGCAGTTGGTGCTAATCCTATTTTGGTAGATATAGATCCTGAAACTTATCTCATTAATACTGAACTAATAGAACAAGAAATAAATTCTAATACCAAGGCAATTATGCCAGTTCATCTATTTGGCAATGCAGTGAATATGACTTTAATAAAATCATTGGCGGACAAATATGATTTAAAAGTAATCGAAGATTGTGCTCAGGCGACATGCACAATGTGGGAAAATTCCAAAGTTGGTAGTATCGGTGATATAGGTTGTTTTAGTTTTTTCCCTACTAAAAATTTAGGAGCTGCTGGAGATGGTGGAGCAGTAACAACTTCAGATCAGAAGATTGCCAAAAAAATTAGAGAACTGGCTATTCATGGCAGCCCAATAAGATATCACCATACTCAAATTGGATATAACAGCAGACTTGATACCATTCAAGCCGCCATATTAAATATCAAAATTAAATATATTTCTCAGTGGATTAATAATCGCCAAAAGATCGCAAATAATTATCTTAATTTATTAGAAAAAAATTCATTTATTAGTTTTCCAAAAATTAGCTCTGATTCAATTTCCCATTCTTGGAACCAATTCGTCATCAAATTAAGAAACGATAAATATTTTTTAAATGAAGATTTTACAAATTTATTTGATACTGATTGCAAAAAATACTATTCCTTAAGGAATTTGGTGAAACAACAACTTCTTGAAAAAGGTATTAATTCAATTATTTATTATCCAATTCCAATACACGCACAAATAGCTTACAAAAATAAAAATTTTTCTAGAACAAAACTCATAAATACAGAGAGAATTTGTACAGAAGTTCTTAGTCTTCCAATGTTTCCTGAAATTTCTTATGAAGAGCAAGTTTATGTAGCAGAAAATTTAAATAAAGTTTTAAAGAATTGTATAGAGGAAATTCAAATTTCAGCATAAAGTGATTTAAATAATCTTTGTTGTATGTTGTGATTGACAATAGGGCTTGAATAATTATTTTTTTCTAAATTAGATATCTCCCCATTTAATAATTCTGAATTTGAAACTTTAAATAATTCAGGAATCCAATATTTTATATATTCGCAAATAGGATCAAATTTTCTTGCTTGGGTATATGGATTAAAAATTCTAAGTGGTTTTGGATCCATACCGCTACTGGCGCTCCACTGCCATCCCCCATTATTTGCAGCTATGTCTCCATCAACCAAAGTCTCCATAAATTTTTTCTCGCCCATTTGCCAATTGCACATAAGATCTTTTACCAGAAATGAAGCGACTATCATGCGACATCTGTTATGCATCCAGCCAGTACTATTTAGTTGACGCATTGCAGCATCAACTATAGGTACTCCGGTCTCTCCGTTGCTCCAATGTTGAAACCATTCATTATTGTTTTGCCATGGAAAGTGATCCCACTTTTTTCTATATGGACCTTTCTCTAGCTCTGGGAAATGGAATAAGCAATGTTGATAAAATTCACGCCAAACAAGTTCTTTTTGCCAAGTTTCAATTGATAGATAATTTTCTTGATTAGCAAAATCTGAATTTAAATTTAATGTGGCGTTCCAAACTTTTCTAATGCTGATGGTGCCGAATCTGAGAGATGCACTTAGAAATGATGTCCCATTATTTGAAGGTAAGTCTCTTGAAGAATTATAAGAATATATTTTGTTTTCGTTAATGAAGTTTTCTAATAATGTTTCTGCAGCCTTTTCGCCAGGTCTACACGGACAGATCTTGGATCCAGAAAATTTAATATTTTTGATAAATTTCTCTAAAACCGAATCAGATGAATTTATTGTCTTATTTTCTTTGAGTTTATTATCTATATCTTTAAACTGGAAAATAACTTTATCTTGGTCATATGAACCTAATAAATTCATTTTTGATTTAAGGTTTTTATAAAAAGGTCCATAAACTGAATAAGGTTTATTATTTCCTGAAAATATTTTTAAAGGTTCTATTAATAAGTGATCCCAAGTTTCAATAACTTGAATATTTTGTTCTTTTAAATTTTTTTTTATTTGTAAATCGCGATTAATTTCATAAGGTTCAATTGATCTATTCCAAAAAACAAATTTAGCATCTATTCTCTTTGCTAATTGTGGAATTATTAATACCGGATCCCCTTCTTCTATAACTAATCTACTACCCATTTTTTTCCAATTATTTCCCAATTCTTGAAGCGAATTTCCTAGAAACCAAGCTCTTGAACTTGCATTGAAATCGTGTGAGTAATTTTTATCAAATATATAAGTTGAAGTAATAGCATTTGATAATGAAAATGCTTTGATTAAAGCTTGATTATCAAATATTCTTAAATCCTTTCTATGCCAAAAAAGTATTCTAGGTTTATTCATTATTTATCTAAAAATTGTTTAGCTCTAAACCAAGCCGTCACGGTTTTTGCGTCAAGAATTTCATCCCCACTAGAAATAAGATTATCTAGTTCGTCGGGATCTAAAATTAATACTTCTATATCTTCATCTAAATCTCCTTTAACCTCGGAATTGAGTTTGTTTAAATCACGAGCTAAAAATAAATAAATTTCTTCATCTGCATAACCAGGAGCAGGGACAAGAGTTCCTAGTTCGTCCCATTTGTTTGCACTGAATCCAGTCTCTTCTTGTATTTCTCTTTGAATTGAATTAATAGGTGTTTCACCTATTTCTAATGTACCTGCTGGAAATTCTAATAAATACCTTGAAACAGCAAATCTATATTGTCGAAGAATGATAACCTTATTGTCTTTTGTAATAGGTACGGCTAATGCTGCCCCAGGATGCTTAATGTATCCATATTCACCTTCATGTCCATTTGGAAGCTCAATTCTATTTATTTCGAAACTAAATTTTTTTGACTTTAACTCAGATATTTTTTCTTTAAATATGGATCTTTTTATAAGGTTTTTGTTGCCCATAATTTTTAAATAAAAACAGCCTAACAGTTATTTTTTGGTTTTGTAAATCATTTAATAGACCATTTTGGGTCATCAAACTTTGTGATTTTTTGGCTTCTACTTAAGATTTCAGATAGTGGTGTAATAACGAAATTCCGATTCATGAATCTAGGGTGAGGTAATGTTAATTCCTCGTCAACCGTATGAAAATCTTCCCACCAAAGAATATCTAAATCGAGACATCTTGATAGCCATTTCTTACCCTTTGGCATCTCTTCTCTTCCGAAAAATCTCTCTAACTTTTTTAGCTCTTTTAACAGTAATTTCGCCTTTTTATTTGATGGTTTAGGAAAATAATTACTTTTTACAAGAACTAATGTATTTAGATAATTTGGCTGTTCATTTTCAACTCCATGAGGTGATGTCTCATATATTGAAGACCATATAAAGTTTGGTTTGGATTTTCTGTTTTCTTCTTTTTTAGTATTGGACTGATCTACCCACTCTTTTATGATTTCTTCGACTTTTGGTTTGCAAACTAATAATGAATCTAAAGGACTTCCGAATTTACTATCAATATTTGCTCCGAGGGATATACATAGTCCATTTTTGATATTAAGATTTGATAATTCCACTACAAAAAACAAAGTTATTGGATAAATTCTATATCAGGCATTTTTAAAGTGATTTTGAATTCAGAGTTAAAAGGAAAAGAAGATATAAAAGATTTAATGAAATCAAAGGATTCTTTTAGAGCTTTTCCTTTGGCTGCAATTACAGGTCATAGCTTATTGAAATTATCTTTACTCCTTGCGGCAGTAGACCCAAGTTTGGGGGGAGTTATTATTGCTGGTGGTAGAGGTACTGGTAAGTCTGTATTGGCAAGAGGTTTACATACTTTGCTACCTCCTATTGAAGTGTTAGATACTGAATCAGTATTGGAAAAGTTGACCCAAAGTAATATTTCATTGAGACCTATTGGTAGGAACCTAGATCCAAATAGACCAGAGGAATGGGATATTAATACTAATAAATTATTACGGGAGACAATTGGCAGTAATTACCTGAACCGAATTGAAGAAATACCGAAAAAAGTAAGAGAGGCACCATTTGTCCAAGTACCAATTGGCATAACTGAAGACAGACTTGTTGGATCAATTGATGTCGCTGCCTCATTAAATACTGGAGAACAAGTTTTTCAGCCTGGAATTTTAGCGGAGGCTCATAGAGGAGTTCTTTATGTAGATGATATAAATTTATTGGATGATGGAATTGTAAATTTAATTCTTGAAGCTATAGGAAGAGAGCAAAATAATATTGAAAGAGATGGTTTAAGTCTCTCACATCCTTGCAATTCACTCTTAATAGCAACTTATAACCCTGAAGAAGGTGCTTTAAGAGATCATGTTCTAGATCGTTTTGCGATTGTGCTTTCTGCAGATCAATCTATTGATAATGCTCAAAGAGTTGAAATTACAAAATCTGTTTTATCACATGCGGAAAATAATATTACATTTTCAGAAAAATGGTCAGAAGAATCTGATAATTTGTCCACTCAATTAATTTTGGCAAGGCAATGGTTAAAGGATGTGAAGATAACAAAAGAGCAAATAACTTATTTAGTGAATGAAGCTCTTAGAGGGGGAGTAGAAGGCCATAGATCAGAATTATTCGCAGTAAAGGTAGCTAAGGCGAATGCAGCTCTTCGAGGCGATGAAAATGTAAATTCTGAGGACCTAAAAGTCGCAGTAAGATTAGTTATCCTTCCACGAGCAATGCAAATGCCACCTCAAGATGATGATATTCAGCCACCTCCTCCAGAGGATCAGAGCCCGCCACCCCCACCTCAATCAGACAATGATGACTCTGAATCTGAGGCTAATGAGAATGATGATAATCAAGATCAAGATCAAGAACAAGCAGAAGATAATTCTGATGGAGAAGAAGAATCTACTCCCGAAATACCTGAAGAATTTATATTGGATCCTGAGGCCTGTATGGTTGATCCTGATTTATTACTTTTTTCATCAGCTAAAGCAAAAGCAGGAAATAGTGGAAGTAGATCAGTGATATTTAGTGACAGTAGAGGAAGATATGTGAAACCTATTATTCCAAGAGGTAAAGTAAAAAGAATTGCGGTAGATGCAACTCTTCGAGCTGCGGCTCCTTATCAAAAATCAAGAAGATTAAGAAACCCTAATAAATCAATAGTTATTGAAGAAAATGATTTTAGGGCAAAGCTTCTTCAAAAAAAGGCGGGAGCCTTAGTTATTTTTCTGGTTGATGCTAGTGGCTCTATGGCTCTAAATAGAATGCAAAGTGCTAAAGGTGCAGTAATAAGACTTTTAACAGAGGCCTATGAGAATAGAGATGAAGTAGCTCTTATTCCCTTTAGAGGTAATCAGGCAGAAGTTCTTTTACCTCCAACAAGATCAATAACCGCAGCAAAAAGAAGGCTAGAAACAATGCCCTGCGGAGGTGGATCTCCTTTAGCTCATGGACTAACACAATCAGCGAAAGTAGCAAAAAATGCTCTTTCAACAGGAGATATAGGACAAGTTATTGTTGTGGGGATTACTGATGGAAGAGGAAATGTACCATTAGGATTATCTCTAGGACAAAATGAGGTTGCAGAAAAAGATAATGATAATTCAAATTTAAAGCAAGAGGTTCTTGATATAGCTGCGAAATATCCTATGCTTGGGATAAAACTCTTAGTAATTGATACTGAGAGAAAATTTATTGCAAGCGGCTTTGGTAAAGAATTAGCAGAGGCAGCTAAAGGAAAATATGTCCAACTGCCAAAAGCCACAGATAAAGCAATCGCGGCTATGGCTTTAAATGCTATCAATGAATTCTAAGTATTACTTATGGATAAATTTCGTTAAGGAATTTTGAAAGTCCAATAGTTAAATCTCTTATGGATTTAGTAAATTCTTTATCTTTCGTTAATTTTTCAAAATCATCACTCATATCATCTATTTTGCTGGAGATAGATCTTGCAGCATTAATTGTCAATTTAATATCATTAAGGGTTTCTTTGTTATCGATAGTAGACAAAATGTTATTCAAATGATCAGCAGCAATTGTAATTTCTTTTATTAAAGGTTCAACTCTTTGTATTTCTTGTTTCGATAAGAAAATTAATTCATCAAGATTTTCTTGTGTTTTATCAAATTGGTCAATTGATTTAACTATGTTCTCAATTAAGTTTTCTTGATTGGATTCTTTTAGAAGTTGACTTATTCTATTAGTTATATTTGAAAGACTTGATAATTGTTTCCCAGGAATAATATCTCCCTGACAAATAATTAATTTGGTGTCGCATTTGTCTGATGTAGGTTTTTCAATGTTTTTAGGAATTTCTTTTTCACTAGTTTCTAAAGCGACTTGCACATCTCCTCCTAGGAAAGAATTAGTTACTACTCTGGCAAATGCTGGCCTATGAAGAATAATTTCTGGATTATTTAAAACTATTTTTGCTTTAATTGATTGATTGGTAAATAAAATATCTTCTATTGATCCTACTAAAATTCCTCTGTAAGTAACTGGAGATTTTTTTGATAAACCGCTTGCGTTATTGAATTCAGCAAAGAGGTGCCAATTTTTTGAAGATAATTTTACTCCTCTTAGCCAAAAAGAAAAAAATGTGAATACTAAAATACCTCCTAATAATGAAAATCCAACTATTGAATCTCTTAAGCTTCTACGCATAATTTCTAAATGTCTTTGGGTTGCATTGGACCATCAAGTTTCCCATACCTAAATTGAAACACATAGGGATCATTACTTTCTTTGAATTCATCAATAGAACCTGCCCATCTAAATTTGCCTCCATAAAGCATTAAAACTTTATCTGAAGTCCTTTCTATAGTACTCAGAACATGGCTAACTACAATAGATGATCCGTTGGCTTTATCATTTGTCTTATTAATTAAATCTTCAATTCTTGATGAGGCAATTGGATCAAGACCTGCAGTCGGTTCATCAAAAAGTAATAAAGGTTTAGTATTTGCATTAAGAGTTTGATCTGTAATTAAAGCTCTAGCAAAACTAACTCTTTTTTGCATGCCTCCGCTTAATTCATTTGGAAGTTTATTCCCGACATTAAATAATCCGACTTCAGCTAAACATTCACATACGATTTCATGGATTAACTTTTTAGATAGGTTTTTATTCCTCTTAAGGAGAAAACCTACATTTTCTTCAATAGTTAAAGATCCTAATAATGCTGGGTTCTGAAAAACTAGTCTTACATCAGGAGGATTATTTTGGTCTAGTCTCAAATATGTTTGTTTTTTACCAAATATTCTTAATTCTCCTTTGGTAGGCAAAATTAGGCCTGCTAATATTTTTAAAATAGTTGATTTGCCTGAACCTGAGGGGCCAACTATAGCTAATTTCTCTCCTTCATTAAGTTCGAAATTGAGTTTATTAAGCACATTAACGTGCCCCCAGCTTATTGAGAGGCTTTTTGTTTCAACTGCATGCTTTGATTTTTTCAAAACCTATATTAAATAAAAAGTCATCTTCTATTACATATTGCCTATTTTTAGAAATAAAAAAAGGATGTATGAATTTGATTTATAATGAATTTATGTAGTCTTTAAATTTGAGAAAAATAATTTAAGAGGTTTTTTAATGAATAAGCGTAAAAAAAGAGTAAGAAGATATTATAAATATTTTACAAAGTCTAATTTTGTCTTATTAAATAAAATTCTAAGAATTTTGAGTTGGCTTTTGCCAGGACTGGTAATAAAAAGATGGATGATTACATCTGCAGTTGGATTCTTGACTTCATTATTAGGCTTAGCAATTTGGACTAATTTAAGACCACTCTATTGGCTTATTGAAGTGTTTTTTTGGATAATGACTAGTTTAACTAGTATATTGCCTGTTTCATTATTGGGACCATTGATTTTTGTTATTGGACTTTTATTAATTGGGATCGGACAAAATAGAAGTATTAATTCTATTCAAAAAGCACTTGTTCCAGAAAAAAGTACATTTTTAGTTGATGCATTAAGAGTTAAAAGTAAGTTAAATAGAGGTCCTAATATTGTTGCAATAGGCGGAGGCACAGGCTTATCTACCTTATTGAAAGGGTTAAAAAATTACAGTAGTAACATTACAGCAATCGTAACTGTATCTGATGATGGGGGAAGTAGTGGAATTCTAAGAAAGCAATTAGGCGTGCAACCTCCAGGAGATATAAGAAATTGTTTGGCTGCTTTATCTAACGAAGAACCAATTTTAACTAGATTATTTCAATATAGATTTTCAGAGGGAAGTGGACTAGAGGGACATAGTTTTGGAAATCTATTCTTATCAGCCTTAACAACAATTACAGGTAGTTTAGAAAAAGCAGTACAGGCTTCTAGTAGGGTTTTAGCGGTACAAGGTCAAGTTTTACCAGCAACAAGCATTGATGTTATGTTATGGGCTGAATTAGAGGATGGTGAAAAAATTTTTGGAGAAACCAAGATCAGTAAATCTAAAAAATTAATTTCGAGGATTGGTTACCTTCCAGAAAATCCTTCTGCTCTTCCGAGTGCTCTTGAATCTATAAAAGATGCTGATTTAATTGTACTTGGCCCAGGCAGTTTATACACTTCTTTATTGCCAAATTTGTTAGTACCAGAAATAGTAAATGCTTTATTGCAAAGTAATGCTCCCAAAATTTACATATGTAATTTGATGACTCAACCTGGAGAAACCGACGGACTTGATGTTTATCAACATATCAAATCAATAGAAAAACAACTATCAAATTTTGGAGTTAATACACGAATTTTTAACGCAATCTTATCTCAGATTCAATTTGAAAAGTCTCCATTAGTAGACTATTACGAAAGTAGAGGAGCAGAACCTGTCCAATGTAATAAAGAAAAATTACTATCTGAGGGTTATTACGTTTTGCAAGCACCATTATATTCAAAAAAAATAACTCCAACCCTTAGACATGATCCAAGAAGACTTGCAAGAGCAGTTATGTTTATATACCGCAAATTAAAAAAATTAAACTAATAAGCATCTTGAAGTTCATAGAAGTCTGGTTGAATATAGTCCTTTCGCAATGGCCATCCTCTCCAGTCTTCAGGCATTAAGAGTCTTTTAGGATTTGGATGATCAATAAAATTTATTCCATACATGTCATATGTTTCTCTTTCTTGCCAATCACTTCCTTTGAATATTTTATATAAACTAGGTATTGATAAATCAGAATCTCTTTTTAAGAAAACTTTTAATCTGACTTCGTTAATTTTTTCTATGTTTTGTAAGTCATCTACAGTTATAAAATGATAGAAACTAACAAGATTTTTACCTGGTCCCTCATCATAGCCACCTTGACATTGAAGATAGTTGAAACCGTAATTTCTTAAAGCCAATACTGCTTCATATAAATTGCTGGGTTCCACAGAAATATTTTCTATTCCTATGTGATCATTATTTAATGATTGATTCGGAATTCCATCTTTGGATAAATTTTGACTTATGAATCCTTCTTTTTCTATTGAAGTATCTGAGGATTTGTCTATACTGTCTTTTCCCATTAATCTTTATCACTGTTGACAATTTCAACTTTTTTGTTGATCTCAGGTAATTCAGTTATTTTTTCTTTGTTGGAGGTAGGAATAACATTCATTGAAGTTTTGTTTAAATATTCACCAGTATTATCAGAGAAAACAAGGTTCATTTCGTGATCAGTTGTTATGTATCTGTGTGTTTGCTCTGTTTTTGTCCTCTCTAAAATTGATTCATTACCTACTTTTTTTCTTAATTTTATTACGGCATCAAAAATTGCTTCTGGCCTTGGAGGACATCCTGGAAGATATAAATCAACAGGTATCAATTTATCAACCCCTCTGACGGCAGTAGTAGAATCTGCGCTAAACATTCCTCCTGTAATGGTACAAGCGCCCATAGCAATCACATATTTTGGCTCAGGCATCTGCTCATAAAGTCTTACTAGGGCAGGTGCCATCTTCATTGTTACTGTCCCTGCAACTATTATTAAATCTGCTTGCCTTGGTGAGCTTCTTGGAACTAATCCAAATCTATCAAAATCAAATCTAGATCCAATTAGGGCAGCAAATTCAATAAAACAACAAGCTGTGCCGTATAGAAGAGGCCATAGACTGCTTAATCTAGCCCAATTATGAAGATCATCTAAGCTTGTGAGTATAATGTTTTCGCTTAAATCTGTGGTAACCTGTGGTGCCCCAAGGGGATTGCAAGTCCCTTCTCTGATCTCTCTTATTGCTTTTGGTGATAATTGTGGGTTCAATTTTTTAACTCCATTCTAAAGCTCCTTTTCTCCATGCGTAAGCCAGAGCGATAACTAGTATTGCAATGAAAATTAATGCCTCAATAAATGCTAATAAGCCTAATCTATTAAAGGCAACAGCCCAAGGATAAAGGAATACTGTCTCTACATCAAATATAACGAAAACTAAGGCGAACATGTAATAACGAATATTAAATTGAATCCATGCTCCTCCAATAGGCTCCATTCCAGATTCATATGTTAGTTTTCTTTCGCCAGTTCTGCCTTTGGGCGCAACTATGAGGTTTGTAACTAGAGCTAATATTGGAACGGCAGCAGCAATCAAGAGAAAGCCTAAAAAATATTCATAGCCAGTTAATAAAAACATCTTAAAAATTAATTTTGAATAAAATTCGCTTAATTAAGCAAAATCTTTTAAAGTTCTTAAAGAACAATAATAAACCGTGAGTGAAAACATTCAACCAGCCTCTGAGGAAAACAAAATAGTTGAAAATTTTGAGAAAGAAAAACTTTCTGAAAATTCTTCAGGAGTAAATTTTGAACTACCTCCTATTAATTTAGACCAAAATAGATTCGAATGTAGAAGTTGTGGATACATTTATGACCCGTCTGAAGGAAATAAAAAATTAGACATACCTAAAAATACACCTTTTTCAGAGCTGGATGGTAATACATTCGCATGCCCTGTTTGCAGGGCTGGTAAGAACTTTTATAAAGATATAGGTCCAAAATCTAAACCTAGCGGTTTTGAGGAAAATTTAACTTATGGTTTTGGTTTCAATAGCTTACCTCCTGGCCAGAAAAATATATTAATTTTTGGAGGTTTGGCATTTGCAGCTGCATGTTTCCTTTCTTTATACTCTTTGCATTAATATAGAAAAATGAAAAAAACTATTACCAGCATTCCTAATCTTCTTTTAGCCGTAATTCTTTGTTTTGTTTTGAGCAGTTGTTCATCTACAGGATTGAAAGTGAATGATAGCAGCCCTTGGAAAACAATTCAGTTTGAAGATCAGGCAAATGCTCTAGATGTTGACTTTATAGATAATAATAATGGATTCTTAGTGGGTTCCAATAGACTCATTATGGAATCAAATGATGGAGGAGAAACTTGGGAAAAAAGAAATTTAGATTTACCAAGTGATGATAACTTTCGTCTGCTAGATATTGATTTTAAAGGTGAAGAGGGATGGTTAATAGGCCAGCCTTCATTGGTTATGCATACGCTTGATTCGGGAAAAAATTGGACTAGTCTATCACTAGGCAACAAATTACCAGGTCAACCTTTTCTTGTAACAACTGTAGATAATGGGGTTGCGGAATTGGCTACAACTGCAGGTGCCTTATATCAAACTTTAGATGGTGGTGAGTCATGGAATGCCAAAGTAGTAGATGCTTCGGGATCAGGAGGGGTTAGAGATTTAAGGAGAACTAATAATGGAGATTATGTAAGTGTAAGTAGCTTAGGAAATTTCTTTTCAACCCTTAAGAGTAATAGTGATACTTGGGTTGCACATCAAAGAGCTAGTAGTAAAAGAGTTCAAAGTATTGGATTTAATCCTTCTGGGAATTTATGGATGTTATCTAGAGGTGCTGAAATTAGGTTTAGTGCTGATAGCGAAGATCTTGAAAGTTGGACTAAGCCTATAATTCCAATCTTGAATGGATACAATTATCTTGATCTTGGATGGGATCCTAATGGAGATATTTGGGCTGGAGGCGGTAATGGAACTCTCATAGTTAGTAAAGATAAAGGTGAAACTTGGAACTCTGATCCTGTAGCTTCTTCATTACCAACTAACTATATTAAAATTATTTTTCTTGATAAAGAACAAATTAATACTCAAAAAGGGTTTGTTCTAGGAGAGCGTGGCTACATTCTTAAGTGGAAAGGTTGAATTTAACTATTAATAAAAAATAAAAAAAACCTTAATTTTGCATCAATTTAGCAACTGTCTGTAACCAAGCTCTTAATATCTTCGCAAACATATGATTTAACCTTGTAAGATCATAGGGTAAATAATTGTGATTATGGCCGCAGGATCAACGGGTGAACGCCCATTTTTTGAAATAATTACCAGTATTAGATACTGGATTATTCATGCAGTAACACTTCCAGCAATCTTTATAGCAGGTTTCCTTTTTGTATATACAGGACTAGCTTATGATGCTTTTGGCACTCCTCGTCCAGATAGCTACTTTCAAGCATCTGAATCGAAAGCCCCTGTAGTTACTCAAAGGTATGACGCTAAGTCTCAATTAGATTTAAGAACAAAATAAAATGACTAACTCACAAGCTCCAATGCAGGCTGCAGAAGTCCGCGTTTATCCAATATTTACTGTTCGTTGGCTTGCAGTTCACGCTCTTGCAATACCTTCAGTATTTTTCTTAGGTGCTATTGCAGCTATGCAATTTATCAGACGTTAACTTTATTCATTATGCAAGTAAACGAAAATCCGAACAAAGTTCCTGTAGAACTTAATCGCACAAGCCTTTACCTAGGTTTATTATCAGTATTTGTTTTGGGAATTTTATTCTCCAGTTATTTCTTCAACTAAATTAAAATTATGAGTAAACTAAAAGGCCCCGATGGCAGAATTCCAGACAGGTTGCCAGATGGTAGACCAGCTGTAGCCTGGGAAAGAAGGTGGACTGAAGGCACCCTTCCACTATGGCTTGTTGCTACAGCAGGTGGAATTGCAGTAATATTCGTTTTAGGAATATTTTTCTATGGATCTTATAATGGAGTAGGTTCAGCTTAAATTATTAACTATTTTAAGTTAACTTTATAATATAAGTTCAATAAGAATCTATAAATATCTCTAACTTTTGCTTAGTAATGTTAGGGATATTTTCTTTTTGGGTTATCAATCCATCCTTTAATGCAAAATGAGACTTACTGTTCGGTCTTTCTTTTTCAATTACTTTCGCTACTTCAAAGATTATTTTATTAGCTACTTCAGTATTTGACTTAAGATTATCCAAAACCATTTCTACAGATACTTCTTGATGGGTTTGATGCCAGCAATCATAATCAGTTACCATAGATAATGAGGAGTAAGCTATCTCAGCCTCTTTTGCTAATCTTGCCTCAGTATGATTTGTCATGCCTATTATTGAACAGCCCCAGCTTCTATATAAATTAGATTCTGCTCGAGTTGAGAAAGCTGGCCCCTCCATGGCTAAATAAGTTCCTCCTTTATGTAATTGTCTTCCGCCAGGAATATTTTTTTCTCCGATCTCCCCCAATATTCTGCATAAATTGGTACAAAAGGGATCTCCCATCGTTACATGAGCTACAGCTCCATCATTAAAAAATGATGCAGGCCTATTTTTAGTTCTGTCTATAAATTGGTCAGGTACAACTATATCTAGTGGCCTAATTTGTTCTTGAAGAGAACCAACTGCTGATGGAGCGATAATCCATCGTACTCCCAATGATCTTAGAGCCCAAATATTAGCTTTGTAAGGAATTTCAGTGGGATTTAAACTATGTGTTATGCCATGTCTAGGAATGAATGCTATTTCTAAATTTTCAAGCTTAAATACTTTTATTGAATCAGAGGGTCTACCATAGGGAGTATCTATGTCTATTTCTCTTAAATAATCTATGTTATCCATTGAGTAAAATCCACTCCCTCCTATTACTCCTAATCTTGAATTCTTAATTGGTAATAAATGTTCTTTATGCATTGTGATGTAAATGACTTGTAATCATCTAGTACTAATTGGAGGAGGACACACAAATGTTCTTTTAATTAAGAAATGGTTAATGAGTCCGGAATTAATACCAGAAATCCCTGTTTCAATTATATCTAGAGATTCTTATTTGGTTTATTCAGCGATGTTCCCATCTGTGATTTCAAAATCAATTTCTTTAGAAGAAAGTTTAATTGATATAAAATCTTTAGCAAACAATGCAAAAATATCTTTTATACAAGAAGAAGTAAAGGATATTGATTTTAATTTAAAGACAATTGTTTTAAGTAATAGACCCCCAGTGGATTTTTCGAAGTTGGTACTTAATTATGGAAGTGAAACAAAAATACCGAGAGAATTTGAGACCCTATTAGAGAATCGAAATGCTTTTCCAATTAAACCTTTTCTGAGAGCTTATGAATTGATACAACAGGAAGATATTTTTGATTCGGTTAAAGAACTTCCTTTCGTAATTGTTGGGAGCGGTCTTGCTGCAATTGAGGTCTCGTATGCTTTGAGAAAAAGATGGAGATTTAGACACTTAAAGCTATTATGTGATTCAACAAAAATTAATAATAAGATTCTAAAAAGTTTACGAAATTCAAATATTGAATTGGTTGACAATCTTGATTCTGATTATGGCAAGATTCTTTTATGTACTGGAAATAAATCTCCATTATGGATACAAAAAAAACTATTAGACTCTGACTCAAATGGCAGAATATTCATAAATCACAATTTGCAGTTGAAAAGTGTCTCCGGGATCTTTGCTGCAGGCGATTGCGCAGTAATAGATTCATCAAAGAGACCTGCATCTGGTATTTTTGCAGTAAAAGTGGTAAATACACTAGTCCATAACCTAAAAAAAGAGATAGAAGGTAGATCTTTAAAAAAATGGTTTCCACAAAGGTTCGGATTGCAAATAGTTAATGTATTTCCAAGCCAATATCCAAAGGCTTTTGCTATTTATCGCAATTTTGTTTTTGGTCCTTCTTTTTTTATTTGGTTTTTAAAGCATAAAATTGATCTGAACTTTATTCAAAAGTTCCGCTCAAAAAGACTAATTATGCTTAATGGTGGAAAAAATATTTCATTGAATGATTGTAGGGGATGTGCGGCGAAAATTCCTCAGTTTGTTTTGAATAAATCTTTAATAAATTCAAATTTAGATAGCTTAGCTTCATCCCCTGAGGATTCAGTTCAGATCTATAACAATGGTCAAGATCGTATCTTACAAAGTGTAGATGGATTTCCTGCTTTGGTAAGTGATCCTTGGCTCAATGCAAAAATTACTACTTTGCATGCATGCTCAGATTTGTGGGCCTGTGGCGCAAAACTGTCATCTGCGCAGGCTTTGATATCATTGCCAAAAGTTGAAAGAGAATTTCAGAGTTACCTCTTTTCTCAATGCCTTCAGGGGATTAAGTCAACAGTTGAGGATCAAGGAGGTGAACTAATGGGAGGCCATACTTACGAGGCAAGAAGTTTAGTAAATAAACCTTATTCACTAGGAATAGATATTTCATTAACTGTTCAGGGGATCTTGAAAAGTGGAGCAAAACCATGGTTGAAATCTGGAATGAATGATGGAGATGTCCTTATGATGTCTAGACCACTGGGAGTTGGGATTTACTTCGCGGGGCAAATGCAAAATATTAATATGCCAAGTAGTTCTTCTGAAATAATGAAGAATTTAGTCAAGAGTCAGCAAAATTTGATCGATGAGATTTATTTTCTTCAAGATCAATTTAGAGAATCATTAGTCAATGCTGCTACTGATATTACTGGATATGGATTTATTGGACATCTTAAAGAGATGGTTGAATCATCTAACTTGTTTAGGGAAACAAATAATCTAGAGCCTATAAAAGTTTTATTAGATTTATTGGCATTTAAAGCCTATCCTGGAGTTTTTGATTTAATAAGAAGAAATATTAAAAGTACTTTTTTTGAATCAAATAAAGAAATTTTTGACAAAATTTACAAAAGAAATCAGCAAAAAAGGATAATTAATTTTTTAAATAAAAATTCATTAGATAAAGAGACCTTTAGCGAAAGAATTTCATTACTATTAGATCCCCAAACATGTGGCCCCTTGTTGATTAGTTGCAACCCTAAATATGAAAATTCTTTAAAAGATAAATGGTATAAGGTTGGAAAAGTTGTAAAAATGTAATTAATTTCTATTTAACTTGTCAATTTCCAAATATCTTAATCTTTTGATTTCCTTTCCCATTTCTTTCCCTGGTTCCCACCCTTCTTTTTTTAATATCTCTCCATCTTTTTCAGATTTTATGTATTTGTAAGTAAATAGCCACTTAAATAAGTTTCGCCAAAATACACCCCCATCACAAATTAATAATTTGACTGTTTCGTCATTAAGGTTTCTCTTCTCAATAAATTCTGTCCAACTTGACGGAGAATAATGTATGTATTTATCTTGCTTGGTTTTGAATATCTTTTTTATATTTGTATAATCTTCTAATATTTTCTTCTCACTATTATTGATCAAAAATCTTTGACATGCTTTCTCTAAATCGTCTGCATCTTTTAACAAGAATAGAATATAACTTCCATTCAACTTTTTGATCCAATTTAGTCCCCTGAAAAACCTCTTATCGACTTGAATATTTTCATTTAATATTGAGATAATTCCCCATTGATGAATTATCGAAATTACATTATTCAAGTTATCGTGTTTGTATATTTCAGCTAGTTCCATCCTTATTCGTATGCCAAGTGCAGGAGGGAAAATCATTTTCTGATGAGTTTCTGAACTTTTCCAAGGCCATTGTCTAACTGTTTCTTGAGATTGTTTAAGAGAATTATTTGAAATATTGAAATCTAACCTTGAAGCATATTTTGCACATCTAATTAATCTACTAGGATCATCTGAAATACTTTTATTGTGAAGTAGGTTCAATTTTTTGCTTTTTATATCAGAAATTCCTCCATAAAGATCATAGATTTTCCTGTTCGAGACCTCGAAGGCTATTGAATTTATAGTGAAATCTCTCCTTTTAAGATCCTCCTCAATAGTACTTTTAGTTACTGTGGGATTTAAGCCTGGAGCAGAATAAATCTCTTTTCTTGCAGAAGCAATATCAATTTTATAGTCATTAATATTTATTTCTACTGTGTTGTATAAATTAAATTCCTTGATTAAACATAAATCTACATTTACAATATTTTTTTTTATAAATTTTGCCAGAGAAATAGAGGAGCCTTCTATAACAAGATCTATATCTACAGGCTTAGAAAAAGATTCTTTGTGGAATTTACTAATTAATAAATCTCTTAAATAACCACCAACAAAAGCTACTTTAGTATTGTTATTAGATGCTATGTATTTAGTAATTAGGTTATATAAATTAAATGGAGTTTTGATTAATTCACCTTGGATGTAATTAGAGATATCGTTCATGAGTTTTAACTTATATAACGAATTGGAGCTAATCTGGGATCTAGAATTTTACTTCCTTTATCACCAAATTTTACTGCTAAAGATATTTTTTCCCCACTCCCAAAAATATGTATGATTTCACCTTTCCCAAATTTTGAGTGAATTAGCTTATCTCCAACTATCCAGCTCTTCCCTTTACTGGGTCCCGAATATAATTTCCTTACTGCATTTATTGGTTTGTTGACAAATTCATTTGGATTGTTTCGATCAACTCTTGTTAAACGATTAAGATGCAAATCTCTTCTAATTGAAGCACCACCAGTTTGTGGTAATTCGCCATCCATTAAATCTTCAGGTATTTCTGAAAGAAATATTGAAGGAATTGTTGCTTCACGCATTCCACCCCATAATCTTCTTTCTCTGGCATGACTTAAGAAAACTCTTTCTTTAGCTCTAGTAATACCTACGTAGCATAATCTTCTTTCCTCTTCAAGAAGTGAGGGAGTATCTATTGATCTATGGCTAGGGAAGAGACCTTGTTCTAGCCCAGTGATAAAAACATTTTGAAATTCTAAACCTTTACTATTGTGCAGAGTCATAAGAGTTACAGAGTTGGGATTATTTTTCTTCGTATCATTATCAGTTGTTAAGGCTGCTGTAGAAAGAAATCCCTCTACATCTCCACTTTCTGTTTCTTCTTCATATTGAGTAGCTGCATTAATTAGTTCTTGTAAGTTATTTCTTCTATCTTCAGATTCTTCAGTCCCACTAGATAGCAGGTCACTTAAATAACCACTTTTTTCTAATATTAGTTGTAGTAGTTGAGCAGGGCCTGAATTTTCTAGATAACACAGTAGATCATTCATAACTTCAGTAAATTTATTAATTCCTTTTGATGATCTGCCTATTGTTTCTTCAATACTTTGCTTATCATTGATTACTTCCCATAATGGAATATTTAGCTTGTTAGATAATTCATTAAGTTTTTGAATAGTAGTCTTACCAATCCCTCTTCTAGGAACATTTATGATGCGTAAAAGACTAACGTTATCTGAAGAATTAACCAGAACTTTTAAATATGCTATCGCATCTTTAATTTCCCTTCTATCATAAAAACGCAATCCTCCGAAAATTGTATAAGGAATGCGCCACCTTACAAGAGATTCCTCTAATACTCTTGACTGAGCTCTGGTTCGATATAAAATTGCAAAATTTTTCCAAATTGGCTTCTGATTATAATTGTTTAGTGATTTAATTTTATTGGTAATTGCTTCTGCCTCGGAAATTTCATCATCACAGCTGAGTAACTTTAAAAGCTCCCCTTTTTCTTTAGTAGCCCTTAAAACTTTGTCAATTCTTTCAGAGTTGTTTTCAATTAGCGAGTTTGCAGCATCAAGGATATTAGATGATGACCTATAATTTTCCTCTAATTTAATTAAAGATGATTTTGTATCTTCATTAAGTGAAGTTTTAAAATCTTCTTGAAAACCAATTAGAATTCTGAAGTCAGCTGCTCTGAAACTATAAATACTTTGATCAGCATCTCCTACTACAAAAATTGATCTATCTTCCCAACTAAAGAATTTTTTTGGTTCAGTATTTCCAGCAGCAATTAATTTTATAAGTTCATATTGTGTTCTATTTGTATCTTGATATTCGTCAACCAAAATATGTTTAAATCTTTTGTGCCAGTAATCTCTGACTATATCATTTTGCCTCAATAAGAAAACAGGCAAAAGTAGAAGATCATCAAAGTCTAGAGAATTATTTTTTGAAAGCGAAATTCTATATCTCTTGTAGGCTTCTGCAACTGTTTTATCAAAATTATTATCTGCTTTTTCTAAAAGATCATTCGCAGTTAGGCATTGATTTTTAGCATTACTTATTATTCTTTTAATCTTTTTGGGATCATATCTTTTAGGGTCAAGATTCATATCTTGACTGATAATTTCTTTTACTAAAGTTTGAGAATCTGTTTCGTCGTAAATTGAAAATTGCCTTGTCCATTTTAGTCCTTCTGGATCAGTATATTTTTCAATATCGTATCTCAGAAGTCTTGAAAATAAAGAATGGAAAGTACCGATCCAAAGGTTCTGAAGCCTCTCTTGGTGAACGTTTGTTCTTAATTGATTTTGATCAATTTCTTTGAGAGTTGCCCAAGGCTGAGCAAATTGATTTAAGGCTAATTCTTGAGCTAGAAGAACCTCTAATCTTGCCTTCATTTCTTTAGCAGCTTTATTAGTAAAAGTAACCGCAAGAATGTTGTAGGGATCTATAGAATTGTTCTCAATAAGATTTGCAATTCTGTGGGTAAGAGCTTTTGTCTTTCCGCTGCCTGCACCTGCTACAACCAATAATGGTCCATAAACATGATTTACTGCTAGTAGTTGTTCATTATTTAAGGACTTAAAAAGAAAATTGTTAGTTTGAGACACTTTTGGAAGGGTTTTTCAGAAATCAGACTTTACTATGAGGTTCAGATTCCGTTTCAAGGTGTTCTAACGTTTTTTTTAAATTTATAAGTTCATTGTTGTTATTTATTATTTCTTCAAATTTATTTTGAGGCATTCTTAATTTTATACTTCGGTCAATAATTTCTTTTTGCAATCTCTTTTTATATGAGGAAATAAGTTTCTTTGATAATTTTAAATCTTGTTGATCCAAAACTTTATTAAAAACATAATTTCATATTAGCGGAAAAAAATTTTTTTTTGAATTATTTCAACTATCACTTTGGAATGAAGTTATTAATTAAGAAGCATTGCGTTAATTTTGAAATTGTATTGTTTTTACTAGCTTTGTACTAATCTTAAACTCTAACTTTAACTTTTTACTTCAGGAATGTCAGTTTCAAATAATAATCAACTATTGACTGCTGATAATAAATTAAATGATTTAAGAAACATAAAAGAATTTATTAATAGTGCAAATTCGAGATTAGATGCAATAACCTCAATAACCAATAATTCGCCTGCAATTGCAGCAGACGCTGTAACAGCAATGATTTGCGAAAATCAAGATTCAGTTAATTCAGAAATATCTTTAAATACAACTAACAAGATGTCCGTTTGTTTAAGAGATGGAGAAATAATACTAAGGATTGTTGCTTATCTTTTAATTTCTAATGACGAATCAGTTTTAGAAAAAAGTTGTTTGAAGGATCTTAAAAATACTTATCTTGCTCTTGGGGTACCTTTAAGCAATGCAAGAAGGGTTATTGAATTAATGCGAGATGCAACAATCTCTGATTTAAATACAACAGTTAATAATATGCAAGGAAAGACAGGATTTCTTACTAAATTAATATCTGAAACAGAGTTGCAATTTGCAAAGATAATTAATCTTTTAAACTAGCTAAATTTCTTATCTCTGAAGTATGGGACGTCTGTATTACTGAGTTGTTTGCGAGATTTCTAATAGTAGAAAATCTGGATCTTATGTGAGTAGATAAAAAGGAAATTCTCTCTTCGGAAACTGTTGATTTGTAAATAGTTGTAATGTGTAAATTATTTTGTTCATCAACAAAATAATTGGATGATGAAATAAAGGATTCTGTATAACCTTTATTTCGTAAAACAATTCCTGAATTTTCATCCTTGGGTAAAAATATCAAAATAGTTTCATCTTCCTCACTCATATTATCTTCTTCCCAATCACTAATAGCTTGCCATTTTATAGAAATGGCTGTGTTCTCTAGGTTTAAACTTAATTTGTAATTTTTAAAAATTTCAGGAACTTTTTTATTTTTTGAGTTGATATGTTTTATGTATATTTTACTAGTTGAGTTTTCAAATTCCTGAAAAGCTAATGTATGACTACTTCTTATGGACTTCCACTCTCCTATGCTTTTATCAATGAATTGATTAATTGTTGTTAGATTCTTCGTCAAGTTTATCTTCTACGGAATGATTTTCTGCTTTTTGAATCATTCTTACCATTGAATCCACCATTAATCTCTTTGCAGAAGTTACTTTTAATCCAGAAGGAGTTGTTGATATTTGTTCTCCAGGGCGATTATGTGAAGTTGGTCTAAATGGAGTCATCTAAGAACTTTAAAAAATTAATCGACTTCTATTCTTGCATGAATTCTTATTCAAATAGTTCTTGTTTGCAAAAATGTCATATCTCTCTTCTTTGATTACAGGATTTTTAACTCTTTTTTTATTTAGGAATTTTATTTTTTGCTAATCCTGAAATAGTAGCTAATGCAAACATGCCCAAAAGAGCTACTCCCAGAAATAATCCTGCTCCCTGACTAACACCGGCTCCTACAGCAACTAGTATGGAATCACTGATTAGAAGACTTATTAATAATGCTGGAGTGAATATTTTCCAGCGAGTTCCTCCAATACCAATTGCGTAGCTTAGAAAATCAAAAAGTCCAGTCATTAGTAGGCCTGTCATGAGAAAGAAATTTTCTTCTAGTTGGTTTTGATTAAAACTTTCAATTTTTTTCATCGCTTTTGGGCCTACTAAATTCCTTACAGGGACTCGCCCATATTTTCTTGCAATAAAGAAAGCAGCTTGGCAAAAAACGATATCAGAAAAGATAATTGTCATGTAACCTTTTTGAAACCCTAATAATGAACCCGCGAGAAGAGAATAAGCTGAACTTGGAAGAGCTGGTAAAATAATACTTACTCCTCTTAGTATGAAGATTCCAAATGGAGCCCAAATCCCCATACTCTCAATTTTGTTCCTTAGGGGTTCTATCCCATAATTTTGGATTAAATAAATCAATACAACAAATA
Organism: Prochlorococcus marinus CUG1416; assembly: GCF_017695965.1. Classification (NCBI taxonomy): domain Bacteria; kingdom Bacillati; phylum Cyanobacteriota; class Cyanophyceae; order Synechococcales; family Prochlorococcaceae; genus Prochlorococcus; species Prochlorococcus marinus. Next base: position 77,940 of record NZ_JAAORM010000002.1, read on the forward strand.
TTGCGATAAAAAAAACTACTGAGAGAAATTTCTGTATTTTATTCATTATTTTCTAGTAAATTTATTGGAAGTAAATTCTTAATTTAATATTTGATTGTATCTATAATAGAATTACTAATCAATAAAAATTTTTATAAATTTTTAATCTTATATTTACTCTCGATAAGAAATTTTTTTATTTCATAAGTATTCATGGTTAATTCTAAGAATAAAGTTAATTCAATATTTACTAGAAATAGCATTGGTTTAGTTCTTTCGATAATCTTTTCCCTGTGTATTTCAATAAAACAATCAAATGCTTTGCCTCATGAATGGGTTGGAGTCCCTAAAAGTGAATATGGAGAACAGTTATGGGATAGACAAAGTATTAAAAGGAATGAGGATGGTTCTGTGAGAGTATTGAGTAAATTTATTCCCAAGACAAAAACTGAAATTACTAAGGATATTCTTTACACAATGGATATAAATTGTTTTGAAAAGTCATTTAGAGACGTTGATGTCTCTATAGATCAAGTAAATAAAAATTTCAATGATTTAGCTGATTGGCAAGATCCAAATGGAGATAAATTGATTTTGGGCGTTATTGGTCAGGTCTGTAGAGTCGAAAACTAAGAATTTTCAATTATAAAAAATAAAATTACAAAAAAATCACGAGTCCCCATGTCATGAAAGTATAAAACCCCTTCTAGGAAGGGGTTTTAAAGGTGCCAGGACCCAGATTTGAACTGGGGACACGGCGATTTTCAGTCGCCTGCTCTACCAACTGAGCTATCCCGGCTCTAACCTATATACTTTAAATTAAGATGTGTAGTTTGTGAAACCCTTTTCATTAAAAATTTTATATCTTTATCAAATATCAAAAATTATTATTTTGAATTAATCGCTAATAAGGCAGTACCAAAAGAAGTGGTTTTATTACAAGAAAATATTGGTATATTTATAATTTTTTCTCTTATTTTTCTCCACTGAGGGTTTTTTGAACCTCCACCAATAGTAATAATTTTTTTTGGCAGTGAACCGGTTAGTTTGCCTAGTTCTTCCCATCCTTTCAATTCGATCTTAGCTAGCCCCTCAAATAATGCATGTAAATAAAGTGAGTCGCTTACTGGTCGAGGGCCAAGTATCGGCTCTAAATTAGAATTATTAACAGGAAATCTCTCTCCTTTACTATTAAGAGGTAAAAGATCCAAATAAGTGTTTTTCGATGGATTAATTTGTCGACTGAGTTCCTTTATTTCTAAATCAGAAAAGAACTTAGACAAGATGCCGCATCCAGCATTTGATGCTCCTCCACATATCCAATCGTCGTTTACTCTATGGATTGTAATTCCCTGTTTTTTTATAGGGTTATCAATAATTTTTTTAACCACTATTGTTGTTCCTAAAACTGTGAGACCATCTTCTTTCCCTAAACCTGCAGCTATTAAACCTGCATTAGAGTCAGTGGTGCCTGAGGTTAATATTAATTTCTTATTGAAGTTAAATCTCTCTGCCAAATCAGAATTTACTTGTCCAATAATTTTTCCACTTTTTACTATATGCGGTAGGCATTTTTGCCATGAAGTATTGAGATAGCTTTTTGGCCACGATTCTTTTTTTAGATCCCAACCAAGTTTTAGATTATTACCTTCTTCTCCATGAGTCCAGTCTTTTAAAAACCAACCAGTGATCCAATCAGATTGATGTCGTAAAAGTATATTTGTCCCGTATTTATCTATTAGTTTTAATGCTTTAGCAAGACTACTGTATGGAGTTCGCAGATGATCTTCTCCAAAAGTTAAGGATTCAAGAAGGATCTTATGTTCAATACATGCTTGGTCATAAGGTATTGCTTCTCCTATCGGATCTCCTCGCAAATTGGATGCTATTAAAGTTCCTGAGGTGCCGGAGATAGCCAATTTATTAAGGTTAATTTTTACCTCAATAGGTAAATTCACTAAGAGATTTTCACAAGAATTGATCCAAGAATTTGGATTTTTAAAGCTGTATGAATAAGGTACTGAATTTGAATATACTAATTTCTTATTAGGATTAATTATTGATATTCTTGCACCACTCGTTCCAAAATCTAACCCTCCATAAAAATTATCAGGCATAGAAAAAATATTTATAAAAAGATTTTGGAAGCCTCTGCTAATTTGGCTGCTTTTTCTTCTACATTTTCCCAAGGCAGCTCAAGATCTCTTCTGCCAAAATGTCCATAGGAGGCTGTCTTTCTAAAAAATTTTCCTCCCATTTTTTTTGGTAGATTTCTTAAGTTAAATTCTTTTATTATTGCTGCGGGTCTTAAATCAAAGTGCTCTTTAATTAGCTCAGTCAAATTAGCTTGTGAAATAACACCAGTATCAAAAGTTTCCACGAGAATGGAAATTGGTTTTGCTACTCCAATTGCATAACTTAATTGTACTTCCGCTTTTTTTGCCAGTTTTGCCTTAACTATGCTTTTAGCTACATAACGTGCTGCATAAGCGGCTGATCTATCTACTTTTGTGGGATCTTTGCCAGAAAATGCCCCACCTCCGTGTCTAGCATATCCACCATAAGTATCTACAATAATTTTTCTACCAGTTAGCCCAGCATCTCCTTGAGGCCCGCCTACGACAAATTTCCCCGTGGGGTTTACTAGAAATCTTGTTTTGCTAATGTTTGGTTTGATTTCTAAATCTTCAGTAGCAGGATTTACAACATGCGTCCATAAATCTTCCTTTATTCTTTTACGAATTTCTTCTTCGTTTGTTATTCCATCAATCTCAGGATTATGTTGAGTTGAAATTAAAATCGTATTAATAGAGACTGGCACCCCTTTTTCGTAATCAATGCTTACTTGAGTTTTACCATCAGGGAGTAGATAATTAAGGACTTCTTCATGTCTCACTTTGGCAAGTTGAATAGCTAATCTATGAGCTAAGCTAATCGGTAAGGGCATTAATTCAGGCGTCTCATCACATGCATAGCCGAACATTATGCCTTGGTCACCAGCTCCGGTATTATCTTCCAAGTCATCGTTAACATCATCTGCGTCGTTCACTCCTTGTGAAATATCTGGTGATTGCTCGTCAAGTGCTACTAAAACAGCACAACTATTTGCGTCAAAACCCCCTGCTCTATAGCCTTCATATCCAATTTCTTTAATTACATTTCTAACAAGTTTTATGTAATCGACTTTTGCTTTTGAAGTTATTTCTCCAGTAAGTAGACAAAGACCCGTGTTAACGACAGTTTCGCATGCAACTCTGCTTTCTGGATCTTCTGTTAATAAAGCATCTAAAACCGCGTCACTAATTTGATCACATATTTTGTCAGGGTGACCTTCAGTTACTGATTCAGAAGTGAAAATGAAATCACTCATTTATATATAATTTGTAAATATTAAACTTTATAATAATTTAGACTGTCGTTAGTAATCAATGATTGTAAATTTAGAAATGCTTGTTTAAAGATAAATAACCCTTTAGGTGCGATATCAAAGGGCAACGTAAATTAAGTGAATTTAAACTGTTTCAGCGGAAGCTGTGGCTATTTCCTCATTATCGTCAGTTTGTTCAAATAACATTTGCTTATATTTCGCAGCCATTTCTTCAGCTTTATTAAAAACTTTTTGAGGGTCGGTTAGCATATCGCCTGGCTCAGGTTCAAGTGCTTTTGTAGATAATGAAATTCTTCCTCTTTCTGAATCAAGGTCAATTATCATAACTTTCATTTGGTCATTTACATTTAAAACATTATGAGGAGTTTCGATATGTTCATGACTGATCTCAGAAATGTGCAACAGACCACTAACTCCTCCAATATCAATAAAAGCTCCATAAGGTTTAATACCTTTAACAGAACCTACAACTACTTCTCCCACCTCAAGTCTATTCATTTTTTTCTCAACCAAAGCTCTTCTATGACTTAGTACTAATCTGTTTCTCTCTTCATCAACTTCAAGAAATTTTAAAGGTAGGTACTCACCTTCTAAGTCATCTTTAATTTTTCGAGCACTTATATGAGAACCTGGGATAAAACCTCTTAAGCCTTCAACCCTCACAAGAGCTCCACCTCTGTTTGTCGCAAAAACTTCAGAATAAATAGTTGCATCTTCTTTTTGCAGTTGTCTAACTCTTTCCCATGCCCTTTGATATTCAATTCTTCTTATAGAAAGTGCTAATTGGCCATCTTCATTTTCTTCACTCATTATGAAAAATTCTCTGCTTTCTGAAGGTTGTAAAACATCATTTAGTCCTTCAACTTTATTTATTGAAACCTCCTGAACAGGCATAAAAGCAGCCGTCTTGGCACCTATATCTATCATGGCTCCTTTGGGTTCTAGAGCAAAAACGGTACCTTTTACTAGATCGCCAGGCTTGAAGTTATAATCATACTTACCCAATAGTGATGCAAATTCTTCTTGAGTGAATCCTGCATTATCAAAATCCGCATTTGTTCTACTAGAGGAAGAATCTGCGGAAGGAATATCTTTATTTTCGAATGATAACTCTTCCTCCTTTTGGGATAATGCATCATTATCTAATTCAGACGAATTTTTAATTTCTTTATCTTCAGAAAGTTCTTGAATTGTTTGGGAAGAATTTTCGTTCATTTGTTGCATCGCAGACTACCAAAGGTAGTTAGAAAGGAATGCTACTAGCCTGCAAACTAATAGCAAAAAATCATTTGTGTTATGTATTCTACACTTTAGGATGCTGAATTTTATAAAATTGAAGCTAATTGGTTTTTTGAAGTTCCTTTTAGAGATTCAAGAGTAGAAATAAAATCTTTTACCCCATTAAATTTTCTATATACAGAGGCATATCTTATATAGGCAACTTCGTTTTCCTTCCTAAGATTTTTAAGTATTAATTCTCCAATTTGTGAAGATTTAATATCTTTATTAGAATCCTGTATGATTTGTGATTCAATCCCATCTACAAAATTAATAATTGCTTCACTAGTGAAGGTGGTTTTTTCGCAAGCTCTTGATATGCCAGTAAATAATTTTTGTTTATCAAATAATTCTCTGCCCCCATCTTTTTTTATTACTGAAACTGGCATTGTTTCAACTCTTTCATAAGTTGTAAATCTAAAGTTGCAATTTAAGCACTCTCTCCTTCTGCGAACACTTTTACCACTATCAGCAGATCTTGATTCCAAAACTCTGCTATCTGTATTTTGACAGGTTGGACACTGCATGTAGTGAATTAATGTGAACTTTAACTCTTATAGTAGAGCAATATTTTCATTATGAAAAGTAAAAAAAAACCTCTTGATTAAAGAGGTTTTTTTTCTAAGTTCATTTTCTATCAAATTTAGGTGGATCTCTAAAGGCGACAGCAAAGAATAACGTGACAACTGCGAGAGTTAAAATAAGAACGTAAGCAAAAGCTTCCATAAGATTAAGTAATAAAGTTTAGTTTAAACCCTTCCTGGGATTCTTCTTGTGGTTTCGTCACCAAGCTTCTTGAATAAACCAAATTCAACTTGGTCACCAATCTCAGCGTCAATACCAGCAAAGGAATTTCTGTAAAGAGTTCTTGAAGCATGCCACCAGTGGCCAAACAAGAATAGCAATCCGAAACATAGATGTGCATATGTAAACCACGCTCTTGGAGAGCTTCGGAATACACCGTCAGATTTATAGGTTTCTCTGTCGAACTTGAATGCTTCTCCAAGCTGCGCCTTTCTAGCTAATCTTTTAACTACTGCAGGATCAGTAAATGTTTGCCCATTTAGGTCACCTCCATAAATAGTTGCAGTAACGCCAGTTTGTTCAAATGAATACTTTGCTTCAGCTCTTCTAAATGGAATATCAGCTCTTACATTGCCTTCTTTATCTTCTAGTATCACGGGGAAGTTTTCAAAGAAGTTAGGTATTCTTCTGACTTCTAAATCGTTACCTTCCTTGTCTTGAAAAGCAATGTGACCTTGCCAACCAGTTGGTAAGCCATCACCATTAACTAGAGCTCCAACCCTGAATAATCCTCCTTTCGCAGGACTATTTCCAACATAATCGTAGAAAGCTAATTTCTCTGGAATGGATGCATATGCCTCTTCTCTAGTGGCACCATTATCTATAGCAGTTTGAACCCTTCTATTAATTTCAGTTTTGAAATAGCCTGAGTCCCATTGATATCTGGTAGGACCAAATAACTCGACTGGTGTTGTCGCTGAACCATACCACATTGTTCCTGCAACGACAAAAGATACAAATAGCACAGCAGCTAGAGCACTAGCTAGAACTCCTTCAAGACTTCCTAGTTTTAATGCTCTATAAAGTCTTTCTCCAGGTCTATTTGTAATGTGAAAAATACCTCCAATGATACCCATAAGTCCAGCCGCAATATGATTTGCAACTATCCCACCTGGATTGAAAGGATTAAATCCGTCTACTCCCCAGGAAGGGGCTACAGGCTCTACATGACCAGTTAGACCATAAGGATCAGAAACCCAAATACCCACGTTTGCACAATGAAATGCTCCAAATCCAAAACATGTAAGTCCGGCTAGAAGAAGATGAATTCCAAAGATTCTTGGCAGGTCCAGAGCAGGCTCACCTGTTCTTGAATCTTCCCATAAATCTAAGTCCCAGTAAGTCCAGTGCCATATAGAGGCCAGCATCAATAGTCCACTAAATACTATGTGTGCTGCTGCAACCCCTTCAAAACTCCAGAATCCAGGATCAACTCCTGTAGCACCGGTGATATCCCATCCGTTCCAACTACTTGTGATACCTAGTCTTGCCATGAAAGGCATAACGTACATTCCCTGTCTCCACATTGGATTGAGAACAGCATCAGAAGGATCAAAAATGGCTAATTCATAAAGAGCCATAGAACCGGCCCAGCCGGCTAATAATGCAGTATGCATAAGATGCACAGCAAGTAGTCGACCTGGGTCATTAATAACTACTGTGTGAACTCGATACCAAGGCAATCCCATCGGTTAATTTCTAGTAACTATGCTGAATAAACAGCTAAACATCACGATAGTAAGGGTTTTTTAGTCTTTGAGGGATTTTTGTAAATAAATTTATTTTCTTGCTAAAATTGGGTAAATCAGTTTGTATCACTAGGTTTACAAGGAATTTTTGACTAAAAATTGTTAATATTTTGGTCACAATTCTCAAACTAAAACGCCAAAATAGGAAAAATAATTAAAAAAATGGCAACTATCAGATTCATCCGTGAGGATTTAGAGGTTCAATGCAATCCTGGTGAAAATTTAAGGGAACTAGTAATGAAAGAGAACTTACAACTTTATGGATTAAAAGGGATTTTAGGAAATTGCGGAGGGGCAGGGCAATGCAGTACTTGTTTTATTTCAGTTGAAGGAGGAAACAAAAATTCTTTGAGCCCTCTTACTTCTGTTGAAGAAGAAAAACTCAAAAATAGACCAGAAAATTGGCGACTTGCATGCCAAACATTAATAAAATCATCTACAGTGATTTTAACAAAACCACAATCTGCACCCTCAAATTTAGAAGAACTTAAAAAAATTAGTGAAAATAAAAAATTACCTCGCTAAATTGTTTAAGACTGTTAATCAGTTGATAAAATTTGTTGATTTTTCCACTTTATTTCAAGTTATATGTCTATAGTCTTAATACCTAATAGAACTGTTAACTAAATGGAAACAACTAATTTTGGATTCATAGCTAGTCTTTTATTTGTAGGGGTGCCAACAATATTCCTCATAGGCTTATTTATTTCTACTCAAGATGGCGAAAAATCAAGCTTCTTCTCCGACTCTAGTAAAGGTAGGCTTGGCCCAAAACGCTAAAATTTTCTTAAATGCTTAGCATTTCTGTAAAAGAATTTTTATTTTGGAAAAAAAAGCAACTTTCTAAAGGAGGAGATAATCAATCTTTTGCTCTTTTACTTGACTGTATAGGCGGTGTCTCCAATAGTGATCTAAGCCTATTGGGTATAAATCCTGAGAACAAGATATATTTAAAAAAAAACTTAGACCATCTAGCATCTATTTGGGAAGATCATTTATTAAGTTGTTCTCCTATCCAATACCTTTGTGGGATAACTTTTTGGAGGGATTTAAAATTACAAGTCACAGATAATGTACTTATCCCAAGGCCAGAGTCAGAACTCATAGTTGATATTGTCTTCAAGATATTTGGAAAGAAATCACAAAAAGTATTTTTTGCTGAATTAGGAACTGGATCAGGTGCTATCAGTATTGCATTGGCATTAGCGTATCCATTGTGGGATGGAATAGCAACTGATATTGATCAAGATGCATTAGAAATAGCCAAAAAAAATTATATAAATGCTTCTCAACATTCAAATTTAAAATTCTTTTGCGGACATTGGTGGACCCCTCTTGAAAGTTATAAAGGCAAATTAGATCTCGCTATTTCAAACCCGCCATATATTCCTCAAGATACTTATGAAAAATTGCCCAAAGAGGTTAAAAATTTTGAACCAAAAATTGCTTTATTAGGCGGTGAAGATGGTTTGAAACATATTCGGGAAATTATTCAAAACGCACCATTATTTTTAAGAGAGAAGGGATGGCTAATTTTAGAGAATCATTATGATCAAGGTGAAAAAGTAAAACAAATATTTATTAACAATAATTTTAAATCAGTAGAAATTGTGAATGATCTTTCAGGTGTTGGAAGGTTTACCATTGGAAGATATAAATAAATTATTATTGGTAAATAATCTAAATGAATTTAATAAACTGCAAATTAGCTTTGAAGACGCTTAAAAGTGGTTTACCTATAATTTTCCCAACAGATACTTTACCTGCAATTGGATGCTTGCCAAAATTTTCAAAAACTATTTATGAGTTTAAAAAAAGAGATAGAAATAAACCCTTAATTCTCATGGGATCAGAACAGAAACAATTAATCGATTATGTTCACGAATCAGCTAAAGAAGATTTCGAAAATATAGCTTCAAAATATTGGCCTGGAGCTCTGACAATGATTATTCCTTCTTCAGAACAACAGACTCCAATTCTCACAAGCAAGGATCTTACTCTTGGGTTGAGAATCCCAAATTCATATATGGCTCAATCTCTCATGAAAGAAACAGGACCATTGTTAACTTCAAGTGCAAATATTTCAGGCTTCAAGGGTTCAATTACAGCTGAAGGTATTTCTATAGACTTCCCTTCTGTAGAAATTCTGGGACCTATTCCATGGGAAAAAAGGAGTGGGAAAGCCAGTACTATAATCTCTTGGAAGAAAAGTGGCGAGTGGATGCTGATTAGAAAAGGGGAAGTGTTAGTTAGGGAATTGCATTAATGTTTGTATTATTGTTTTTTGTTTTATTAATTCAATTTTTTACTTATTGGATATTTGAACCCGTTACATCTTTTGTAGAGTATGCTCTTGAAATAAGATTATTACCTAGCATTGCTATATTCAGTTTGATTTTATTATTTTCGGCAAAAAAATATTGAACATAATTAAATAAACCAAAATGCCGGCTAACAGATTTGAACTGATGACCTTCGCTTTACAAAAGCGCTGCTCTACCGCTGAGCTAAGCCGGCATAATTACTATCTTACAATTAAGGAGGGTCAATCATTAGTATTTTTTTTAGCTTTTTAAAATTTATTACTTTTTGATATCTTTATCACTTTTTTCATTCTTATCATTTTTTTTATACTTTATTTCTCCTGAAACAGTTCTTTTGATTGGTAAATTGGCTACTAATGCAGTCATTCTATCCTCCGTCTCTAAGCTTACTGCCACATCTTCAAAATCAATCTCAACATATTTTGCAACAACATCGAGAATTTCTTTCCTCATTTTGTCCAAAAGATCAGTTGTTAAAGAATCCATATCAACTCTGTCATGAGCAAGTACAAGCTGTAATCTTTCCCTAGCTGTGTTTGCACTAGCAGTTTCTCTTCCTAGTAACTTGTTTATAAGGTCTCTGAGGGTCATCATTTTAAAAAACCTTTGTTTGCATTAATCTCATGAATTTATCTTTAAGACTTTTACCTTCGTTTGTAGGGTCAATAATTGGTACATCCTTTCCTGTAAGTCTTTGGGAAACATTCAAATAACATTTTTTTGCAGGAGATTTACTATCAGTAAGTGTAAGTGGTTCTCCTCTATTTGTACTTATTATTACTTGTTCATCCTCTAAAACAATACCTAACAAAGGTAAAGAAAGGATACCTTGAACATCATCGATAGATAGCATTTCTTGATTAGCCATCATGTTAGGGCGAACTCTATTGATTACAAGCTGGATAGGCTTAATATCAGAAGTATTAAGAATCCCTATTACTCTATCGGCGTCACGAACTGCAGATAATTCCGGGTTGGTAACAACAATAGCTTCTTTACAAGCTGCAAGGGCATTTTTAAAGCCATCTTCTACTCCAGCAGGGCAATCTACTAAAACAAAATCAAATTTCTCACTAAGTAGCTCACTAATTTTCTTCATATCTTCGGGCTTCATCCAATCCAACATCCTAGGATCACCTGCAGGAAGAAGAGCAAGATTAGGTTCCTTTTTATGTCTAACCAATGCTTGGTCAAGACGACAATTTTTGTCTAGAACATCTTGAGCTGTATAAATAATGCGATTTTCTAATCCTAGAAGAAGATCTAAGTTTCTTAAGCCAAAATCAGCATCTAATACAGCAGTCCTTGCTCCACTGTTGGCAAGTGCTATGCCTAGGTTTGCAGTTAGAGTGGTTTTACCAACTCCACCTTTACCTGAACAAATTAGTATTGTGCGAGTATTTTCCGCCACGAATTTAGTGATTTTTCAAATGATAAGGCCAGTTGCAGAAAGTTAAATATTTTAAATATTAAGTAATTCTTAAATTTATCGAACTTGGATTGATTTATTTCAAATGATTGATTAATTTTTACTTTCTATTATGTATGGCTTGATAATTATCGTCTGTTTATCTATTAGAGCAATTTCTGGATAATGATGATTGGGCTTATCTTTTGGACCAATAGCTATGACATCTGCAATTCGTAACTGTAAAGGGTTTAAATAAAGTGATGCAATAGAGGCATTTTTATCTCCACCCTGGCCTGCGAAGGCGATCCCTAGTAATTTGCCCCAAACGTAAATATTCTTCGTAGCGGAAACTATGGCTCCAGGATTAACGTCTCCAATAATGCAAAGGTTTCCATTTGAAGATATTCTGTCACCTGATCTTACGGTTCCTTCGTGAAGAATATCGTCTTTCTTTTTTGAATTGACTAAAAGTAACTTATTTCTAATCTCTTGCTCTTTAACAAAAGTTGAATCTATTTTTAAAGAGTTTCCAGCTAATACTGTATATCGATTATTTGAGTAAATGCATAAAGAATAAATATTAAATTTTTCAAAATGATTTTTTAATTTTAATAATTGATGAGAACTTATTGATTCATTGATTGCGTAAATTTTTGCTTCCAGAGGTCCTTTCATGGAAGTAAATTGTTTAAAAGTTTCATGGACATTATCTAAATCTCCCAAAGAAAAAATTTCTAAATATTTATTTTTATTATTATTTAAAACGATTTCCATTTAATTTAATTTAGGGATTATTTTTTATAACTGAAATTTTATTGATAATCTCACTTTTGATTTCCTTGGGGTAAATAATAAGGGAACTCTCTTCAGATTTCATTAAAGTTTTTATTAATGCAGAACTATCTTCTAATGAGTTTTGATAAGTTCCATCCCATATTTTTAAAGCATTGTTAGATTCAAAACCTTTAAAAGATCTTTCTTTGATTCCACAAAATATTTCTGAATCATAATTATTCTTTTCACATAATTTCCTTGCAAATGCAAGGATTTTTAGCCTATCTATCTTACTTAAAAAACTTATGTCTGATGCCTTTAACAAATCTCTATCAATAAACATTTTGCATAGAGTAGAAAGCGGCTCGAAAGATTCATCTTTCCATCTAATTAAATGATAATAAAAAGTTATGTCATCATTTTTTATGAAATCATCAAAATCGAGATTTTGAGGTGAAAATATCCATTTATAAAGTGATCTATCTATCCATATTTTCTTTTCAAAATTATGTTTTATTGTGGATATTATTTTTTCCAGAATCCATGTTGATATTTCGTTTATTCTGTGATTGTAGATGGTTCTATACATTAAGTTTCTTAGTACTAAGAAATGCTCAATAGCGATAACTCCTTTTGGTTTGATTGCAATATTTCCATCAGGTGAAAAAGTAAGACCTGAAATAATTCTCTCTAAATCTACTAAGCCATATTTGGTACCTGTATTGTAACTGTCGCGTAAAAGATAATCGAGACGATCGCAATCTATTTCACTGCTAATCAATGTTTTTAAAGGTTTTGAAAATAGTTGTTTTGATCCAAATAATTCCCCGATTTGTCTAGGTAATTCGTTGTCATAATTTTTGAGTATTGAATTAATTGGAGAATAATCTTTAACTAAGTTTTGAGACCATTGTTCGTGATTGTGATCGAATATTGCTTCACTGGTATGGCTCAAAGGACCATGACCTAAATCATGTAATAGAGCTGCTCCATAAAGAACAAATTTATTTTCACAAAATAAAGATTTACTTTCAATTAATCTCTGATATATTTTTCTTGCGATACAAAAAACGCCAATTGAGTGAGTAAATCTGCTCGATTCTGCACCATGAAAAAGTAATGATGCCGCACCTAATTGTTTTATTCTTCTTAATCTTTGAAAAGCAATTGTATCAATTAATTCCATAATCATTAATTCTTCTGGCTTCTCTGAATTAAATACTATTTCTTTGTGAATTGGATCATGAAATATTCTTTTAATACTCATAGTGTTTAAAATTTTTTATTTATAAATACTTTTACTATTTCAGGCTTATATTACTTCATTGTTTAATTCAATCGTCTTAGTCGAAACTTCTTCTTTTTCTAGAAGTGAATCCAAAAATAATTCTGCATTTCTTACCCATTTATCGTCAGAACTTCCATATTCACTTACATCCGGAAGATCGAGTAACTTATCAGGTTTCATGCCTTGTCCTTGGATATTATTACCTTTGGGAGTTAAATAACTAGCTACTGTAATGGCTATTCCACTGTCTTCTCCTAAACTTTTTAGGGATTGAATTAAACCTTTCCCATAGGTCTGTTCTCCCATGAGAATTGATCTGTCGTTATCTTGTAGAGAACCTGCAAGTATTTCACTTGCACTCGCAGTCCCTTTATTCACCAAAGTTACCATTGGGCCATCAAAAGATGTCTCTTTTTGAGAAATGATTGCATCTTTGATTCCATTTCTATTTTTAGTCTCTACTATTGGTCTCTCACTCAATAATGAATCTGCAACTGCTATTCCTGAGCTTACTAGTCCGCCTGAATTATTCCTAAGATCTAAGATCAATCCTTCAACCTCTTTCTCTTTTAACTCTTGAAGAGCTTCTTCAACCTTTTTGGGTACGCTTTCACTAAATTGAGTGATCCTTAAATATCCTATTGTATGAGAATCGTCTCTTAATCGTTTTGTTCTAACTGGCCTGAGGTCTACTGATCTCCTTTCTAAATCTACCTCCTTAATGTCTCCTGATTCCGAAGTTATTTCAACTAAAACTTTAGTTCCTGATTCACCTCTTAATTTAGAAGCAGTATTTGCAAGGCCTAATTCTTCTGATGAAACTCCATCTACTTTATCTATAAAATCCCCGCTAACTATTCCAGCTTCTTCGGCTGGTGATCCCCCAAGAGTAGATATAACCTTGATTTTATTACTATTATCATCATCACCTAATTGAAGCCCAACACCATTAATCTCACTGCCAAAATTACTTGATTTCAATAGTTCATAATCTTTTGGGCGTAAGATTCTTGTATAAGGATCGTCTAGAGGCCTTAACATGTCTTCAATTGCCGAATAAGCCTCTTCACTTGTTTCAATTTGTTTCTGTAATGTTTTTTGCCTAATTCTCTTCCATTGGATTTCATCAAACTTTTCTGGGTCATAAAATCCCTCATTTACCAAGGTCCAAGCATCAAGTACTAATTGCTTGCTATCACTGAGAGCATCCACTCTTTCAATGCATAAAAAATTGGTAGAAAAAATGCTGACCATTAATACAGTGATCAATATTTTGAATGTTAAAAGTTTGTTAAAAGATGAATTCATTGGGTTAAGTGTTAACACCAAGTATAAGAATTTTAAGTAAGCTCTTTATATCAAAGCTAATTTTTTTTTGGATGGCTAATTCTTCATCTGTTTATGACTGGTTTCAAGAAAGGCTTGAAATTCAAGACATAACTGACGACGTAACTTCCAAGTACGTACCCCCTCACGTAAATATTTTTTATTGTTTAGGAGGCATAACTTTAGTATGCTTCCTAATTCAATTTGCAACAGGTTTTGCAATGACTTTTTACTATAAGCCAACAGTGACACAAGCCTATAGTTCAGTCAGTTATTTGATGACCGATGTAAGTTTTGGATGGTTAATAAGATCTGTTCATAGATGGAGTGCATCTATGATGGTTTTGATGTTAATCCTTCATGTTTTCAGGGTTTATCTTACCGGGGGGTTTAAAAGGCCAAGAGAACTTACTTGGGTTACAGGTGTTGTAATGGCAGTCATAACAGTTGCTTTCGGTGTCACAGGCTATTCTTTGCCTTGGGATCAAGTTGGTTATTGGGCAGTCAAGATTGTTTCAGGTGTACCTGCTGCAATACCAGTAATTGGTGATTTTATGGTTGAACTACTTAGAGGTGGAGAAAGTGTTGGACAATCAACTCTTACGAGATTCTATAGTCTTCATACTTTCGTATTGCCATGGTCGTTAGCAGTTTTCATGTTGATGCATTTTCTAATGATTCGTAAACAGGGTATTTCAGGTCCCTTATAAACAATTACAATTAAAATACAATCAGAGTCCCACATGTCTACGTTAAAAAAACCAGATCTATCTGATCCAAAATTAAGAGCAAAGTTAGCTAAAGGTATGGGCCATAATTATTATGGGGAACCAGCTTGGCCAAATGATTTATTATATATATTCCCAGTAGTGATTTTAGGTACTATTGCATGCGTAGTGGGATTAGCAGTTCTAGATCCTGCAATGTTAGGAGACAAAGCAAATCCATTCGCGACCCCCTTAGAAATACTTCCTGAATGGTACCTCTATCCAGTTTTTCAAATTCTTAGGGTAGTTCCTAATAAACTTTTGGGTATTGCACTTCAAACATTAATTCCACTTGGATTAATGATTTTACCCTTCATTGAAAACGTTAATAAATTCTCTAATCCCTTTAGAAGACCAATTGCGATGTCTGTTTTCTTGTTTGGAACTTTTCTAACAATATATCTTGGTATAGGTGCATGCTTACCTATTGATAAATCACTAACTTTAGGATTGTTTTAGGCTTAAATCTTAAACATATCTAGATCATTATTATCTTCTCTTAGAAAGTGATTCATTAATAAAAATCCAACAATCGTCCAAGTTTGATAGGTTCTAGATTGTTGACCTACCCAAGTACCTGTAGGTCCATCAAAATATTCTGCCCATTCTTGTTTAGGTAATTGATTAAGTTGACACCAATATGACTCCTCGATTAAAGATTTCATTTCTTCCATAAGAATTACATCATCAGAAGCATAATTTTTTTGATGTAAAAGAACAGCTGCTCCAAAAAACCAAAGTAAACTTGGCCAATGACCACCATTGTGGTAGCTCCAAGGCCAATTCTTTGGATCTGATCCAGTTTTGTTTTGCCATTCTTCGACATCCATATGAGGATGACAAATTCTCATAGGCATTTGAGCCATCAAATGCTGTCTGTTATGTAAAACTAGTCTAAATAAAGCTCTTTGTTCTGCAGGAGGGAGTACTCCGAACATACAGGCTAAGGAATTCCCTAAACTGTAAAATCGAAAGTCAGGTCTTCCTGTTCTAATATTTCCTATCAAATAACCACCTCTGTTCTCTAACCAATCTTGAAGCCATGAAGGAACTACTTGAGGTTGAACGTTAAATTCATTGAAGTGTTGATCATCTCCATACTGCTCAGTGGGCCTTCTTCTTAAAATTTGCATTGTTTGGCTAGTAACCCAATAATGTTTCAATAGAAAACTTCCTAAATCCTTAACCCATTGATTTGTAAGAATAAGTCTTTGATCTAAAAGTCTACTTACATGATCTGCTCGGCTTAATTCCATTAAGTTTATACAACTTTTTAAACATCCATGAAGTAAAACTTCAACTTCTAGAGGTGCTCCCCATACATCCATAGGTCTATCAATCATAAATGCGCAATCTGGTACAAATAGTACGGGAGTACCCTCAAATGTTGGATGCAAAACTAGATCTAGTAAAAGTTGAATACCTCTTTGAACACCTTGACTTTTTCCGAAGGCATAATCACCACTTTTGTTGACATAATACCAACATAAAATGGGCCACCATAAACTTGCGTCAGCCGAAGTAATTCTCCCTATTGATCTCTGACCATAGTCTCCAATAAGCTTTCCGTTTTCTTCAACAAAACTAGTAGGAAATACGCCACGCGTTTGGTAATTAGTGCTTTGTAACTCAAGGCATACACTTAGGAACCTTTTGACAATTTCGTACCGTTTTTGGGTAATGAGGTAAATCATTACGGGAACGTTGTCTCTTAAAAATATTTCTCCATAATTTAACTTTTTATTGTTTGTTGGGTGTTCTAGTGCTGCAACACTGCCTACTAGCTCTCCTGATATTTCAACTAAAGTCTTTTCGAAGTGTTTTTTTGCATTTGTTACAATTTTATCTTCTTCAGAACTTGGACGAACCCTTAAATTTTTTTGACTAAATCTTTCTGCCATTTTATTTAAAATCCTTCTATTTACAGCCTAGTTCGTTAAGTGAATATTGAACAAAAAAAAATTAATAAAAAAATTATGTATTAATGGTTGCAAAATTACGGTCAAATGGTTTAGTATTTTCTTCTGGGCAAAAATATTTTTTTTGCATTATTCAATCAATTATCTTAAATCTAATTTTTGGTAATTGTAATGAATTTTTTGGAGATGAGATTTCGATCTGTATTTTCAGCCAGTAGAAGGGTTTTCCCTTCGAAATGAGTTATGCACTTGTGCTTAACTCTGCACCTAGAAAATTTAAAACTTAGGAACTGATGCTTTTATTGCGTCAAGACTTTATCAAATTTAGGTTTGATAATTTTGAGATGAATTTGTAATAAAGGTGTGAGGTCCCGTCAAGAATATATAAATTGTTTTCAATTGCTAACTTTTAGTTTTTGAGAACCAACGGATCTGAGATCTTGGAAAGTCACATTTGAAATATTTTAATGTGCACTCAAAGTAATCCTTAATTATCTAAGGAGGCTGAACCTAAATAATTTAAGTCAATCTTATTTTTATTTGGAGAATGCAATTCATATTGAGTAGATTTATCTACAAAAGGATTTGAACACAACGGAGAGTTTGATCCTGGCTCAGGATGAACGCTGGCGGCGTGCTTAACACATGCAAGTCGAACGAACCTTCGGGTTAGTGGCGGACGGGTGAGTAACGCGTGAGAATCTGCCCTCAGGAGGGGGATAACGGTTGGAAACGACCGCTAATACCCCATATGCCTATTGGTGAAATGAATTTCGCCTGAGGATGAGCTCGCGTCTGATTAGCTAGTTGGTGAGGTAATGGCTCACCAAGGCTTCGATCAGTAGCTGGTCTGAGAGGATGATCAGCCACACTGGGACTGAGACACGGCCCAGACTCCTACGGGAGGCAGCAGTGGGGAATTTTCCGCAATGGGCGAAAGCCTGACGGAGCAACGCCGCGTGAGGGACGAAGGCCTCTGGGCTGTAAACCTCTTTTCTCAAGGAAGAAGATATGACGGTACTTGAGGAATAAGCCACGGCTAATTCCGTGCCAGCAGCCGCGGTAATACGGGAGTGGCAAGCGTTATCCGGAATTATTGGGCGTAAAGCGTCCGCAGGCGGCTTTTCAAGTCTGCTGTTAAAGCGTGGAGCTTAACTCCATCATGGCAGTGGAAACTGAAAGGCTTGAGTATGGTAGGGGCAGAGGGAATTCCCGGTGTAGCGGTGAAATGCGTAGATATCGGGAAGAACACCAGTGGCGAAGGCGCTCTGCTGGGCCATTACTGACGCTCATGGACGAAAGCCAGGGGAGCGAAAGGGATTAGATACCCCTGTAGTCCTGGCCGTAAACGATGAACACTAGGTGTCGGGGGAATCGACCCCTTCGGTGTCGTAGCTAACGCGTTAAGTGTTCCGCCTGGGGAGTACGCACGCAAGTGTGAAACTCAAAGGAATTGACGGGGGCCCGCACAAGCGGTGGAGTATGTGGTTTAATTCGATGCAACGCGAAGAACCTTACCAGGGTTTGACATCCTGCGAACCTCTTAGAAATTTGAGGGTGCCTTCGGGAATGCAGTGACAGGTGGTGCATGGCTGTCGTCAGCTCGTGTCGTGAGATGTTGGGTTAAGTCCCGCAACGAGCGCAACCCACGTTTTTAGTTGCCAGCATTTAGTTGGGCACTCTAGAAAGACCGCCGGTGATAAACCGGAGGAAGGTGTGGATGACGTCAAGTCATCATGCCCCTTACACCCTGGGCTACACACGTACTACAATGCTACGGACAAAGGGCAGCAAACTCGCGAGAGCTAGCAAATCCCATAAACCGTGGCTCAGTTCAGATCGTAGGCTGCAACTCGCCTACGTGAAGTAGGAATCGCTAGTAATCGCAGGTCAGCATACTGCGGTGAATACGTTCCCGGGCCTTGTACACACCGCCCGTCACACCATGGAAGTTGGCCATGCCCGAAGTCGTTACTCCAACCCTTGTGGAGGAGGACGCCGAAGGTGGGGCTAATGACTGGGGTGAAGTCGTAACAAGGTAGCCGTACCGGAAGGTGCGGCTGGATCACCTCCTAACAGGGAGACAACAAAATGTTTAATATTATTATTTTGTCACCTTAGGTCGATCGGTATCTCACGTTCTTAATTTATTAAGGATTTCAATTCCTAAGTTTTTCTAGGTCACACCCATTATTTTTCCTGGGCCATTAGCTCAGGTGGTTAGAGCGCACCCCTGATAAGGGTGAGGTCCCTGGTTCAAGTCCAGGATGGCCCATATCTCTATGTTGGGGGTATAGCTCAGTTGGTAGAGCGCCTGCTTTGCAAGCAGGATGTCAGCGGTTCGAGTCCGCTTACCTCCACTGATTACCACCTCTTCCATAATCTTTAGAAAGGGAATTTTTTGAGTCGTGACCAAATTCTGAAAGAATCTAGCTTCCTAATGAAATCATTAAGATGCTGGACTCATTGAATTAATTTCATTGTTTTCAGAGAACCTTGACAACTGCATAGATTATTTTTTAAAGACAATAAGCATCTTTAATGATGCAGATTTATTATTTGTGCGAATGCATTAATAACAATTCTATTAAGCTGATGCTTCAATTTTTGAAGTTATTGGTCAAGCTACAAAGGGCTCACGGAGGATACCTAGGCACACAGAGGCGATGAAGGACGTGGTTACCTGCGATAAGTCTCGGGGAGTTGGAAGCACACTTTGATCCGGGAATTTCCGAATGGGGCAACCCCATGTACGGCCAACTGAATATATAGGTTGGTGCGAGCTAACCCAGCGAACTGAAACATCTTAGTAGCTGGAGGAAGAGAAAGTAAATAACGACTCCCTCAGTAGCGGCGAGCGAACGGGGAACAGCCCAAACCGATAGTCTTGACTATCGGGGTTGTGGGACAGCAATATGGATCAATAAGTCTAGAAGAAACGTTTGAATGGCGTGCCACAGAGGGTGAAAGCCCCGTAATCGAAAGATGAGTTGACCTAGCTGTATCCCGAGTAGCACGGAGCACGTGGAATTCCGTGTGAATCTGCGAGGACCACCTCGTAAGGCTAAGTACTACTGTGTGACCGATAGTGAAACAGTACCGCGAGGGAAAGGTGAAAAGAACCCCGGGAGGGGAGTGAAATAGAACATGAAACCGTGAGCTTACAAGCAATGGGAGCCCGACTAATCGGGTGACCGTGTGCCTGTTGAAGAATGAGCCGGCGACTTATAGGCACTGGCGGGTTAAACCGGAAATGGTGGAGCCACAGCGAAAGCGAGTCTTAATAGGGCGTTTGTCAGTGTTTATAGACCCGAACCCTGGTGATCTAACCATGGCCAGGATGAAGCTTGGGTGATACCAAGTGGAGGTCCGAACCGACTGAAGTTGAAAATTCAGCGGATGAGCTGTGGTTAGGGGTGAAATGCCAATCGAACCAGGAGCTAGCTGGTTCTCCCCGAAATACGTTGAGGCGTAGCGTCTAGTGCTCCAGCAGGGGGGTAAAGCAACCATTTCGGTGCGGGCTGCGAAAGCGGTACCAAATCGATATGAACTCTGAATACCCTGTGTGTAACTAGGCAGTCAGACTGTGGGGGATAAGCTCCATAGTCAAGAGGGAAACAGCCCAGACCGCCAGCTAAGGTCCCAAAATTAACGCTAAGTGATAAAGGAGGTGGGATTGCCCAGACAACCAGGAGGTTTGCCTAGAAGCAGCCATCCTCAAAGGAGTGCGTAATAGCTCACTGGTCGAGCGATCCTGCGCCGAAAATGAACGGGGCTAAGCGTTATACCGAAGCTGCGGATAAATTTATTTATGGTAGGGGAGCGTTCTATGTAGGGTGAAGCGTTAGCGTAAGCGGACGTGGACAGCATAGAAGTGAGAATGTCGGCTTGAGTAGCGAAAACATGGGTGAGAATCCCATGCCCCGAAACCCTAAGGGTTCCTCCGGCAGGCTCGTCCGCGGAGGGTTAGTCTGGACCTAAGGCGAGGCCGAAAGGCGTAGTCGATGGATAACAGGTCAATATTCCTGTACCAGATGTGTTTTGGGAAGGGGGACGGAGAAGGCTAGCCAGGCCAGATGTTGGTTACTGGTTCAAGCGTTCGAGGCTTTGAGAGATGGAGAAAACATCTTGAGCTAAGGCGTGAGTACGAGCTGCTACGGCAGCGAAGTTGGTGATGTCATGCTTCCAAGAAAAGCCCTATACCCGTTAAGACACAAATGCCAGTACCCGAAACCGACACAGGTGGGGTGGTAGAGAATACCGAGGGGCGCGAGATAACTCTCTCTAAGGAACTCGGCAAAATGGCCCCGTAACTTCGGGAGAAGGGGTGCCAGCGAGAGCTGGTCGCAGTGAAGAGGCGCAAGCGACTGTTTACCAAAAACACAGGTCTCCGCTAAGTCGCAAGACGATGTATGGGGGCTGACACCTGCCCAGTGCCGGAAGGTTAAGGAAGCTGGTTAGCTTTTAGTGAAGCTGGCGACTGAAGCCCCGGTGAACGGCGGCCGTAACTATAACGGTCCTAAGGTAGCGAAATTCCTTGTCGGGTAAGTTCCGACCCGCACGAAAGGTGTAACGATTTGCGCGCTGTCTCGGAGAGAGGCTCGGCGAAATAGAATTGTCTGTGAAGATGCGGACTACATACACCCGGACAGAAAGACCCTATGAAGCTTTACTGTAGTTTGATATTGTGCTCGGGCTCTGAATGCGCAGAATAGGTGGGAGACGTTGAAATAGTGCTTGTGGGTACTATTGAGTCATCGGTGAGATACCACTCTTTTAGAGCTAGGGTTCTAACGCTTGCCCGTTATCCGGGAAGCGGACAGTATCTGATGGGCAGTTTGACTGGGGCGGTCGCCTCCTAAAAGGTAACGGAGGCGCACAAAGGTTCCCTCAGGCTGGTTGGAAATCAGTCATTGAGTGCAAAAGCAGAAGGGAGCTTGACTGTGAGACCTACAAGTCGAACAGGGACGAAAGTCGGTTTTAGTGATCCGACGGTTCTGCGTGGAAGGGCCGTCGCTCAACGGATAAAAGTTACTCTAGGGATAACAGGCTGATCTCCCCCAAGAGTTCACATCGACGGGGAGGTTTGGCACCTCGATGTCGGCTCATCGCAACCTGGGGCTGAAGTCGGTCCCAAGGGTTGGGCTGTTCGCCCATTAAAGCGGTACGCGAGCTGGGTTCAGAACGTCGTGAGACAGTTCGGTCCATATCCGGTGTATGCGCAGGAATATTGAGAGGATTTCTCCCTAGTACGAGAGGACCGGGAGGAACGCACCTCTGGTGTGCCAGTTATCGTGCCAACGGTAAACGCTGGGTAGCCATGTGCGGAGTGGATAACCGCTGAAAGCATCTAAGTGGGAAGCCCACCTCAAGATGAGTATTGCCATGGCTTAAGTCAGTAAGGTCACGGGAAGAACACCCGTTGATAGGCTCTACGTGGAAGCTTGGTAACAAGTGCAGCGGAGGAGTACTAATAGACCGAGGGCTTGACCAAATAAACTTAATTTATTGTTTTTAATTTACATAATTTTCTATGCAGTTCTCAAGGTTCACACTATCCTGGTGTTCATGGCGATGTGGAACCACTCCGATCCATCTCGAACTCGGTTGTGAAACGCATCAGCGGCGAAAATATTTAGGGGGTAGCCCCTTGAGAAAATAGCTCAATGCCAGGTAAAAATATTTAAAAGGGCTTACTCTTTTTGAGTAAGCCTTTTTTTATTTTTGGCAATTTGGACACCAATGGGTACTTCTTCCAGCAATTTTTTGCTTTTCAATTAAATTTCCACATTTGCGACATTCTTTGCCAGTTCTCCTATAGACATTTGTCTGTAAACCAAAATTTCCATTCTCTCCCTCTAAGTCTCGAAAATCACTAAATGTCGTGCCCCCAGAACCTATACTTTTTTTTAATACATTAACAATTGATTCTTTGAGATTAATTAACTCATTCTTCTTTATTGTTTTACCTTCCCTAAAAGGTGAGATGCCAGCCGAATATAAACTTTCATCAGCATAAATATTTCCTATACCTGCCACAATTGTTTGATCTAATAAGATAGCTTTTATAGATTTTGTTCGTTTGGAAATAACTTTCTTAAGATAATTTGCATCAAAGTCCTTAGAGAATGGTTCTGGTCCTAAAGAACCTAATCCTTTGATTATTTTTTTAGGCGATAACCCTTCCTTAATCCACCACATTTGACCAAAACTTCTTACGTCAATGTATCTAAGCTCATTATTTATATTATCGAAAACTCTTATTCTTGTATGTTTACAAGGCTGAGCAGAGTTATTAATAAATTTGAAATATCCAGTCATTCTTAGATGAACAATAAGAAATCCGTTGTTTTTTGAGGGGTTTTCGAGATTAAATTGAATATTCTCATTTCCAATTTTTTTTAGTTCAGCTATTAAATATTTTCCTCTTCTATCCCATTTGTATAAAAGTGAGTTCTGAAGTCCATTAATAAATTCTTGTTTATTTTTAGGAAAAGCCACAGTTGAATCCCTACAGACTTCTACTCTTTTAATAATAAAGTTATTAAGTTTTTGCTCTAAACCTCTGCGAACTGTCTCTACTTCAGGTAACTCAGGCAATTATTTAAGCTTTTTCTAATTCACTTTCAGCAAAATTATTTGTATTTGCTCCACCTTCGGTACCGCTTATCCCATTGTAATTTACTTTATCAAATCTAACTACACAATTATATTTAATACCAGAGGTATCAACTGAAGCAACCTTGCCTATCTCATTGTACCAATATGATTCTGGTCTTTTTACTCGTACGAGATCTCCTCTTGAAATTGCCATTACTTTTTAATTTAACTTTTTAAACAATAACCCATCATTAATAGTCTTAGACAAATTATTCACACATATTAATTAAAAGTTCTAACAAAAATCATTTATTAAGTTTTTTTCGAATTCTTCTTTAGCAGCATCCTCTCCTCTCCATTTTCTGCCTGGGATTCTTACATCTAATTCATTTGAATCGCAGTTTATTGAAAGTATCAGTTTTTTATTTTCTTGATTTAGTACATTTAAAACTTTTCTACCTTTAATTGTTTTATAAGATTTACTTTGAATAATTATTGGACCATAAATTTGTTTATCTACCTCAAGTAATTCATTATTTTTAATTATTTGATAATTTCCTGCATTAATTGGATTATTTTTGCTTAATAAGAGCTTTTCCCCAACTTTTATAGAATCTGGATTCTTGAGATTATTAATCTCTATCAAATATCCTAAATTTAACTTATATTTGTTTGATATTTCAGTAAGATTTTCACCTATTTGAACAATATGATAATTTTTTATTAAATCTGATTGTTTTTTAGAATTTTCAGTAGATTCGGAAATAATAAGATTTTGGCCAACATATATGTAATTTTCATTTTTTAAATTATTCAATTCAATAATTAAATCTTTATTTATTGAATAGAATTTTGAAATACTTGAAATTGTATCTCCAATTTTTACGATATGAATTTTTCTTATTTCAGTTTTATCTTCAGAAATTGATTCTGTTTTAGCAATATTCTCAATTGTATTATTTACCGAATCAATCTTTTCTTCTGACTTAATCAATGAGTGATTAAGGAAATTAATAAGAATTGCAATTACTAAAAATACTAATTTCATTAACTTCACTATTTATTTAAAGATAATCTCTTAATTCAAAATCGCTAGGTTTTTGAAAACAATTTAAGTAATTTAAATCTAAAAAATAAACTTTAAAAATTTCTTTACTCTTTCGTAAGGGGGATATCTAAGATTTAAATCAAATAGAAAACCTTTGAAAGTAATAGATTTTTGATTTGAAAAATTTCGAAAACCTTCCTCCCCATGAAATTTACCAATACCACTCTGCCCAACGCCTCCAAAAGGTAAATTTGGAATAAGGACAGGTAACATAACATCATTGATACAAATAGTGCCTGAGCTGGTTATTCTTGAAATATGATTATGGATTTTTTTATTGCCTCCAAATAAGTAGATTGCTAATGGTTTTGAAGTCTGATTAATCTGTTTTAAAGCAGATTCTGTATCATTGATTCCAATTACTGGAAGTATTGAGCTAAATAATTCTTTTTGTAAAATATCTGTTTCATCTAATTTAGCTCTTAGAATTGTAGGAGATATTTTCAACTTTTTCTTACTAAAAGTTCCCCCATATAAAATTCTTTTTCCTTTTTTATATCGTTTGAGAGTTTCTATAGTCGATGAAAATTGCTTTTTTTCTAATTTAGATAAGTTTTCAGAAATTATTGGATTTTCTCCGTAAAAACTTACTATGCATTGCTTTAATTTTTCTATAAAATTATTTTCAATTTCTTTATCTACAAAGATATGATTTGGAGCCATACAGGATTGACCAGAATTAAAAAATTTGCCCCAAACAATTCTCTTCGTAGCAACTTCTAAATTTGCATTCTTAAAAATAATTACAGGATTTGTTCCGCTTAATTCAAGAGTTAATGGAGTTAAGTTCTTTGAAGCCAATTTCATAATAGATTTTCCTGTTTCGGTACTTCCTGTGAAAAATATATGGTCAAAATTTTGTTCAATTAATTTTATGGATTGTTTATAGTCACCCTCTACTGCTAATAGGACATCTTTTTGGAAATATTTGGAAGTAAGCTTTTTAATAAGTTTTGAGGTTGAAGGACATTTCTCTGATGGTTTTATAACTGCAGTATTTCCTGCGGAGAAAATATTTACCAATGGCTTTAAAACGTACAACAATGGATAATTATATGGACCAAGAATTAAAACACACCCAAGGGGTTCATAAATAACTTTGGAGGATGATGGAAATAGATAAAAAGGTGTTGCAATCTTTTTTGGGCGCATCCAAGAATTAAGTTTCTTTTTTATAAGTGAAATTTCTTCTTTAATTAAAAGGATTTCTGAAAGCCCCTCAATTTCAGATTTTCCTAGATCAATAAAAAGTGATTTTATTATCTCTTTTTTATTTTCATCCAAAAGTTTAGAAACTATATTTATCTGTTTGATTCTCCATTTCATCTCTTCTGTTTTACCAGTAAGAACTGTATTCTTTAATTTATAGATATTTTCTAAATGAAATTTATCAGAAATTTTCATTTTTTAATTCTATGAATAGTATTAAATATATCAGAGGATAAATTGTAAATAGCAAAATTTTTTTAAGCAATTAGGCCAAAGTGAATAATTTATAAGAAAGAATCAAATTAATTAATATTCCCTTTGAAAATTCTAATTTTTCCTAGTTAATATATTTCTATGAAGGGAAAATTTTCAATTAGATTGATATCTACAAATGAAATATCAGAAGTTACAAATTGGGCAAGGTTAGAGGGATTTTCTCCTGGAATGGATGATGTATCAATTTATAGAAATACAGATAAACAAGGAGTATGGGTTGGCTGCCTAGACAATAATCCTATAGGTTCTATTGCGTGCATCAAATATAATTCCTCCTATGGTTTTATAGGTTTATTTATCGTAAAAAAAGAATTCCGAAATAATGGATATGGATTGAGATTATGGAAACATGCACTCGATTATTTAAAAAATGTTGATTGTATTGGCCTAGAGGCTGCTCCAGATAGATTGAATGATTACCAAAATTGGGGTTTTAGAAAATCTTCAATTACAAATCGATGGAAATTGAATGGTTTTCAAGATTTACCATTGAGCAATTTCTATAAAGATCAATTACATTCTTTTAAAGTTGTCCCTGGGAATCAAATTTCCTCTGAAGTAGTCTTAACTTACGATGATCAGCGAGAACCTAGTCCCAGACCGCATTTTCTAAATGACTGGTTAAAAAATTCACATGGTAATGTTAGCGTAATTGTCGATAATAATGGGATGTGCCATGGATTTGGCAGGATAAGACCGTGTGTCTTGGAGGATAATAACCAAGGCTGGAGAATAGGACCTCTTTTGGCGGATACTCCACCACTCGCTGAACTACTAATCAGAGAGTTGGTTGGTGATTTAGATTCCCAAATCTTATTGGATTGCTCTAATCTTAATCCTTATGCAAATTTTCTTTTATCAAGTTTGGGATTTGAGGAAATATCAAAAACCTATAGAATGTATAAAGGTATTCAACCTCCCTGTCCAATGAATCAAGTATACGGACTTGCTTGCCTGGAACTGGGATAATTTCCTCTGAAATTCATCTTTTCGCCTTTTGGTTATTTAATAATCAAAGAATGTAAGTTAGCTATCCATAAGTTTAAGTTTCAGAAGGTTTCAAAATCTTTTCTACAATATCGGCGTTAATTATAGTGATTTCTCCATTATCAATATTGGCTACTTGAAACAAGGTCCATGAATTTGGATTTCTAGCTCCTCCAATACAGTTAATAACTTGACCGACCCAATAATTATTCTTCTTCTCTTTAGTATCCTCGCAATTTACTTGACTTTTAATTACTACATAATCGCCTGTTCTAACGAAAAGAAACTCAGAAGCTGCCGATCTCACAATTGACGTATAAAATAGTACATGAGTACTATAATAAAATATTAGTTTTGTTGCCGAACTTTGAATTAATTTGCAAACTAGAGGTAGTTTAGGAATGGAATGGAATCTACTGAAATTGCTATATTTTCAACATTATTAGGTTTAGCTTTAGCTTTAACCGACGCTTATATAGAAAGAAATATTCCTGGATAAGATTTTCAATTCATTTTTTAAATTATGTAAAATTTAAGTTGGTCTAATATGTCGGCACGGTAAGAAATTAATTTTGTAAAAACTAAATATATCAATCCTCCCATTGCAATTCTTCCGTTGATTTTCTCTAACTGCTTTAGCTTTTTAAACAAAATTCATTAGTAGCTAAACAGAATTTAGAAGGTATGGATAAAAAAAAAGTATTAATTACTTCAAAATCAAAAAAAAAAGTTTTACAAATTACAAGTATTATTTAAAAAACTAATCTAATTCAAAGCCAAGCCTCTTTCATCTCAAGATAAAGTCTCTCGCTCTCAGCAGAATTGATTTTGCGTTCTATATAAGATTGCTGCTGCTGCTGTTGCTGCTGATGCGTTGAATTAGTATTAGGATTTTGAACTTCGCTCATGAGACTGTTTTTATTTGTGTTTATTCTCTCATATTCAAAGCTTTTTTTGTCGATTTAAATTCTTAAATTTTATTTAAATTTTATCTGTTCTTAATTTTTCCTTATTTAGTAAAAGTTATTTTGCTACTGTTGTATTGGTGTAAAGTAATTTAACTTCCCAATATACAATTCCTAGGAAGATAGCACTTGCAAGAATAATTTCAGAAATAGCCAGCATTTTATTTGTACATACTAATTAAATTTTGGTATCAATTTACACAAAATGCAATAGGTACTAATTACATTTAAAATTTTAAAAAATCTTACTTAATAAAATAACGCGTCGAAATAATATAAAATTTTAAAAAATCTTACTTAATAAAATAACGCGTCGAAATAATATAAAATTTTAAAATAGATACTAATTTTATTTGTGGGAAATTTCATTAATACATCAATTCTTATACCTTTAATACCTCTTGTTACCTCTTTATTCGTTTTTGTTTTATTGGCAAGTTTTAACAGAACAGTTAACAGATTAACAAAACCGGTTACTGCTCTTATTGCATTTTCTTTATTAAGTTCTGCAGTTATTAGCTCCCTTTGTTTTTTCAAGAAAACAGAGGAGGAATTAGTTCTATCAAAATTTCTTAAGTATTTTGATAAAACAAGTTTAGTTATACATCTCAATTTGGTTAATGAAAAAATTATAATTTTTTTCTCATTAATTATGACATTGGTAATTGGCTTGTCTTTTTATAAATTACCGAGGAAAAAAGGTTATGTCTCATTGATGATTGGCCTTGGATTAATCTCTTCTTCGATAATGATATCAATATTGCTAATAGATTTTTCAGCACTAATCTAAACGGAAGTTAGCATTGACAAAGCTTCATTAAGTTCTCGAACATGATTTAATTCATCTTGAGCTATTTCTTTAATTTTTTGGTCATTCGGATTATCTTTTAAATATTTGGAATAAGTTTTAAATGCATGTTCTTCTATTTTTATGTTGACATCATAAGCATTTGCTGGAGAGAAAAAATAATAAAAAACCATGATCCAGTAATAAACAAGCACAAGGTGTCTAGCAAAAAATCTATCAATCCAAAACCTATCTCCTCCTCTTTTCTCCATTTCCTTAAGATGCTCAGTTTCGTTAATAGCTTGATAAAAATGTTCTTTCATTAAAAACATTGTTTTATCATTTTTAATTCCGAGGGATTCTTTAAAATGTAGAACTGACAGAAATGCAAAATAAGGAGATCTAGCTATAACTTCTAAAACCCAAAATCTTTGTAAATGTCTACTAGAGTAAATGAAGTCTAAGAATTTGACAGTATTATTTAAAATGAAAGAATTTATTTTCTTCATGAAGTTCACTTTTCTTTAAGTATAATTACTTATTTTGATTTAGAGGTATATGCTTTTTAAGTAATTAACCAAAAATTAATATTTCTAATCTAAGAATTATTATCTACTATTGAAAAATTTTTTTTTCATGCATTAATTGGGTAGTTAAAAAAACTTTATATGACAACAAGTGAAAAGATTGCGAATGCAAAAAAAAGGATTGATGAATTAGAAAGACTTATAAAATTTTGGAATGATTCAGAACAGGGTGAAACAAAAATAGCAAATTTTCCAATCAAAATTGAAAATAAAGTTGCTTAGATAATGATGGTTTAGGTTGAGTACATTTTATTAATTTTGAGTGATTTAATATTTTTGAGTATGCATATATTATTTTCTATATAAAAATAGAGCAATTAAACCTATTCTCAAAAATAGTAAGGAGGAAATAATCTAAAAGAAAAATCTATATGCAAACCGTTTCAAAAAATTATTTAGTTCCAATTAAATTTTTGCCCTGGATTTTTTGGGTGATTATATCTTTAGCGAGTATATATTTGTTTAAAACAGCCTGGGTAAGTTAAATATATAGGGATCTTAACTTCTTCTTAACCAATCAGGTGCTCCGCCAAACCAGTCAGATATATCATCTTCATTTGGGTTGAAATGATTTTCTTTGTAAAGTCCATCTATCCCAAATGATTGTAAAAGGGAATCAATTCCACTATCGCTTTTTACAACATTCCTCCTAAAGCTGTTAGCTTTCTTTAGCCAAAGAGAAATTGTAGAATTGTGCTTAGCAAATTTCTCGACATATATTCTTTCTTCTAATGAAATTGATTTGTCATGTGCAATTCTTTTAATTATTCCTTGAATTTTTATTCTTTTTTGATTACTCAGAAGCATTTTTAAATCAAATTTTTAATACTTTTATAGGAACGATGATTAAAAATATCTTGTCAATGTGAATTCCAACAAATTATTTATTTTAAAGGGTTTTCAGCAAGAAAAGTCTTGAGACACTAAAAAAAGGTATTAATAGGTAATGCATGATACGTTGATTCATATATGAAACTTATATATTTTATGATTTAGATAAGGAAAGAAAATTTAATTAACTCCCAAAGATGTTGGGGGGGGGTAATTAAAGCACGAAAATTGTTGCATTATAGTAAAAATGTACTATTATTAGTACAAGCGTATTATTAGGCCATGAAAGTGATTTCATCTTCTCCTTATGCCACTTTTAATTCAAAAGAGTGGAATTCTCTAGTAAGTAAAAATGAAAAGTTTGAAAATACTCCAATAAGGATTCAAAAGAAATTTTATAGAACTTTTATCTTAAAAAAGATTGAAAAAGATGAACTTTTGCAAGAAAAAAATGAATCGCATCAACAAATGCAACTTGTATTCGCATAGAAAAATTTCAACTAACAATCTTTTTATTGAATATTATTTTAAGAGATCCAATTTTTTGTTAGATTAGTATAAAGATAAAAAGGTTTTAATTTGGCTGTAGATCGAGAACTTTTAAAAGAAGTTACCCAAGAACTTTGGAATACTGTAAAAAAATTAAGACCAGACATTGATCGACAAACCCGACTTCAATTAGTTTTGAAGGCCTTATTGACTATTGGAGATTTACCAGATCAAATGCAGGCTGCAATGGTAGTAGGTGTTTGTGCAGAAATGGACAAGAGTGATATTGATAATGTTGAAAATAATTCTCAAACAAAAGATTCAAGCGGAGTTGACACTTCTACAGGAAGAAAAGTAGTTAGAAGAAGTTCAGCTAAATAAACTTTAAAACTATCATCCTTTAATATTCTTTGATTCGTTTTTATTAAGTCGATTGAATAGATAATATGAAATTACAAGTAAGAGAGGAACAAATATTGAATGTAAAGTCATCATTAATTCTGTTTGACCCATTCCTATAAGATTTGACTCGCTTGGAAGTTGCTCTGACCAAGTGCCAACCAAATGCCAGGCTTGAGGAATTGATAATAAAAACATATAATAGCTATAAGTTAAGTTTATGTTCAGATAAAGATTATCATCATTGAACATTTCTTCTCTCTTTATTTTTATTTCTTAACTTAGTATTTTTGAGTTATAAAAAAGGACTTGATTCATAAATTTATTTTTCTAAGAAGAGTTGTAAATTCTTTTTTCCCAATAATTTTTTCAGCTGCATAAGCACCGCTTGCTGAAACAGCTGGAATTCCAATACCTGGAAATGTACTTGCACCGCAAGTAAATAAATTGTTCACTGGAGTTGTGCATCCTGGGAAAAGACCTCTTGCTGCAGATAATGCTGGACCATAGCTACCGCAATGGGTATTAGTGAATTTTTTATGAGTAATTGGAGTCCCTAACATCTTTAAATCTATCCTTTCATCTATATCTGGGATGAATTTTCGCACAGCATTAAGGAATATTGAACATCTTTCTTCTTTTAGATTTCTATACGCTAGTTCTTTTGGATTTAGGTTTTCCCAAATTTCCCATGGTTCATTTGCCGGAGTATATCCATGAAGAACATGTTTCCCTTTAGGGGCCATATTTTTATCTAAAACAGATGGGATTGAAAATACCGCTATATTTCTTTCTGCATTGATACCTTTCTCCCAATCATCAACGTGAATCGCATGTATCGGCAAGTTTTCAAGTCCATCAGCATCAAAACCTAAATGTATATGAAGGAAAGAATCGCATTTATCAGGATCTAAGGCCTTTAGCTTCCATTTTTTTGAGATTGCATTTGGGATTAACTTTTTTAAATTCCAAACATCAGTATTCATTACAACAGATTCACAACTATAAGTGGAACCATCCTCAAGGGTTATACCTGCCGCTAAATTTTTATTGAAGTTTATTTTCGTAACTCTTGAAGAGAGTATTAATTCTCCTCCATTTTTTTTAAATCCATTAATTAACGCTTTTACAATAGATTCACTGCCTCCTTTGGGGTATTCAAGGTAGGAATTTGGTTCAAACCATTCGTTAAATAAAGTAGCCATAGCAGCTGTATTTGTATCATGCATTGACATACCACTTATCAAAAAGCTCAATAAATTCACCCAATTTCTGAGAAAAGGATCTTCTAAGTGATTATTTACTAAATTCCCAAAACCCTTATTAATTTTTGGCATTTGCTTGATATTAGGTAAGAATTTTGAGGTTAAATTTATTAGATCTAAGAAATTTATTGATTCAGGAGAAAACGAGAGTAAAGGTATCTCATTTATTATTTGGCTAAGAGGTTTTATTTCAGAAATAAATGATTCCCATTCTTTAACAGATTTCTCACCTCTTAAAGTTTTTATTGTTTTTTTAAAGGATTCTTCTCCTACATCAAGATTAAAATTGCCTTCTGGGACTATAACTTGCCAACCTTTGTACTGAAATAGTTCAACTTCTTCATCAAGTAATTTAAGAATTTGCCCTAGGGGATTAGTTGTTGGCCATTTACCGATCCCACTCCATAGTGAAGGACCAGACTCGAAGGTGTAACCTTTTCTTTTGAAACTGTGAGCAACACCTCCAGGTTGGGAATGTGCTTCACAAATAAGAACTTTTTTACCTGTTAAAGCTAGAATTGAACCACAACACAATCCACCTATACCACTTCCAACTATTACGACATCATATTTTTGCATTAAATATTGACTTTATTTTCAATTTAAAAACTAAATCGTTTTAAACGAATGTATTTGTTGAAGTTGTAATACTTAGTACAATCGCTAGGAAAAATATGTAAGGAACTACTTTGAGAGGTACGTATCCTTGGCTTTTAGAGATGAAATCCATTGGTTTTGTTACATTAAGTAATATATTAACGAGATATTGTTCCTTATGTGTGCCAAGCCTCCCTTTTTTTTGAAATATTTCGAAACAAAGAAATTTTTTTATAGGATTTATTTAACCAATAACATTTTTTATGAGGTTTTCTTAGTATTTAGTTCTTAGATTCAAATTGTTTATGAAGACCTTTCCTTGCATAAAAGAGTTAAAACTATTAGAAAAAAAGTCTCAAAAGAATGGTAGCGGAATAGTTTATGAGGAATTGTTAGGAATATGGAGGTTTCAGTATGTCTGGGGAAACGAGTCAGATGAAATAAAAAATATATCTAGTTCGATTCTCCAAGTATTATCTGCAAAACTAGAATTAAAAAAGAAAAATAAAGAAGATCAACTGAATTTTGAAATAAAAAATTCAATTAATTTCGGATTATTAAACATTATCTTTATAGGCAGCGCAGAGTTAAAAGGGTTTAGACCTTTGTTAACTTTTTATTTTGAAGAATTGAAGATTAGTTTTAGTAATTTTCCAATATTTAATAAGGAATTAAAAAAACCTGAAGATAAGAAAATGCCTTTTTTCTCTCTTGTAGGAATTAGTACTAAAGATAAATGGATGTGTGCACGAGGCAGGGGCGGCGGGCTCGCAATATGGGTTAAGTCTTAAATTAGTGGTATTCCCCTGGATGATCTACTTTTCTTACAGTTACTTTATCAACTTTTTGTCCATTAAATCTTAAGAGATCATCGCCTGAAAAATCATATCCTAAGCCTTGACCTATTAGTGCTACATCATCCGCTGTAGAAGAAGATGTAACCTGCTGTTTTAAGTCTTCATCAGACTGCATCTTAATTAAAAATTTTCTTATTTCAGAAAAACTCATCACTAGAATTTGATTGATTGATTTTAAAAAACTTATAAAAATATTGTTCTTATTTAGAACAAGATAAATAGATAATTATTATACTATTTTTATGACTTACCTATTTCTTTATGTAGTTGGAATAATTCTTATATGGTGGACTTATCGTGTTGGTTGGCTTGAGGCGCTCAAAACAGTAGTTAAAGTTATGGTTCCCTCCTTACTGATTGTTTTATTTAATATTAAGGCTGGAAGATTACTTTTTAAAAGTCCGGTTGTCGGTTTATTAAGCGCTTTGCCTACTTCTCTTTTTATTTTTAGAGGTTCATTACCTCTAGTTAGTTATATTAATAATTGGATTGAAAGAAAATCAAATAACTATGATGACTCGGAAGTTATAGATACTGATTCTATTCCTTTGGATGATTAGATTAATTTAATTCAATCAAAGCCAAGAAATAATTCTTTGTGTACAACAAGAACATCAAATAAAGTAGTTCCATTAATTGGACTTAATGGAATTTTGTCTATGTTAAATGCTTCTGCGCAAATTAAATGAGCATCCCATTTTGTATCGTGATCACTAATTTCAATTGACCAATCGATTACTTTGTTGAAATGATCTGGCATTTCTGCACCAATTTTTCTGCAAATTTGACATAGAACTGACAAAAGAGGAGGCTTTGAGGGCCTTTTTAAATCTTTAATAAGGCTTGGTTGTGTAAAAACGCTTGTATAGCGTATATAGTCTATTAATTCAGATTCTTCTTTAGTAAGAGCTGCTTTAGATAATGCTCTTTCAAATTCCTCTATGGGGGTTATGGGCCTATCCAAAATATTAGTTGTTGCTGTTTTCTTTCTTTGAAAGATTCTTTTTTTCTGAAGCAAGTTTTTCTTGATCAATTTCATTCGTTTGACTGCTTTCCATGGATTTAGGCGATTCCTCTTTGTCTTCTTCGTTTATAACCTGATCGATTTCATTTTGAAATTCATTCGACGCTTTTTTAAGACTTTTCAAAGTTTTACCAAGCTGTTTTCCTAATTCCGGAAGCTTTTTTGGACCAAAAATTAAAAGAGCTAAGATTAGTATTACAGTAACTTCAGGCAAACCTACACCAAAAATATTCATAGCTGATAACTAATTACTTAATGAGAAAATCTATTATTAAATATAGTCAAATCATTTAAAAATTTCATAATTGGAATAGCTTTATTAATATTAAAAGATTTTGAAAAATATCATTGTTACTAATATCCCTTTAAAGAAAACTAGCCAAAGTAATTGATAATCACTCAACTTGAATTTTTTTTTATACCAATTTATAAAAGTTTTGTGTTTTTCGATTAATTTTCTTATTTTCACGGAGATAATTTTTTAATATCACTTATTTTATCTTAATTTCTTTTATTATTATTTTAGAAGAATCCTAGGTTTCAATCAAATTAGTTATTCTAAAAAATCTTAATCTTATTTTTTCTAAACTAATTTTGTTGCTCTGTTATTGAAACTAATTGCTAAATATCTAAATTCTTAAAAAATGAAGTCCTTACTTATTATTTTTTACTTAAGTTTTTTAATTTATCCAGCTGAAGCGGTTACAACAAAAATGTTTAAAGTATTGGATACATGTGCAAGATATCGACTTGGTGAGATTGATGTTAATGAGGCTATAGAAAAGTTAAAATTATCGAATTCTTCTACTAATCAGCCAAAGGATCTAGTAAGAAAATATTGCTCAGTATTTACTCCAAATGAAAAAATTGAATTTTAATCTTAGTAATACAAATTAAATATTCGTTTTTTAATAATCTTTGGCCTTGTTTTGTACTTCTTTAACTTTTTTAAAATTAGTTATTTTTAAATTAAAAATAACTCCTAAAAGAAGAATTATAAATAACAAAATATAAATTATTAATTCCATCATATTGAATTAATAAATTCACCTTAGTGTATTTCAATAATTTTTTAGTATCTTTTAAAACAAAAAAAGTGACTTTTACATTAGTTATTTCTTTGAAGGCCACAAAAGAATCAAATTTACACTTAATATATAATTTTATAATTAATATTTTGCAGATTGGAGATAAAATTCCAGAGTTTTCTTTACTGGATCAAAATGGAATTAAAAGATCAAATAAGGGATTAAAAAATCCTCTCGTTTTATTTTTTTATCCAAAAGATGATACCCCAGGATGCACTATAGAAGTTTGCGGATTTAGAGATAAGTATGACTTATTTAAAGTATTAGGAGCCCAAGTTTGGGGAGTAAGTAATGGAAGTACCTCGAGTCACTTGGCATTTGCCAATAAAAACAAGTTACAGTACCCTCTACTTTGCGATACCAATAACTCTCTTAGGAAAACTTTTAAAGTTCCTAATGTATTAGGTTTTATGGATGGCAGAGTAACTTATGTTATCGATCGAAATGGAATAGTTAGGCATATCTTTAGAGATTTATTGAATGGTCCGGAGCATATCAAAGAGGCCATTAGAGTACTAAAAGAAATTCAAAATAAATAAATTTAATTTAAAGAATTCTAGATGTTTATTTTTTGTTTTAATATGGTTTTAGGATTTATTTAATCTATGAAAAAAATGGGAATGCAAGCTGTTGATTTGGCTATTCAAAATGGAGTTGATCTTGACGGTACCCCAATCCCTCCAAAAATGCTAGATCTATATAACAGAATAATGGATGAGGAAAATAAAAGACAAAGAAGTGGCGTTAAAAAATCAATGAGAAATAGATGCGTCAAAACTGGTTCTAAGCATTTTGATAAAGAAACATTGAATCAATTATTGATTGACTCAGGATGGGAAGGTCTCAAAGAAAAGGAAATTTTATTTTTTTATAACTAAAAAAACAAAAGAAACCTTAATGTCTAATTTAAAAATTATTTAGGGTCATTTTTTAATTAAATTAAAAAATGAGAACTAATTATATTTTTTCTTAGATCTAATTTTTAATTATTTAAACCATCCTTTTTTTTTAGAGGGCTTTATTTTTTCTTTTTCAGTATTTATTTTTTTAATTGCTTGTTTGAAAGCCAAGTTGGCTTCTATAACAGTAACTGTTGATATAAAAAAAAGACCAGAAATTCCAATTATTTGTTCAACTTTAGAAGGTTCTGAATCTCCTTGTAAAAACAATCCTAAAGCGAACCATGAAGTAGTAGCAGCTATTGTTAAAAAATATGGTTTCCACCTTCTTTGGTATAAGTAACCGGATCCTAAACCAGGAATAAAATTTAAAAATGAGGCTACCCAGCCTTTTGAAGATGCAAGTATTTCGTCTGTTGAGGGATAAGACATTTATGTTAGGTATTTATTAAATGTGAATTTATATAAGCAAACGATATTGCTGCACAAATTACCCAACTAAAGGGTAAGAACATTCTTATTTTTTCTTTATTATTATTCATATTTTTAATTATGGAAAATATTTTTAAAATCTGTGGATTTAATGGATACCTTAAAACTAGAGGAATTAAAAAAGACGGTTAAAAACCGTCTTTTTAAAAAGTAATTTCTCTAAAAATAAATTATTTATTTTTTGAGGCTGAGAGTACTTTAAGTTCTTTCTTTACTTCTTTTTCTCTTTCTTCAAGATGTTTTAGTTGAGCTTTAAAAGCATCTTCAAGTCTTACTTTTTGTGTTGTAATTTCATCAAGCTCTTCTTGATGTTGGTTTTTCTTTAACTCCTTCATGTCACTATCAGAAATAACATATACTGGGCGATATGAAGGTGTTTCAAAAAGAAGATCAAACATTGAATACATAAGTGACCTTTGAATTAGTACAAATCCAATATCTAATAATTTTTTTAAATATGAAAGGATAAATACCGAAGATATTGATACGGCAAATACACCGAATTTCGGTTTACCTAACATAACCGCACAGTATTTACCGATCAAATTTTAAGATATGTTTTAAAATATTAGAGAGATAATTCTAAAAATCTAAATTAAGAAGAACTAAAAATGGATTTAAAAATTACTAAAAGATTAGTAATACCATCTAACGAACTTAAATGGCGATTTTCCAGATCTTCAGGTCCTGGAGGGCAGAATGTAAATAAAATTGAAAGCAGAGTAGAGATTATTTTTAATTTAGAAGATTCAAAAGTACTAAATGATTATCAGAAAGAAATTCTCAAGATTAACTTGAAAAACAAATTAGTGAATAATAGCCTACGTTTAGCGGTTCAAGAACATAGAAATCAATTACTAAATAGGCAGCTAGCCTTAATGAAATTTAGTTCAATCATTAAAAATGCTTTAAATAATCCATTTAAATTGAGAAAATCTACAAAACCTACTAAAGCATCGCAAAAGAAAAGAGTTGAGTTTAAGAAAAAACGTGGCGAATTGAAAAAAAGTAGGAAAAAAGAAAAAATTTATCAATTATGAGAAACATAAATATTTCCCTCGCAAATTGTAATGAAAGCATATGATTAATTTAATTTCATTTTGGTTTATTGAATTCAAATAATGATTTTTGGTTAATGGACTCCAATTTTGTAGGGGTTATGCGTTTTTATAAAGATAAAGAGAATTCTGATAAATCTATTGCTTACATGTTTATTGAAGAAGGGATCATTATGGGAATTCATGGGGAAAATCCTCCATTAATGAAAACTAGAAAAAAAATTGTTATTGAAGAAGCAAGATTATTATGGCAAAAATTGTTAAATGAAGGTTGGCAAAAAACTAGTAAAAAATGGTGAGGAAATTCAAAAATAAAAAATTTTAATTTCAGACAATAAATGAACCTTTAGGATATAGCTTGGAAATTTTTTTATGTTGTAAAAATTTCTTTTTTTTGATATCGTTTTCATATCTTCTCAACATCATTAGATAGTTTGTAACTCCAAAAATTACTAAAAAGAAAATAAATCTTATTCCTGACTCAAAGTTCATATGAGTATTAAGCTTTATTTTAATCTGACAATTACTAATTAAAAATCAATCGGTATTTATATCTAATTAAAACGTCTAGGAAAAATCTTTTTTGATTTTACTGCATAAAAAATACATAACAAAAGTAATATTAAAATTGCACTAAAGCTACCGATTGGGTTTGGAATATTTTGTGTAAAAGGCCCTGCTAAAAAAGAAGGTGTATTCTCTTTGAATTCTATTAATCCGTTATTTATAAAAAACCAAATACCCACAAGTCCTCCATGAATTCCTATGCAATTCCATAGAGAACCTTTATCTCTAATTCTTACTAATGATAGAAATATCCCAAGTAAAATAAATCCTAAACGTAATCCTAATATGTTCCAAAAGATCTCATTTGATAAATTATGAACAAAGCTAAAAACTATAGCTTGTAAAGCTATTGATATTTCTGTACCATATTCAAATTTTAATTCTTCTAGTAACCAGCCTCTAAAAATTATTTCCTCTGCGAATCCAACACCTAATCCCAGTAAAATAGAATTTAACAATATTATTGGCGAGAATTCACCTATCCAAGAAATATAATTTTTTTGCAATAGTGGTACCAGAATTATAATTATTAAAACTAAAGCAAATAAAATACCTTGAGAAAATCTGACAAGGTTTTTTAAGAATCTGTCTTTATTTATCCCAAGAAGTACCCAAGCACTTGATTTGTTTCGTTTGATATAAAACCAATATGGGAGTAAAAAAATAAAAAGTAAGAAAGTAATAATAGTACCAATTAACGATAAATCTTCTTTTTCAAAATTAAACAATAAAAATGGCTGAGATAAAGCCCAGCCAATGCCATAAAGAATTGGAATAAAAAATATAGTGGATAAAAATCTTGGTCTTAAAAGAAGAAAACTTTTAATTAATATCATTACATTTTTCATTTTAGTTTGAATATTAATTAATCACAGACTTTGCCTTTTATTATTCTAACTACTTGTCCAAAAAGATTTAATTTTTTCTTTTTACTGTAATTTATGTTTTTTGAGAAATGAGATAAATCTTTATAAAATTGCCGAGTTATTTTCTCTTCTTTATCACTAGGCCAAAGTAAGCCTGAGCTCTCTTCATATTCTTCTTTATATCTTTCTTTATTCAAATTTTTTTATATCTTAATAATTTAAATTTTACTTATTGCAAATGCTTAAAAGTGATGTTTATTAAAATTGTATATTTATTTAAAATTTATGCTTATTAATCTTTCCACTTTAATTTTTACGTTAATATCTCCATTGCTTATTTTTGCAGTAATAGTTTCTGTGTACTTATTTCATTAAGAAGTATTTGTCAAATAATTTAACTAATTTAAGGGTGTATTATGCCTGCTTTTTCTAATGCAAATGATAAAACTGCAATTATCGCCATTAGAGTTAAAATCTTGTTTTTTTTGATGAAATCCATAATGCATATTAATAATGTATTTATTAAATTCTCATATAAAGTAATAAATAATTAAAAATATTATAACAATTCTGATGGAACCTATTTATTTAGGAGATTTAGGTCCCTCAATAGCTTCTTATAAAAAGGTTATTGAAAAATACGAAAAAGGTATAAAAGAAGGCTTCTTTTATGAAGAACCTCTTGGCGGAGATTTTAAGTACGCTGATTGGTAAACATGCATACTACAAAAATAACTTTTGCCGTAGCAGATTGGATTAGTGAGTTG
The DNA here is from genome assembly GCF_017695965.1 of Prochlorococcus marinus CUG1416. Taxonomy (NCBI): domain Bacteria; kingdom Bacillati; phylum Cyanobacteriota; class Cyanophyceae; order Synechococcales; family Prochlorococcaceae; genus Prochlorococcus; species Prochlorococcus marinus. The sequence goes on from NZ_JAAORM010000002.1 coordinate 118,445, forward strand.
TGAAAGAGCAGGGATAAGAATCCTAATATTGATGATTTTGTAAACTTTGTTCAGTGAAAATTGGAAGATTATAAACTTTCTGATAGTGATAAAAGAATAATAGAAGCTATGTTTGCTCTATTAATCAGAATAAGGAAGAATTATAGACTTTAATTTTTATATGTATCTTTAAGAAACAAAGGATCATTAAAATCCTCTTACATTTTAAGAAAAAAGTAAATCAGCATATTTACGGATTTACTGAAAATATAAAAAGGAGTAATTTATAAATATTGAGTTCGGAGGCAATCTAAATGATTGATAGTCCGCCTGAAATTTAGCAAATTCCAAAATATAGGAAGCGTATTCCTGAGAATGGGATTATTCGAAAATTAAAGTTCAATCAATTAGTCTGATAAGACTTCGCTTTATAATTACTAGCGACAATAGGAACTGAAATTATCGAGATGAATCCCCGAATTCACGTATTCTAGGTTTATGAGTAAATAGACTTTAAAATATGTAATTTTATATCCTGAAAGAAGGAAATCAAATATCAAAAAGGACTGTACAAGCAGTCCTTTTTTTTATTTAACAAATTGCTTCTAAACTAGACTTCTTTTTGGATACTATGGATTTATAAAGAAATTAAAAATATTTCAAAATGAAAGATCAAGTCTTGTTTCCGAAAATTGAAGTACGAGAAAAGGGTTTTTTACAAGTTAGTGATATTCATACTATTTATTGGGAAAGATCTGGTAATCCAAATGGCAAAAGAATACTTGTTATTCACGGAGGTCCAGGAGGAGGAAGTCAACCAAGATATAGAAGGTACTTTGATCCAGATAAATTCGATATTATTCAATTTGACCAAAGAGGTTGCGGTTCCTCTACTCCTTTCTCCGAATTAAAAGAAAATACGACAAATCATTTAGTTGATGATATTGAGAAATTAAGGGTTCTATTAAAAATAGATAGTTGGCATTTGTTTGGTGGATCTTGGGGCTCAACACTTTCACTTGTATATGCAATAAAAAATCCATCAAGAGTGTTGAGCTTGACTTTGCGAGGAATATTTTTATGTAGAAAGTTTGAATTATTATGGTTCTATCAATATGGTGCAAGTGAGATATTCCCTCATGAATTTGAAGAATATATTTCTGTAATACCAAAAGAAGAAAGAAATGACTTAATAAGTTCTTTTTATAAATATCTAACATCTTCAGATGTGAAGCTTAGATCAAGAGCAGCAGCAGCTTGGACAAAATGGGAACTCTCAACTAGTCATTTAATAAATAAAAAATTCGATTTTGGTAAGTCCCAAGTTAATTCTTTTTCAGATGCCTTTGCAAGGATCGAATGTCATTATTTTATTAATAATATTTTCTTAGAAGATGATTTTATTTTGAAAAATATAAAAATAATAGAATCGATTCCAACAACAATAATTCAAGGGAGATATGACGTCGTTTGTCCTGTTAGGAGTGCTTGGGATCTAAATAAGAAATTAAAGAATTCTGAATTAATTATTGTTAATGATGCTGGTCATTCAATGAGTGAAAGAGGTATCAGTATCGAATTAATAAAAGCTGTAAAAGGAATTGAAAATTACTAATTGAAAAAATACTTTTTAAAAAAAATCAAAGGCCATTATCTTCAATATTTTGGGCAATACTCCTAAGGAGTTCTACGATATCAGAATCTTCGCAATTAGTGTCTTCCTTAAGCAAAATACACTCGTCTCTAATACTTACGTTAGTACTCCACCATATACCTGAGCTATTGGTGTCATCCCATTCAAATCTTTCAGACATAATTTGTTAAACCTGATCAATACATTAAAGCTTGCATTACTGCATCGTGGATTTATATACATAATTTCAAAATTAAAAAAATCTTTCTTATTCAATAAAAGGAATCTGAAAATAATTGACATTCAAATTTAGATATCTAATTTTAGTTCTTATTGTATTTCCTTTTCCTTAGAAACAATTTTAGAATAACTAAAAATCAAAAAAAAATGAAAATAACAAAAAAACTTTGGGAGGATAATTATGAAATCGCTCTACTAAATTTAAATACAAAATTTGTTCAAGGTATAAAAACTGGAAGTCTTCCTAAAAATATATTTCAAGAATATTTAGCTCAAGATTATTTCTTTCTAGAGACTTTTGCTAGGGCATATGGTCTTGCCGTTTCTAAATCAAACGATAAATATTCAATAAGGAAGTTAAGTGAACTTCTAATGGGTGTTTCAGAAGAGTTAATACTTCATGAAACTTATGCAAAAGAATGGAATATTGATTTATCTAATAACTATATAAAAAAAGCTACTAAAAATTATACAGATTTTCTTGATGATACTGCTAAGAGACTTAGCGCTGTTGAAATAATGTTTGCAATGACTCCATGCATGCGACTTTATTCTTGGATAGGAAAAAGTTTATATGAAGACGATTTTGATGATAAATATAAAGAATGGATAATTACTTACTCTAATGAGGAATTTGAAAATTTAGCAAATTCACTCGAAAATCTTATTGAGACTAACAAAGAATTATATGATATTAATCAGGCAAAATATTTATACAAAAGAGCTATGGAATTAGAGTTAGATTTTTTTAATGCATATTCAGATTTCTAATTTCAATTTAGAATAATTTTATGGTTTTTATAAAGTTGATTAAATTAAATTATGTATTCTAAAATAGCACTTTCAATAGGGGGTAGTGATTCAGGAGGTGGAGCAGGAATCCAGGCTGACCTTAGAACTTTTATGGCACTTAAAGTTCATGGATGCTCCGTGGTTACATGTATTACCGCACAAAATAGTATTGAGGTTAAATGCGTTGAAGCTGTAGAGAAGAATACTTTATTCAGTCAGTTAGATACTTTATTTTCTGATTTTCGTATTGATGCTTTAAAAACTGGAATGTTACTTAATGAAAGGATAATTAATGATACTGCGTCAAAATTAAATACATATAAAATAACAAAAATTATAGACCCAGTAATGGTTACAAGGACTGGGTCTAAATTACTGGAAGATTCTGCCATTAATGCTTACAAAAAACTATTATTACCAATTGCGGATTTAGTTACTCCAAATATTTATGAAGCAAATCTACTTTCTGGTTTAGAAATTAGAAGTAAAGAGGATATTGAAAATTCCGCAAGAAGTATTATTGACCTTGGAGCTAAAGCAGTACTTATAAAAGGTGGCGGTTTAAAAGATATGAAAGGTAAAGATTTTTTTCTTGATTTAAATGGTAGAAAGGAGTGGTTGTTTAATGATTTTATAAATACAAAAAATACCCATGGTAGTGGTTGTACTTTAAGTGCTGCTATTTGTGGCTACAAAGCTTTAGGCCTTGAAATACTTGAATCCATACAAAAAGCAAAATTATTTGTTGAGAAATCATTGGAAAATTCTTACAAAATAGGATCTGGCCCTGGTCCCTTAGGTCATCATTAAGTATTTATAGAAGTGGATTTAGAACCACCATTTCCTATAGGGCTTTTTTAAAAATAAGATTTCTTCTGTCTCCCAACCACCTTCTAACCACTCAAGATGTTCAAGCAATAAAGATTCACTTTCCCTTTTGCTTAATTGACCAATTCTGTTAGCTATACCATCGAACCTGACTTTCATCAATTCCTCGATTTTGATGTTATTCATGGGTTAAATAGTAAATTCTTTCTACTCAAACTTGTATATATTTTCTTGTCAAGGATTTAATTTTGTTTGTTTACGATAAGTTCTTAAATATGTATTAAATACAACTTTTTAAATTAGATAGTAATTAAGACTTATTCACATAGATTTAATTAAAGACTATTTTATATATAAATACTTTAACTATGCATAAAGAAGAAACAGCAAAGCAAAAAACTATTTTAAATGTGGGCTATTGTGAAACTAATTCTGAATGGCTCAATAGAATTATTAATGAACTGGCAGATGAAAATAAGAATTTTGTAGACTTGTCAGTTATTTGCGCTTAAGTTTTAAAAACTTAATTTAAAGTTAATTAATTTTCAATTTACTCCTCCTCGTAATAGTGATTTTTAAAATATTTTTGTAAAGTGAACCCTAATCAAAAAAGTTTAGAAATAATTAAACAATTTAATTTATCTCCTCATCCTGAAGGTGGATGGTTTAGTGAGATCGTAAGGAGTAATAGTTTTGTAACGAGAGAAGATGGTCAAATAAGAAACTTCATTACGGGAATTTATTATCTTTTGGAGAGAGATGCAAAAAGTGCGTGGCATAGAGTAAAAAATGCAGATGAAATTTGGATTTATCTTAGGGGTGATCCTCTTAATTTATGGTGTCTAGATAATGATAATAAGTTAATAAGAAATTTAATTTTAGATTCTAATAATCCAGTAGAAATGATTCCAGCCGGATATTGGCAAGCGGCAAAAAGTATAGGAGAATTTACTTTGGTAAGTTGTTGCGTTGGCCCTGGGTTTGATTTTAAGGATTTTGAATTGCTCAGAAATACTAATCATACTTCTAGATTAGATAAAGCAATAAATGATCTTATTTAAGAAATTTTTTCGTTTATAGTTTATAAAATTTTGATTTATATTTATAAAGTTAGTTCATCTATTTATAAGGAATGAATCAAAATTCTGTCAAAACAATTGGTATTAAAGATGAATCAAGAAAAAATTCATACTTAGTATCTGTAAATAAGGCAGATGGATTAAAAGTTATCCTTAATAGGGACTTTGACGATTGGTCTAATTTTGATAGTTGGCAAAGTATTTCAGCGCAGCAATGGATTTTTTCTAGGGCTATGGAGATTTACAGAGGAATGAAAATTGATATTAAATGTGATTGTTGTGAATATATTGATTTTATTCAAAATGATTTTGAGAACATTCGCAAAGAAAAATGCTTTGGTAAAAAAAGTGCTTACATGATAGAAAAAGTTTTAGATGAAATTGTATTAGCTAAGTCAAGAAGAGAAAGTGATGGAACATATTCTGCATAAGATTTATAAATATCTGTGAAATGAAAATCTTTTAATTACCAGTGAAAATTTTCAGAAGAACCAATTGTTAAATTTCTCATGGAAATCTTATGGAACTTATCATGTACCGAATCACTGAACTCCTTTTCATCTGAGTAATCCACAAGATCTAGGGGGTCGATATTTTCATCGAACCATGCATCATATTCAATATGTTTAGGTTCAGCAAAATAACTCATACCTAATTAGTAGCTTCCAAAAAAACATTTAAAAGCTACATGCGATACAAAATCAAGGATTATCTTTTCATTAATCCATATTAAAATCTAGAAGTTTTGTTCTATTTTTTTAAAGACCTATTGCTATAAGCTCAGCTTATAGAGGATATGAGATTAAGTAATTATACTCACGCTTATGATTTTCTGCTATTAGATTTATTTCAAGATTGCATTAGGAAGCGTCTTAGCTAAACAACCAAACAAACAAATGAACGAATCAAAAATACTAGAGAAGGAAAAAGTCGTAGCTGAGAAGCTCAATGGTAGATTTGCGATGATTGGCTTTATTGCTCTTATTGGCGCATATCTAACAACTGGACAAATTATCCCAGGTTTTGTATAAATGGATTTTATATCTAAGAGGCAAGGATATGTACCCCTAAAGGTGGTTCCTTACATATTCTTTGTTGCAGTTGTTTTAAGCATCACAACTACAAATACATTCGTATAGTTTTTAAAGCTTACATATTCGTTGAAGTCAGCTAGTAGGCATACAGGCTGACTTTTTTAATGGTTATTTCACCGCTACTTTGGGGTTTTTAAATTAAAACCAGTAATTAAAAGATTGAGAATATTATATTAAACCTTTACTTTTATAACCTCTATCAAATTACTGGAGATTAATTTCAAATTCAGGTCTAAATTTAGTAAGTTTTGAAATTTCTAATTCGAGTTCCTCTTGGGAATTAAAACCTAAAACTTCGTAGGAATCCAAACCTAAGGAAGTCTCTTGTTTTTGTGCTAGTTCCATTTTTTCATAATTTATAACTTCATAATAGATTTTTATGATTTTAAAGAAATACTAAGTTTTACATTCAACACCTTCAGATATCTACCTTTGTAGCAGAAAAGTGGACCCGTAATCGGAAGTCCACTTCTGATAAATTTCTTTTTGTGTTTTAGAAATTCCAATGACACTACTACTATCAAGAAAGATATCAATGCCATTATGGGAGTAACTTTTGCGGTTAAGTGATGACTTAAGGAGTTTTCTTTTTGCCTTTAAGAATCATCAGCAAAGGCAGGCCAATTAGCATCAGACTCCCATCAATTAATAAAAAATTATTTAGATTCATTTATCCATTCCTTTAGGGGTATCCCAATTAAGGGGTATCCCTTTTTTAACTGGTTCTTTTTTCATATCATCCATCTCTTTTCTGATTTTATTGTAGTACGCTAACTCTTCAGGATCATCAGAACCCAGACCATAATTCATGGTCGCTGCAAGATAAATTCTGTGCATCCGATATGACGATAGTGGCATCTCTCAATACATTGTTCGTTAAAAGTCTAAAATATGTAAATCTTATTTAAGACTAATTAGTTTTAACTTAAATTCAGTATATCCATCTAGATAGTGCCCAATTAGTTAACTTTAGAGTTCTATCTTGGATATTGCTTGGTTTCCAGGAATCATATTTTTCAAATTCTTATAAACTCAGTTATGTAGATACTTCTTGTTCATGCCCTCGTCGGGACTTGAACCCGAGACCTCTCCCTTACCAAGGGAGTGCTCTACCGCTGAGCTACAAGGGCAATATTAAAGTGGGCCGGGTTGGATTTGAACCAACGTAGGCAGAGCCAGCGGATTTACAGTCCGCCCCCTTTAACCACTCGGGCACCGACCCCCACTATTTGAACTTATCAGTTAATGGTCACTTTGTGTGAAAATGTTTTGGTTTTTTTGTTTATTTCTAGATAGCATTTAATAGAAAAGAATTTATTGTAAATGAATATTTTATTGATAAATGGCCCAAATTTAAATTTATTAGGAACTAGAGAACCTGAAATATATGGCAATAAAACATTAAATGATATTGAGAAAGACTTAACTAAACTTGCTCAAGAAAAGAGTATTAATCTTGAATGTTTTCAAAGTAATCATGAAGGAGAAATAGTAGATAAAATTCAGGATTCTGTAAAAAGTATTCAAGGGATTCTAATAAATGCTGGCGCTTTCACTCATACCTCGATTTCCATTAGAGATGCTTTAATTGGATCAAAAATTCCATTTGTAGAGTTGCATATTTCAAATATTTTTAGTAGAGAAGACTTTCGTAAAGAATCTTTTCTTACTGATAAAGCTATAGGAATAATTAGTGGGTTCGGTATATCTAGTTATTCCCTCGCTCTCGAAGGAATAATTGGATATTTAAGTAGTAAAAATTAAATGCTAGTTGATTTTAAAAGGCCGCTTTCCAGTATTAAATATTTATCGTCATTTACCTCAGATGATTGGATCAAACTCGCATTATCTAATCCAATCGATATTCTTATTGATCATGCTCATTGTGAAAGAAAAGCAGCAGGTGTTGCGATTCAATTAATGTTTAGATATCCATCAGAACCAAATCTGGCTGAAGTTTTAAGTCCAATTGCGAGAGAGGAATTAGAGCATTTTGAAAAAATACTATATTTTTTAAAGGATCTTGGACATTCTCTTAAGGCTTTAAAACCGCCACCATATGGTGCTGAATTAGCTAAGAATATTAGAAAGGAGGAACCCAATAGGATGTTGGATAGTTTCTTAATTGCAGGACTTATTGAAGCAAGAAGTCATGAAAGATTAGGTTTACTTGCTCTGAATTCTGAAGAAGAATCTTTCAAAGTCCTTTATGATTCTTTGCTTGAGAGTGAGGCAAGACACTTTGGTATTTATTGGAAACTCGCGCAAACTAAATTCTCTAAAAATCAAACTTTCAAAAGGTTAGAGGAATTGTCTAAGATTGAATCAGAAATACTGGCTGAAACTTTTTTTATGCCAAGGGTTCATAGCTAAAAATCATTTAGTTAAATTAATAATGATAATAAAAAAAATTTTAAGAAAATTTATAAGAGCATTTACGAGTTATAAAAATGATTTGGTATCATTGACCATCGTTGGTGTTGGCCCTGGAGACCCATCACTTTTAACAATTGCTGCAGTAGATGCAATTAAAAAAGCGAACGTTATAGTTTTTCCAGTATCAGATGATCAAAAAAAGAGTTTTGCTGCTGAAATAGTCAAGAAATATACCAAATTTAAAAAAAATATACCTATCATTTTCCCAATGGCTAGGAGGGATTTTAATCCTGATGAAATATGGTCTATTGCAGTAGAAAAAATTGTGAAATTTATACAAAATGGCGAATCAGTAGTTTTACTTTGTCTTGGAGATACTTCAATATTTGCAAGCTCTTCTAATATTTTGAGGATAATCAAAAATAATCATCCCGAAATCATTACCAATACCATACCTGGTATATCTTCGCTTTCAGCAGCAGCAGCTTTGAATGATTTTGATTTAGTTAAAAAAGGTGAAACTTTGATAATTAAAGAATGCCCTTCTTCTAACTCAGAATTAACATCCCTTATCAGGGAAAGTAGAGTAAATAAAACGGTCTTAGCAATCATGAAGGTTGGGAAAAGATGGAATTTAGTAAGGGAAATATTAAAAAAAGAAGATATTATTAATACATCATTAATAGCTTTAAATGTTGGGATGTCTGATCAAATTATTCAATATGCATCTCAATATAAGAATGATATTATGCCTTATTTCTCTTTGATTTTGATAAGGTTTGATTAATGAATAAATTGGAAAATTTCGTAGGGAATCAATTTACATGGCCAATATGTAAGGAACTATTATTTCTAGTTCTTGAAGATAAAGTGAGTGATGTTTTTGTTTGTGAATTAGTTTGGGAAAGACTTTTTTATAAGAGAGAAATAACTTCTAATGTTTGGTTTCCTAGTGCATTAACTCCTACTTATTGGTCAGAAAAATTTGTAGAGGCTCCTCAATTCATTTCAGAGCGAATAGCATCAGTACATTTGACGCGAACAATTCCAAAGGAACATAAACAGGGATTGAAAAATTTTCTTAATTTTAAAGGTTATAAAATTAATGAACTCTATCCAAGAAGAACTAGAAGAGCGACCGCTGTAAATTGGTTGATTTATTGGGCATTTGAAAATGATTGTTTTTCAAATGATAATAATGTTATTCCAAGTCCTAGTTCACCGCCTGCGAATCCAGTAAAAGGACATTTTGGCGATCCAGAAATCAAATAAAATTCTTTAGTAAGGTAATTGATTCTATTAAAGGTATAGTTGTATTAGAGAGTACTTTCTTTGGAGATAAGAATTGATTCTTCCAACAATAGCAATTATAGGAAGACCTAACGTTGGGAAATCAACTTTGGTGAATCGTCTTTGCCAAAGTAATGATGCAATAGTATTTGATAAGCCTGGCGTTACAAGAGATAGAACTTATCAAAATGCTTCATGGGGAGGTAAGGAATTCCAAATAGTTGATACTGGAGGGTTGGTTTTTGATGATGATAGTGAATTCCTGCCAGAGATACGAACTCAAGTTTATTTAGCTCTTGAAGAGGCTTCACTCGCTTTACTTGTGGTTGATGGAAACCAGGGTGTTACTGATGGTGATTTATCAATAGCAAAATGGTTAAGGAACTCGAGCTGTAAAACAATTGTTGCTGTAAATAAATGTGAATCTACTACTCTTGGAATCTCTTTAGCTTCTGAATTCTGGAAACTAGGATTAGGCGAGCCTTACCCAGTTTCTGCTATTCATGGTTCAGGTACTGGCGATCTTTTAGATCTCGTGATTGGCGAACTTCCTGAAAATAATATTCAGGATGAAGAAGAAAAGATAATGATGTCAATTATTGGTAGGCCAAATGTTGGTAAATCTAGTTTGTTAAATTCGATCTCAGGAGAAACAAGAGCAATTGTTAGTGATATTAGTGGAACGACAACTGATTCAATAGATACACTTATTAAAAGAGGTGATAATCAATGGAAAATTGTTGATACTGCTGGGATTAGAAGAAAGAAAAATGTGAAATATGGTACTGAATTCTTTGGTATTAATAGGTCTTTTAAATCTATAGATAGAAGTGATGTTTGTGTATTGGTTATAGATGCTTTAGATGGAGTAACTGATCAAGACCAGAAATTAGCAGGGCGAATAGAAGAACAAGGAAGAGCTTGCATAATTGTTGTTAATAAATGGGATCTTGTTGAAAAAAATAGTTCAACAATCTATCAAGTAGAAAAAGAACTTAGATCTAAACTTTATTTTTTGCACTGGTCAAAAATGATTTTTATATCGGCCCTAACGGGACAAAGAGTTGAAAATATTTTTGAGCATGCTCTTAATGCTGTTAATCAACATAGAAGAAGAGTTACAACATCAGTGGTTAACGAAGTGCTTAAAGAGTCGATTAGTTGGAAAAGTCCTCCAACTAAAAGAAGTGGTAAGCAAGGAAGGCTTTATTATGGTACTCAAGTAAAAAATAAACCTCCCACCTTCACACTTTTTGTAAATGACCCTAAATTATTTGGAATAACTTATAGAAGATATATTGAAAAACAAATTAGATTAAATTTAGGCTTTGAAGGAACACCTCTTATTTTACTTTGGAGAGGAAAACAGCAAAGAGCTTTAAATAAAGAAGTGGAAAGGGAAAATATTGAGTTAATTCAAAAAGATTAATGAATATACTTACCAAATTTTCTGTTGGTCAATATGTTTATGGCAATAGAAGTTGGCTAAGAATTATAGATAGTAGATTGAAATTAATTATAGTAATGATATTTTTAATCACTCCAATTTGGGCAGGTCCTATATGGAGATTGAGTTTAGTGGGTTGTTTACTATTAATTACTTTTTTCAGTTTATTGCCATCTAGAGTATGGTGGCGATCATTATGTTTGCTCTCCTTCTTATCATTAATTATTGGATGTATTTCAATACTTGCTTCTTCTGATATTCAATCCCTTGATAGCTATTTAAGAAATCCCAACGAGTTGCAAGTAGTAGTGGAAAACTATAAAAAGTGGAATATTCTGGAAATCCCTTCACAGAAGATATGGTTTATAAATTTTGGTCCTTATAACTTATCAAGACAAGCTTTTGAATTAGGAATAAAAACCTCCACTTTGATATTTACTGTTATTCATAGTGTTAATTTGATGCTTTTAACTACATTACAAGAAGACATTGTATGGGGATTAAGTTGGTTTCTGTATCCATTAAGAAAAATTGGATTACCAATTAGTAAGTGGCTTTTTCAGTTATTAATTGCATTGCGTTTTATTCCTTTAGTACAGGAAGAATTTCAAAATATAATTAAATCATTATCAGTTAGATCAATAAATTTTCGAAACTTAGGAATTAAGAAATCCTTTAATATTTTGTTGATTTTAGTGGAAAGGTTATTTCAAAATATATTTCTGAGAATTGATCAAGGAGCAGAATCATTGCTCTCTAAGAAAGAAATTATTATAAAAACTAATAGATTTAGAACTTTTTATTCTTCGGGCCCTCTCAATGTAATTGTTAATACATTATCGATATGTTTTATTTGCATAGCAATTTTTCTCAGAAAACTGTATGGTGCATTATAAATAACACGATATTTAAGTTTGAGTTCCGAGCGTTATTTAAACCATCCAACATTTGGTATGTTGTACCAAGTCTCTCCTGGGAATGATGGAAGAGATATTTATGCGACTTTATATGCCCAAAAAATGTTTTTCATGGTAGAAGTAAAACAAAGAGAAGTATTTTTTGAAGTTATACCTTATTTAGATGCCCGTAATCAGGCCGAATTAAACCTTCAAAAAGCTAGAAGAAAAGGATCTGAAGAACTATCTAAATGGGAGAATTTGTTCACTCAAACGTTCTTATAACAGGTGAATCCTTCAAATTTTTTAAAAATTAAAAATAAAATTCCATCAAATGTAAATATTCTTGCCGTAAGTAAAGGATTTAAAAGTCAAGAAATCAAGACTATTCAAAATATAGGTCAGAATGATTTTGGAGAGAGCAAGTTGCAAGAGGCTTTTGAAAAGCAATTGACATTAAAAGACCTTAAACAAATAAAATGGCACTTTATTGGACGAATACAAAGTAATAAAATAAGAAAAATAGTGCAAAATTTTAACTACATTCATTCAATAGATTCATTTGAACAGTTGCAAAAGATTTCTAATATTTCATGTGAAGAGAAGAAGAATCCATTATTAATGTTGCAGGTTAAGTTGAGTGATGACCCTACTAAAGGAGGTTTTAATCCTGAACTCTTAATAAAGAAATGGGGAGACATTAAGGAATTGAAAAATATCACATTAACCGGTTTGATGACTATTAATCCTAGAGGACTAAGCTCCAAGAAAAATTTAGAATTGTTTAAAAAATGTCGCACCCTTGCTGATTCTCTTCAACTTCCAGATTGTTCAATGGGAATGTCAGGAGATTGGGAGGAGGCTATTGAAGCTGGATCAACTTGGGTAAGATTAGGCTCATTGATTTTTGGAGATAGATCCTAATTAGTTATTTTTTATAAAATTCTTATCTATAAACTTGCAGTAAAGTACAAGTAACGTTATTTAAGTATAGGTAGTTTATTCATTTAAAAATGAATCTATTACTTAAGGTTCCCATACCTTAGTAATCAATTTTAAGAGGATTTAAAAGGTGTCACTAATTTCTAGATTAAAGGCAGTTGTTGCAGGTGATGAGTATCTCGATGATGATTTTGATGAGTTGGATTACGCATCAGAGGATGAATTAAGTGATATTAATGATTTCAAACAAAATCAAAGAAACTCAAATGCTCTTGCAAATTCAAATCCATTCGATTTTATGAATAACAATAGATCATCAAAAGTTGTTGGAATGCCTGGGATTTCAAATTCATCCTCAGAAGTAAGCTTAATGGAACCAAGAAGTTTCGATGAGATGCCTCAAGCTATACAAGCATTAAGAGAGAGGAAAACTGTAATTCTTAATTTAACTATGATGGATCCTGATCAAGCGCAAAGAGCGGTTGATTTTATTGCTGGAGGTACATATGCGATTGATGGCCATCAAGAGAGAGTGGGTGAAAGTATTTTTCTTTTTGCACCAAGTTGTGTCAATGTAACTAGCTCTTCTTCAGAAGAAGCTTCTCCTTCTAATGTGCCTATAGAAAATACACCACAATATAGTTTAGGAAAAAACACTACTCCTGAACCAGCATGGGGTAATTCTAAATTAAGTGCTTATTCATGATTAATCTGTGACTGATAAAATTGCGATTATTGGTTTTGGAAATATTGCAAAGGCTATAGTAACTCCTCTATTAGATAAAAAATTAATTCAGCCTGAGAATGTTTATTGTGTTGTAAATTCAGAAAAAAGTTTAGTAAATATAAAAAAAAATTATAAATATAATATAAACGTTTATAAATCCGGTTCTAAAGAGTCCAAAATAATTTGGGATTGTCAATATAAACTTCTTTCGATAAAACCCCAACAATTTAATGATATAAGTGAGACTCATCATATAAAAAACAAGGATAATTTAATAGTTTCAATTCTTGCGGGGGTTTCATTAAATAGACTTACTAAAAAGTTCCCTAATCATAAATGTGTGAGGGTGGTTACAAATATTCCAATAATTATTGGAAAAGGTTTAACAGGAATTTCTTGGGGAGAAGAAATTACAGAAGATCAGAAAATATTTACAAAACAATTATTTGAAAATACTAGTAAAATTTATGAATTTAGTGAAGATTACCTTGATATATTTTTAGCCTTAACTTCATCAGGGCCTGCAATTATTGCTTTAATTATAGAGGCATTAAGTGATGGAGGATTGAGCGGTGGATTACCAAAAATACTTTCAGAGGAACTCGTTATGGAAATGATAGTAGGGACTACTAGTCTAATAAAAGAAAATAAACTAACTACTTCTGAGCTTAAAAATTTAGTAACTTCTCCAGGTGGAACAACTATTTCTGCTTTAAGGGTTTTAGAAAAAAAGAGTGTAAGGTCAGCATTAATTGAATCAATAGTTTCAGCTAGTAATCGAAGTAAAGAGTTTCGTTAGTTTTTTAAATTATCTTTTAAATTCATATAAACTTTTTCAAGTGAATTTATATTTTTAGTAATTGTGTATCTCTCAAGTATACGTTCTCTAGCTTTTTCTCCAAGATCTTTTGTAAATGAAGGATGTTCTACAAGAATTGGGATTATAGTTTTTAATTGTGCAGCCACATTATCAGTTGAAATTACTATGCCTGCTCCGTTATCTAAAACTTCACCATCAGCGCCGGCATCTGTAGCTACACAAGCAGTACCAGCAGACATTGCCTCTAAAAGTGATAATGATAAACCTTCTACTAAGCTTGGTAAGAAAAATACTTCTGCTATTTGCATTATTGCTACCCTAGTTTCTAAATCTAATTCGGCTCCCCACCAAATTAATTTCTCATTACCAAGGTTAGAAAAACTATTTTCAAGTGTTGGCTTCATTGGTCCATCTCCAACAATAACTAATTTGCAATTTTGAGTTTTTGTTTGGCGCCAAGAACGTAAAAGTGCCTCGATATTTTTCTCATTGGCAATCCTACCCATATATAAAAAGATTCTTTCATTTCCAAGTTTGTTTTTTACCTGATCATATTTTTTATTTTTTTCGAAAAAAGGTTTCCAAATATTCTCATCAACACCGTTTGGAATAATTATTTGTTTTTCTTTAGGTACGCCTAATTTATAAAGAACATTTTTTTGAAGTTCGGAAAAAATGATTATTTTATCGAACTTTGATAAAGAGGGAGCATAAAGTTGATATGTTAATTGTTGAGTGCTAGCAGTTAAATTTCTATTTTTTGCATCAAATGGTGGGTGAAATGTTCCTATGAGTGGAAGATTAATTTCATCACAAATCTCTGGAAGTCTAAAGTCTAAAGGAGATAAAGTTAAGCTTGCATGTACTAAATCAGGCTTTAATCTTTCCAATGATAGCCTTAGCTTCTTTTCTGCTCTTGGTGAGGGTATTGTATAAACTTGGGACTTAATTAAATATGGAAGACTTACATCAGGATCATTTGCCAGAAATAATGGTTTTGATGAATTTGAACTAGAAGGATTGTCGAAATGAATAAAACTAATTTTATGACCTCTGGCCTTTAATTTCTCAGTAGTTGAATTGCCATAAGTTACATTTCCACAAAAAGGAGATTTCTTACCCAACCAGGCAACATGAACCACATTGATTGAATTAACTATTTACTAAATTAACAGTCAGAGCACCCAAGATCATAATTTTAAAATTTATTGATAGTTTATGAAAATGTTAACTATATATTTCTCTCAACATTTTTAGTGAAGATAGATCTTTCTCTAGTTGAGTAGAGATCCAAGTTTCAATAATAAATAATATTTTAAGCCAGACTTTTTTAGGTCCTAATAACTCTCCATCAGATTTTATTGGCAATTCGGGGAAAAGAAGTCTCTGTAATAGAGCAACTTCAGATGCATTTATTTTAAGATTACTTTGAGGATCTTCCATGGACGAAAACCCTTCAATTGGCAAATAATAACAACTCCATTCCCAATTTCCTAAAGGCGGAATAATAGGTTCTCCAGTTTTACAGCAATGATGAATTGGTAAATTTATACCTCCAATGGCTAATAGATGGATTAAAGATTGAATACTGATTGCGAGCATTTTAATATCTTCTTCTTTTGATTCTTCATACAAATAAATCCTATCTAGATGCGCAAGAACGCAAGATAAATAGTTTTGTTGCTTATCATTATTACCTACTAATAAAAAAGTTAATTCAGTTATCGCTTGCGCGGCTGCAAGGCATTCAATATTTTTTCCTAGACCAGAATAGCTTTTTAATATTTTAATTTGACGTACAGATTTAAGATTTCTTTTCCCAAAAATTTGCAGACTTAAATATGTTAATGGAGTAGCTGCGGCAAGACTACTTTTAGGACGTCTAGCACCAGGTACCGCTAATCGAACAATCCCTTGCTCATCAGTAAGAATAGTAATTAATCTATCATTCTCGCCTAATGGAGAAGCTTTAATACAGAGACCTTCTAGTCTGCACTCACCAGAACCAGACATTTAAATAACCTTTACTTCTTGAAAAATCTCACAAAAATTAG
This sequence comes from Prochlorococcus marinus CUG1416, assembly GCF_017695965.1. NCBI lineage: Bacteria > Bacillati > Cyanobacteriota > Cyanophyceae > Synechococcales > Prochlorococcaceae > Prochlorococcus > Prochlorococcus marinus. The sequence goes on from NZ_JAAORM010000002.1 coordinate 134,642, forward strand.
AAGTTCCAACGCAACTAATTCCATTATCAAACAAATCAATAACTTGTGTCAGTTTTTTTATACCACCAACAACTTTGATGTGATTTTGGGAGCCCGTTATTTTTAATATTTCCGCTACATCATTTAATGTAATAGGCGGCCCAAACCCGTCCCCGAATTGAAAATTTTTTATTCCTAATTCCAAAGATATTTCTATCGCATTGTATAAAACTTCTTTTTGTAGTTTTGATTTATTTATGATTATTGAAACTGGTAATCCAGATAACTTCACTTGCTCAATTTCAGCAGCGAAAGTTTCTAAGTTTCTTTTGGATAAATTGATAAAGTTTGGGATATATTCAATTCCGTTTGCACCTTTATCTTTTGCAAAATTAACTAATTCTTCAATAAATGTAACGGGTAAATCCGCTAAAGGGTAAGAAATGAGTGCGTTTATGTTTGCACTGTAATTGCTCAAACGGTTTTTAAAATCATCTAAATAATTAATTGAAGTAGAAATATTCTTGATATTATATTTTTTTATTAAATCGCAATTCGCGCAGAAATCTTCCCAGGTTAAATAAGGGTTAATAATAATGGCATGAATTTTTTCGTTTAATTCATATTCAATATTGGGCATTTAAAAGTTATTTGGATTGAATCAGTCCATAACCTCCATGTTTCCTCTTGTATATAACTTGAAGTTCATTATTTTTTTTATTTCGAAAAACATAAAAATCATGATCAATTAGATCTAATTGTTTTCTTGCTTCTTCTGATGAAATTGGATTCATTTCAAAGTATTTATTTTTTATAGATGGCTCAGGCAGACTTGCTTCTATTCCTTCTTTAAGTAAAGCTTCATCTAAAAATCTTGATTCTGTATTTTCAATTGGGAAAGACTCTTTATTTTTAAATTGATTATTATGAATTGTTTTATTGTTTCTTTCTTTGTATTTACGTAATTTTCTACAAAGTTTATTTGAAACTAAATCAATGCTTGAGTATAGATTTTCAGTTTTTTCTTCGGCTCTAATTACGGTCCCATTTGCAAAGATAGTAACTTCTGCAGTCTGGAAGGAGACTCTTGGATTTTTTTCTATTGAAAGGTGTATGTCGGCTTCTTTAACGATATCCTTATAGTGATGTGTTGCTTTTTCTATCTTTGCCTCAGTATATTCTTTTAATGCTCCAGTGAGCTCAAGATTTTTCCCATGGATTAAAATTTTCATAACAAATCTAAAAATATTTACTTACTTTCTAAATCTACTTAAATATGGTTAATAGAACAGCAATAATTAAACAACCTGATAATATTTCTTTTTTCAATGATGTTTATAAATTACAAAAAGAATATCAGGAGGCATTGATTTTAGATAACTCTAACCCTGATTTTATTTGGATAGGTGAGCATCAACTCTGTTATACGTTGGGGAGAGGATCTAATTACGATAATTTATTATTTTCTTTGAATGATAATAATTATGATGTTTTTAAGATTGATAGAGGTGGTGAGGTTACTTGTCATATGCCAGGACAATTAGTAACTTACTTGGTGTTAAATTTGAAAAATTTTAATAAAGATTTAAATTGGTATTTAAGAAAAATTGAAGAAATTATTATAAAAATTCTTGGAACTTTTAATATAGATTGTCATTCAAGAGAGGGGCTCACTGGTGTTTGGATAGGAAATAAGAAAATTGCTTCAATTGGAATTGGTTGTAAAAGATGGATTACAATAAATGGATTTTCAATCAATATTGACTGTGAATTAGAAAACTTTAATAAAATTGTTCCTTGCGGGATAGAAAATTGTCTTATGGCAAATATGATTGATTACAACAAAAATTTAAATATTCAAGAAGTCAAAAGAATTGTTAAAAAAATCATTCAGGAAGAATTTAATTTTGATTTTGTATCAAAATAGAAATTAAAATTTCAAAATCAATTTAATATGGGTGATTTAGCCTACTGGCCTTCAGCTAAACCTCTTTCTGAAAAAGATAAATTTGCTAAAAATAGAGATTTTATTAAGAACCTTCATCATATAGATCAAATTTGGGAAAAATTAAAATTTAAATGTGGTGATACTTTAGCTGTTTGCGATTTAAGAGGGAAATATAAAGAAAAATTTTCTTATTCTGAGCTGGCTGATTTAATAACAAAAGTCTCTTTTTCTTTTAAAAATTATGGTTTAGTAAAGGGGGATGTAGTTACTGTAATATCTGAAAATTCTCCAAGATGGCTAGTAGTTGATCAAGGCTTAATGCGTTTAGGAGCAATAAATGCAGTGAGAGGTATTAATTCTCCTTCAGTAGAATTAGACTATATTATTAAGCACTCTAATTCAGTAGGTCTAATAGTTCAATCTAAGGAGATTTGGCTAAAGTTAAACAACAAAGAAGTATTAAAAAAAAGACTGAAATTTATAATCAATTTAGAAGATGAACAATTTGAAAGTTTAATAAGTTGGAATCAATTTTTAAGAGCAGCAAAAAAAGAAAATTCACAAAATAATAATCTTGAAAAAGATAATCCAAAAATTGATGATGTTGCTACTATCCTTTACACTTCTGGGACAACAGGACAACCTAAAGGCGTCCCCTTGACTCATGCAAATTTTTTACATCAAATCATCAATTTAGCCTATATCGCTGATCCAGAATCTGGGACCTCTGTATTAAGCGTGTTGCCTATCTGGCATTCTTATGAGAGGAGTGCTGAATACTTCTTTTTTTCATGTGGTTGTTCTCAATACTATACAATTCCTAAATTTTTGAAAGATGATATTACACAAATAAAACCTGTTGTCATGGCTACTGTACCAAGACTATGGGAGGCAATACATGATGGGTTTTTTCAGGCGTTGAAAAAAATGCCTTCCAAAAAGCAAAAACTTATTAAGTTTTTGATAAGTAATAGTTCAGTTTTTAAAAGAAGTATAAGAAAGATAAGAAATTTAGATATCAATCAAATAGCTTTTAAGTCAAAAATCCCCTTACTGGTTTCTGTTATTGGCCGATATCCTTTACATAAGTTGTCTACTATTTTTTTATGGCCGAATATTCTTAGACAACTATGCGGGGAAAAACTAAAATTTCCCATTAACGGCGGAGGTGCATTGCCAGAACATGTGGATCTTTTTTTTGAATCTTTAGGTGTAGATGTTTTGGTGGGATATGGACTAACAGAAACTAGTCCAGTATTAACTTGTAGGAGAAGAGAATTAAATGTTAGAGGATCATCCGGTCAGCCTCTAGCATTTACTGAAATCAAAATAGTGAATGATGATAAAAAAAAGATTCTGAAGTTCAGAGAAGTCGGAAAAATTCTTGTTAAGGGACCACAAGTCATGAAAGGTTATCTTAAAAATGAATTGGCTACAAAAGATGTTTTGTCCAAGGATGGTTGGTTTGATACTGGTGATTTAGGTTTTCTAATACCAAATGGTTCTCTCTTTATAACAGGAAGAGCCAAGGATACAATAGTGCTATCAAGTGGTGAAAATATAGAACCGAATCCGCTAGAGACCGAAATCCTTAGTTCTGAATTTATTAATCAGATTCAACTAGTAGGTCAAGATAAGAAATGTTTGACAGCCCTTGTAGTGCCTAATTTTGAATTGGTTAAAAACAAGTTTTTGGAAGAAGACCTTTCAAAATTAAACCTGAATAAGAATATTGGTACATTTTTTAAATCACAAATTAATAATTTGCTTAAAAGTCGATTAGGAGCAAGATTAGAAGAACAAATATTAGATTGTTATTTTGTGGATGCCTTTACTTTAGAAAATGGTTTGTTAACACAAACTCTTAAACAAAAAAGAAAAGAAATAGAAAAAAAGTATTCATTACAAATAGAAAATATGTATGAAAACAAATTTAGTAAGAAAATTTGATTTGTTCTATCTATATTGAAAAGGTAATTTAATTTTTTATGGAAACAAAAAACTCAATATCTATAAAGCGCTCAATAGCTATTAAAGCTGTAGTTACACCAACTTGGAAGGAAGATGCTGAAAAAGAATTAAGCAAAGCAATTTCAAACATTGATCAGCAATTATCTCAACTTGAGCAAGAGGGGCAGCAAATAGTAAATAATATTAGATCCCAATCGGTTAATCCTCTAGATCCAAGAGTTCAAGAACAGGTTAGTCAGGTGCAACAACAAGTCGCCGCAAAACGAAATGAAATTGAAGAACAAAAAAGAAATCTACTGCAACAACAGGGTCAAGTTCGCGAATTAAAAATGGACGAAATTGTTGATCAAGGGCAAGTGGATAGTTTCTGTGATGTCACTGTGGGCGACAATCTTATTGAAAAAATGCAGGTCTCGATTACGGTTAAAGATGGAGTTATTCAATCTATAGATAATAATTAAAGAAAAGATTTAGTATTCTTGATAAAAATAAGTAAATCTTAATTGCGAAAAGTTTTGAATTCTAATCAATCTAAATTATTACTTTCTTAAGTTTTAAGAGTTCCCACTGTGAACATGATTTCGTATAATTAGACCAAGAGTTAAAAGGGTCCTTAATTATAAAAACTTTTGAAAGTTTGGTAAAAATCCCTTGAAACTTATGCAATAACGATTTTCTTATGTCTCACGAAATATTCATGCCTGCCTTGAGTTCTACTATGACGGAGGGCAAGATTGTGGAATGGTTGAAAAATCCGGGAGATAAGGTTGAAAGAGGCGAATCTGTCTTGGTTGTTGAATCTGATAAGGCAGATATGGATGTTGAATCTTTCCAAGATGGATATCTTGCAGCAGTTTTAATGCCTGCCGGCAGCACTGCTCCTGTTGGAGAAACTATTGGTCTCATTGTAGAAAATGAGGATGAAATAGCTTCTGTTCAAGAACAAAATAAAGGAAATCAACCCGAAGTCTCTACTTCAGACCAACTGGAATTGGTAAGCAATAAAACTGAAGAAAAACCATTAGTCCAGACTGAAAATATCAAAAAAGAAGCACAGGAAGTCGTCTTAAAGAGTGAAAAGCCTGTACCATCTTTTAATAGCGATCAAATTAATGCCGCTACAAGTAATGTTTCTTCGAGGATAATTGCATCTCCAAGAGCTAAAAAACTAGCCTCTCAAATGGGTGTTGATTTAGCAAAGGTTCATGGATCTGGCCCTCACGGAAGGATTCAAGCCGATGATATTTTAAAAGCTAATGGCCAATCTGTCTCTATACCATGGATAGGAGAAGGTGCTTCTCCTGCAAGTATACCTGTTTCAAATTTGGGAGTTGAAAGTAAACCAGAAACTTCAGGAAATAGTTTTGGTAATCCTGGAGAAACAGTTCAATTTAATACTCTTCAAAAAGCGGTAAATAAAAATATGGAATCTAGTTTAGATGTTCCATGTTTTAGGGTTGGATACTCTATCAATACAGATAAATTAGATAATTTCTACAAAAAGGTAAAACAGAATGGAGTAACTATGACTGCTTTACTAGTAAAGGCAGTTGCAAAGACACTTAAGAAACATCCTCAAGTTAACTCAAGTTTTTCAGAAAATGGAATTTCTTATCCAGAAAACATAAATATTGCTGTTGCTGTCGCGATGGAAGATGGTGGACTAATAACTCCAGTATTAAAAGAACCATGCAATACTGATTTATTTGAATTATCTAGGGAATGGAAAGATCTCGTAAAAAGATCAAGATCAAAACAATTAGAACCTGATGAATACTCAACGGGAACATTTACCTTATCTAACCTTGGTATGTTTGGAGTTGATAGATTTGACGCAATACTACCACCAGGGACCGGTGCGATCTTAGCGATAGCATCATCGAAACCAACTGTTGTAGGAAATAGTGATGGTTCAATATCTGTTAAAAAAATAATGCAAGTAAATCTAACAGCTGATCACAGAGTGATCTATGGAGCTGATGGTGCTTTGTTCTTAAAAGACTTGGCTTACCTGATTGAAAATGAGTCAGAGACACTTGTATCTTAAATTTAATTGATTTCTCAAATGAATAATCAAGAAAGTGATCATAAGCTTGAAGCTTATAATTACTTTCTTGATCCTTCATTAATTGCTAGTAAACCTTCTGCAATTAGGCATGAATCAAGATTGATGATAGTTAGAAATAGTGTTTTAGAAGAAGACTGCTTAACTAATAAATTTACCAAGAATCTTTTAGATGAATTTAGAGAAGGCGATCTTGTAGTTGTAAACAATACTAAAGTAATGAAAGCTAGGTTAAAGGTTGAATTAGAAAATAAGACATTAGTCGAATTATTAGTTTTAGAAAGGTCACATGAATGTGTTTGGTTATGTTTGGCAAAGCCAGCGAAAAAGTTAAAAATAAATAGAAAAATAAAATTAAAATCTCTTTTGGCACAAGATATTAATTTGATGGTTGATGGGGTTGATGAAGAAACTGGAGGGAGATTTATTAAATTTCCTGAAAATATAACTGGTCTTAATTCAATGAATGACCTTCTTGATAAATACGGGGAAATCCCTCTCCCTCCTTATATAAAAAATTCTGAAGAAGAATCTTTTCATGAGAAAAGTTATCAAACTGAGTATGCAACTAATCCGGGGGCAGTTGCTGCACCAACAGCTGGTTTACACTTAAGCAAAAGTCTTATTTCCAATCTAAAAAAAAAAGGAGTAATAATCTTACCGATAACTTTGCACGTGGGTTATGGAACATTCAAACCAATTGATCAAGAAGATTTAAGTAACTTAAAACTTCATAAAGAATGGGTAAGTGTTAATAAGGAAGTAGTGGAGGAAATAAAAAGAATAAAGAAAACAGATAGAAGAATAATTGCTATTGGAACAACTAGCGTAAGAGCTCTTGAAAGTTGTTATTCTAACGAAATTAATGACTTTATTCCTATAGCGAAGTACGTGGATTTAGTAATTAAGCCAGGTTATAAATTTAAGGTAGTTGATGGATTATTAACTAATTTTCATCTTCCTAAAAGTTCATTATTACTACTAGTAAGTGCAATGATTGGTAGAGAAAGATTATTAGATTTGTATAAAAAAGCCATAAAAGAAAAATTTAGATTTTTCTCTTATGGCGATGCTATGTATATTTCACCAGATTCATTACTGGAGAAAAATAGATTTAGGCTTTGACTGGTTCTTGAATGATTCCGCTTGGAACTTCAGTAAACATAATTGATGATAAATATCTCTCTGCTAAATCAGGTAGAACAACTACGATGGTTTTCCCCGCATATTCATCTTGTTCAGCTAATCTAACAGCCGCCGCCGCCGCAGCTCCACAAGATATTCCTACTAATAGCCCTTCTTCTTTTGCTAATCTAAGAGCCATCTCGATTGACTCGTCATTTGTTACCTGTTCAACCTTATCAACAATTGATAAGTCAAGGTTCTTAGGAATAAATCCTGCACCAATTCCTTGAATTTTATGTGGTCCAGATTTAACCTCTTCTCCATTCATTGTCTGTGTAATAACAGGACTATGTGAGGGTTCTACAGCTACAGAAGTAATATTTTTGCCCTTCTCTTGCTTAATGTATCTTGAAACTCCTGTAATTGTGCCGCCAGTTCCAACCCCTGCAACTAAAACATCAATTTCACCATCGCAATCATCCCAGATTTCTGGTCCAGTAGTTTTGAAATGAATTTCAGGGTTTGCTGGATTATCAAATTGACCTGGCATGAAATATTGAGAAGGATTACTTTCTGCAATCTCTTTAGCCTTAGCTATTGCTCCAGGCATACCTTTAGAGGCCTCTGTTAAAACAATTTCAGCCCCCAACACTGCCATAACCCTTCTTCTTTCAATTGACATGGATTCTGGCATTGTAAGGATGAGTTTATAACCTCTTGCTGAAGCAGTAAAAGCTAGAGCAATTCCTGTATTTCCAGAAGTTGGCTCAACAATTGTTTTGTCTTTTGTAAGTTTCCCACTTTTCTCTGCATCCCAGATCATGTTGGCGCCAATCCTACATTTGACACTATAAGCTGGGTTTCTACCTTCAATTTTTGCAAGTACTGTAGCTTTCGCGTTTTTAGTAACTGATTTTAATTTTACTAATGGAGTGTTTCCAATAGCAAAACTGTTGTCCTCATAAATTTTTGCCATTTATATATTGAGAAAATATATTTTAATACTAACTATTATTCAGAAAAAGAGTATATAAGTTTCTATACGGTAAATACTAGGAATTTAGAAATTATTTAGTGCTTCAGAAAAGCTTTTCCATAATTGATCTTGGTCTTCTAATCCAACTGATACTCTAATTAGGTGCGAAGGTATACCAAAACTTTCAGCCCAATCCAACTCGTCATAATGAGCTAGTAAAACATAAGGACAAACTAGAGTAAATTTTGTACCTAAACTAGGTCCTTTGGATACTTGTAGAGAATCATAAAATTTCTTAGCTTTGTTCAATCCTCCATTTAATTCAAATGATAATAAGCAGCCATATCCTCCATCAGAAGTGAGCAAAGAATTAAAATTTGGACAATTTTCAGGATGGAAAATATTTTTAATCTCGCTATGGGTCTCTAATCTTTTTTTTAATTCTAAACATGCTTTATTTTGTTCAAAAACTCTTTGATTTACATCTCTACTAACTTTCTCTAGATAAACTGTATCTCCATCGGAAAGTGTTGGAAGATTAATCTCGTTTAATGCATTTCTAAATTGATCAATCCATTTGCTTTTTGGATTTAGTATGAATGATCCGGCAAGAATATCACCACTACCTGAAAAAATTTTTGTAAGTGAAGTAAAAACTATATCTGCATGTTCTAAGGAATTTATATTTAAATTTGAACCAATGGTATCGTCAACAATTAAGGGAATATTTAACTTTTTTCCTATTTTTGAAATTTTTTTAATGTTTACACATTTGAGCATTGGATTACTCGGTAGTTCAATAATTAATGCAGATGGATTTATTCTTTTGATTTCTAATTCAATATCCTCGCAATTTTCTTCTGTAATTAACTTGGCTCCATGAAAGATATTCATTGGTAATTTAAGTACATCTACATATGGAAAACCAATTTGGAGTGTTGGTTTAGCTGGAAATAATTTATATATGATTTCTAATGATGTATGCAATGCAGACATTCCAGATGAAGTTAAGTGAATATCATTAGAGCTAATTTTTGTAGATTTAGAAATTCTATTTTTTATTCTTTGAGAACATTCATTTACGTAAGATTTTGGAGGGCGATCTTCAAGACCTAGTTCTATAGCAGCAGCCCTTGAAGATATGCCAAGACCAGTATGTTGCCAAAAAGATTTTGCATAAATACTTCCTTTTTTTTCAGTTATTAAGAGAGCTAAATTATCTCTTTTTTCTATTAATGAGAATTGTTCAGAAGTATTTCTATCAATGTATTTTTTGGCTTTAAAAGCTATGCTTTCATTCGGATATGGCCAGATACTTTTATTGTTGTAGTAATTTTCCTTTTTTACTTTTTCACATAATCTTTTCACTATGGGGTTTAGCCCGAATCTTGGGTAAATGGACTTCAATAAATTTATGCATTCTTGATTTTTTTCCTCGTAATTTATTACATCGTTCCAAGTTGGTAATGCTACAGAAACAGCATGAATACTATCAGGAATAGAATATCCTAACTCTAAATTTTTCCATATAGGGTTTTTAAGTAAATCTCTCAATTTTCAGAATTTATTTAAAGCAAATAATATGTCTGAGATTAAATCTTTTGTTTCTTCACATCCAATCGATAATCTGACAAGAGAATCATCTATGCCTAAAAGATTTTTTGTTTCATCATCAACAGAAGCATGAGTCATTGTTGCGGGGTGACAAATTAAACTTTCAACTCCTCCAAGGCTCTCTGCTAGAGAGAAATATTTGAGAGATTTGCAAAATTTAAAAGTATCCTCTTTTTTAAGATTTAATTTTATGGTGATCATCGAACCTCCAGATCTCATTTGCGATTTTGCTAAATTAAATTGCGGATGTTTTTGATTAAAAGGATAAATTACTTTACTAATTATTTTATGATTCTCTAATTCTTCAGAAATTAATTTTGCACTTTGCGTTTGTTGTTCGATTCTTAAAGGAAGAGTTTTTACTCCTCTCGTAATGAGCCAACTATCAAAAGGAGATGGTTGAAGCCCTAGAGCTTTTTGAGAGAAAAGCATCTTACTATTCCATACCTCATTATTTGTTAGTACTGCTCCACCAAGTGCATCACTATGTCCATTAATGAATTTTGTTGTGCTTACGAGTGATAGTGTTGCTCCAAGGTCTAATGGTTTTTGAATAAGTGCCGTAGAAAAGGTGTTGTCCACAACTACTGGGATTTGTAATTTATTTGCTTCATCACAAATCGCCTTAATATCAAGTACCTTCAAAAGTGGATTAGTTGGACTTTCTAGCCATATCAAGGTTGGCTCGAAGTATGAAATCTTTTCGATATTATTTTCGTTTGTAAAATCTGTGTATAAAACTTCTAGTCCAAATTTCTTGAAAACTTTTTCGAACATCCTCACTGTACAACCATAGAGATTTGACTCGCAGAGTATCTTGTCACCTGATTTTAGTGTTGATGATATTGCAGTTACCGCGCTAATTCCAGATCCAAAAACGGTACAGTATTTAGAATCTTCTATTGATTTAAGGACGCTTTCTAGAATTCTAAAGTTTGGATTGCCTGATCTTGTGTAGTCGAAATTATCTTTATTTCCATGTTTGAAAGTAGATGTAGAAAAAATAGGAGGCATAACGCATCCAGTTTCTTTTGCAAATGTTTCCCCATGGTGAATAGATAAGGTCTTAAAACCTGGCTTTTTTATATTATTTTCCTTATTTCCCATTATTTTTAAAAATAAGAATTAAATTAAATCTCTCATTTTTTAAAAGAGAGATTTAATAATCCAAAGAAAAGTAGTATTAAACTTTTCTTGAATAATATTCAACAACTAGTAGTTCGTTTATTTCAAGAGCCACCCACTCTCTATCACATTTCCCATTTATTTTTCCTGTTAATTTAGCTTTGTCTAACTCAATATGTGGGGGGACATTTGCTAAACCAGGGAATTCTATATTTCCTTCAACAAGTTTTTTACTTGCTTTGTTTTCTTTAATTGAGATTACATCACCTGATTTGCATTGATAGCCAGCAATGTCAAGAACCTTTCCGTTAACATTTACATGGCCATGATTTACTAATTGTCTTGATCCTGGAATAGTACCTCCAAAACCTAATCTAAAACAAACATTATCTAGTCTGTTTTCTAAAAGTCTTAGTAGGTTTGTTCCTGTTGATCCTTCTTGAGCTCTAGCTTTTTTTATATAACGAACGAGCTGTTTTTCAGAAACACCGTAATTGAACCTTAGTTTCTGCTTTTCTTCTAGACGAATAGCATATTCTGATCGCTTGCGACGGGCTTGGCCGTGCTGACCTGGAGGATTAGACTTCTTTGAAGCTTTCCTAGTGAGACCTGGTAGTTCTCCCAAGCGACGCGTAACCCTTAATCTTGGGCCGCGGTATCTTGACATAATTTTAAATTAAATAGAAATTTGCAATAAATTGGATAATTGATGAAATTCAACTAAACTAAATTACTACTGAAGTATTATTTTACATCATTAAAGTGTTCAAAACTATTAATAAATCAATTAGATACTTACTTCTTTTGATGATTTCTTTTTATCAAAAGTGGTTTTCTCCTTTTTTCGGACCAAGATGTAGATTTATTCCAAGTTGCAGTTCTTATGGATATGAGGCTATTACTAGACATGGCCCTTGGAAGGGTGGATGGTTGACTTTAAGAAGATTAAGTAAATGTCATCCTCTAACTCCATGCGGATGCGACCCTGTGCCTGATTAAATGAATGAAAATATTTATTTTTGTTAGGCAGGGATGTTGCCTTTGTGATTCATTAAAAAACAAACTGGCAAAAATAAATCTTAATGAGCTATTCCCTAATCTTGAGGAGCTTAAAGAAATTGATATTGATAGGTTTGATCTATATCAAGATAAATATAAAAAATATGATTATGAAGTACCTGTTATTGCTGTTGAAGGGATTAGGTCCAAGGAAATTATAGAATTGCCTCGTATTTCTCCAAGATTAAAAGATGATCAATTAAAGAATTGGTTTCAAAAAAATATTAATACCATTCTGAAGAAATAATTTTTTTATATGAGATCTATAAAATTACATAAACTTTTAGATTTGGTAGGAATTATTCCTTCATTAGATTTAATCGATCATGAAATCAATAATATTTCCTTTAACTCTAAAGAAGTACAAAAAGGAACTTTGTTTTTAGGTATGCCTGGTTTAAGTGTTGATGGAGGAAGATATTGTATTGAGGCAATTGAAAATGGTGCAGAGGCCGCCATTATTGGGTCTGCTGCAAAAGAGAAAATTGGATCTATTGATCGAGAAAGGATTTTGGTTATAGAGGATAATTTAGATTATATTTTTGGTCAAATAGTCGCTGAGTTTTGGAATAGGCCCTCAAGGAAACTTAAACTTATTGGTGTTACTGGTACAAATGGAAAAACTACAATTACTTTTTTATTGGAATATCTTTTAAAAAAATTAGGGAAAAAGACTGCATTATTTGGGACCTTGCTCAATAGATGGCCTGGCTTCTCAGAAGCGGCTTCTCATACAACTGATTTCGCCGATAAACTTCAAAAGAAATTAAATGCTGCTGTTGAGGTTGAATCTGAATTCGCGATATTAGAGGTAAGTTCTCATTCTATTGCTCAAAACAGGATATCAGGATGCGAATTCGAGGCGGCTATTTTTACTAATTTAACTCAAGATCATCTTGATTATCACTCAGATATGGAATCATATTTTCAAACAAAAAGAAAATTATTTTTCCCACCTTACTTAAAAGAAAACGATGGAATTTGTGTATTAAATCATGATGACCATTGGATATCTAAATTATCATCTGATCTTGAAAAAAGATCTTCATTAGTTTCTACAAAGATTACTGAAAGTGCATTTGAAAATGATGATTTTTTTTTCGTAACAGATAAAAAATTTACTGAAAGTGGTTCCACCTGTATTTTTCATACACCGAGGGAAAAAATTCAACTTTTTGTTCCACTTCTTGGTGAATTTAATTTAATGAATGCGATTCAAGCAATAACAATTTTGTATAAACTTAATTTTTCTTTAAAAGATCTATCAAAGTTAATACAATCTTTCCCTGGTGCTCCTGGGAGAATGGAGAAAATACAAATTGATAATGACATCGTTTTAAGATCACTCCCAACAGTAATTGTTGATTATGCCCACACTCCTGATGGATTAAAAAAAGTTTTGCAATCAATTAAAAAACTTTGTGAGGGAAAAATTATAACTGTTTTTGGCTGTGGCGGAGATCGAGACCGTAGTAAAAGGCCTTTGATGGGATCAATAGCTGAAGAGTTTTCTGATCAACTTTTTATAACTTCAGATAATCCAAGATCAGAAGAACCCCAAAAGATAGTAAATGATATTTTGATGGGTATAAAAAAAAGAGAAAAAATAAAAATTGAGATTGATAGATTTAAAGCAATAAATGAATCTATTAAATTTGCTAATAAAGAAGATATTGTTTTAATTGCAGGAAAAGGACATGAAGACTACCAAATTCTCAATAATAAAGTTATTAATTTTGATGATAGAAAAATAGCTTATAAATTATTAAAAGAAAAAAATAAATCTCAATAAAATTTCTTAATTAAATAAGAAAGATCTTTACGCAAATCACAAGAGAAGTTTCTTAGAATCAATGAAGTTTTTTTAAACAAAATGAAAGGCTTAGCCTTAGTTGTAGGCTCAGGTGGAATTGGAACACAACTAGCTAAAGATCTGAATGATGGTGAAAAAGATTTAGATGTTGTTTTGTGTGGAAGAAAAAGTGAATTTAATTCCTTTTGGGAATTAGATATAGAGGATTCTCAATCCCTTTTGCAGTTGAAAAATAAAATATCAAATCATCCTTCAAAATTAAGGCTAGTTGTTAATGCTACAGGTAGACTTCATAGTGATTCTCTTCAACCAGAAAAAAGATTACAACATCTTGATAAAAAAAATATGATGGAAAGTTTTTCAATAAATGCCTTTTCTCCTATTTTATTAGCTAAAGCGATTGAAGAATTTATACCAAAAGATTTTGATTTTAATTTTGCAAGTATAAGTGCAAGAGTGGGTAGCATTGGAGATAATCAAACTGGAGGCTGGTATTCATATAGAGCTGCAAAATCTGCGCAAAATCAGTTTTTTAAATCTTTAAGTATTGAATGGGCTAGACGTTTCCCAAAGGCTACTATCACATTGCTTCATCCAGGAACAGTAGATACTGATTTATCTAGACCTTTTCATAAATTTGTTCCAGAACATAAATTATTTAGTAAAGAAAAATCCTCCCAATTCTTGATCAATATTATTAAAAATCAAACTCCAGAATCTACAGGAAAATTTATTGCATGGGATAAATCGGAGATACCTTGGTAAACTAAATTTTTATTTATATTAATAGATCTTTAAGTCAAGATTTTTTTTATTTCTTTAGCAAGTAAATCAATCTCAGCTTCTGTAGTCATTTGATGTACGCATGCTCTAAACCATTTTGGATCTTCTAAAACTCTAATCCAAATTTTCTTTTCTCCAAGTTTCTTTACAAATTCATCCTTATCTTTAATATTTTGAATATTAAAACTAAGAATCCCATTTAAATATTTTTTTTCTAAAACTAATTCAACACCCTTTAATTGATTTAATTCATCCCAAAGTTTCCCACTTAATTTTCTGATATTTTTGTTTTTTTCTTTTTCATTGCAGTCTTTATCCAAAAGATCTAAAGAATTCCGGAGCCCAGCAAGTAAAGGAATACAAGAGGTAGCTATTTCAAATTTCCTTGCATCATCATGAAAAAGATTATCTGAAGGTTCATAAATCCCTTGTTCTTTTTTTAATGACTTCCAACCAATTATTGTTGGATCTGTTTCATGAATAAATCTATCTGAGACATAGATAGCTCCAAGTCCTTCTGGACCACATGCCCATTTATGAGAAGTTATTGAATATAAATCCGAATAAAAAACTTGTTCTTCAATTTTTATATGACCAAAGGTTTGAGCACCATCAACAAGTAGATAAGAATTTTCTCGATTATTTTTTAATTCGATAGAAATTTCTTTTAAAGGAATTTTATATCCAAAGTTCCACAATATATGAGAAATAATTAGGAGCTTAGTTTTACTAGTTAGATTTTTTGAAATCTCTAAAAGTATACTTTCGTCGTTGAGATTTTTGATTTTTTGGATTGGCAAAATTTTGAATATTAATTTATTTCTTCTACAAAATTCTCGACTTGCAGCTACTACCCCAGGATGTTCGCAGTCACTTATTAACAATTCTTCTCCCTCTTCTACTTTTATACCCCAAAAAGGCAAAATCATACCAGAAGAGATATTCTCGGTTAAAGCTACATTTTTTGAATTAACACCTAATTTTTGCGCAATAATTCTTTTCGTAGTCAATATTTCTTTATAGATAAAAGGCCACATATCATTTGTAAATGGTCCTAAATCTTGAATTATTTCCCAAGTTTTAACTATTGCTTCTAGCGAAGATTTTGGTAAAGGTCCTTGACCTCCATAGTTGAAATAATATTTATTTCTTAATGCTGGAATTTGACCTCTTAGATTATTTCTCATGGAAAATTTAAATTAGTTAACTCTTGATTTTTTAAATATTTCCTAATAAAGTTACTGATCTAAATTCAATATCTTCAATAACTTTCCAAGGTTCTTCACTTCTTTCTGCAAATTCTAAATTTTTAAAACCTAATTCTTTAAAATCATTTATAAATTCAGGTTCATACCATGCTCCACTAATGCATCCTGTCCATAGATCATGATCATTTTGCAATCTTAAAGGGACTTTTTTGTTGGATACAATATCGCTAATTGCAATTCTTCCATTATCTTTTAAAACTCTTTTTATATTTCTTAGAAGGTTATTTCTAGATTCAGGACTTACCAAATTTAAAACACAATTACTTAAAATGATATCTATTGATTTGTCGGCGATTAATGGATTTGAATCTTTATCTAATTCATCGAGTTTTTCAATTAATCCTTCTAGAAATTCTGTATTGTTGAAACCTATCTTCTCTGTAAATTCGTTAGATGCTGATCTAGATAAAGAAAGCATGTCAGCATTTTGATCAACTCCGATAACTTTTCCTTCTTTCCCAACAATTTGGGCACAAATAAAAGCATTTTTGCCGCTACCACTTCCGAGATCTAAGACAATATCATTTTTTTGTACATATTTTGTTGGATCACCACATCCGTAGTCTCTTTCTATAACTTCTTGAGGTATTGCTTCAAGTAAAACGGGATTAAATCCAACTGGTGTACAAAGACAACTCTCTTTTTCTAATGCGGCTGATCCATATCTTTCTTGAATTGCATCTTTATGATCGAATTCATTAGGTTCTTTATTCGATGGATTTGTATTACAGCAATTTTCGGACATATATTTAAAGGGCTCTCGATAAAATATAGCCAAAAAAAAAGCCCCTGAATAAGAGGCTTCTAATTTGTTAAATTAAATTATTTAGTGTAATTTACACCTCTGTAATTTAATTCTGCTTTTTCATTACTTGAAGAAGCGTCATCCATTCTGTTGGTGTATACGTTTCTTCTGTAGGTAAGTTCAACAATTTGCTTTTTAGAAGCTTCTTTGTTTTGAACGTAGTTTTTACCTCTGTAAGTTAAAGTAGTCATGTTTCGATGTGACAACACGGCCATCCCCCGTTCCATGGTATGACTCGAACTGCGCTCTCAAGAGAGAGTGAACGAAAAAGTAGCAATTGCTACCAAAATTATTATAAGCGTATTTCTCAGTAGATGTCTAGCTTTTACAAATAGAAACGAAATTTTTATGTTTTCTTAATTATTATTTTAGGTAAATTTTTTTATGAATAGTCTTTAAAAAGGATTATGTTTATATTTGGTTTAATCTTCATATAGTTATTTTTTTATGACCGGTTTTTTATATTTCTTGGGAAATACTTTAAGATGGCCAGTTTTAAAGCCAAAAGAATTCTTTTCCTTACATGCGTATTTTTCAATTATTTATTTGATAACTTTTACTTTGAGTAAATATGATGTAAGTCAATCAAATTTAGTTTTTACTTTAGGAATTCTTGCACCTCTTTTAATCGCTATTGGACAAGGACTCCCAATAGATTGCCTTGATATGGAATCATCTTTGTTGAAGGAATTAGAAACTAAGTAATATATTTGCAATCAATAATTTTTATAAAACCTGGACAACTTCGCTTATTTCAGGAATCATTTCTTTTAACTTTCTTTCAATCCCCATTTTTAGAGTCATGGTACTACTTGGGCAACTACCACATGCGCCTTGAAGTCTGACTTTGACAATTGGACCATCTATTTCTGCGATTTCTACATTACCTCCATCAGATATCAAAAAAGGTCTGAGCTCGTCAAGGACTTTTTCTACATTTTCATTTGTCAGTGAGAGTGTTTCAGTACTCATAATTTTGGGTTAACTTTATAATAAGCCTAGAAAGAAATTTGATTAATTGCAAAAAAGATAATTTTCTGTTGTGACTTCATTTAAAAATCCCACTAATGAAAATAGCTACTTTGATGCAGTCTTAATTGGCGCAGGAATAATGAGCGGTACTTTAGCCCTACTTATTTCAGAAGTTTTACCTGATATAAAGATACTTATTATAGAAAAATTAAATGCTCCGGGAAGCGAAAGTACTGGCGCTTTTAATAATGCAGGTACAGGACATGCTGCTAATTGTGAATTAAACTATACCCCTTTAGATGAAAAAGGAAATATACAAATAGATAAAGCGATCTCAATAAATCGTTCTTTTGAAAAATCCATGTCATTATGGGCGTCATTGTATGAAGCAGGGAAAATTGACATTAAAAAGTTTTTAAAATTTATTCCACATATTAGCTTTGTCTCTGGTCAGGATAATATTTCTTTTTTAAAAAAAAGATTCCAGAAAATGACTGAAAATCCTGAATTTATCGATATGGAATTTTCTGCATCTTTTGATGAAATTTCATCATGGGCTCCCTTAATAACGAAAGATAGGAGTCCATTGACTGAAATTGCTGCTACCAGAGTACTTAGAGGGACAGATATTAATTTTGAGGCTCTTACTAAAGAGTATTTGTCATTAGTTTCTCGAAACAAAAATGTTGAAATTAGATATAAAACAGAATTAGTAGATTTAAAGAAAATTGATAACAAAAAATGGGAATTAGACATTAGTTCAGAAGGAAGAAAAAATTCTGTTAGAACAGGATACGTTTTTCTTGGCGCTGGTGGAAAAACTTTAAACTATTTGCAAAAATCAAAAATTCCAGAAGCAAAGAATTATGGGGGATTTCCAGTTAGTGGGAAATGGCTTATTTGCGAGGAAAAATATTTAACAGAAAAACACAATTCCAAAGTTTATGGGATGGCTGATATTGGCTCGCCACCAATGTCTGTTCCTCATTTGGATACTAGATGGATTGATGGTAAAAAACTTCTTTTATATGGACCTTTTGCTGGATTTACAACAAAATTTTTAAAGCAGAGTTCATACTTTGATTTATTTAGTTCAATTAAAAAAAATAATATTATTTCTATGTTAGACGTCGGGGTTAAAAATAATGATTTAATTAATTACCTCATATCACAATCACTAAAGAACCATAACTCGAGAGTTGATAATTTAAAGAATATGATGCCATCAGCTAACCCCTCTAATTGGTATTTAAAGAATGCTGGTCAAAGGGTCCAAATAATTAAAAAAACTAATTTTGGTGGCTCTTTGAAATTCGGAACGGAGATTGTGAATTCATCTGATGGTTCATTATCCGCACTGTTAGGAGCTTCTCCAGGTGCAAGTACTGCAGTTTCAATTATGGTTGAGGTTCTAGAAAAATCTGTTTTATTTTTAAATGATAAGAATAATCTCCGAAAAAAAATATATGACGTAATTTATCCAAAACTATCGACCTCTTTAAATGACAGTAACTTCATAAAAGATATCAAAAAAAGAAATAATTCAATTTTAGGTTTCCATCCATAATTCTAATTAGCTAATATTAATCAAGATGTAATAAGGGGAGAATTTTTCTTTTTAAATGACTGATATATCTGTTTCAAAAATAAGAAATTTCTGCATAATCGCTCATATTGACCATGGTAAATCTACTCTTGCCGACAGGTTGCTCCAAGATACTGGCACTGTGCAGCAAAGGGATATGCAAGAACAATTTTTAGATAGTATGGATCTTGAAAGAGAGAGAGGAATTACTATCAAGTTGCAGGCAGCTAGGATGAAATATAAAGCTGAAGATTCTCAAGAATATGTTTTGAACTTAATAGATACACCTGGACATGTTGATTTTTCTTATGAGGTTAGTAGATCTTTGCAGGCTTGTGAAGGTGCTTTACTTGTTGTTGATGCTAGTCAAGGAGTAGAAGCTCAAACTCTAGCTAATGTTTATCTTGCCCTTGAAAATAATCTTGAAATAATTCCTGTGTTAAATAAAGTCGATTTACCAGGAGCTGATGCTGAAAAAATAAAACAAGAAATAGAAGAAATTATTGGACTTGATACAACTAATGCAATAAATTGTTCAGCAAAAACTGGAATTGGCATTAAAGATATTTTGGAAGCAATTGTTAGAAGAATACCTCCGCCTGAAGATGAAATAAAATTGCCAACTAAGGCACTCATTTTCGATTCTTATTATGATCCCTACAGAGGAGTTATTGTTTATTTCAGGGTAATATCTGGGTCTCTTAATAAGAGAGAAAAAATATTATTAATGGCGAGTAAAAAAAATTATGAACTTGATGAAATCGGAATAATGGCACCCGATCAGCAGCAAGTTGAAGAATTACATGCAGGAGAAGTTGGTTATTTAGCTGCTTCTATAAAATCAGTTGCTGATGCGAGAGTTGGAGATACCATTACCCTTTTAAATTCACCTGCAAATGATCCTTTGCCTGGTTATAAGACAGCAAATCCTATGGTTTTTTGTGGATTATTCCCTACTGATGCTGATCAATTCCCAGACTTAAGAGTATCTCTTGAAAAATTACAATTATCTGATGCAGCTTTAAAATATGAGCCCGAAACAAGTAGTGCAATGGGCTTCGGATTTAGATGCGGATTCCTGGGCCTTCTTCACATGGAGATTGTTCAAGAAAGATTAGAAAGAGAATATGATTTGGATCTAATCGTAACGGCACCATCAGTTATTTATAAGGTTAATTTAAATCAGCAGGAACATATTTTTATTGATAATCCTTCTACAATTCCTGATCCACAACTTAGAGAGTCAATCGAAGAGCCTTATGTGAAAATGGAAATTTATGCCCCTAATGAATTTAATGGAACATTAATGGGTTTGTGCCAAGAAAGAAGAGGAGTATTTATAGATATGAAATACATAACTACAGATAGAGTTACCTTGATTTATGAGATTCCATTAGCAGAGGTAGTTACAGATTTCTTTGATCAAATGAAAAGTAGGACTCAAGGTTATGCATCAATGGAATATCATTTAATTGGCTATAGAAAGAATGATCTTGTAAGATTAGATGTTCTAATAAATTCAGAAAGAGCAGATCCATTAACTACTATTGTTCATAAAGATAAGGCTTATGGAATTGGCAGAAGTTTAGTTGAGAAATTAAAAGAACTTATTCCAAAACAACAATTTAAAATACCTATTCAAGCATCAATCGGTAGCCGGATTATTGCAAGCGAAAGTATCAGTGCTTTGCGAAAAGATGTTTTATCTAAATGTTATGGAGGAGATATTTCTAGGAAAAAGAAACTTTTAAAGAAACAAGCCAAAGGCAAAAAGAGGATGAAGGCAATGGGTAAAGTTGAAGTCCCCCAAGAAGCTTTTATGGCTGTCTTGAAATTAAACCAGTAATTTTTTTAGATTTAAAATTAATAGCTATTTTTTCTTTCAGAATTGTGTATATTTCAGTCATATCTGTAAAAAAAATTTTGGATATTAACTCATTTAATCGTGTAGGCGCAAATATAAGAAAAGCTGGATTTCTAATTGTACTTTTTTATCTTATTGTTGTTTTAATAATGAAATTTTTAGAGGCCAATAATTTTTTTGGTTATTCTTTTTCAATATTAAGCAATGATATCTTTGCCCCTCCTTCGCTTAATCATTTCTGTGGTACAGATAGATTAGGAAGAGATGTTTGCTTAAGAACTTTGCAAGGATCATCCTTAGCGATAGAGGTTGTATTCTTAGCGATTCTTTTTTCATTAAGTTTAGGGTTACCATTGGGATTATTAAGTGGATATTTTGGTGGGATTTTTGATAAATGCTTATCACTAATAATGGATACTATTTTTTCAATACCTGTAATTTTGCTTTCAGTAGTTATTGCTTTTGTATTGGGTAAGGGTATTCTTAACGCAGCTTTGGCATTGTGTATTGTTTACTCGCCTCAATATTTCAGATTAATTAGAAATCAGACAATATTGGTTAAATCCGAAACTTACGTGGAGGCAGCTCAAGTTTCAGGAGCTAATGTTAAAACAATTATTTTTAAATATATTCTCCCAAATGTAATAACTCCTTTGCCTATTCTGCTTACCTTAAATGCTGCTGATGCTGTTTTGGTTTTGGGAAGTTTAGGATTTTTAGGTCTTGGAGTTCCTGCTGATGTTCCAGAATGGGGCAGTGATTTAAATCTTGCTCTTGCAGCTTTACCTACAGGTATATGGTGGACGGCTTTGTTTCCTGGTTTGGCAATGTTTTTTTTAGTGTTAGGTCTTTCTTTTATAGGTGAGGATCTTGAAGAAATTTTTGATAGTCAAAATTCTGAATAAATTTAGTTATCTTGAATAAGATCAAATTGTCCTTGACTATTCAACTTTGGATATTCTTTAGCTGATTTTTTATAAACCGCAGCTAATTCTGGGTAACACCACTCAAACAAGGTCTTTTGATATTCATCTATATTCAAACCCTCTCCATTAGTAGGCAATATACCTTTGTTTTTTCTCTGGCGAATAGCTTCAAATAATAATATGGAAGCAGCAACTGAAACATTCAAGGATTGAACCATACCTCTCATAGGTATGAAAATTGATTGATCAACCATTGATATGAGTTCATCACTTAATCCCCATTTTTCTGCTCCCAAAACAAAACATGTATTTTGAGAATAATCAAAATTCCTATAATCGACTGATTTACTATTGAGAGTTGTTCCATATAATCTAAAACCCTTATTCTTTAAATTAGATATTGCCGTGATAATGTTTTCATGATTATTTAGTTTGACCCATTTCTGACTACCTTGAGCAGTACTATTAAAAGTCTTAACGGCATTCATTTTGCTAATAAAATTTGCTTCGAAAACTCCAGCTGCATCACAAGTCCTTAGTATTGCTGATAAATTATGAGGTTTATTGACATCCTCAACTAAAACAGTCAAGTTTTTCATTCTGCAATCTAAAACACTTTTGATTCGCTCAAATCTTCTTGGCAAAATTGACATTTATAATTTTTTCACACTTTTAAAATTATATTAAAATAAAATTCGATAATAAATTTATTTTCAAAATTATATTCAAAAAATATTGATTAACTATGAAATCTATTCGTTTATAATGTTTGAGTAGTTTTGAATTAACTAAATGGCATTCATAGAATGGGACTATACATTAATTACAAGCATGGTAGAAAAACAAGGATGGAATTTACCTGAACGAGAATCTGAAGAATGGAAGAGATTTAACGATGAATTAGGCGAAAAAATGAGAGGTGTTGGAATTGTTTTTGAGAAATATTGTAAATTTACGGCTGATGTAGGTGAAGGTTTACATCTTTTAGATGAAGATCATTAATAGTTTAAAACCACTGACGTATCCCTTAATCAATGGTTTATTAATTAATAAGCTAATATAATTTCACTAAAATTAGAACCGGTAATTATTAAGGCTTTATAAAGCTTGTACTGTGAAAAAAAAAATTAATTTTTATCTCCCACAAAAAAGTTATTTAAATTCTATATTTGTATAAAAATATGAAAAATAAATTAACTTTTTTATTCGATGGTGGCTGTCCACTTTGCTTGAGAGAAACAAACTTTCTAAAAAAAAGAGATATCTTAAATCAAATTAAATTTGTAGATATTAATAGTAAAGATTATGATCAAACTCTTTTTGCTAACATCTCATATTCAGAAGCCATGTCAAACCTGCATGGGATTATTGAAAATGGAGAAATCATAAGAGGATTAGATGTGCTTGCATATTCTTATGAATTGATTGGTTTAGGCTGGGTTTATTCTCCTTTGAAGGTTAAATTCTTGTCTCCAGGATTAAGACTGGTTTACCGATATTGGGCAAAATATAGACTTCGAATTACAGGTAGGCCGAATATTGAAAAACTTTGTGCCTCCCAATGTGAACAATAAATATGGAAAATATCGACATAGACAGAATAATAGAAATGTGTTGGGAAGATAGAACACCCTTTGAAGCTATTGAGTATCAATTTGGTTTAAAAGAGGAAGATGCAATAAAAATTATGCGTCAAAATCTTAAACCTAAATCCTTCAAAGTCTGGCGAGAGAGAGTTTCGGGAAGACATACTAAACATATGGCGCTTAAAGATTCAACTAGATTTAAATCTACTCATAAGAGAAAATTATAAATTTTGAAAAATCTTTCTACTAAAACTTGTTGTGTTTGCAATAGGTCATTCGAGTGGCGTAAAAAATGGAAAAACTGTTGGAATGATGTTATCTACTGTTCAAAAAGATGCAGTAACAGGAAGTCACAAAGATGAAACAAGTATCAATTATTTTCCCTAATCAACTTTTTAGAAAAAGCCCAATCTTAAAAATAAATTGTGAAATTTTAATTTTGGAAGACTCATTATTTTTCGGTAATGATAAATTTCATAAATTAATTAATCATAAAAATAAGTTAGTTTTTCATAGAGCATCTATGCTCGCTTATAAAAAATATTTAGAAATATCTGGCTTTAAAGTTTTATACATCGATAACAAGAAAAATATTTCTACAATTGACTATTTATCAGAATTTATTATAGATAAATATCAGAAAATCAATCTTATAGACCCTCATGATTTCTTAATAATGAAGAGGATCAATAATTTTGTTGAAAGTAATAATTTAGCTTTAAATGTTCTGTCCTCTCCAATGTTTATGAGCAGTGAAGATTTAAAAGAGTTATTTGAATCAAATACAAAAAAACCTCTTATGGGAAGATTTTATGTGAATCAAAGAAAGAGCCAAAAGATATTAATTAATTCGGATGATACACCTAAAGGAGGTAAGTGGAGTTTTGATGAAATGAATAGAAAAAAATTACCAAAAAAAATAAGCATACCTGATACACCCAAATTACTAAAAAATAACTTTGTAATGTATGCCGAAAAGTCATTAGCTAATTCTGATATTCAGTTTATTGGAGAAAGTAATAACTTTTTATATCCAACTAATTTTGATGAGGCAGATGAATGGTTAAATGATTTTTTTAAACATAAATTTTTATTGTTTGGAGATTATGAAGATGCGATTTCTAAAGAAAATTCTTTTTTATGGCATAGTTTACTCTCTCCTCTTTTAAATAGCGGCTTATTAACACCAGATTTAGTAGTAAATAAAGCATTACTTTATGCTAAAAATAATAATGTTTCAATTAACTCTTTAGAGGGTTTCATTCGTCAAATTATTGGATGGAGAGAATTTATTTGCCTTGTTTATAGGAAGTATGGAACAAAGATGCGAAACAGTAATTTTTGGAATTTTGAAAATAAACCAATTCCAGAGTCTTTTTATAAAGGGAATACAGGAATTGAACCAGTAGACATTGTTATAAAAAATATTATTAAATTTGGTTATTGTCACCATATTGAGAGGCTAATGATTATTGGTAACTTTATGCTTCTATGTAGAATTCACCCCAATCAAGTTTATAAATGGTTTATGGAAATGTTTATTGATTCTTATGATTGGGTAATGGTTCCTAATGTTTATGGAATGAGTCAGTTTAGTGACGGGGGTATTTTCTCAACTAAACCATATATATCAAGCTCTAATTATGTAAAAAAAATGTCAAATTTTAAAAGTGGACCCTGGTGTTCAATATGGGATGGCTTATTTTGGAAATTTATTAAAGATAATGAAAGCTTTTTTAGAAAGCAATATCGACTGGCTATGTTGACGAGAAATCTTGACAAAATGTCAGAGGAAAAATTAAACAATCACTTAAGAACAGCCGATAAATTTTTAAGAGATATTCAATAAATTAAGCCTAATAATCTATAGATACTTTTGAAAAATTAAAAGAATATTATATTATTACGGAATATTACAGACGGATGTTAAATTATACAAAATTAATTCTAACAATGAATATTGGGATCCTTTTTTTAAAAAGTAATTTGACTGGTATTTTAACTTTTTCTGAATTGGATTGGATAACTACCCATCAATCTAATTTTACAAGGTTGGAGGAATCTATAGCCATTAAGTTAGGAAGAATGCTTGATGCAGGATCTGTCAATATAGGTTGCCGTTTAAGTTCCTGATTAATTTTTTATTTTATTTATGAAGTATCAAGAAGATAAAAAATTATTTTTTCGAGAAAGAATTCATTCTTTAAATATCTTTCTTTTTTTAGGATTTAATCTGACACTCATCTCTATCTTAGGTTTTATTTGGTTCAATTCTTCACTCGAAAAAGTAGTTTAAATTTTTAAACTTATAAATTTTTTGTATATTAAAGTTATCTTCAAAAATAAATTATATTTTGAGCATAGGATATTTACAAAGAAAAGCAGCTTGGGAAATTTTATTAAAAGTTAGTTATGGTGATTTTTCTGATCAAGCCCTTGAAAAAGTTTTAAGAAATTATCAATTTAATCCTCTTGATATAGCTTTTATTACAGAATTGTCTTTTGGATGTATCAGGTATAGAAAATTTCTTGATCTTTGGACGGATCATACATCAAAAATTACTCATATAAAGCAGCCTCCAAAATTAAGGTGGCTTTTACATATAGGTTTGTATCAGCTATTGAAAATGGATAAAGTTCCATTTCCTGCAGCTATTTCTACTACTGTAGAAGTAGCTAAAAAAACAGATTTAAATGGTTTGGCAGGAACTGTAAATGCGATCTTGAGAAATGCATCAAGAAAATTAGAACAAGAAATTTTTCCAAAAATATCTTCTGATAAAAAAGAAAGAATTTCATACCTTGAATCATTGCCATTATGGCTTGTGAATGATCTTTATAAATGGGTAGGAAATAGGGAGGGTGAAAATATCGTTAAGGCATTTAATAAAAAACCTTCAATTGATTTGAGAATCAACCAACTAAAAACTGATTTAGATGAATTTTTGAAAGTTCTTCATGCAAATAAAATTGATGCTGAAATTATTAAAGATTTAAATAATGGAATTAGTTTAAAATCTAATCCAAGATCTATTAAAAACTTACCAGGATATAGTGATGGACTTTGGACAATTCAAGATAGATCTTCTCAGTGGGTAGCACCTCTTTTAAACCCAAAAGAAGGTGAAAAGATTTTAGATGCTTGTGCAGCGCCAGGGAGTAAGTCTACCCACTTAGCCGAATTAGCAAATGATAGTGCTGAAATCCTGGCTGTAGATAGATCAGCAAAAAGATTGAAAATACTTCAATCAAATTTAGACAGGTTAAATTTAAAATCTGTAAATACCCTTAAAGCTGATGCAACGAGTTTGATTGAATTGAATCCTGAGTTTATATCTTATTTTGATAAAATTTTGTTAGATGCTCCCTGTTCTGGGATTGGAACTCTATCCAGGAATCCAGATTCTAGATGGTCTTTAAGTAAAGAAAAAATAAAATCCTTAACTTTATTGCAGGAAAAACTATTAGAGAGTATGCTTCCCCTTTTGAAAAAAGATGGAACTTTAGTTTATTCAACTTGTACTATCTGTCCTGATGAAAATAATCTATTAATTGAACGATTTATTGAAAAAAACAAAGCTTTAAAATTGGTTGGCCAAAAGCAAATTTTACCTAGCTTAGACTATCCTGGTGATGGATTTTATTCTGCAATAATTTCTTATAAATCTTAAAAAATAAAATTTATTTCTTAATTGGGATTTTATAAATTTCAGCTATATATTTCTTCCATAAATAAGCTGCATTTCCACTAGATAATTCAGATTCTTTGTTATCGTCATAACCTATCCAGATACCTGTTGTTAGGTTATCAAGTGAACCAATAAACCAAAGATCTTTATTACCATCTGATGTTCCTGTTTTTCCATAAATTTTCTTGCCTTTTATAGAGGCTGCTTTCGAAGTGCCTTCTTTTACAGATTTTTCAAGAAGTTTATTTATTTTTTTGTTTACTTTTAAATCTAATATTTTCTTGGAAATAAATTTGGTTTTCCAAATAGATTGATTATTAAATGATTCTATTTTTTCTAAGATGCTAGGGCTTTGAATTTTCCCACTATTATTTATTGCAGAATATACATTTGTAATGTTTAAAAGATTTTCTCCATAGGAACCAATAGCTAATGATGGGAATTCCTTAAACTCTTGCTTAAAACCTAGACCAAATGAATTCGCTAGATTAATAATATTTTTTAAGCCGATTCTTTTTGTTATTGATATTGGAACGATATTGGATGAACTTTTAAATGATTCAATCAAAGATACTGATCCTCTATACTCTTCTGAAAAATTTTTTGGGCAATAACTTTCCCAGCATCTTGGTAAGTCTTCAAATTTATCGCTTAATTTTATCCCTTCTATTAATGCAGCAGCATAAGGAATTATTTTAAAAGTAGAACCTAAAGGTCTTACTGATGAAATCACTCTATTATATTCATTAATTGATGGATTTTTGCTGGTTACCATTGTCCTGATTAGTCCTGTGTTTGATTCGATTGATAACAGAGCAAACTCAAGTTCTTTAGGCCCAACATATCTTGAAATTTTTTGGGCTTTTTCTTGCCAATCTTTATTGATAGAAGATTTAATCCTTAAAAACTTATAATCATTTTTATTTTCAATTCTTTTATCTGCTTCCTCAAGAATAAAATTTATTAGTAATTTATCATCTAAAAGATTATAAGCTGTTTGATAATTTAAGTTTATTTTCTCTTTAATAGCCTTATTCTTTTTTTCAAGAGAAATATATCCATCAATATACATTGATTCAAGAACTTTATTTCTATTTTTAATAGCTAGTTCTATATTTTGATAAGGTGAATAAATTGATGGAGCTGGAGCTAATCCTGCAATTAATGCGATTTCTGATAATGTTAATTCTTCTATAAGTTTTCCAAAATAAACTTGAGAAGCCTCGTTAACCCCGTATGCTCCTGATCCTAAATAAATATTATTTAAATATAATTTTAAAATTTGATTTTTGTCATATTTAAATTCAAGTATGAGTGATATAAATATTTCTTTAATCTTTCTTTGAAAACTTAAATCATTATTTAGAAAAAGTAATCTAGCAACTTGTTGTGTAATAGTACTTCCTCCCTCTTTAACATAACCACTTCTAATATTTTGAAAAAGGGCACGTGAAATACTTTTTAAATCTATTCCATTATGTTTATAAAATATTTTATCCTCCGAAGATATAAAAGAATTTTTAAGAAAAAATGGAATTTTATGTTTACTATTATCTATTTCAAATTTGCGGCTTAATTTGCTTAGTATCCTATTATCAGAAGATGAAATTACATAAGAATATTTGGTCGCGCGAGACCTTTTGTTTTTAGATATGTCAAATTTTAATGTAGTAAATATTAGACTATAAATATAAAAAGATATTCCAGAAAAAATTAATATTGGAATTATTAAAACAAAAGATTTGAATTTAATCTTTTGCACCTTAAGCAACTAAAAAACTATGTCCTATCGCTAAAGCTGTAACTAACATTCCAGTTATAAGAAATGGTTGAGCGCTTGCTTGATATTTGACATCAAACTTTAAAGGATCTCTTAGTAACCACATATCTTGAAAGGTGATTTGTGGAATTACCAATAAAACCAAAATTACAGAGGCTAAGTGTTGACCAATAATTACTAATACCACTACCATTGCTAATTGAAAAATGTCAATCAGTCCTGCACTTATTCTACTTGCATTTTTAATTCCAAATACTACTGGTAATGAATTCAGGCCTAGCTTTGAATCTCCTTCAACGCTTTTGAAATCATTAATAACAGCAATACCAAGTCCAGATAGGCTATAAGCAAGTGTTAGTAATGCCGTCACAATAGTTAATTTCCCAAACAATGCTTGTCCTGCCCACCAAGGTAGAGCTATATATGATGCGCCTAATGCATAATTTCCAAGCCAACCATTTTGTTTTAATTTAAGAGGTGGAGCAGAATATATATAACTAACAAAAGATCCTCCTAATGCTAAAAGTAAGACGGAGGGAAAGTTATGTTTAGCATATAAATCTAATAGAAAAGCAACTATTAGGCCTGCAATAAGTAATACCCAGATTTGAATTTTGACATCTTTAATTGAAATTTTTCCAGAAGGAATTGGTCTATTTGGTTCGTTAATTGCGTCAATTTCTTTATCAAAAAAATCATTTATGGTTTGTGTATAACCTGCCAGAAGCGGCCCACTCATTAACATGCAGGCTAGTGAAGCTAAAACATTACTAAATGTCCATTCAAAATTTCCACTCGCAGCTGCCCCACAAATAACTCCCCATATCAAAGGGATCCATGTTATTGGTTTCATTAACTGTATACGGAGTTTCCATATACTTGAAGTTTCAGAGGCCCCCTTAATACCTAATAGTTGTTTTGGATCATTCACTTTAATCTTTAACCCTTCTCAATTTCTTCTGGGAAAAACCAGTTTTGCTGACCATCCTGAAATTTTGCAGTGATTCCAATACTCCCGCCGTCAGCCATTTTATAGCCTGTTATTACGACTTTAGGATTAGAAGATATTTGATCAATTAATTTCGCTGGTAGTCTATCTTTTACTTTGTCAATGTTAATTTTGATTTTACTACCGATTTTGGGTAAAAATTTTGTTTCAGCCATAAGAGGTAAAATGGAAGCTATTATGCAAGATTAACAGCATTTGGACAATTTTTACTAAAATGGTAGCTCTTCGTTTAATTCCTTGTTTAGATGTCGCCAATGGCAGAGTCGTAAAAGGTGTAAACTTTGTTAACTTGCGAGACTCAGGAGATCCTGTTGAATTGGCTTGTAGGTATTCTGATGAAGGTGCAGATGAATTAGTATTTCTGGATATTAGAGCAAGTGTTGAAAATAGAAATACATTAGTTGACCTTGTATCTAGGACTGCAAAATCAGTAAAAATCCCTTTTACAGTAGGTGGCGGTATAGATTCTGTTTCTTCTATTAATGATCTTTTAAGAGCAGGAGCCGATAAAGTTAGTTTAAATTCTTCGGCTGTTAGAAATCCTGATTTAATTTCTAAAAGTTCTAAAGAATTTGGTAATCAATGCATTGTGATAGCAATTGATGCTAGAAGAAAACTTAATAAGGTTGATCAATGGGAGGTATATATAAAAGGAGGGAGAGAAAATACTGGAATCGATGTATTAAGTTGGGCAAAGAAAGTTGAAGAATTAGGTGCAGGGGAAATTTTGCTAACTTCAATGGATGGTGATGGCACACAGAATGGATATGATTTACATTTGACTTCATCTGTTGCGAATATTGTTAACATCCCAGTAATTGCTTCTGGAGGAGCAGGCTGTCTAGAAGATATCTATGATGTTTTCAAAGAAGGTAGGGCATCTGCAGCACTTTTAGCATCATTACTGCATGATAAGAAACTTACTTTACAAGAAATAAAAACTTTCCTCCGAGAAAAGAAACTTCAAATTAGACCATATGAATAAAAATTTAAATTTATTCCAAAAAGAAAGTATTTTAAAATTTAAAAATGAAATTCACAAAAACTATCGAAGTCAAAAATATATTTAATAAAATTTCCTATAAATATGACTTTTTAAATAATCTATTAAGTTTTGGACTACACAAATTATGGAAAAGGAAATTAGTTAATTTATTAGATCCTTTAAATGGTGAAGATTGGGCTGATTTATGCTGTGGCACTGGAGATTTAGCATTCTTAATTTCTAAGAGAGTAAGTCCAAGGGGCTCAATTACTGGGTTTGATAGTGCAAAGGGCATCTTAAATATTGCAAAGAAAAAATCAGAGCTAAAAAAAAATAAATTTATTAAGTGGGAAATTAAAGATGTTTTAGAAATTGATGATTGTTCGAAAAATTTTGATGGGATTTGCATGTCCTATGGATTAAGAAACTTGAATAATGTTGAAGAAGGAATAAAAAAAGTTTTTTATCTTTTGAAGGATAAAGGAAGGGCAGGATTCCTAGATTTTAATCACTCAACAAAAAATTCTTTATCTAATATTTTTCAGAAAATATATTTGAGGCTTATTGTAGTAACCATTTCGCGGATTTTTAATTTAAGTAAAGAGTATGCATATATTGAAAATAGTATTAGACATTTTCCAAAGAAAAATGAGCTTATAAAAATTGCTAAGGAAGTTGGATTTCAAAAAGCTGAATATAGAACTATTTTTTGGGGTCAAATGGGAATATTAATTTTAGCTAAATAAAAAATTTACTTATTTATGTCTTCTCCAACAAAAAGAACACTTTCCCCATCGTTTAATTTCACCCTGGGGAGTTGGGGAATTACATAGCCTACAAATTATCATGTTATTTTGATCGATTCTACTTGGATGCTTAGCCCAAACTATCTTTGCATTAGTAGCTTTAATATTTTTATTTTTAAGTTCATAATTTTGTATTATTTTTATTTCATTCAAAGTTATGCCAATTTTTTCGATTCTCTCTTTTAATTTATGCTTGTTATAGATTAATGCTTGCCGCCACTGTGGATGATTTACTGCAATTGTAAATATTTTTTTTTCAATATTTAATGGTTTGCATTCTTGAAATAATTCCGAACCGATTAAGTCCTTCCAGTGTTCATTGATTTTAGAAAGTTTATCTAAGTCCCCCCATGATTTTTTGAAATTATCAAGACAATTTTTTAATTGATGTGGATTTCTTCTATTCACTATTGGCAAATACTTTTTGTCCAATTTGTAAAATTTACTTATTAAGACTAAAGTTAATCTAATCTTTAAAAAGATGCTCGTTGTTTTAATAAAGAATTTGTGAAAGTTATTGGATCTGCAGCTAAGACAGTCTTTTATTTAAAAAAAATTCAGGGTCAATATCCAAGTTGGAGACTTCATTACAAAATAAAATGCAAAAGTACTGAACATGAGCTATCTAACTGGCTTAGATATTCTGAAATCAAGAGAAACCAGCCAGTTGCGATAATAGCAAGAGAACAGTTCTCAGGTTTTGGCCAAAACTCAAAAATTTGGGTTTCCAAAAAAGGAGGGATTTGGTTAAGTGCAGCTTACCCAATATTTTCAAAAGAATTTACAAGCCAAATATTTAATTTGTCTTTAGGAATTAAGATATGTGAAATGCTTAGACAAGATAATATAAATGTTTGTTTGAAATGGCCAAATGATATTTTTGTTGGTTCAAAAAAGTTAATTGGATTTTTACCGAGGGTGATAACAAGAGGCAAGGAAACTATCTATGTAAGAATAGGTCTTGGAATGAATGTTTTAAATCAAACTCCATCAGAAGGTATTTCATTATCAAAAGTACTTAAAACTAAGAATATTAATCAAGATTATTGGACAGCAAAAGTTATTAAAGCTTTTCATGATTCAATTGAATGTAATAACAAAAAAGAATATGTAATCAAATCGGCAAATAAGTTCCTCACTAAAAGATTTTTACCTAGTGGTTTCTGTCCTCAAACATGGAAAATTAAAGATATTGATTCGAATGGGAATTTAAGAATTCAAAATGATACTCAAGAGAAGGTACTGAGAAGGTTCTGAATTTAATTAACTTTTAATTCAACTATTCTTCCATCTTTAAATTTGGCTATTTTTTTTGCACGATTTGCAACTTCATCTTCGTGCGTAACTAAAACTATTGTTATTCCAGATTCATGAAGTTTGTCAAACAGATCTAGCACATCTGCAGTTGTTTTTGAATCTAGTGCTCCAGTGGGTTCGTCTGCTAATAGTATTGCAGGGTTATTGATAATAGCC
The DNA here is from genome assembly GCF_017695965.1 of Prochlorococcus marinus CUG1416. Classification (NCBI taxonomy): domain Bacteria; kingdom Bacillati; phylum Cyanobacteriota; class Cyanophyceae; order Synechococcales; family Prochlorococcaceae; genus Prochlorococcus; species Prochlorococcus marinus. The sequence continues at coordinate 167,848 of NZ_JAAORM010000002.1, forward strand.
CTAGCAATAGCCACTCTTTGTTGTTGACCTCCTGATAATTGGTTAGGGCGATTATTCATTCTTTCAGAAAGACCAACTTTTTTTAAGGCATTCTTACCTCGCTCTAATCTTTGCTCAGAGTCAATTCCAGCATAAATCATCGGTAAAATTACATTCTCAAGTGCAGTTGCGTCTGAAAGTAGATGAAATTGTTGAAAAACGAAGCCTAATTTTTGGTTACGTATCTCCGCTAGCTGATCATCAGATAAATTCTCAACAGGTATACCATTTAATTTATAAATACCTTCAGATGGTCTATCTAGACATCCAATAATATTCATAGCTGTACTTTTACCTGAGCCGCTTGCTCCCATTACAGCTAAATAGTCACCTTTATATATTTCTAAGTTTATGCTATCTAAGGCTTTAACAGTTAGATCATCTTTCCCATATGTTTTAGATATTCTTTCTAAACTTGCGACTTTCTTAGACATTGTTTGAAAAATTCTTCTAGGAAATGTTGTTTGTTATAGCAATAATATCGTGTAAAAAAGGAGTCTCTGAAACTGCTGTGTTGGCCAATTTAAAAAGAGGGTTGGATAGTATTCCTCCTAGAGCTGTTACCGCCACACAAGTATAAAGTGCAATTCTTAAGGGAGGTAATCCTACAATTGCCCAATTTATTTCAGGATATGATTTAACTATTTCAGAAGCTTCCTGAGGTTCTTTAACTACCATCATTTTTATTACTGAAATGTAGTAATAAATAGAGATGACTGAAGTTACTAGACCAACGATTACTAATAGATATTGATGATTAGCCCAACCTGCAAAGAACAAATATATCTTTCCAAAAAATCCCAACATTGGAGGTAATCCTCCAAGAGAAAGAAGACAAAGGCTTAAGCCTAATGTAATGAGAGGATCTTTTTGGTAAAGTCCTGAGTAATCTGAAATTCTGTCAGAACCTGTTCTGAGAGAGAAAAGGATTACACACGAAAAAGCACCTAAATTCATAAATAAATATGCAGCTAAATATAAAACAGCAGCTGATAAACCATCTTGAGTCCCAGATACTATTCCAATCATTACAAATCCTGCTTGTCCAATAGAACTATAAGCTAACATCCTTTTCATTGAGGTTTGAGCAAGAGCTACAACATTTCCTAGAGCCATGCTCAATATGGCTAATATAGTAAACAGAAGTTTCCATTCTTCATCGAAAGAAGAAAAAGAAGTACTCAATATTCTTATTGCAAATGCAAACCCTGCTGTCTTTGAACCAACAGATAAAAAAGCTACTACAGGAGTAGGTGATCCTTCATATACATCTGGAGTCCATTGATGAAAGGGAACTGCAGCGATTTTAAATGCAACTGTTGACAAGACAAATACAAGAGCTAAAGAAGTAATGAATGATGGCTTGTTGATAATCTCTAAACCTATTGTTACTAAGTTTGTTGAACCACTTAATCCATAAAGAAATGAGGATCCATACAAATAAACTGCTGCAGCAGCTGATCCAACGAGAAGATATTTTAAAGCTGCTTCTGAGCTCCTCGGATCTCTTTTGAGATAACCAGAGAGTAAATAGCTTGCTACAGATAAAGTCTCAAGAGATATAAAAACACTAATAAGGTCAGTAGATCCACACAAAAGCATTGCTCCTAGAGTCGCCGAAAGGATTATCGCTGCGAACTCCCCAATAGGGCTACCACTTTGTTCTGTATAACGCCAACTGATAAGTAAAGAAACTAAAGTTGATAAAGATATTATTGCTCTAAATGCGATTGCCAAATTATCTGAATTAAAGGAACCAAGAAATGCACTATTTACTGGATTACTCCATTGCAAGGCCAAACTAAAAAGAGAGCTGCCAATTGACAAATAGCAAATTATTGGTGCCCATTTTGATGCAGTTTTTTCACCTGCTAGATCTACAAGAAGAGTCCCAACAATACCCAGTAAAATAAAAGCCTCGGGAATAATGGCTTGAGCATTTAAATTAATTGTAAAGATTTCGTTGGGCACTTTATTAAATAGGATTAAATTAGATGTTTGATTGTAAGAGTCTAAGAGTTAATCTTAACTTGATTATAATTTGTGGGTATGATTTTTGAAATTTTCTGAAGAAATTACTTGAAAAAACTTCAAATAATCATAATATGCCCTAACTGAACAAAAACACCAATTTTTGAAATAAACCTTGGATCACACACTTGTTATTGTTGAAAGTCCCACCAAAGCAAAAACTATTAGAAAGTTTTTGCCTTCTAATTATGAAGTTCTTGCTTCAATGGGACACGTAAGAGATCTTCCTAAAGGGGCTGCCGAAATCCCTGCTGCAGTTAAAAAGGAAAAATGGTCAAGGATAGGAGTTAATACAACAGATGATTTTGAACCACTTTATATAGTTCCAAAAGACAAGAAAAAGGTTGTTAAAGAGTTGAAAGATGCATTAAAAGGTGCGACCCAACTATTACTGGCAACTGATGAAGATAGAGAGGGAGAGAGTATTAGCTGGCATCTTCTGCAAATATTGAAGCCGAAAATACCAACTAAGAGAATGGTTTTTCACGAAATCACAAAAAAGGCAATTAACAAAGCTTTAGATCAAACTAGAGAAATTGATATGGAACTTGTTCAAGCTCAAGAAACCAGAAGAATCTTGGACAGACTTTTTGGATATGAATTATCTCCACTACTTTGGAAGAAAGTAGCTCCCCGATTATCTGCTGGACGAGTTCAATCAGTATCTGTAAGACTCCTTGTACGAAGAGAGAGAGAAAGAAGATCATTTAAAAAAGCTAGTTACTGGGGGATTAAAGCTTCTTTAGTAAAGGATAATATTACTTTCGAAACAAAATTATTTAGTTTAAACGGTCAAAGAATTTCCAATGGTTCCGATTTTGATGAACAGACTGGTAAATTAAAACAAGGAAATAAATCGTTGATAATTGGGGAAGAAAAAGTAAATGATTTGTTGAAGGCTTTTTCTTCTGAGGATTGGTTAGTCTCAAAAATTGAAAAAAAACCATCCACCCGTAAGCCAGTAGCTCCATTTACAACTAGTACATTGCAACAAGAAGCAAATAGAAAACTTCGTTTATCTGCGAGAGAAACCATGAGATGCGCACAAGGTCTATATGAGAGAGGTTTCATAACATATATGAGAACTGATTCAGTTCATCTTTCCGACCAAGCCATAAGAGCTGCTAGAGAATGTGTTAGTTCTAAGTATGGAAAAGAATATTTATCTAATTCACCAAGACAATTTAATTCAACTGCAAGAAATGCTCAAGAGGCACACGAAGCTATTAGGCCAGCTGGTGAGGCTTTTAAAACACCAAAGGAAACTAACCTAACTGGTAGAGACTTATCTCTTTACGATTTGATTTGGAAAAGAACTGTAGCTAGTCAAATGGCGGAAGCAAGACTAACTATGATCAATGCTGAAATTAGTGTAGGGGATGGATTATTTAAATCGAGCGGGAAAAGTATTGATTTCGCAGGATTCTTCAGAGCTTATGTCGAGGGTAGTGATGATCCGAGCTCATCACTTGAACAACAAGAAATAATTCTCCCAAACTTAACAACTGGAATATGCCTTGAAGTTACTGATAAGGAATCTACTTTTCATGAAACTAAACCACCTGCAAGATATACAGAGGCTGCATTAGTTAAAGTCCTTGAAAAAGAGGGAATTGGAAGACCTTCTACCTATGCAAGCATTATTGGGACAATTGTGGATAGAGGCTATGCAAATATATCTTCCAACACTTTGGCCCCAACATTTACAGCTTTTGCTGTTACTGCTCTATTAGAAGAACATTTTCCTGATCTAGTAGATACGACGTTTACTGCAAAAATGGAATCTTCCTTGGATGAAATATCTTCAGGTAATCTAGAGTGGCTACCATACCTCGAGACTTTCTATAAAGGTAAAAATGGTCTGGAGGTGAAAGTACAAAAAACAGAGGGAGATATTGATGGCAAAGCATATAGACAAGTTGATTTCGACGACCTCCCTTGCGTAGTCAGAATAGGCTCTAACGGACCTTGGTTAGAGGGTATAAAAATTGATGAATCTGGTAATGAAATTCAGGCAAAAGGTAATCTCCCAATGGATATTACTCCGGGAGATTTGGACAAAAAGCAAGTTGATCAAATTCTAAGTGGTCCATCAGATCTTGGAACTGATCCAAAAACTGGTGAAAAAGTCTTTTTAAGATTCGGCCCCTATGGACCTTACGTCCAATTGGGAAATAATGATCAGGATAAAGCCAAACCAAGAAGAGCTTCATTACCCAAAGAGTTGAAAACTGATGATCTAACTTTAGATGAGGCTCTAGTACTTTTAAGTTTGCCTAGATTGTTAGGAGTTCATCCTGAAGGGGGTGTTGTTGAGGCTGATAGAGGAAGATTTGGACCTTATATAAAATGGATTAAAAATGAAAATGAGTCTGAAAATAGATCATTAAAAAAAGAGGATGATGTTTTTACAGTTGATCTAAATCGAGCATTAGAAATTCTTGCAATGCCAAAGATGGGTAGAGGTGGTCAAGAGGTACTTAAAGACTTTGGAAAACTAAAAGAATTTAAAGAAAAAATCCAAATATTAAATGGAAGATATGGGGTTTATTTAAAATGTGGCAAAACTAATGTTTCGCTTGCCAAAGATACTGATTTAGAAAAATTCTCCATAGATGATGCCGTATTCCTTCTAGAAGAAAAACTAAAAGATAAAAAAGGATCTATTTCAAAAAAAACAAAAATAAGTAATAAAATAACTACAAGGAAAAAGAAAAGTTAGAAAAAAATATGATCTTTAAAAAAAAAGAATTTTTTTTATTAATTTTTTTAATTTTATTGCAATCATGCTCTGGAGGAAGAATTGGAAATTTTCTTGAAAGTAGTTTTAATGATTTAGAAAAAATAAGCCAAGATGAAGATTCTCAAAAGAATTTAGAAAAGCCAAAATCTAACCTAGGAAATAAAAAGATTAATGATAAAAGTAATGAAAAAAGAAAAAAAGTAGAAAAGCCAAAATCTAACCTTAGAAAAGCCAAAATCTAACCTAGGAAATAAAAAGATTAATGATAAAAGTAATGAAAAAAGAAAAAAAGTAGAAAAGCCAAAATCTAACCTAGGAAATAAAAAGATTAATGATAAAAGTAATGAAAAAAGAAAAAAAGTAGAAAAGCCAAAATCTAACCTAGGAAATAAAAAAGATATAAATAACGAAAAAATACAAAAACAGCAAAATAACGAAATTAAGAATTCTTCAAAAAAAAGAAAAATTGAGCTTCAATCTTACAAAATAATTTTTATCTTGAAAGATGTAGATCCTAAAGATCCTACTGAAGAGTTAAATACCATATTAAGGAATTCTGAGTTAAATTTTGAAATAGAAAAGATTCAACGTATTTTAGATTCAAAAAATAAAAGTATGAATAAAAATTAATTAAAAATATTCAATAAAAAAAAATGAAAATCACAACAAAAACTGAAGCATTAAATATTGTAGAGACCTCATATCTAGCATCTCTTTCATCTTTGTTATGGGTTGCCCTATATTATTTGCCAATTGGGGGTGCTTTATTAAGGTTGATTTTACCTCTCCCAATGATCCTGCTGCACTTGAGAAGAGGTACAAAAACTGTATTGGAAGGACTCCTAATACAATTTCTACTTTTATTCATAATTATGGGTCCCGTTAGAGGAACTTTATTTTTATTTCCTTATGGGATCCTGGCTTTTTGGTTGGGCTGGTGTTGGTTTAAAGAAAAGAGTTGGAAACTAAGTTTAACTATAGGAGTTATTATTGGATCCCTTGGTTTCTTCCTACGAGTAATAGCATTATCTACCTTGGTTGGAGAGAATCTTTGGGTGTTAATTACCAGAGCAAGTTATGGTCTAATAGAAAAAGTCATTGGATTATTAAATTTACCTTTTTCTCCCTCAATTTTAAGTATCCAATTAGGTGCAATTTTATTAATAATTTTTCAAGAAATAGTTTATGTTTTAACGGTACATTTAGTTGCATATTCTCTTTTCCCAAGATTTAAATTAACTATCCCAGATCCTCCAAGATTATTAAATAGCTTAGTTGATTTAAATAATTAAAAAAATAAGTATGTATAGTTCAGAATTAGGTATAAATTTTTTTGGTAATGAATGCAAGAAAAAAAGAAAAATTAATAGGATAGAAATACTGAAAAAGAATATAAATAATTTCAAAATATTTCTTGTAATTGCAGGAACTAATACCTCTCAAATTCCAGGTATCTCAGCAGCAGGTATTAATGCAAAATCTAGAAGAATAACTGCTCTTGCAGATGCCGAATTTTTGCTTAAAGGTGCTTCAAAATATCATAAATATAAATTACCTCTACTCAATGCAGGAGTAACTCCTGCTCTAATAAGTTATGTTTGTTTAAAGCTTATTAATGTTTATCCAGTTGTTGTTCCTTTGGGAATAGGAGTAAAGCCTTACTTTAATCATTTGGTTGTAGAAGATAGGGATTTGGGACCATCAAAGTGTCTTACTACTGGTAAATCAATGACTAAAGAGAGAGTTTTAAATCTCTATGAAAGAGGTCTTTCGATAGGGAAATCTTCAAAACAACCTATTTTGATTTCGGAATCTGTACCAGGCGGCACCACCACTGCTCATGCAGTAATGGAAGCTTTTGGTTTACGAGTATCTAATTTGGTAGGTAGTAGTTTATTTAAAGCTCCAAGAGAACTGAGAAGAAAAGTAGTTCAAAGAGGACTTTTGAATGCAAATCTCACGAATGATTTTAACTCTTTTGATGTCGTTGCATCCGTTGGAGATCCTTTCCAAGCTTTCTCAGTAGGTTTATTAATTGGTGCTAGGTTAGCTAACCAACCCGTTATATTATCTGGTGGAAGTCAAATGTTAGCTGTTATTGTTCTTGTCTTAGAATTTTTAGATGTAAAAAATAAAGATGAATTTATAGAAAATGTTTTTATTGCAACAACTGGGTGGCTAGTAAAAGATAATTCTCTAAATGATTTAATAAAATTAATTAATGAGAAATATGATGTCGACTTAGTAGGTTTAGCAAGTCCTTTGAATTTTAAAGCTTCAAAATACAAAGAATTGAAGGATTATGAATTAGGTCATGTAAAAGAAGGAGTAGGAGCTGGTGGAATATCAATACTTGCTTTCTTAAAGGGATTCAAAAATAATGAAATAGTTTCACTTTGTCAACAAAATTTGGAAATGATGAAGAGTCTAGGTCAAATTTCTTTAGAGAAGGATTGTTGAATGTTATCAAAATTTGCAACCAGAAGAGAATTTTTAAATTGCGGTAAACTTTCGCTTATATTTCTCTTAAACTCCTGCAGCAATCTTCCAAATAAAGTAAAGATTGCACTACAAAATTCATTTTATCCACAATCTTTTAAAGATACGATTCCAAAAGATTGGAAGCAGGAAAAAATTAATTTTGAAAGTATCCAGCTACAAAAAAATAGAAACACAATTTTCAATTCTGACTTTACATTAATAAATGATGGATGGATTAATAGTATAAACTTTGAGGAATTTGAAAAAATAAATGAATATCCATTAATCGAAAAATTGGATAAGAGATCTCGAGATTTTTTAGGAAGTTTTATTGAAAATCAAAGGCGTAAATTATTTCCTATTGGAGTTGTACCTTACACAATTATTATTAAAAATAATAAAGAACTAATAAATTCAGCAAGTACTTCTTGGGACTTTCTTTTAAGTAAGAAATTAACTGGAAAAATTATTTTTCCGCAAAGTCCCAGAATAATATTGTCAATTGCTGAAAAAATTAATTCATCTAATTCTTTAAATAAACTCAAAAGCCAAGCAATGTTATTTGATGATAAAAATATGCTCAATTGGTTAATTAATTCTGATGCCTGTGTTGCGATAGTTCCCTATATTTTCTGCTCAAAATATTTAAAAATAGATCCAAGGCTTTCTTTAGTTTTCCCAAGCGAAGGAGTGCCGTTAATGTGGCATTTTGTACTTAGTCGATCCAATCTAAATACTTCATTATTAATTGAATGGATTAAATCTTTGGAAAATAAATCAATAGTAGATAAATTAGCAAGTCAAGGTTGGTATCTACCATTTAAAAGTGATTATTTACAAAGTAAATATAAATCACAGATGTTTCCTATCTCAGGCCCTTCTCAGAAATGTTGGGACAATAGTTGGTCTTTCCCTGTCTTAACGAATGAACAAAAAATAAATCTTACAAATTTATGGAATGAATCTTTAACCCCATAATCGTTTTGTGGGATTTTCAATTAATAAATTATGGGTTTGCTTTAATAAATTTGGTATATCTAATTTACTAGGACATCTAGGGACACATTTATTACACTCTTGACAAAAGGAGGAATTTTTATCTTCCCACCAGTGGCCAGCTTTTCCTATTAAATTGTATCTTTCTTTTGAAAATTCTAATTGGCCATAACCAATATATATATTCCTTAAACGAAGTATTTCTGGAATAGGTATTTCATTTGGGCATGGAAGACAAGATCTGCATTGCTCACATTTTGTTGAATTTAATCTTTCATCAGCTACGTTCTCAATTTTATTGAGAGCCTTTTTTTCAAGAATTGTAAGATTATCGAAAGAGTTTCTAAGTTTATTTGCAAATTCAAAATCTTCTTTGTTTGTAGCTCCCAATGACAAAGTTGTAATCCCTTTTGCCAAAAGAAATCTATACGCTAATTCTAATGGATGAAAAGGCTTAGATGCCTCTAACAAAATATCACTTGGAGAATATAATCTTCCACCTTTATCAGCAGGCGATATTGCTAATACTCCCATACCTTTTTTTATAGCTTGTTCTGCCAAAGTAATTTTAGATTGATCTAAATAATGTAAATGAAGACTACAAAAACTAAAAACTTCACAGTTAATTGCTTCTTTAATAAGTGAATAACTTCCGTGTGAACTAAAACCAACTTGATCAACTAGTTCCTTCTCAAGTATCCATGATATGAATTTTTTACCTTCACCAGCTAAAACCCAATCTAGATGTTGTTTTAAGTTAAGTCCATGAATGGCAAGATTATTAATTTTCTCGCGATTTAAATTTTTAAGAGAATTTTTAAAATTATTTTTTAGAAAATCAAAATTACCCTTTGGTAAAACTTTGGTAGTAATCACCCAATTTTTTTCGGATATGTTCTCTTCTATTGCTAGTTTTTTTATTGCATTTCCAATAAGTAATTCAGCATCACCATAAGAAGGTGCAGTTTCTATATGGTTAATTCCTGCATAATATGCATTTTTTATTATGCCATACATTTTTTCGATACTTTCAGTTGCACGCATTGTACCTAAAGTGAATAAGCTCACTTTTGCCCCTTTACCAAATGATCTTTTTTGTGAATGAATAATCATCTAATAAATTTGATCATTTTTTTATTCGTTAATTTATTTATAGTTGAAAATGATTTAAAGTAAAATGTATTAAATACAAAATTTTGTAAAAATATTTTTCTTTAATCTATGTTCACAGGAATAATTCAATCAATTGGAAAACTAAAACAGGAAAGAAATATTTTAGAAATTGAAATTCTAGATAACTTTTTTGATATGGCAATCGGTGACAGCATAGCAGTTGATGGAATTTGTTTGACAGTTAAAGAAATCTTTCAAAATAAATTTACTGTTGACGTTAGTGAGGAAACATTAAAAAAAACAACTTTAGGATTAAAGTCCAACCTGAATCAAATTGTTAATTTGGAGCCTGCTCTTAGGATATCTGACCGTCTAGGAGGGCATATAGTCAGTGGACATGTTGATGGCCTTGGAATAATTGAGAATATAGAAAAATTAGAGAAATCTTGGCTCTTATCAATAAAGTGGAAAAATAATAACTTTTCAAAATATATAGTTAATAAAGGCAGTATTTGTGTAAATGGTATCAGTCTTACAATTGCAAAATATGAGAAGGATGGAGACATATTTACTATTGCCATCATTCCTCATACTTGGCATAACACAAATCTGAAAAATTTAAATATTGGCGATAATGTAAACCTTGAGGCAGATGCAATAATTAAATATGTAGAGAAATTACTTTTTTTTAATAGGAAAAATAAAAAAGATTTTTCTACAAATGATATCTCTTCAAAGTGGCTTAAAGAAAACGGTTGGTAATATATAGTTTCTAAATTAATGGAATTAGATAAATCGTCTTTGATTCTTTTTTTATATCAATTTTAAATTCCTGACCAGGCTCAAGACCTAATTTCTTGGTGTATGCGTGACCTATTAATAGGTTCCCATTACCGTGAACCTTAGTTTTAAATTCTACCTGCCTGCCTCTTGAAGCTCGATTCCCAGATTTTCCCTTACCATTTCCTAGTTTATAACCTTTGGCTTCGATAAGTGCCCTGTAAAAACTTTTTCTTAAGATCCTACCGCTAGGACCAACATACCCACAACCTCTTGCTATCTCATCTTCAGAATGCTGACTAAGTAATTTTGCTTTTTCAAGTAGTTCTTTTCCTTCGAGCATTATATAACTGATTTCTAATTATACATTCTTACTAAAAAGGAGAACTGTGGCAATATAAATTAATAAAAAATATACTTAATTTTTAAATTTTTTTTCTTATAAAAGATACAAAATTATAAATAATACTACCCATATTCCATCTACAAAATGCCAGTACAATTCAACAGCTTCTAGAGGAAACATATTTTGACTTGTTACTCTTCCGCCATTTACTCTTGATTGCCAAGCAATAATTAAAATCATTAAAGTTCCTAATGTGACATGCAATCCATGAAAACCTGTAAGAGCATAAAAAGTACTTGCAAATAAATTATCGGTTAATCCAAAAGGTAAATGAAAATATTCAAATAATTGACATATTAGAAAAATTATTCCAAGAGAAGCAGTAAAAAATAACCATTTTTGGGAATCACCGTTTTTATCTTTCAAAAGTGCTTTACCTGCCTTATGGAAAGTTGCACTACTAACAAGTAATAAAATTGTATTTAGTGTTGGTATTGGAAGCTCTAATTCATAGATAGCACCATCAGGTAATGGATTTACTGCTTTATAAGTGAGATAAGCAGCGAAGAATCCAGCAAAGGTCATCCCGTCGGCAATTAAGAAAGTTACAAGACCAAACATTCTGAAGTCTTCATGTTTTTCATTAACTTCTGAATTACTTTTTTGAATTTCTTTTGAGCTATCTAGAGTTGTCATGTGTTTTTATTTTTGTTCAGAAAATTGTTTACCATAGCCATAAGGTTCTTCCACTAATGGAGCTTCTCCTTCCCAATTTTCCACTGGAGGAGGAGATGATGTTAACCATTCAGGTGTTAAAGCATTCCAAGGATTATCTCCAGAATCGTTACCGTTTCTCAAACTAAAGAATATGTTAATTAAAAAAGGAATAGTACTTATAGCCATCAAGAGAGCCCCTAAACTACTTATTTGATTAACGAACTGGAATTGCGGATCATATTCTGCAACTCTTCTAGGCATTCCATTTAAACCGAGCCAATGTTGAGGAGCAAAGCACAAGTTGAATCCAATAAAGGTAATGATAAAATGTAAAATTCCCAATTTTTCATTGAGCATTTTCCCAGTTACTTTGGGAAACCAATGATAAATGGATGAGAAAATAATAAAAACAGTACCTCCATAAACTATGTAATGAAAATGGGCTACCACGAAATAGGTATCATGTACGTGAATATCGAAAGGAACCTGTGCCAAAGCAACTCCTGTAATACCTCCAAAAACAAAATTTATAATAAATCCACAAGAGAATAAGATTGCACTATTGATGGATATTTTACCTCCCCATAATGTTGCAACCCAATTGAAAAATTTTATCCCTGTTGGAACAGCAATAAATGCAGTTGCGATAGTAAAGAACAATCTCATCCAGGGAGGTGTTCCACTAGTAAACATGTGATGAGCCCAAACAACTAAACCTAGAACAACTATTCCCATTATTGAAAAAACCATTGTTGTATATCCAAAAAGTGGTTTTCTAGCATGTACAGGAAGTATTTCACTAACTAAACCAAAAGCGGGAAGTACCATAATGTAAACAGCTGGATGAGAATAAAACCAAAATAAATGCTGATAAACTACTACATTGCCTCCTAAAACAGGATTGAAAAAACCAGTATTAGCAATGATATCAAAGCTAAGTAGAATTAAAGTGCCTGCCAAAACGGGAGTTGACAAAACAACTAATATACTTGTCCCAAGCATCGCCCAACAATACATTGGCAATTGCATAAGTTTTAATCCAGGCCTTCTTAATTTGATAATAGTGGCAATAAAGTTTATTCCACCAAAGATAGAACTACCTCCAAGTAATAGAACGCTCATAATCCAAATTATTTGTCCCGATTGAGGAGTAGTTATGCTCAAGGGTGGATAAGCCGTCCATCCAGCCTGAGCAGCACCTTCAACAAAATAACTTGCCACCAGCATCAAACCCGAAGGAGGAATTAGCCAAAAAGCTACGGCATTTAATCTTGGAAATGCCATATCTCTTGCACCAACATAAAATGGAATTAAATAATTTCCAAAAGCACCGTTAACTACAGGCACTATCCAAAGGAATATCATTATTGTTCCGTGTAAGGTTAAAACTTGGTTATATACATCTCTTGGCATAAAGTCAGACATTGGACTAGCTAGTTCAATTCTTATAGCGCTCGCTAAAGTTCCTCCAATTAAATAGAAAAGAAAACCGCAAACCAAGTATTGTATTCCAATTACTTTATGATCAAGACTAAAACTAAAGTATCTAAGCCAGCCTTTAGGTTGAAGACTTTCATTATTAGTTTTTTGTGGATCAATTGATATTGTCATAAATTAACCTCTGTTTTTTTATTTTTGTTAAACCAATCGTTGTAATCAGATTCATCTTCAACAATTATGGATGCTCTCATTCCTCCATGGTATGGACCACATAATTCTGCGCAAATTATCGGATATTTTCCTACTTTTGTAGGAGTGAAATTTAGAATAGTCGGTTGTCCAGGAATAATATCCTGTTTAATTCTGAACTCTGGTACCCAAAAAGCATGAATGACATCTTTGGATTCCATTTTCATTGATACTTTTTGATCAACAGGAACGTGTAGTTCTCCGGATATGAAATTGCCCTTGGGATAATTGAATAGAAATGCAAATTGCATAGCTGAAACTTCAATTGATAAATTATTTATTGCTATTTCATTATCAGAAGTTTGACTTATTCCAGCCCATATTTTTTCAGGATTAGAACTCATCATTTCGTGGTTATGATTTAGTTCTTTCATCCCTCCCATTCGGTCGTAGATGTTGTAGCTATATAAACCTATTAATAAAACAATTATTGAAGGGATAATTGTCCATACAATTTCTAAGCTTAAATTTCCCTCTAAGGCTATACCATCGCCTATCTGATCATTTCTTTTCCTAAACTTAAATAAGCTGTAAATAACAGCTATTGTCATTCCTATAAAAATAATTAATCCAATGATGAAAAGAATTTTAAAAAGTTCATCGTAAATTGGTGCATTAATACTTGCTTCCGCTGGGAGCAAATTTACATTAAAACCAATCCAGAAAGATATAGCAAAAACGAGGGAAATAATTAGTATTAAATAAATGTTTTTATTTAACAATTGATTTCTAAAAATTTATATTTATATTATCAAGATATTCAATTTTTTTAATCCTGCATCCTTTGTTAAAAGAAAATCATTTAAATTCACAACTTCTTAAGATTTATGAAATAAAAGGCGTATTATTAATAACTTTTTAGATTTAATTGTCAGGGAAAAAAGATTAAATTAGTAAATTATTTTTTAAATTAAACATATTAATTTTTAATTAATGTTTAGTTTTTGAATCTAATTTATTATGCAAAATATATAGGTTTTAGCCATTTGATTAATAACCAATTATATAAATCAAAATATCTGACAATTTTAAAAAGGTTGGGAAGTCATAGTGTACTTGCACTTATCGCACTAATCGTAATTGGAGGTGCTACGAGAGTCATGGAGGCGGGACTTGCCTGTCCAGATTGGCCATTATGTTATGGATCTTTTTTGCCTTTTAGTCATATGAATCTGAGAGTATTTCTAGAGTGGTTTCATCGTCTAGATGCTTTTCTGGTTGGAATATTAATTCTTTTTCAATTTGTACTTTCAATTATATGGAAAAAAGAAATTCCAAATTGGTTACCTAAAACTTATTCATTATTACTTTTTCTTGTTATTGTCCAAGGATCTTTTGGAGCTTTAACAGTAATAAACCTGCTCGATTCATATACTGTAACGGGCCATCTTTTAATAGCGTTTCTACTTCTTATTACAACGATTTCAATAAATCAAAATTTAGAAAATGACGAAATTGAAGAGCCATTAATTTGGTGGAGATTATTGTTAATTGTTCCTCTAGTACTTACTTTGATTCAATCTTTTATTGGAGTAAGGCTTTCATCGACCTGGTCATCACATATTTGTTTATCTTTCAATAAACAATGCCTAATTCTAGATACACATAAATTATTTGCTTTTCCAATTGCCTTTTCTATTTTGTTGATTATTGCAACTTCAATTTATAAGAGAAGTTTGTTTAATAAAAATTGGAAATATCTCTCTGCACTTATTTTTCTTTTGATTTCCCAAATTCTACTGGGTGTTTTAAGTCTTAAAACAAATTTGAATGAACCTATTTTTATAATCGGTCATCAACTTAACGCATCTTTATTTATTGCAATATTAACAACATTAATTTTTAGAAATCCTTTTGCCAAAAAGGACCTAAATCACTCCCTAAATTCACAAATGGTTGGTATTAATTCATGAACAGTAGTAACTTTGAAACTTTAAACCACAAATCTTCAATTAGGGAGGAAGTTGTACCTTCAAGAAAAAGATTAACATTGCCACCTTGGCTTGAAGTGGCCAAACCCAGACTAATACCACTTTTACTGGCAACAACTTTGGGAGGAATGGCTTTAACTGAGGAATGGCCTTTATCTTCCCCGAAACTTATCTGTACTTTAGGTGGAGGAGCTTTGGCAGCAGCAGCTGCTGGGGCTCTTAATTGCTTGTGGGAAATGGAATTAGATAAAAGGATGATAAGGACTAGCAAAAGAGCTTTGCCAGCAGGTAAGTTGTCATCTGAGACTGTTTTTTTGGCCGCCGTATCATGTACTTTGGCGGCTTCGATGCTACTAATAAGTGGTGTAAATTATTTAGCTGCGGGCCTTACACTTCTTGGTTTATTTAGCTACGTGATTTTATATACCGTTATTTTGAAGCCACGTACAACTAAAAATATTGTTTTTGGAGGAGTTGCTGGTGCGATACCACCATTGGTCGGAGCATCTGCTGCTACAGGACATGTAGGTCTTAGTGGATGGTGGTTGTTTGGTTTAGTAATGTTATGGACTCCAGCTCATTTTTGGGCACTTGCAATTTTATTAAAGGATGATTATGCATCTGTTGGTATTCCTATGCTTCCTACTGTTAAAGGATCTGTTTTTACCGCTAAAGCTATTTCTCGTTACGGATGGGCAACAGTTGTTATGAGTATTATGGGAGTTTTTGCTTTACCTGAAGGTGGTCTTCTATACGGAATTATGTTGTTGCCTTTTAATGGCAGACTTTTGCAATTAATAAATAAATTAAATAAATCCCCTGACGATCTTTCAAGAGCAAAGTCTCTTTTTAGGTGGTCTATTCTATATATGTTTGGTATTTGTCTTTTGTTATTAATTTCCAGAACCCAACTATCTGTAGAATTTGAGCAGCAATCTATGCAAATATTTTTCTCGTTAGTTTCCATCATTAGTAATTAAATTAGATGTAAAATGTTTTTTAAGTAATTAGTAAGTTTGATGAATTATATAAAAGTTAAAGAGCTCTCAAAATCATATTCAGAGATAGAGGCATTAAAAAATTTATCGATGGACATTGAAGCTGGCACATTATTCGGAATACTAGGTCCAAATGGTGCTGGCAAATCAACGCTGATAAAAATTCTTGCTACTTTAATTGAGCCTGATAGTGGCGAAGTTTTTATAAATAATATTAATCTGATAAAAAACTCAAGGAAAATTAGAGAATTAATTGGTTATGTTGCTCAGGATATTGCGCTTGATAAAATATTAACTGGAAGAGAGCTTTTGGATTTTCAATCAGACCTTTATCACATCAACAAAAACAAAAAATTTGAAAGGATAAAAAAATTAATAGATCAATTAGAAATGAATGATTGGATAGATCGTAAGTGCGGAACTTATTCAGGGGGAATGAAAAGAAGAATAGATCTTGCAGCTGGACTTTTACACTTGCCCCAAGTATTAATATTGGATGAACCTACTGTTGGTTTAGATATCGAAAGTAGGAATATAATATGGCAACTTTTGAAAGATTTGAGAAATGATGGAATGACTATTATTTTAAGCAGTCACTATCTCGATGAAATAGATAAATTAGCAGATAGTTTGGTGATAATTGATGATGGAAGAGTTATAGCCCAAGGGACTCCTGCAGAACTTAAAAAAAAATTAGGAGGAGATAGAGTAACTTTGAAAGTTAAAGAATTTAGTAATGAGGAAGAAGCAAAAAATATATGCCAGATTTTATCTTCAATAGATGGAATTAGTCAGATTATCATTAATGAAGCCCAAGGTTTCTCAATTAATTTTGTAGCAGATAAGGAAAAAGATTTACTTACGAAGCTCAAAGTGGAATTAGCCTTTTCAAAGTTTGAAATTTTTTCTCTTACCCAAAGTCAGCCCAGCTTGGATGATGTATATCTTCAGGCAACTGGGAAAACATTATTAGATGCCGAAATTTCTATGGCAGGGAAAAGAGATCTTAAAAAAGAATCAAAGCAATCAATGCGATAAAAAACTTTTATGTAACTAACTATAATGAATATTAATTACTGCTAATTATGGAATTAAAACAGTATAATTTATTTTTTTTATATCAAGAAACATTTGCCTTAACAAAGAGATTATTTATCCAATTAAAAAGAAGACCATCAACTCTTTTAGCTGGAATATTACAACCCATAATTTGGCTTTTTTTGTTTGGGGCATTATTCTCTAAAGCTCCTGAAGGTTTTTTCCCAGGAGTTGATTCTTATGGGAATTTTTTAGGAGCAGGACTTATTGTTTTTACTGCTTTTAGCGGAGCCCTAAACTCTGGTCTTCCTTTAATGTTTGATAGAGAGTTTGGATTTCTTAATAGGTTACTTGTGGCTCCTTTAACCAGTAGATTATCCATAGTTTTATCTTCTTTTTTTTACATAACAATATTGAGCTTTGTTCAGAGTATTGTAATAATGGTTGTTTCGTATATTTTGGGTTATGGATGGCCCAACTTATATGGTTTAGTAATTGTGTTTTCAACACTTATTCTATTAGTTCTTTTTGTGACATCAATAAGTTTATGTTTAGCGTTTGTTTTGCCGGGACATATTGAATTAATCGCTCTTATATTTGTAATAAACTTACCTCTTCTTTTTGCAAGCACTGCTTTAGCTCCAATATCTTTCATGCCAAATTGGCTTGGGTGGTTAGCTTCATTAAATCCATTAACTTTTGCGATTGAACCTATTAGGACTGCTTATACAGAAACTATGAATTTAGAATTAGTGGCTTTACATGCCCCATATGGTGATTTAACTTGTAAGAGTTGTATATCAATTTTATTTTCTTTAACAGTTTTTTCCTTGATTATCATAAGGCCTCTGTTAAATAGAAAGTTAAATTAATAAATTTATGCTTTTAAAAAATCATCTAATAGAAGTTTTTAAAAAAGCCTCTTCAGAAGATAATATTTTGCTTAAAGAAAATATTGTTCTTAAGTGGGTGCATAGATTTGGGATTAATTCTTTAAATGATTTATTAATCCATACCCCAGCTCTAAGGGAATATCAGCTTGAAGAAGAAAATCAAGAACATACCACTTTAATGGATGAAGTAGATGAAGAAGAAAATCAAGAACAAATTAAACTTGAATTATCAAAAACTTTTGAAAACATAGAAGAAACAAAATGGGAATTAAATCGTCTAGAAACTTCTAGCAGTAATGGAATATTTAGCAAAGTTCAAAATTCTAATAATATAAAACAACTTACTGATACCCAGAAATTACCACTGCCTAATATTAAAAATTTAAGAAAGTGGATTAATAACGATAAAAAAGCTAGTTAGATTTCTACATCATTCCTGGCATACCCATGCCACCCATTCCTGGCATACCCATACCACCCATTCCTGGCATACCCATGCCACCCATTCCTGGCATGCCCATACCACCCATTCCTGGCATGCCCATGCCACCCATTCCTCCCATGGGATCCCCACCTGGGCCTCCAGGGGCTACGGCTTCAGGTTCTGGAATGTCAGCAATCGCAACTTCTGTTGTGAGAAGCATAGCTGCAATAGATACTGAATCTTGAAGAGCTAATCTTATTACTTTGGTTGGGTCTAATATGCCTGAATCCTTTAAATCCTCATATTTTCCTGAATCAGCATTAAAGCCTTTGTTAAGCCTTTTGACTTCAGCTACAACTACATCACCATTAAAACCAGCATTTTTTGCTATTTGTTTAGTAGGTTCCAAAAGGGCTTCTTTTAATATATTTAGCCCTGTTCTCAAATCATCGGAAGATGTTTGACTTAAATTTAAAAGATCCTCTGATATTTCAATTAAAGTTTGTCCCCCTCCAGAGACAACACCCTCTTCAATAGCAGCTTTTGTAGCATTAAGGGAATCTTCTATTCTCAACTTTTTGTACTTCATCTCTGTTTCTGTTGCAGCTCCTACTTTGATAAGAGCTACTCCTCCAGCTAGTTTGGCTATCCTTTCATTGATTTTATCCTGATCATATTCTGATTCAGTTATATCAACTTCTCTCTTTAATTTCTCAACTCTCGCTTTAACTAAATCTTTAGTGTCTTCGAAGGCAATAATTGTAGTTTTATCCTTTGTGATAGTTATTTTTTTTGCTTTGCCTAAATCATTAATCGATACTTTATCTAGTTTCATTGATTTATCTTCACTAATTAACTTAGCTCCAGTAAGAATAGCAATATCTTCAAGGGCAGCTTTTCTTCTTTCACCAAATAATGGAGCTCTTACGGAAGCTACATTTAACACTCCACTATTCTTATTCAATACCAGAGTAGTTAAAGCTTCTCCTTCGATATCTTCAGCAAGAATTAGAAAAGGTGAGCCTGACTTCTGAATTTCTTCAAGTATTGGAACCAGATCAACTAAAGTTGAGATTTTTTGATCAGTTATTAATATTTTAGGGTTTTCAAGTTCACAAACTTGTCTTTCTTGGTCTGTCACAAAATATGGAGAACTATAACCTCTATCAAAAGACATTCCTTCAGTTATATCTAATTCTGTTTCTAGTGATTGAGATTCTTCAACAGTTATTACGCCATCAGAAGTAACAATATCCATTGCTTTCGAAATTATAGATCCAATCTCTTCATCACCTCCAGCACTAACTGTTGCAACTTTTTGGATATCAGAACCACTTAATGAAATACTTTTGGAACTTAATTTTTCTAAAACAAAAGCTAGGCCTAACTCCATACCTTTTTTTAACTCCATTGGACTGGCACCAGAAGCAATATTTTTTAATCCCTCCTGAACCATCTTCTGAGTCAAAATAGTTGCTGTTGTTGTTCCATCACCAGCAGTCTCTTTTGTCTTGGATGCAACTTGTTCTATTAATTTCGCACCTAAATTAGAAATAGGGTTTTCAATCTCAATTTCTTTAGCGACAGTGGATCCATCTCTTACTATATCTGGCGAACCAAATTTTCTTTCTATTACTACGTTTTTTGCCTTCGGCCCAATAGTAACCTTTACTGCATTAGCTACGAAATTTACACCTTTTTCTAGCGCTTCTCTTGATTCATTAGAAAAACTTAACTGTTTTGCCATGTTTACTGGATCTTTTATCTTATTCTAATCTCCCACAGAATCATTTTTAAGGGATATTTAATTAAGTGGGGAAAGCCGAATTTCTTTTAATGAGGCATACAAATTAATTTAAATAAGAGTATCTTTAAGATATGGATGAAACAAATAATCTTATTTTTACTCTCACTGCGATCCTAGCGATTGCTATGACGCTAATATATTTTCCTCTAAGGTTTTTCTTGACTTTAACTGCTAGAAGTCGAAGACTAAAACTCTTACAAAAAATTAGAAGGTTGAGAGATGAATTGGGCCAACCTTACGAAAGTACATAATTAAATACTCATACCACCGTCAATACTAATTGTTTGTCCTGTAATGTAACTTCCAGCATTACTCGAAACAAGGAATGATACTAAGTTTGCAATTTGAGAACAACTTCCTAATTTCCCTAAAGGAATTACTTTAAGAATCTCTTCAGTATTAAGTTTTTCAGTCATCTCTGTTTCTATAAAGCCTGGAGCTATTGCATTTACGTTTATACCTCTTGAAGCAAATTCTTTAGCGCAAGTTTTGGTGAATCCAATAACTCCAGCTTTGGCTGCAGAATAATTTGCTTGACCAGGATTACCAATTAATCCAACAACAGATGAAATATTTACGATACTACCACTTCTTTTTTTCATCATAAATTTTGAAGCATATTTTGTACAAAGAAAAACTCCTTTTAAGTTTGTATTTAATACGTCATCCCATTGTTCCGATTTCATTCTCATCAATAGTCCATCTCTAGTAATACCAGCATTGTTAATAAGGATATCAATGGTGCCATTAATTTTTATGATTTCTTCAAAAGCTGAACTTACAGAATCCTCTTTTGATACATCGAATTTTAATTTATGAGCTTTACCTCCCGAATTTTTTATTGAATTTACAACTTCTTCAGCTTTTTCATCAGATGAAGAGTAATTAATAAAAACTTCTGCGCCTAAGCGACTTATTTCTAAAGCAATTTCTTTACCAATTCCTCTGCTAGCTCCAGTGATTAAAGCAACTTTTCCTGATAATGAATCTGTATTGGACATTATGAGATTTTATAATTGTCAATCGTAGTACTATTTGTGTAAAGATATTGTTTTTATTTATAATTGTCTAGAAAATATTAAGACCTTTTATCGTGCACTTTTTAATACCAGCTGCAGGTAGTGGTAGCAGAATGAAAGCTGGAAAAAATAAATTACTTATTGATTTAGAGGGAGAGTCCTTGATTTATTGGACACTTAAATCTGTATTTTCTGCAAGCTCAACAAACTGGGTTGGAATAATTGGGCAACCAAAAGATAAAGAAATATTATTAAATTCAGCAAAGAACTTTGCCCACAAAGTTCATTGGATTAATGGTGGAGATACCAGACAAAAGTCAGTTTTTAATGGTTTAAATGCACTGCCAAAAGATGCTGAAAAAGTTTTAATTCATGATGGTGCTCGATGTCTAATTAATCCTGAATTGATAGACCAATGCGCAAACCAATTAGATGAGAATGAAGCTGTTATTTTGGCTACTAAGGTAACTGACACAATAAAGATTGTGGATAATGAAGGTTTTATTAAAGAAACACCAGATAGAAATTACTTATGGGCAGCGCAAACTCCTCAGGGCTTTTTAGTAGATAGATTAAAAAAAGCTCATACTATGGCAATTGATAAAAACTGGAAAGTCACAGATGATGCCTCACTATTCGAAATGCTTAATTGGAAGGTAAAGATTATTGAAGGAACTTATTCAAATATAAAAATTACATCCCCAATAGATTTGAAAATAGCAAAACTTTTTTTGAATAACTCCTAGTTAAAAAGGTTTATTGATACTAAGAATGCCTTTATCACCATTTAAGGTTGCTTCATACCCTAACGGGATGCATGCATTCCCTGATATGTGGCCTATGGGGAGGTCAAAAAGAATAGGAAAATCAAACTCTTGGAGTCTTTCGATAATGCAGTTTTTTAGTAAATCTTTCCATTCAAGGTCGAAGGAATTATTTGAAAAACTTCCGAATCCAATACCCGCAATTTCAGTAAGTGTTTTAGTCATCCTGAGGTAAGTCAACATGCGATCAATTTTATAAATATCTTCATTAATATCTTCAAAAATTATTATTTTTCCTCTGCAATCTGGAAAGTGATTAGTACCAATTAAAAAAGTAGCAATAGTTAAGTTAGAAACTATAATATCTCCTTTCGCTTTTCCACCTCTTAAAGGAATTCCTCTAATGTCCTCAACATATTCCTCAAAAAGTAAATTTCTTAATCTCTCTAGACTCCACTCTGGCTCATTGAAAAGGTTTGTAACCATGGGCCCATGAATAGAACCATTAAACCCTTGAGAATATTTAGATAGTAATAAAGAAGATGTATCTGAGAATCCAAGCATTAAACCATGCTGCCAAGAAGGTTCTTTTTCTAATAGTCTTGCTGAACCCCAGCCTCCTTTCGCAAAAATGATTAGCTTACTATTTTGTGCTTTTTCTAGTTCTTCAAATCTAGTTAGATCATCACCTGCAAAATAACCAAATTTTTTTGATAGAGAATTATTTTCATTAATTTCCAAGCCCCATTTTCTTAATATTTCTATGCCTTTTTGAAAATTTTCTTCTTTATCAATAAAGGAGCCTGGAGTTACAATATCGATTAGATCACCTTTTTTTAATCTAAAATCCATATTTAGAATTTATGAGGCAATAATGATTCCTAATAAAAGGAATCCTCCATAAATTGATTGATTTTTGAAGTGATTCCCAATATTTTTTATTGATTGCTTTTCCTCAGGAAATACCTTTAGTATATCTCTCTGCATTAAGATTGACGTTGTAATCCAAATTGGCCAAAAAATAAAATCCATTTGATTAATAAATCCGCATAATGCGAGAAAACTAGAAGTTAAAAAATAACAAATTTGAATAGTTATTCTTGTATTGTTCTGGAGGTTAACAGCGGAACTATTTATTCCAATTTTGAGATCATATTTTTTATCTGCTAAAGCATAAATCGTGTCAAAGCCAAAAGTCCAAAAAATGGTAGCTAGCCAGCAAAACAATAAAACAATACTATTCAAATTTCCTTCATTGGCTGCCCAGGGAATTAAGACAGCAAAACCCCAGCATATTGATAATATTAATTGAGGATATTTAAACCATCTTTTGGCAGAAGGATAAATTAAAATAATAGGTAATGCTAAAAAAGCAAGTGAAATGGAAAGCAGCCTTCCAGGTTGAGGTAGTGACAAGGTTAAAAAGAAACTAAATAAAATTAAAAAGAAAAGAATTGAATAAGCAGCTTTAAGACCGATTGTATTTGCAGCTAGAGGTCTATTTTTTGTCCTAAAAACTCTTTGATCAATTTTTTTATCCCAAATATCATTAACCACGCAGCCTAATCCACTTACTAATAGTCCTCCCAGGATTATTCTTAACAACATTAAAAATGTTGGATTAGCATCTGGTGTTAAATATAAACTCCATCCAGCAGGAATAAGTAAGATTATTCTTCCAGTCGGCTTATTCCACCTTAATAATTCAAAAAAAGTACTTAATTTAATTTCTGGTTTTTTATTTTGCATATAAACTATTGTATATTTCATAACTTTAAATAATCTTACTAGGATTAAGTGATTTCTATTATTTAACAATCAATCTTGAGTATATTTATTAATGGATTAAAGATATCTGCATCTTATAAAAAGAAATGATACAGAAACAAGATTTAAGATATTTTCAAGAAAAGCAAATTTTAGTAGCTTCGATAGATATTGGAACTAACTCTACACATCTCTTGGTAGCAGAAATTAATCTAGAATTAAAATCATTTTCAATAAAATTCACTGATAAATCAACCACTCGTCTTGGAGAAAGAGATGAGGAGGGTAATCTTACTGAAGAATCAATCCAAAGAGCATTAGTTACTCTTAAGCGATTTAAGGAATATTGTAAAAGTAATGGAGTAAATCAAATAGTAACAGCAGCAACAAGTGCAGTTAGGGAAGCGCCAAACGGTCAAGATTTTATTCGAAGAGTTCTTGATGAAACTGAGATCCAAATAGAATTGATAAGTGGTTCTGAGGAAGCTAGATTAATTTACCTTGGTGTTCTTTCTGGGATGGCTTTTGAAGACCAATCTTATGTAATCATAGATATTGGAGGAGGATCTACAGAATTAATACTTGCAGATAAAAAAGATGCAATAGCTCTTACCAGTTCGAGAGTTGGTGCGGTAAGACTTAAGAATGATTTTTTAAATAAAGAGCCTTTAAATTCAGAAAGATCGAAGTTTCTAAAAACTTTTATTCAAGGTTCTTTAGAACCATCCGTTCGAAAAATAAAGAGTAGATCTAAGGGAGATAAGCCTTTATCTATGATTGCAACAAGTGGCACTGCAACATCATTAGGAAATTTGATTTCAGATGATTTAGGAGAATCTAAACAAAAGTTGCATGGTTATAAATTTAAAAGAGAAAATTTACAGAATGTATTGGAAAAACTAATTAAAATGCCAGTTTCGGAAATCAAGAAAATACCTTCATTAAGTGAGAGAAGAGCAGAAATAATTATTCCAGGCGCATTGATATTAAATACCGCAATGGATATGTTGAACTTTAATGAATTAGCTATAAGTGAGAGAGCGCTTAGAGAGGGTTTAGTTGTTGATTGGATGCTTCGTAAAGGGATAATAAAAAACGAGTTAAATATTCAAAGCAATATTAGAAAAACAACTATAGTTCATCAGGCCAGAAAGTTTGGAGTAGATAACAAAAGGGCTGAGAAAGTTATCGATATTGCCTTTCAAATCTATGATCAGACTAAAAATATCTTTCATAGCGATAATGACTCTAAAGCTAAAGAATTTCTTTGGGCAGCTTCTAATCTTTATAGTTGTGGGAAATACGTAAATGTTGGTTCATATCACAAACACTCTTGGTACTTAATAAAAAATTGTGAGTTGTTGGGATATTCTGAAGCAGAAACAAATATTATTGCTTCGATAGCTAGATACCATAGAAAGACTCTACCTAAGAAAAGACATGAGTCTTGGCAAAATTTAACATCCAAAGAAGATAAAACATTAGTTCTTGAAATGTCGTTAATTTTGAGACTAGCAGCATCTCTTGATCAAAGACCTGATAAGGTAATCTCCTCAGTTCAAATAAAATTGAAGGAGAATATTCTTACATTTGAACTTTTACCTTTAAATAGAAACAATGATCTTCTACTTGAAAAATGGAACTTGGGATTATGCCGTAATGTAATAAAAGAACTAAAGAATTTGGATTTAAAAGTTATTTAGTTTTTTTAATAAGTTCTTGTTTTGGAGTTTGATTCTGAAAAGACTCTGAAAATAAATTAAAAATTAAGGATGAGGCGATTAGTCCGAGAAAGCCTGAGATTAAAATAAATATCCAGAAACCTAGTGGACTTATATCCTTAGATTGTCTAGTTTTATTAGTTTTTTTAGCCACTTCTTCAACTATTTGTTCTATTTTTATCTCTTGCCTCTCCGTTATGAATTCATTCATTATAAATTCTGTATCGAGTTTCAGCTTCTGTGAAATTCTACGAACCATTGCTTTGACAAATACTTTTTCAGGGAGCGCTTCTTGATTGCCTTCTTCAATGGCTTTAAGTTGATGAGATCCAATTTTTAAATCAGAAGCCAATTCTTCAACAGACTGATCTCTACTTAACCTTGCCTCTTTAATAAAATTTCCAATTCTCTTTAAAGAGGATTGTTCTTTTTTGTTATTGTCTTCTGGATTAGATTTTATTTCTTTCAAAGCAAACAAATTTTTACTAATTATAGTGATTAAAATTTTTCTATCAACTTTACGATTATTTATTTCTAAAGAGATGTCTATATGATGGATTGTATAGATTTGACCTGTTTTCAGAATTATTAATTGCTGGGCTAATTATGTAAATAGTTGTTCTAATTAATTTTTTTTCAATAGAAAAATTTTCCATATCTTTTAATTCTATTAATGATGTCCAACCATCATCCCAAGATACTCTGAATCCAACAATAACTTTAGTCTCTGGGGGATAAAACTCTAGTAAAGTTTCTTGAGACCTTTTTACATGCCTAGCACTTAGATAAAGGCATAAAGAGGAATTATGTTTCGCAAGATCTTTCAGAGATTCTTTCGCGGGCATACCAGTTCTTCCTCCTGCTCTTGTTAAAATTATTGTTTGCGTTACGTCAGGGATAGTTAACTCAGCTTCATGATATGCTGCTGCGACTTGAAAAGCACTTACACCTGGAATAACTTCGATTTCAATTTTTTCTTTTTTTAAAATTTCTATTTGTTCTCTAATCGCGCCAAAAAGACAAGGGTCTCCATCATGCAATCTTATAACAGTTTTCCCTTCCTGAAATTTTTTTATCATAATTGAGGTGATTTGCTCTAAGTTGAGCGAACTCGTTTTTATATTTTCAGAACCTTCTTTAGAAAAATCTAAAATCTTTTCAGGAATTAGAGAATCAGTCCAAATAATGACATCTGCAATTTTTATCTTTTTTAAAGCTTTTAGTGTTAATAAATCGGGATCGCCCGGACCAACGCCAATAAAGGATATTTTTTTATCCATTCTTTCTGTTTTTACCACTATATGTTCTTAATCTTAAAAAAAATATTCCAATTAATCCAGAAGAAAATAGAAAAATACTTATAAATTGAGCCATTCTTATACCGCCACTACAGAAAGGCGGAAGCCCACCAATACATAGTGGATCAGTTCTTAAGCCTTCAATCCAGAATCTTCCAAAGCTATAACTTATTAAATAAAGACAGCTAATAAAGCCAGGCCTAAAAAAATCTGTTTTATTCTGTTTATTAAAGATAAAAATAAGGAGGATGAATATTAAAAAATTCCACAATGACTCATAGAGAAAAGTAGGATGAAAAAATTCGTAATTAATAAATTCTAAAGGCCTATTTTGGATAGGTATAAATAATTTCCAAGGCAAATTTGTAGGCACTCCAAAGGCTTCGTTATTGAAAAAATTCCCCCACCTTCCTATAGATTGTCCAAGAATAATCGAGGGTATTAATATATCTATAAAAGTTTTTAAATGAATGTTTTTCGATTTACAGAAATAAATAATAGATAATAATCCTCCAATTAGACCTCCATGGATTGCTATGCCTCCTTCCCAAACTGCCAGAAAAGAAGGTATTTGAATGGTGTTATTGAATAGTTCTAAAGAAGTAAAAAAGTTCTCTCCGCTATATTGCCTCCACTCAAATATTACGTAATAAGCTCTAGCTCCAATTATTGCAAAGATTATTAATGATGGAAGTATTTCACTAATGTATTGTGGGTTAATATTCCTTGCCTTTGCAAGTTTTTTAGAGACAAATAGGCCTATTAAAACTGAAACCGAAATTAGTAATCCATACCATCGAATTGTAAGAAATCCTAAATTTAAAAATGTTTCACCTGGAGATTGTATAAAAGCTTGAAATATAAGCATTTAGAAAGAAAGTTAGATACCCTCTGCTGCTTGCACTTTTTCTACTTGTTTTTTCTTTAATACTAAAAGTATTTGTGTTAGACCTACACCAATAAAGAATGCAATTAATCCAATTACTCTGTAGGGGCTTTGAAGTACAACTTCAGCATCTAATTGCCCAAAGCCGCCAACGTTGGGATCATTAGTAAGTGGATCACCTGCATTAATTTTGTCTTGTGCTTTTACGATAATTTGAGGACCAACAGGTACTGATTCAGTAGTTATCTCACCATTATCGTTTTCTATATTGATCTTATAGCTACCATCTTCAATTGTGTCTATTGAATTAATAGTTCCTGAACTGGAAGAGGTGAAAACTACATTATTGCTTTTGTCTCCAGTTGGGTATACCTGACCTCTACCTCTATTGCCTCCTATATGTAACGAGTATTTCCCATAGTGATATTCTTTATTAGTTGATGGATCAGGGGAAAGTACAGGGAAAACGATTTCTTTATTGGTATCGCCGGGCAAAGGACCAACGATGATGATATTATCTTTCTCTTCACTGTAATTAGTGAAATAAACCCCTTCTGTCTCCTCTTTGATTTCTTCGGTCCATCTTTCTTGTGGAGCAAGTTTAAAGCCATCAGGCAGCATTACAACGGCACCAACTTGTAATGGAACTTCAGAACCATCAGCTCCGATCTCTTTCAAGTCATTTTTGTAAGGTATTTTGACAACAGCTTTAAAAACACTATCAGCACCAACAGATTGCGGAACCTCTGCAATAGTAGGCATTTGAGCTAGATGACAATTCGCACAGACTATCTTTCCTGTAGCTTCTCTTGGGGATTCGTAGTTTTGCTGAGCCCAAAATGGATAAGCAAAAGTGGTCTTAGGATAAAATACAATGCTCGAAATGAAGAGCAGAGTGAAGATGAATAAAGTTGTTTTTCTCATGATTTGATTTTTAAGATCTTTCATTTTTTTATGCCCACCAAGGATTTTCATTAGTTCTAAAGTCTGTTTCTGACCATTGTTTTACAAGTACGGCATCATCTTCAATATCTACATGAGCCAGTGCTAAAGATAAAGGAGCAGGACCTCTGACTACCTTCCCATTTGTATCGTACTGACTACCATGACAAGGACATATAAATTTATTAGCGCCACTATCCCATGGGACAACGCAACCTAAATGAGTACAAATTGCATTTAAACCAAATTCTCCTATTTCCCCACCCTCATTAACTATTAAATAAGTTGGATCTCCTTTGAGACCCTGTACTAGGCTTCTGTCACCTGCTTGATGGTTGGCTAACCATCCTGTCTTAGTTACTGGATTCCCTAATTCATCTTTAGCAGAAGTTCCACCACCACCACCACCTGCTCTTAAAGGCATGAAATAATTAGCTACGGGATAGAGGGCTCCTAAAGCTACACCAGTCGCAGTACCAAATGTAAGAAGATTCATAAATTGCCTTCGACCCATTGAAGGGACATCATTGGAACTTAATTGAGTCATTCGCTACTTGGTTCTGTTATTTAATATTTATTATGGATCAAATTGCTCAATTTCTGTTGCAAATAGATAGGACTTTTAATAATTTAAAGTAAAAGTTTTGGAAGTCTTAATTATTTGATTCAAATGAAACCATTACTAGTTGATGAAGTTATTCATTATTTGATTCATCGCTGGGGAAAAAAATATGACTTTAGACTCTTTAGAAGAGGAAAATTTGTCTATTTTCAAATGATGTGGGGATTCCTTGGACAGGAATCATTTCCTCTAAGTGAAGTTGAATATAAAAAATCGATAGCAGATAAAATTGAGATTTTAAATAGAGGTGGATACTCAGAGGAAGTAAGGGAATGGCTAAAGAAAGTCAATGCTAGGCCAAGGTTAGGTAGAGCTGTCAGCTTGAAATTAAATATTAATGAGAAGATGAAAGAGTTTTTGACTTGAGATTTTCTGATAAGTAAGTTAATCCAGTACCCACAAAAAATAAAAATACAATCGATATAGATAGCAATGACATTGTCAATGGGTCTGTTGAAGGGGTAATCACTGCAGATAAGATTGCGGAGGAGATTACAACTATTTTCCAATTCGAAATCATTTTCTCTGTAGTAATTATTCCAAGAGAACCAAGAATAAATTGTAATACTGGTAATTGAAAAGCTAATGCAGTGCTAGACATTAATAAAAGAACGAAATCAAAATATCTCTCTATCGACCATGTTGGTTCAACAATGTCAGCACCAAAAGTAATAAAGAAATTAATGGCGGCAGGAACTAATATCCACCATGAAAAAATTAATCCTAAAAAAAATAGAAGACCTGAACCAAAAACTGCGGGCAAGATAAGGCTTTTTTCTTGTTTTGTTAATCCAGGTGAGATGAACAATATTATTTGATAAAAAATATAAGGCATAGAAACTATTAACCCGCTGTAACCTGCAACTTTAATAGCGACAAATAAAAACTCTCCTGGAGCAAGTTGTAATAAATGAATATCGCCAGCTGGAATTTCTAAAAAAGATATTAATGGCTTTATAATTAGAAAACTAAAGAATATTGAAATAAGTATTGAGTAAATTGAGTTTAGTATTCGTTGACGAAGCTCTTCTAAATGATCACTAAAAGTCATTCTATCTGAAGATTTATTTTCACCCTGACCTGTACCTTTCATTATTGTTTGATAAAGATTTTGTAAGAAAAAGGTTTAAAATTACTCTCGCCAAAGTCAAATTTTATTTTTGATCAATTTAGTTATTTGCTTCATTTAGGATTGGTTGGATCTGGTAATAAGAAAGGAGGGGCATCATTTAAAGATGATTCTCCATAAGTTTCATACTCTCTATACCCACCCATTTTTCCATTTGTTTTCATTAGAGCACTTACGAAGGCAAGTAATAAGAAAACAGTAGGAGCTCCAATTATTAATGCAGCGCCAAATAGATATCCAACAATAAATTCTGGAAAACTATGATTTCCTAAAAATTCATGAGTACCCAAAAGAAAATCAAACATTTAGATTTATAAATTTTTTTTTATTATAAACTAAATTACAGTTTTAAGATTTTTTTTAATGTAATCTTCTCCTCTTGTAGGATTTCCCCAAATAATTTCTACATTTTTAAAGGAAACGCATCCAGGTCCTCCTTTTTTTATTTTTTGCAAATCTTTAATCTTTACTAAATTAATTGGAACTTTAATGTTTCTTTTTGCCTTACTAAATAAAGCAGCTAGATCTGCAGCAATTTGAAGATCTTGTTCAGATGCTGCTTGAGATGAAGACTTTAAAACCACATGACTTCCTGGAGATTCCTGTGCATGAAACCATAGATCGCCCTTTTTTGAAAACTTAAAGCTTATTAAATCATTTTGCCTCATATTTCTCCCAACTTGAAGCTTCAATCCTGTAGGAGTATCAACTTGCATTGGTGAAGATTGTATCTCAGATGAACTTTTCTTATCTTCTCTTTGCCTCTTTAGATGAATATTAAACTCGTTACAAATTTCTTCAATAATTTCTTCTAATAGTTTAATTTTTACAATCAGATCTTCATGATTTAAAGAATTTAGATTTTCTAAAAGTGTAGTGAATTCATCTAATCTATCCAGATTAGTTTTGTAAATATTGAGTCTTTCTTTTATCAATTCTCTAGATCTTTTTAGTTTTTTTGATTTTTTATAGAGTTTTTGTCCTCTAATAATATCTTGTTTTTTGATCTCATTTGTTGTGAATATCTTGTCAGCTTTTTCTTTATATACTTTGTAGTTTTCTGACTTTGATAGAAGATCATATTGAGCATTTAAATTCTTTTTTTCATTATTAGTTTGTTTGAAAATTATCCCTTCAATTTTTTTTACTAAGAATTCAAGTTTTTTTTGTTTTAAATGATAATCATAATAATTCTCTAAACCAGTGCATAAATCTATTTTATTTTCACAGTTAATTTCTTTATCTAAAAACCAAACGCAATAAAAACATTTATTAAATATTGAAAAATTAAAGTTATTGTTGTTAAACCTATTTATCCATATCTTCCAACTTTTAAATATCTCCTTTAAGTTCGCATCGCTAATGAAATCAATATTTTTTTCCATTATTTCCGAATAGCTAGTGTTACTAACTACCTCTAATTGTTTTGTGAGGATAGGGCTTACTCCTTGGTAGGTATTTATTAAACAGTATTTTAAAGATTCAGGTACTGTTGAAATTGAGTCTTTCCATGATTGAAAAGACTCATCTTCTCTAGGTCGTTTTTTGAGATTGACTGGAGGGTCAGAATAAATTGACCCTGTTGAAATTGTTCTAAAACTAGATTGACTTGAATTGATTTGCTTACCTACTGCAATTATTTTATATTTATTATCCAAATAAAAAATATTACTATGTTTTCCCATTAACTCAAAAATTAAATACTTGCTAATATCATCTCCAGGTTTTTTTGCAAAACCAAATTTTATAACTCTCTCGAAATCATCTTGATTAATCGAAATTAAAGCCATATATTTTAATCCGTATCTGATTTGTTTAGAAAGTGTGCTTTCTCTTCCAATCTTTTCTGGCTTATTTATCTTTAGTATTCTGGGAGAGTCACCATTCCATGAAACTTCTAACCAAGTTTGAGAATCAACGCCTCTGAAACATAATTGAATAGTATTAGGCTGTGGTTGTTGGGCAGTTTCGAACTTTGTAGGTAAAATGTTCTTTGTTAAATAATGCAAGACAGATCTAATCGATGTAATATCCATTATCTGCGGCACACTTTTTTGCATTATTTCTTTTTAATTCACAAGATGTTCATTTTACTGTAAAACTTTTTTATATGAAAAATCAAAAAAAACTCATTATCCTTACCGGACCTAGCGGGGTGGGTAAAGGAACTGTTGTTAAAGAAATATTAGGTAAAGATAAAAATATTTGGCTTTCAATATCTGCAACCACTAGAGAACCTAGAGAGGGAGAGAAGGAGGGAGAAAACTATTACTTTTTGAATCAAGAAAAGTTTAAAGAAATGATTAAAAAAAACCTTTTTCTTGAATGGGCTCAATTTGCTGGGAACTATTATGGAACTCCTTTATCTTCTGTCAATGAGAAAATTAAAAAGGGATTTAACGTTTTACTTGAAATTGAAGTGGAAGGTGCTAAGCAAATAAAGGAAAAGTTTCCTGAATCACTTTCAATATTTTTACTCCCTCCGGACAAAGCAGAGCTAGAGAGAAGAATAAGAAATAGGGGCACAGAAAAAGAAGAGGCAATTAAAAAAAGACTCTTAAGGGCTAGTTATGAGATTTCAGTATCAAATCAATTTGATTTTCAATTAACAAATCACAATGTTGATGAAACAGCTAAAAGAATAATCAAGTTAATACAAACTTGACTATTCTCTCTCTAATCAGCTCATTGGGTGGAATAATAAGTCTGGGAAAAATCTATTAAATTCAATAATGATTCCTGCGGTCATAGTAATCCAAGCTGCTGCTACGACAGGAGCTGATCTCATGTATTTTGTACTAAATAGTTTGAACATTTTTTTGATTAATATTTAAGTTAAGGTTTAGCGTGGACCATTTAGAGTGATGTTTTTATCTGATTCTCTAAGTTCTCCACTTCTTCCTTGCTTGTTTGCAAGTAATGGCCACTGGGCTCCTTTTATAAGACATTTCTGGGCTAGCCCGAAGTCTATAAAGATTTCCATGTCAGCAGGATTTTTAGTCTTTTTAGATTCAATTAGATACTCTCTCCCTGACCAACCAATTATGCCAGCAATATATATAAATATTGTGCCTGGAATAAGAAGGTCTCCTTCATGGCCTCTGTTTAAAAGTGCTCCCCATGGTTCTAATGGGGCTCCCAAAATTAAATGAGGTAAGCCATCATCACCGCAAGATGCTTTGCCATATCTTTCAAATCTTGCTATGTCTTTTTGAGTAGTAGCAGAACTTGCTCTCTCAATGAACCTAGGATTTTCAGAGCATTTATTGAGTGCTGATGCAGTAAATTCTGTGCTTGCTCTGTCTGCGTTTAAGGCAGGCCCATTAGCAGCTAAGGCAATTGGAGTAATTCCTAGGAACAGAAAAAACGAGGTTATGATTGAAAAAAAGAATTTCATAAGTTGCAATCTTTAATTCCTTTATAGTGTGTTAAGTAAGAAATTAATATTAAAATAGAACAAGTTGAACCAAATATGCGTAAAGTTTTAGCTATTGAAACAAGTTGTGATGAGACATCTGTCTCAATAGTTTCTAATATTGGCGATACTTTCATTATTCATTCAAATATCATTGCATCTCAAATTGAGGATCATTCAAAATGGGGAGGAGTTGTTCCTGAACTTGCAGCTAGAAAGCATCTAGAGTCATTACCTTTTGTTTTAGAAAAGGCTTTAACAGTATCAAAAATGAAAATTGAGGAAGTTGATTATATTGCATCAACTGTAGCTCCTGGATTAGTTGGATGTTTGCGAGTTGGATCCATAACTGCAAGATCACTTTGCATGTTACATTCAAAGCCATTCTTGGGAATTCATCATTTAGAGGGGCATTTATCTTCAATTCTATTTTCAGAAAACTATCCAAAGAAATCTTTTCTTACATTACTTGTGAGTGGCGGACATACAGAATTGATAAAGGTTGATAATAGAAGGGGAATGCAAAGACTTGGAAAAAGTTTTGATGATGCAGCTGGAGAAGCCTTTGATAAAGTTGGAAGATTATTAGGTCTTAGTTATCCCGGAGGACCGGCAATTGAAAAGATTGCTAAAAATGGGGATCCTATGAAATTCAATTTACCAAAATGTAGGATTTCTGATAAAAAGGGCGGATTTCTTAAATATGATTTCTCTTTTAGTGGTCTAAAAACTGCTGTTTTAAGATTAGTTGAGAAAATAAATTTAGACGGTAAGACTGTCCCAGTTCCTGATATTGCTGCAAGTTTTGAGAGGGTAGTGGCAGAGGTCTTGGTAGAGAGAACTATAAGATGTGCAATAGATCATAGCTTGGATAATATTGTTGTTGTTGGAGGAGTGGCTGCTAATAATACATTAAGAAAAATGATGATTAATGAAGCTAGTAAAAAATCTATTAAAGTTCATTTAGCTCCCCTTAATCTTTGTACAGATAATGCGGCGATGATTGGAGCAGCAGCGTTGTTCAGGATCAAATTTAAGGATCATTTAAGTTCCCTTAAATTAGGTGTATCAGGAAGACTATCAATTGAACAAGCCAATACCCTTTATGAAGAAAACCCTCCTTTCTAACTTCAATGAACAAACAACCTAAAATCGAGATTAAAGAAACAAAAAACCTTGTTGATAAGCAGGAACTGAATTTATGGAAAAGAGGGTTTACCCCGCAAGCTGAAATATGGAATGGAAGGATGGCAACTATTGGTATAGGAATAATTCTTATTGTTATTGCTTTAATAAGCCAATTTTCCTAGTAGAGAAAAATTGTTTGACTTATAAGTGGTTTTGAGAGATTTAATGGATTTGAGCTTTGTTCAGCTGATTAATTAAATTAAAAAGTATTCTATTTAATGGACTTGTGATGAGATTATTGATTTAATCAAAATAATTAATAGTTTTTATTATTTATAAGTTTATATGACGCCTGAAAGGCTTGGATTACTTTGGGGAATAACTGTATTCGCAGGTGCTTGTGCTCGACTATTCTCTTCTTTTACAGGATTCCCAAGTGTTGTTATTTTATTACTTTCTGGATTATTCATCGGAAGATCAGGCTTAGGATTAGTTGAGCCTTTAGATCTTGGACAAGGGCTTGAAACTATTGTTGGACTTTTAGTCTGCTTAGTTCTATTTGAAGGGGGACTGAATTTAAAATTGCCTGAAGGGAATATAAGAAATACTGTTTTGAAAATTTCATTATTAAGACTATTTATTTCATTATCAGCTGGAATCTTTATTGCTCATTGGCTGGCTGGTCTTTCATGGCAAGTTGCAGGAATATATAGTGCCATAGTTCTAGCTACTGGACCAACAGTAGTCTCTCCATTAGTTGAACAAATAAAATTAACTTCCCCTCTTTCGGAAGTTTTAAAAGCTGAGGGGTTGTTACTTGAACCAATTGGTGCAGTCCTAGCTTTGTTACTTTTAGAACTGACTTTAGGGGACCTACGTGGGATTAACGATGTATTTATTGCATTAATGCAAAGATTAGGGGGCGGAGTTCTAATAGGTTTAAGTTCAGGATGGTTACTATCAGAAATTTTAAAAAAAATAAAAAATGAAGCCTCATTTGGTATAGAACTCCAGGTTACCCTTGGTTTTATTTTCCTTGTGTATGGAATTTGTGAATATTTTTTACCAGAATCAGGATTGCCTGCATCTGTCGCTTCAGGATTTATTGTGGGTAAAAGAGAAATAATTGATAAGGATAGATTGGATAATCTAATAGGTGAATTGGCTCAATTAGCAATAACAGTTCTTTTCCCTCTTTTGGCAGCGGATGTTTCTTGGGGTGAATTAAGTCCGCTGGGTTGGGGAGGGGTGGTTTGCGTTTTTATGATAATGATAATTGTTCGTCCTATTGCTATCTTTTTAGCAACAATGGGCAGAGAATTAAACTTAAAGGAAAAAGTATTTTTAGCCTGGTTAGCTCCAAGAGGTATTGTTACTGCAGCAGTAGCCTCTCTTTTTTCTATCAGATTAGAGCAGGCTGGTATCCTTGGGGCTGGACGTCTACAAGGCTTAGTTTTTCTTACTATATTAATGACAGTAGGAATTCAAGGACTTACGGCTAAACCTTTGGCGAATCGACTTGATTTAGCACAAAAAAATACTAGATAGTAATAAGACATCTTTCAATTCTCAATAGATCACTTTGACTCTCTGAGAAGAGTTCCCAACTTTGAATTAAATCTGGCCCACTTAGACAACCAAAAAAGGCCACTCTTAATGATTTCATTAAAATCCCTTTTTTTACATTATGCCTTTTTGAGATTTCGTTTATTATTTCCTTGGCTTTCTCTTTATCTAGTTTTACGGTCTTTTGTTCTATTAAATAATTTAATATAAGTTTTAGAGAAGCTTTGCTATCAATGTTTTCGAGAAAATTTTGACCCTCTTTTTGAATTGGCGGTAATAAGAAAAATGGTTTTGATTGATCAATAGCATCTTTTAAAAGGATCATCGAGTCTCTAATCAAAGTTACTAATTTTATAGCCCATTCTTTAGATGGAGGTTCCCAACCTAAATCATCCCAGTATCTCTGAATGATCTTACTTAACTTGATTGAATCCATATTCTTTATATATTGAGAATTAATCCAGTTTAGTTTTTCCCAATTGAATTTTGCTCCAGCTTTATTTATATCTGATAAGTCAAAAATTTTAGATATCTCGTCAAGTGAGAGTATTTCACCCTCAACAGATTTTGGGGACCAACCTAGAAAGGCCATATAGTTTGCTAACGCTTCAGGTAAATATCCCATATCTTTAAATTCGTCGATTGAAGTAACGCAATCTCTCTTAGATAATTTTTTCCCTTCTTCATTTAGTATTAGAGGAGTATGTGAAAACGTTGGTAATTTAAAATCTAATGCTTTATAGATCAATATTTGTTTAGCAGTATTTGAGATATGGTCTTCCCCCCTAACTACATGAGTGATATTCATGAAATTATCATCAATTACAACTGCAAGATTATACAAAGGATCTCCAATCTCATATTCCAAAGCCCTTCTTGATAAGACTAAATCTCCCCCCAAGTCCTTGCCTTGCCATTTAATCTCGCCCCTTATCTGATCTACCCATGTGATTTTTATTTTTTCGTCAATCTTAAACCTAATTACGGAAGTCCTTCCTTTGGATATGAATGTTTCTATTTCTTCTTTTGAAAGATTTCTGTGCCTATTGTCATGCTTAGGGGGTAATCCTTTCTTTTTTTGTTCTTCTCTTAGCTCAGAAATCTCATCTTCTGTAGTAAAGCATCTATATGCAGCTCCACATTCCAACAGCTTTTTGATGTAGTTTTTGTGAATAGAAATTCGTTCACTTTGATTCACAGGCTCTTCATCCCATTTAAGTCCAAGCCATTTCAAACCTTCTAATATATTTGCTGTGTATTCAGATTTAGATCGGAGAAAATCTGTATCTTCTATTCTGATGAGGAATTTACCTCCTATTTTTTGCGCATACAACCAGTTGAATAATGCTGTTCGAGCTGTACCAATATGAAATAAACCTGTTGGACTTGGAGCTAATCTTAAACGTTTTTCCAAATTTTTTTAGAAAAAAACGGGACCGACGGGATTCGAACCCGCAACTTCCGCCGTGACAGGGCGGTGCTCTAACCAGTTGAACTACGGTCCCAGTGCTTTTAGTTCTAAATTTAATTAGAACTTCATTCTTAAAATTATCAGATGATAATACTGAATTAATGTTGTTGTAATAAAAAAAATTTATTAATTTGAGGAATTTAAAGAAATAGTTAGTTTTAGGGCTATCTAAAAATGAAAAACTATTTATTTTTGAGGTCTAAAGCCAGCAGGTTCTATCAATCTAACTTGATTACCTCTGGCGGTAAATTCTCTGCCTTGGTCACTTTGTACAACAACTCTTCCACCAGATTTAACTCTGATGACTCTTGCACGAACCCATCCTAAAGCTGCTGATTCGAGGACTTTAACTACGTCCCCAGGTTGAAGATCTAACTCCATCTTATGAAAAAATGATTTACATAATGTTGATTAAACGCGTCGTGGAGGACTTGAACCCCCGACATCAGGTTTTGGAGACCTGCGTTCTACCAACTGAACTAACGACGCATTTAAAGATTATAAGCGTCTTTGTGACCAATAAGCTTGTTAAGTTACAAGTTTATCGATCAAAGCGTTGTTTTACGCGAGTAGCTTTTCCTACTCTATCTCTTAAATAGAATAACTTAGCTCTCCTTACTTTACCTCTACGTTCAACTTTTAGAGAGGCAACTTGTGGACTATGTAGCATAAATACTCTTTCAACACCTATTCCTTGGAAAATTCTTCTAACTGTAATTGTTTGGTTAAGACCCCCATGCCTTTTTGCTATGACAACACCTTCATAAGGTTGAACTCTCTCTTTGTTACCTTCTGTAATTCTCACACCAACTTTAACAGTGTCTCCAACATAAATTTCGGGTAATTCTTTTTTTAATTGTTCATTTTCAAATTCCTCAATAAGGTTGTAATAATTTATTTTCTTTGTAGTTTCAGAAACTATGTTTTTTCCTTTCTCTTCAACTGCCACATCAATTGATCCGTCAGTTTTGATGCTGTTTTCTAACTCATTTTCTTGTTTCTCTTTAGCCATTTTAGTCTTTTTTGTCCTACAAGTTTAATATCTTAACCCTTTGACTCGCCTTTAGTAACCTTTTTGGTAAATGAAATTGTTTTTGAAAACATTTGGAATCCTGTTATGAGCATCCATAAAACTCCAAGAGAATTTAAAAATACATATATTAATTCTCCATTATTTCCAAGCCATTCCCCCTCATGGAGCGACATTAACCAATGAACTTGGTCTCTAGAGTAACCTAATAAATCTTTTGAAATCCTATAAATAAGCCCAGTAATTGCAGATAAAAATAATGGAAGAAAAACCCAAGGAGCCAAAGCTTTATGAAATTGCCTAGAATTATTTAAAAAATTCATTCCTGTTTCCCATTGTTATTGATAGATTTAAGATAGCCAAGTCCATAATGGCTATTTTGATGATATTTACCTATTACCATTATTTATTCCAATGAAACATTTTGCAGATCTTTTATTAAATAAAAATAATTCCAAAACTAATGATCAAGTTCCATTCATTCAGAGGAGTAGAGGAATTGAAATAAAGTCTGCACGAGAAATAAATTTGATGAAAAAATCTAGCAGAATAGTAGCAACAGTTCTAAGGGAAATTAATGACTTAATTAAACCGGGAATGAGCACAAAAGATTTAGATGATTTCGCAGAAAAGAGGATAAAAAGTTTTGGAGCTGTGCCAAGTTTTAAAGGTTATCATGGTTTCCCTTCTAGTATTTGTTCTAGTATTAATAATGAGGTCGTTCATGGAATACCAAGTAAAAATAAAATAATTAAGAATGGTGACTTAGTTAAAATTGATACAGGGGCATTTTTAGATGGCTTTCATGGCGATAGTTGTATATCAATATGTGTAGGAGAAGTTAGTTCAAAGGCTCAAAACCTTAGTGAAGTAGCATTTAAAGCTTTATATGCGGGGCTTTCAAAAATCAAGGCAGGGAATACACTTCTTGATGTGGCTGGTGAAATTGAAGATATTGTTATAAAAAATGGATTTAGTGTTGTCGAAGATTATACAGGTCATGGAGTTGGAAGAAATCTTCACGAAGAACCTTCAGTATTCAATTTTCGAACCAACGAATTGCCAAATATAGTTCTTCGTGAAGGAATGACATTAGCTGTGGAACCTATAGTTAATGAAGGGAGTAAATTTTGTAAAACATTAAATGATAGATGGACGGTTATAACAAAAGATGGAAAATTATCGGCTCAGTGGGAGCATACAATAGTTGTTTTAAAAGATGGTATTGAAATATTGACAGATAGAGATTTCTAGCCACTAAGATTTGTACTTATAGATAAGTTGGCAATACAAAAAAATAAATAACTCTTTCAAGGGGAAAAGTAGGTAAGTTAATGGATTTGGACTAATTATTATTAAATGACTTTTCGAATTGGCTAAATCATAAATCCTCTTGGAAACAAATTTGGGACTCATAATCCCAATAGGATTTAGTTCTGATTTGAAAGGTCCTAAGATGATTTTCTTTATAATTAATTTTTTCTTAGTATCTTTGTTAAGAAGATTTTTCTTGAAAGAAACTAATTTGCCAATTAGGGATTTACTTATCTCATATGATGGATTTAGGGCTGGTAATATTTCTGCTTCAGATGTGTTAATCCAAATCTCTTTTTTTATTAATGACTTATTTGTTAAGGCAATATCTTCAAATAAATTTAAAAATCTGAATTTGCTTAATGCATTTATTTCGATTGAGTTTTCATAATTTAAATTTTCTCTACTCAAATTATAAATGCCGTGATTCAAAATTAAAATATCTATCTTTCTTAGATGCTTTTTTAATGTTGATTCTTTCCCGCATTCCCATTTAATCCATTCGTTAGGAGATGCAAAATTTTTTTCAGGATTGGTTTTACTATGAGTGAATCCAATCACTTTATGTCCTTTCTGACGAAACAACTTTATTAGTTCTTGCCCTAGTGCTCCCGAAGCCCCAGTAATTCCAATAGTTTTTTCGTTTTCCATTGTATTTGTCATTTTTTTTTTGATTTTGATGAATAATCAAATTACTAAAATAAATTTACTGAAAAAAATATTTTTTTACTTATTTGATTAAAACTCATAAATAAATATTTGTTTAGTTCAAAAAAAAATATTATCTTGAACCTATTGATAGATAATTTAAAAAAATTATGAGCAATATATTATTAATTGGTTCATGTGAACCATTTAGCGGGAAGTCTGCATTGGTTCTTGGGATAGCAAAGAGACTCTTACAGGAGAAAAAAAAAGTACGTATTGGTAAACCTCTAGCAACATGTATAGAACTTACTAATCTACCTTCAATGTCTTACGAAGGATTAATAGATGATGATGTTAAGTTTATTGGATCTACATTAAATATTGAAGAGGAGAATTTAATTTCTTCTGTAGGATTATTGGATAATATATCAGCTGAAAAACGAATCTCTAATAAAGACTTGCTTCCTGGAAAAGGTTTTGATCAAATTTTGGAATTGGTTAATGATGATTTTGAAGGATTAAATATTCTTGAAGCGGCTGGAAGTCTGCATGAAGGAATGATTTATGGTTTAAGCCTCCCACAACTAGCTGAGAGTTTAGACGCGAAAGTTTTAATTGTGAATTTATGGGAAGATTGTAAAAGCGTAGATGCATTACTTGATGCAAAAAAACAATTAGGAGATCATTTGGCAGGAGTTGTATTGAATGCAGTTTTACCTCAAGAAGTTGAAACAGTTAAGAATCAGATAATATCTTCTCTTGATGACATGAATATTGAAGTGTTTGGAGTGATGCCTAAATCACCTCTCCTAAGAAGTGTCACTGTCGGTGAACTTGTAAGAAGATTAAATGCCGAAGTACTTTGTTGCCCTGAAAAAGATCAATTACTTGTTGAAACATTAAGCATTGGTGCAATGGGTGTTAATTCTGCAATGGAATTTTTCAGACGGAGACGAAATATGGCTGTAGTTACTGGAGCTGACAGAACTGATATTCAACTTGCGGCCTTGGAAGCTTCGACGCAATGCCTCATTTTAACCGGTTTGGGAGAACCTTTGTCACAAATGATTCATAGAGCAGAGGAATTGGAAGTGCCAATTTTAAAAGTCGAATTAGACACTCTTGCTGCCGTAGAAATTATTGAACAAGCTTTTGGTCATGTCAGAATACATGAATCAATTAAAGCTTCTTATGCTGTTCAATTAGTTCAGGAGCATGTAAATCTAAAAAGAATTCTAGAAAAGATAGATTTTCCCTGCAATTTTTCAGATAAATGCTAATTTCAAATATAGGTACAATTTTATTTTGAGTCGCTCTTTAGATCTACCAGCAACTGAAGGCGTTGATGCCTTAGCTCAAGAACTTGCAAAACTCCAAGATAATGGGAAGAGGAGGATTGCTTTCTTGGGCAGTAGACATGTACCAGTTGTCGATATCCACTTAATTGAGTTAATAGCAAGGTCCTTAGCAGAGGAGGGACATAATATTCTTACATCTGGATCTCAAGGGGTTAATGCTGCTGTTATTCGAGCTGTGTTAGATATTAATCCATCATTATTGACTGTTTTATTACCACAAAGCCTTGATAGACAAATACCCGAAATCAAGGATCAACTTGAACGGGTTATGCATTTGGTTGAGAAAAGTGAAAATGATGAATTACCTTTGCCATTAGCCAGTAGCCTTTGTAATCAAGAAATTATTACTAGGTGTGATCAACTAATATGTTTTGCCTTTCACGATAGTGAAACCTTACTAAATAGTTGTAGATGCGCTGAAGAAATGGGAAAAGTGGTTAGTTTGTTATTTTTTGATTAGATTAATACATTTCCCCTTTATTAAATCTGATTTATGCTGAATAATAATCTTGCGTTTAAAAAATTACGATGGCAGAAAGTTTTTCATTTGATGTGGTTTCTGATTTTGAGAGACAGGAATTAGTTAATACTTTGGATCAAGTAAAAAGAGAGATTTCTCAGCGTTACGATCTGAAAGGAACTGATACTTCAGTTGATTTAGATAAAGAAAATATTTTTATAACAACTAATAGTGAACTAACCTTAAATGCTGTAAATGACATAATTAGACAAAAGGCAATAAAAAGAAACTTATCTTTAAAGATTTTCGACTACGGTGAAATTGAAATAGTGAGTGGTAATAGAGTGAAACAGACAATTCTGTTAAAACAGGGCATTAAACAAGAAATAGCAAAAAAAATTAGTAAAAATATTAGAGATCAAATAAAAAAGATTAATGTCAGCATCAATGGAGAAACACTCAGAGTCTCGAGCAAGAGCAAAAATGATCTTCAATTAGCAATTAAACTTGTTAGTGACTTGGAAGAGTCTTTAAACATTCCTCTAAAGGCTGCTAACTTTAGATAAAATATTTAATAAGACTATTTAACAAAATGGCATATTATCCAGAATCTCTTATTAAAAAATTGTTTATTAAGGTAAAAGAATATCCTCGTTTTTCAGATGGAGAAATAGAAAAATTTTGTTGGATGGCAGTTCATGAACATAAGCATGGTGTTTTGCCCTCTGAATATGACATTAGGGAGATAGATGAGGACCTTTATTTACAACTTTTGCATGAATTTAAATTAAACATTTAATAAAATAATATTTATATCTCTTTTTACAATTATTAAAAAAATATTTTAATTAAATGCGTTATTAATGCACTAATTAGTCTATTTAAATATGATTAATTAAAAGAATAAATTTAATGTCAACATCCTTTAAAAATGTCACACCAACAGGTCCTGGTGGGACAGCAACATTACTGATTGTATTATCTTTCACTGGTTTCCTTTTGCTCACCCAATCCCTATTTGTTGTTCCGTCTGGACAAGTTGCAGTAGTTACAACATTAGGGAAAGTAAGTGGCCCCTCTCGGAGAGCTGGTTTAAACTTTAAACTTCCATTTATTCAGTCTGTATTTCCATTTGATATTAAAACTCAAGTTCAACCAGAAAAATTTGAAACTTTAACTAAAGATCTTCAGGTTATTAGGGCTACAGCTACTGTTAAGTATTCAGTAAAACCTAATGAAGCAGGAAGAATTTTTGCAACCATTGCAAGCAGAAATAGCGATGTTTATCAAAAAATTGTCCAGCCATCTTTACTCAAAGCTCTAAAATCAGTTTTTTCTCAATATGAGCTAGAAACAATTGCTACTGAATTTGCAGTGATTTCTGAAAAAGTAGGAGATACTGTGGCTCAAGAACTAAATTCATTCGATTATGTAGATGTTAAAAGTTTAGATCTTACCGGATTAGAGATTGCTGAAGAATACAGAGCTGCTATTGAACAAAAGCAAATAGCTGGTCAGCAATTACTAAGAGCAAAGACAGAAGTGGAAATTGCTGAACAAGAAGCACTTAGATATGAGACATTAAATAAAAGTCTCGACGATCAAGTACTTTTCAAATTATTTCTTGATAAATGGGATGGAAGTACACAAGTTGTTCCTGGCCTTCCAGGTTCAGAAGGAAGAACTCCCCCAGTAATAGTTGGTGGCAAAAGATAATTTTTTAAAATTAATTTTTCTTTATCAGTTAATCATTTACTTATTTTTCTTTAAGTAAATGATTATTTTTTTATCTCATTAAAAGATTGATCAAAAGCCTCGATAGTTTTATCAATTTCTTCTTCGCTATGAGCTAGTGATGTGAAACCAGCTTCAAAAGGACTTGGCGCCAAGTAAATTCCTCGTT
Organism: Prochlorococcus marinus CUG1416; assembly: GCF_017695965.1. Lineage (NCBI taxonomy): Bacteria > Bacillati > Cyanobacteriota > Cyanophyceae > Synechococcales > Prochlorococcaceae > Prochlorococcus > Prochlorococcus marinus. The sequence continues at coordinate 212,315 of NZ_JAAORM010000002.1, forward strand.
GAAGCATCTGCCTATGCAACTTCCTAAAAAGTTCAGCATCATTTGTTTTAGCTTCTTCAAAGTTCCTAACTGGACCATCACATAAGAAAAATCCAAACATAGCGCTTACACTTCCACCGTTAATAGCTATTCCATTATTCTCTGCAGACTGAATTATCCCTTCAATTAATCTAGAAGTTGTTGAATCTAGTTTATCGTATGTACCTTCTTGTTTAAGTAGTTCAAGAGTTTTTATTCCAGCAGTCATTGCGAGTGGGTTTCCGCTCAAAGTGCCTGCCTGGTATACCGGTCCAGAAGGCGCTACCATTGACATTATTTCTTTCTTGCCTCCATAAGCTCCAACAGGTAGGCCTCCACCAATTACTTTCCCAAGTGTGGTTAAATCAGGAGTAACACCAAATTTTTCTTGAGCGCCTCCATAACTTATTCTGAATCCAGTCATTACTTCGTCAAAAACTAATAGGGATCCATTCTCAGTTGTTAATTCTCTTAATCCTTCCAAGAATCCAGGCTCTGGAGTAATAAATCCAGCATTACCAACAATAGGCTCAAGAATCACTCCTGAAATGGCATCAGGATTTTCAGAAAATAATTTTTTTACTGCTTCAAGATCATTGTAGGGAGCAGTAAGTGTGTTAGCAGTTGTTGTTCGTGGAACCCCTGGAGAATCTGGTAAACCTAGAGTGGCAACACCTGATCCTGCTTTCACTAAAAACATATCTGCATGGCCGTGATAGCAACCATCAAATTTAATAACTTTATCTCTTCCAGTAAATGCTCGCATAAGCCTCAAAACAGCCATACAGGCTTCAGTTCCGCTATTAACAAATCTAACCATTTCTACAGATGGGACTGCATCTATTACCATTTCAGCAAGTTTGTTCTCTAAAACGCATGGAGCACCAAAGCTAGTGCCTTTTTCAATTGCTTCCTGTAATGCCGTTGTAACTTCAGGGTGAGCATGTCCACATATAGCTGGCCCCCAACTTCCTATATAATCAATATATCTATTTCCATCAATATCCCAAGCAAAAGGACCTTTGACTCTATCAAAAACAATGGGCTGACCTCCTACAGACTTAAAAGCTCTTACTGGAGAGCTAACTCCTCCGGGCATTAATTCTTGGGCGGCAGAAAAAATTTCTTCTGATTTGGTGCAATTTAATATTTCAGTCACAATTTAACTAAATGATGCTTTGAGAAAAAATTTGTCATGTTCTAAATTAGAAATAAGTGAAAATTTTGTCAATCAGATTGAAATTCTACATTATGATATTTTTATTGCGATAATTTGGATTGTAAATTATTAATTTTTAGGAAATCACGATAGAAATCAATATTATCCCAGATAACTCTTTATTAATAAGCGTTTTCAGGTATTAAAGAAAATTAAATTATTTTATTTATATTTCGAAAAAATTATCCTCATCCTCAAAAAAATCTTCATTTGTGTCGTTTAAGTTAAGATCTATCATTACTGGGGCATGATCACTTGGACGTGAATTCCCTCTAGGTGAGCTGTCTATGACACAACTTTTAAGTTTTGATGACAGTTCTTTGCTGATGTATATATGGTCTATTCTCCAACCTTTATTTAATTCATATGCGTTATTACGGTAATCCCACCAACTCCAATGGCCAGTATTTTTTTCAAAAATCCTGAAAGAATCTATTAATCTTTCTTTCAGAACATTATTTAGGGCATTTCTCTCAATCTCAGATGCCATTATTCCTCCTTCATATTTCTTTGGATCATGAATATCTAAGTTAGATGGAGCAACATTAAAATCACCCATAAGACAAATTAATTCTCCTTTTTTTTCTTGCTCATCCAAAAATGAAGCTAAACAACTTAACCAATTAATTTTGTATCCGAACTTACTAGATTCTAGAGAAGATCCATTTGGTACATAGACATTTATTATCTTAATACCATTAATATCAGCAGAAATTAATCTTTTTTGATCTAAGAAAATGTCTATATTTTGATCAGAGTCGGGACTACCGTAGAATCCTTTTTTAACATTTTCCGCTTTTATTTTTGAAATAATAGCAACACCGTTGTATGATTTTTGTCCGTAGACCTCCACTGAGTATCCTAATTTTTCAAAAGGTTCAATTGGGAAACTATCATCTATAACTTTTGTTTCCTGCAAACATAGAATATCTGGATTGACTTGATTCATCCAATCTATTATTTGTGAAAGTCTGGTTCTTATAGAGTTAACATTCCAAGTTGCTATTAACAAATTTCTACCAAATTATGTAAAATTAAGTTAGCAGAAATTTTGGGCATTAAAGAACTTTGAAATTAAATAAAATGAAAAATTATTTTTGCAAAAGCCTACCTAAGTCAACATATTTAATGATTTTTTTTATTTCCTTAATTTCCTTAAAAGGTGATTTCTTAAAGGCTGAATATTTATTTGAAGAATTAGAAATCGATAACTCAACAAAAGCAGAAGAGGATGGTTCAGTTTTCCCCACCAATCCATTTGAAATTGTGGAAATGATTAGGAGACAAAATAGTATGAATGATGCGACTAGTCCTTCTGATGCTATTGACGATGCGTTAAAGTCTTTTAATAGTTTGGAGGAAAAATAAGAAATTTAATACGATAAATTGTCATTTCAAAATCTTAATATGTTAAAAAACCCTATCCCACAAGTTACTAATCAATTGCAGTACAGAGCAATCGGTATTATTAATGGTAAATTTACTCCCCATGACAGTGAGCAATTAAATAGAGGCTTTTTAACTGATAATGAAGGCGAAAAAATTGAAACAGTAGTACTAGGTAAAGCATTATCACTGTTAAAAAAGCATATTGATTTAAAGAAAAGTTATTATTGGGTTGTTTATCCAAAGAATAAAAATACTCAAAACTTGCATTTACAGATTGCAGGAATATGGGATCCTTACCAACTGAATGATTTCCCAAATAATTCTTCAAAAACAAAATTTGAAATATTATTGGAGGAATTAGATTTAAAAGATAATTATTTTTCTGTTAGAGGAGAATTAGTTTATGTAAACACTAAAAAACAAGAAATTGTTATTAAAATTTGCTCTGCTTCAAAGTTAAAGAATTTAAAAAATAAAAATTTTAAATTAGTCATAAAAGGTGAGCTTTCTCTTGACCTTCTTAATAGTTTTGTAAGTTTAGATGTCAATAGAGATGGAAAGACTTTGAAATTAATCAGGTACAAAGTTATTGAAAAAGATCTTTCTGAAAATAACTAGAATGAAAGGTTGATTTTTATCGTAATTTTACCAATCAAGAAATCTTTGATTTATGGAAGATCTTTTAATTGAATGTTCTCCAGGCATCTCTGGGGATATGTTGTTAGGAGCTTTTTATGATTTAGGTGTGCCTAAAACAGTCATTGAAAAGCCACTTATTGATCTTGGATTAAAGGATCTATATCATCTAGAGTTTAAAGAATCGAAAAGTTATTCAATCCGAGGGATCAAGGCAAAGGTTGAGAATATTGATTGTATTCCTATAAAAAGAACTTGGAGAAGTATTAGAGAACTTGTTTCAAATGGGCATTTAGAAGATAAATTAAAGCAAATAATTTATGAAGTGTTTGAATCTTTAGCATGTGCGGAAGGAAAAGTTCATGGCATCAAATCTGAGGATGTTCATTTTCATGAAATTGGAGCTATTGACTCATTAGTGGATATTATAGGAGTATGTGCTGCATTGAATTACTTAAATCCAAAGAAGGTTTATTGTAATGAACCAATGTTAGGTAAAGGTTTTGTTCAAACTGAACATGGAAAATTATCTGTACCTCCTCCTGCTGTAATAGAGCTAGTAAGACAAAAAAACATTAAGTTTTTATCAAGCTTTGATTCAATAGAGGGTGAACTATCTACACCAACTGGTATTGCTTTACTCACTAATTTAGTCGACTATCTGCAACCTCCTTCAAAATATTCTATTAACTCTTATGGGGTAGGCATTGGTGAACTAAAATTCCCATTCCCTAATTTGGTAAGAGTTTATAAAATTACTTCATTTGAGGATTCTTATATTAATGAAAAAATTAATCCAAAATGTGAAGAGATATCTGTTCAAGAGGCATGGATTGATGACCAAACACCTGAAGATATTTCTAATTTTGTAGAGAAACTGAGAATTGAAGGAGCTTACGACGTTTCTTATCAAGCTATTAATATGAAAAAAAATAGAATTGGATTTTCTATTCAGGCAATCTTGCCACTAGAGAAAAGAGAATTTTTTAGGCGATTATGGTTTAATTACTCCAATACTATTGGAGTCCGTGAAAGGACCCAATCAAGGTGGATATTACTTAGAAGGAGAGGAGAATGTTCAACGACTTTTGGAAATATAAAAGTTAAACAGACTTTGAAACCAGATGGATCAATAACTATGAAACCAGAAAATGACGAAGTTTTGAGATTAAAACTAGAGCATAAAATATCAACTGACGAAATAAGAAAAATAATAAAAGAGTCAAGTAAAAAATTTAAACCATTTGAAAACTGGAAATGAGATTTAATATAAGTTATAAACCATATTGGAAATTTATTAAAAAAATTAATTTTGGTGGGTTAAAGAGTATTTTCTTTATTTCAAGTTTGTTCTATTTTTGCATCTATTTCTTTAATAATATTGATCAAATTTCTTTTAATATTAATTTAGAAAAAAATGGAAGTAACTTATCTTTATCATTTTTATTTTGTGTTTTAAGTATTTACCTTAACGCTTATGCTTGGAAATATATAGTTAAATGGTTCGGGAAAGAATTTAAAAGTAATAATCTAGTTTCTTTTTATGTTTTAACCAATATTCTTAAATACGTTCCAGGAGGGATTTGGCATTTTGTTGAAAGATTTAATTTCATAAAAAAAATAAGTAATCCTCAGATTGCTTTGTATTCGACACTTATAGAACCTTACTTTATGTTGAGTGGAGCTTTCTTGTTGGCATCGCTGGGAGTACTTTCTTCACCAATATACTTTTTTTTAATTTTGCCTTTAGTATTTTTAAATAGGAAATTAATTTATATTGTATTAAAAAGATTAGAGTCTCTTAAGGGGAAGATGTTTGAGGTTTTGAGACTTACAAATTCAAAGGATCCATTTGAAAAGAGAATAAATATAATTTCTTTTTTCCCTGCCAGAGCGTTATTACTTGAAATTGGTTTTGTTTTATCTAAATTTATTGGGTTTTATATTTGCCTAAATACTTTTTATACAAATAATACTCTCAACATCATATTTTTATTAGTGATCTTTTCTTTGTCATGGTCTCTAGGTTTGGTAGTCCCAACAGCTCCAGGGGGAGTTGGCGTTTTTGAAGCCTGCCTCCTTTTTTTTGTTGGCAGAAATATTCCACAAAATATAATTCTTGTTAGCTTAATTTATTTTAGGGTTATATCTACCTCGGCAGATTTATTGTTAAGCTTACCTTTTTTAATTAGAAAACTGTTTAAAAGAATTTAGTTTTTTTTCTCTAAACTTGGTATCAATGTAATTGATGCAATAAGTCCTAAAGTTATGATAAGAATTGTTGGTAATATTGCCTCTACCATTCTTTCATCTCCAGCATATTGATATATTCTCACAGATAATGTATCGAAATCGAATGGTCTTAAAATAAACGTTATGGGTAATTCTTTTATCGTGTCTACAAAAACCAAAAGTGATCCTACAAATATTGGTCCTTGGAGTAGAGGTAGATGAATTCTTTTGATGATTCCCAGCCAATTCTCTCCTAGTCCAAGTGCCGCTTCATCAAGACTAGGAGAAATTCTCTCAAGGCTTGAATCAATAGAACCCTTAGAAATAGTCAGAAATCGGACAAGATAACCCCATATTAGTAAGCAAATAGCAATGAAATTGAATTTTGAAGAAGAAATGCTTATTAAAGATAAAGCTAATACCGTGCCAGGAATTGCGTAACCTATTCCCGCAAGGTTTGTTATTAGTCCTAGTAATAAACTTTTATTTGGACGTCTAGCTAAGGAAATTATTAAGGAGAATAGCATTGTTATGAATGCAGTAAAAAGCCCTAGACTAATAGTCCTTATTGATAGGGTCAGTAATTCTATAGATAACCCTTTTTGAATTTGATCGATATTTAGCAGAATCCAAAAACATGGGATTCCAAAAGAGAAAATTGGAGGAAATAAGGATAGGGTTATTGCCAAAAGAGCTCTAGTTTTTTTTAATTTCCATCCTTGAGAATCTTGTGATGCAGGATTCTCACTCCACCTCTTTGATTTTCTTCTCGAGAATTTTTCAAAAATAATTAAAGTGAAAATTATTAACAAGGCTACCAATGATAATCCAATAGCACTTTTTGGATTACCCTCAATTATCCAATTTTCGGCTATACCTGTAGAAATACTTGGAATATTTAATAATGCAAATGTACCTAACTCATTCATTACTTCCATGCACATTAAACTTATTCCTGTTATTAGTGCTGGTAACGCCATTGGTAAAGCGATTTTAAAGAAGCTCTTCCATGGTCCAACTCCTAATCCTCTACTAGCATTGATTTGATTAACTCCAAATTTATTAAAACTTTCGTTAGCAAGAATGAATACATATGGATAAGTAGAAATCGAAAGTATTAAAACCCCCCACCATAAACCAGTTACTTGATACCCAAAAATACTTCCTAAATCCTGCAAAACAGCGGTTATTAAATATGCTGGGGCAGCTAGTGGAACTAGCTGACAAATACGGAGAACTTTTCTGAACTTAAAATCACAATTTGAAAGTAACCATCCATTTAAGGTTCCTAAGCCTCCTCCAAATAAACTTGTCAGCGCTAAAATTTTTAAAGTGCCTAGTACTTCTTCTTCACCTGCAATACCTAATGAAAAATTTCCACTAATAACGTAATCAATTCCTTCTAGAAGAAAATTCGAAATTGGAATGATTACTAAGAGTGCAACAATAAACGAAGTGATATAAAGAAGTTTTAATTCGGTTACTGCTTTTTTTAATTCTTTAATAAGTATTTTCAAAAATTAATTAAATCCTACTTTGTACTCTAATCTGAATTAAATCTACATGATGAAAGTTGATTCTTAATAGTTTGATGATCTAACTTTTTCCCAATTAATACTATCTTGTTAGATTTTTCTTTTGTCCATTCTTCATCATCTAGAGAGAACCGTTTCCCAGACAGGTGAAAAATGTGTTTTCTTTCACTTTCCATAAACCATAATATCCCTTTTGCTCTAAATACATTTTGTGATATTTGATTATCTAAGAAATATTGAAACTTCCTTAAGGAAAATGGTTCAAATGTCTCATAAGAAACTGAGGTGAAACCCTCGATATTATTGATCAAATCGTGTGAATGAGAAGAGTGTTCGTGTGAATGAGAAGAGTGTTTGTGTGAATGAGAAGAGTGTTCGTGTGAATGAGAAGAGTGTTCGTGTGAATGAGAAGAGTGTTCGTGTGAATGAGAAGAGTGTTCGTGTGAATTGTCTTCTATATTTTTTTTATCATTCTCGAATTGATAAGTATCTGTTTCAAATAGACCTACGCTCATTATTGTTTGTAATCCAACTTCACTATTGGTTGATCTCAAGATCCTTGGTTCTTTTTTTATTTTATTTATAAAAAATTCTACTTTCTGTAATTGTTCTTCATTCACTAAATCACATTTATTAAGAAGGAGGATATCTCCGTATAAAATTTGAGAGTAGGCGACACTTGTATTATTAATTTCAAAATCAAAATTTTCTCCATCAATAACAGTGATTATTGAGTCTAATCTTACTTGTTCTCTAAGATCACCAGCCGCAAAAGTCATAGCTACTGGTAATGGATCTGCTAGCCCAGTTGTCTCAACAATTAAATAGTCTATTTTTTCAGATCTGTCTAAAACTTTGGATACTGTATTTAATAATTCGCCATTGATAGAGCAACATATACAGCCATTATTTAATTCGATCATATCTTCTGAGCCTTCTATTATTAGGTCATTATCTATTCCGATTTCTCCAAATTCATTAACTAGAACAGCTGTTTTAATACCAATTTGATTTTTTAAAATATGATTTAGAAGTGTTGTCTTGCCAGAACCTAAAAATCCACTAATAATCGTAACTGGTAATAATTTTTTAGACATTTTGACGAAATTCCTTCAAATGAATTTATTTAGATTTGTAATTTTATTGACCGAAAATTTTATTGATTTCTGAAGCTAGTGTTTGATCCAGATTTGTAATGCCTCCCAAATCATGTGTATTTAATCTAATTATTACTTTTGAATAAACATTTTCCCAGTTAGGATGATGGTTGTATTTCTCACAGATTAAAGCAATTTTAGTCATAAAAGAGAAGGCTTCAATAAAATTAGCGAAGTTAAATTCTCTTTGGATTTGTTCAGACTTAATTTCCCATCCAGGTATTTTGAAAACTAATTCCTTCAATTCACCATCTTGTAAAAGGTAAGGTTCCATAAATAACTAATCTGACTTTATTACATTATAAATATTTTGATTTTTCTCACCAATTATATGTACATTTATAATTCTTTCTTTTTGATCAAATCGATGTTCCCATAAATAAACTGCTTGCCATGTGCCAAGCATAATTTTGCCCTCTTGAAAACTCAAAGATAAACAAGTGTTAGATAAGGATGTTTTAATATGTGCTGGCATATCGTCAGCTCCTTCTTGATAATGTTTATAGTAAATCTCCTCTCTATTTTTTGATAAGGTTAGGTAGGAATCATATGGAACTATAGATTGCATATACTTTTTTAAGTCTCTTAGTACATTTGGATCTGCATTCTCATTAATAGTTAAGCTGCAACTGGTATGAAGTACAGTTAAATTGAAAATCCCAGAATTAAAATTATGTTTTTTGATAAATAAATTTAAATCATTTGTGATGTCAATAAAACCCTCTCCATGGGTTAAAATTTCTAATTTTGAAAATATTTGTTCCATATAACTCAAAACTCAATTAATTAATATTCTATTATGGATAAAGAATGTATGATTTTCTGCAGACATTAAAAAATTTTATCTTAAAATAAATCTAATTAAATTCTAAATTTTTGGCTGAAATTCAATGGAATAAGCTGGGGGCTTATCTTAAAGAAACTCAAATATTAGGTTCAATCCAAAATACACTTTATTGGGATCAGAATACTGGAATGCCAAAGAAAGGGGCTTCTTGGAGATCTGAACAACTTACCTACATTGCAAAAGTATTACATAAAAGAAATTCTTCTGAAGAATTTTTAAATTTAATACAATCTGCTAATAATGAATTATTAGATACGGAACAAAATTCTGATAATCAACTTTTGATTAAAGAGAAAGAAAGAAATATTAATCTTTTAATTAAGGAATTTAATAGAGAAAAAGATTTAGATCCTAAATTAGTTGAGTCTTTAGCAAAGGCAAAATCTAAAGGCTATGAAAGTTGGCAAGAAGCTAAAAAAAAATCAGATTTTAAAATTTTTCTTCCATTTTTTGAAGAGTTAGTCAAATTGCGTATTGAAGAGACAAAACAAATATCTGATCAATATTCACCATGGGAGACACTAGCCCAACCCTTTGAGCCTGAATTAACTTTGAAGTGGTTGAAAAAAATGTTCCAACCATTGAAAGAAACTATCCCAGATTTGATTAGAGGAATTAACCAGTCCAAAAAAAAACATTGGGATTTAAGTCCAGAATCTCAACAAAATTTGTGTTCTGAATTACTTGATGATTTTGGGAGAGATAAAGATCTCGTGATTATTAGTAAATCTCCCCATCCTTTTTCGATTACATTAGGGCCTGATGATTATAGGATGACGACAAGAATAGTTGAAGGTGAACCATTATCAAGTTTTTTGGCAACTGCGCATGAATGGGGTCATTCAATTTATGAGCAGGGTCTGCCATCTCAAAGTCATCAATGGTTTGCTTGGCCTTTAGGTCAAGCAACTTCTATGGGGATTCATGAAAGTCAATCTTTATTTTGGGAAAATAGAATAGTTAAATGCAAATCTTTTGCAAAAAGATTTTTTAAGAAATTTGTTTCAGCTGGATGTTCGCTAAATAATTACTTAGAACTCTGGAAATCTATTAATCATATGGAAGTAGGCTTAAATAGGGTTGAGGCAGATGAATTGACCTATGGTTTACACATTTTAATAAGAACCGAACTTGAAATAGATTTAATTGAAGGAGGTTTACCTGCTGAAGATATCCCAGCAGAATGGAATAAAAGATATGATGAACTCCTAGGGATAAAACCTTCTAATGATTCAGAAGGTTGTCTACAAGATGTTCATTGGAGTGAAGGCGCATTTGGATATTTCCCATCATATTTGTTAGGACATCTTATAAGTGCTCAAATATCTAGTCAAATGGAAAGAGACATTGGTTTGATTGATAATTTAATTGAAAATGGTGAATATCAAAAAATCATCTTATGGTTAAAAAATAATATACATAAATATGGCAGATCAGTTAATTCTATGGAGTTGGTAAGAACTGTAACTAATGAAGAACTATCCCCAAACTATTTTATTAATCATTTAAGGTCTAAAGTACGTAATTTCTGCTGAAACATTACTATTAAAGAATTTGGTTGAGTGTGAGGATGTAAGATAAATAAAAATAATTTCTTGATGGCAAATCTTAATCAATCCCCAAGTAGGGTTACACCAAATTTATTGCATATACTAAATGCTTTCACTGATAGCTCAAATTCAATAGTTAACACTATTGTTGAATTGAATTCTAATACGATAAATAAATATGAATTAATTACAGAAACGGGTCATCTTAAACTTGATAGGGTGGGTTATTCCTCACTTTCTTACCCCTTCGCTTACGGATGTATTCCGAGGACTTGGGATGAAGATGGAGATCCACTTGATATAGAAATTGTTGGAGTAACTGAGCCATTGATACCTGGATCAATAGTTGAGGCTAGGATTATTGGGGTGATGAAATTTGATGATGGTGGAGAGGTTGATGATAAGGTCATAGCAGTTCTTGCAGATGATAAAAGAATGGATCACATCTCAAGTTTTGAAGACCTTGGAGAGCATTGGCTAAAAGAAACAACGTATTATTGGGAACACTATAAAGATCTAAAAAAACCAGGAACATGCAATGTAAATGGTTTTTTTGGGATAGAAGAAGCTGTTAACGTGATTAAAGATTGTGAAAATAGATATAAAAAAGAAATTGATCCTAAATTAGTAAATTAACTAATTTTAGTTTTCTCTAAATTGTTCAAATATTTCGCTTAGTATTATGTCGGCACCTTGGAGCTTTAGTTTTTTAGCTAGTTCTTTGCCTACTTCTTCAGGATCATTAATATGGCCAATAAATTGATCTTTAATAAGCCTTTCTCCATCTAGAGAGGCAACCATACCAGTAAGGCAAAGTTGTTCATTTTGGATTTTACTATTCACACCTATAGGAACTTGGCATCCACCTTCAAGTTCTCTTAAAAAAGCCCTTTCTGCAAGACATCTTTGACTAGTTGGTTTATCTTCCAAAACATTTATAATTTCTAAAACCTTTTCATCATTAGATTTACATTCAATGCCGAGTGCTCCTTGACCAACAGCATGAAGCGAAATTTCTTTTGGAATAATCTGGTGAATTCTTGATTCAAATCCCAACCTCTTTAAACCAGCCGCAGCAAGAATTATGCAATCAAATTCTCCTGAATCCAACTTTTCTATTCTTGTAATAACATTCCCTCTGATATCTTTGAAAATAAGATGTGGATACTTATTTCTTAATTGTGCAAGCCTTCTAAGGGAGCTTGTGCCCACAATCGCACCTTCAGGTAAGGTTTCTAATTTATAACAATCATTTTTTTTGTTTACTACTAAAGCATCAGCAGGGTCCTCTCTTTTTGTTATACATCCTAATTGAAGTCCGCTAGGTAAATTGGTTGGTAAATCTTTTAGAGAATGTACTGCTATATCTGCATGACCTACGAGCATTTGTGCTTCAAGTTCTTTTGTAAATAAGCCTTTGTCCCCTATTTTTGCTAAGGCTACATCAAGAATTTTGTCACCTTGAGTTGCCATGGCTTCTATAGATACCTCTAAATTGGGAATATTTTTTTCTAGTTGATCTTTAACCCATAAAGTTTGAACCATGGCTAGTTTACTTCTTCTACTAGCTATTTTCAGTTTAAAATTAGTCATTAAATATTATTTTGAGTTTGGATTAAAATTAAGTCGAATTTATTTTAAGCTATTCCTTTGCAACTTTCCAAAGCTAAAAATTATATTTAACTTTTTTTATTTTATATATTCTTTTAAAACCCCATTTCTATTTGGATGCCTTAGCTTTCTGAGAGCTTTTGCTTCAATTTGTCTAATTCTTTCTCTTGTTACATCAAAAATCTGTCCAATTTCTTCAAGAGTTTTCATTCTTCCATCATCAATTCCATATCTCAACCTAAGAACATCTCTTTCCCTTGGACTTAGAGTTGCTAAGACTCCTTCTAAATCTTCTCTTAATAAAGTTTTAGAAACATCTTGCTCTGGATTTTCTATGTCAGCCTCTATAAAGTCTCCAAGTCTTGAGTCTTCTTCTTTACCTATTGGAGTTTCTAATGAAATAGGAAGCTGAGCACTTTTAGCTATAAATCTTAATTTCTCAATTGTCATTTCCATACTTTCAGCTATTTCTTCTTCACTCGGTTTCCTTCCGAATTCTTGGCTAAGAACTTTTGTAGTTTTTTTGATTCTTGATATCGTCTCGTATAAATGAACTGGCAATCTTATAGTTCTACTTTGGTCTGCGATTGCTCTAGTAATGGCTTGGCGAATCCACCAAGTAGCATAAGTTGAGAATTTGTAACCTTTTTCATGGTCAAATTTCTCAGCGGCCCTAATAAGACCCAAACTTCCTTCTTGTATTAAGTCTTGAAAAGACAAACCTCTATTCATATATTTTTTAGCAATGGAAACAACTAATCTTAAATTTGATTGAACCATTTTTTCTTTAGCTCTTCTTCCTAAAAGAAGTCTTCTTCTGAATTTTGGAAGAGGCATATCTATTAATTCGGCCCATTCTCTAACAGATGGGAAATGACCTTTCTCTGACTCATATTGAGTTGCTAGTTCTTCTAATTGAAGTAAATCAGCAATTTTTCTTGCAAGTTCAATCTCTTCATCTGGTCTTAAAAGTCTAATTCTTCCAATTTCTTGTAGGTAAACTCTTATTGAATCTTCAGTGTATATACCTTTTGGACCAAGTTTTATATTCCCAAGCCCTTTATCTTCTTCCTCAGAATCACTAAACTCATTATTATTATTTTCTATTTTGCTTTCGTTTAAATCAGAAGATGCCTTTAATTTTTGACTATTTTTATTTTTATCTTCTTCAACTAGTGTTTCTACATTAGTATTGATTGTTTTATTAATCTTTTTTTTAGCACTGGGCTTAGAATTCTTTGATTCTGCTGCGACTGGACACATGATTGACTCCTTTCTATGGTGAATTTAACTAGATAAAATTTTATTTAGGACTGATTTGTACATTTAGTAGTAAAAATTACCCTAATTTGTAAAAGAACTTTTCCCACCAAATCTGAATAAAAAAGTTTTTCTAAATTGTTGAAAAATTGAAATAGTGCTATAGATTACCTAAAGTAAATAGTCTTGGGATTTCTCAGACAGGCAGATCAGTTTTTGAATTTTCACTCAATGATCCAAGCTTCATGTCTCCCTTAAGAGCAGGATACTTACAATGTGCAAAAAACACTTTGTGGAATGTTCAACAATCCAATACTAAGAAAAAGTTTTGAAGCCGGCAAGTAATCAGTTATTAAATATCTCTTTTAAATTTGAGGTTTTGCTTGATATAGGTAGTAGCAGTGATGGCTTTTACTATTTAGATGGAAATAATCTTGGAGTAGAAGTTGGGGACATTGTAATTGTGAAACTTAGAGGGAGATTATTGAATGGGTTAGTGATCTCCAAAGAATACTTTCCCAAAATTAATAAAGATGAAGCAAATATTAATGGAAGAGGGAGTATAAAATATTTGTTTGTTGAAGGTATTTTGCAGAAAAAAATAATTGATGATTGTTGGAGAGAATGGATAGAGTCCCTAGCTTCTTTTTATATGGTAAGTAATTTAAAAATGTTTAAAACGGCATTCCCTCCCGGTTGGATTGGTAAATATAAGAAAATTTCTCAAGGTTTAAAAGATCAAATATGGATTGAAACTAAAAAAGAATTTGATATTAAGAAAAATGGATTAACCAAAAAAGAATTATTTTTAATGAATACTTTGCCCGAAAAAGGTAATTGGCAAAGTGAATTAATAAAGTCTGGTTTTAATTACACTCTGATTAACTCAATGGTTAATAAAAATTACCTTGTTAAATCTAAAAGAAAAAAAAATATAAATACTAAATTAAATTCCTTTTTGAATGATCATATTGCAACGAAAAAAACAAATCTTACAAATGAGCAAAAAATTGCATTTCAAGAATTTCAAACAATGAAACCAGGAGATGCGTTACTTCTTTGGGGTGAAACAGGTTCAGGTAAAACAGAAGTTTATATGAGAATTGCTGAAGATCAATTTATTAAGAAAAAAAGTTGTTTGATACTCGCCCCAGAAATTGGACTGATTCCTCAACTTATTGATAGGTTTAGTCGGAGATTTAATAATGTTGTTTACGAATATCATAGTAACTGTTCTTCCAGTCATAGAACTCTAGTTTGGAAGAAAATTATTAATGCTAATGAACCTCTAATAGTAATAGGAACAAGGTCCGCAGTTTTTCTTCCAATTAAAAATCTAGGTTTAATAATAATGGATGAAGAACATGATGTTTCATATAAACAAGATAGTCCTATGCCTTGTTATGACGCAAGAGAGATTGCTATAGACATAGTAAAAAGGAATTCTGCAAAATTAATTTTTGGGAGTGCAACCCCATCAATGCAGACTTGGAAAAAATGTTTTCTTGAAAAGAATTTTAAAATGGTAAGAATGATCCAAAGGATATCTAGTAATGAGATTCCTGAAATAAGAATTATTGATATGCGGGATGAGTTCAAGAAGGGAAATATGAAAATTTTTTCCAATGAACTACTACAATTGCTTCCTCAATTACGCTTAAAAAATGAGCAGGCAATAATTTTGATCCCTAGGAGAGGACATAGTGGGTTTTTGAGTTGTAGAAATTGCGGATATTTAATAAATTGCCCTAACTGTGACGTCCCTTTATCAGTGCATCTCGGTTCACAAGGAAAAAAATGGTTAAGCTGCCATTGGTGTGATCATAAATCGAGATTGATTAATCGTTGCCCAGATTGTCATTCAAATGCCTTTAAACCTTTTGGAATAGGGACACAAAGGGTAATAGAGTTTTTAAATGAAGAATTTCCTGATTTAAGAGTACTTCGCTTTGATCGAGATACAACCTCAGGAAAGGATGGTCATAGAGATATTCTTTCAAAGTTTTCAAAAGGTGATGCTGATATTCTTGTGGGGACTCAAATGTTGGCAAAAGGGATTGACATTCCCAATATTACTCTTTCAGTAGTTATTGCAGCAGATGGGTTGCTTCATCGCCCAGATATTTCGGCAGAAGAAAAATCATTACAGTTGTTTTTACAATTAGCTGGTAGGTCAGGCAGGGCTCAAAAAAAAGGAAAAGTAATTTTTCAAACATATAAACCTAACCATCCGGTAATTTCGTATCTTCAGAAAAGAGATTATGAAAGATTCTTAATTGAAAACTCGAGATTGAGAAAAGATGCTAATTTATTTCCATTTTGCAAGATTTGCCTTCTTAAATTATCAGGTGAAAATTATGAATTAACTGAATCAATTGCAATAAAATTAGCAAAATATCTACTTAATTTTTGTGAGAAAAAGAACTGGAAATTAATTGGCCCTGCTCCTAGTTTAATTACTAAAATCGGTAAAAAATTTAGATGGCAAATATTAATACATGGTCCTGAAGGTTCAAATATTCCTCTACCAGAAAGATCATTATTATGGAAACTTATTCCAAAAAATGTTTTTTTAACAATTGATGTTAATCCAGCAGAGTTGTAATTACTTTGATGGAAGTTGAGGTAAATCTGTACCTAATTTAAATCTATAGAATCTTAATAAATAAGCTAATATTATAATTAAAGAAATAGTTGATACCCCAATCCAAAGTTTGTTTAGGCTCCAGAAAGAAAATTCAAGACTATTTATCTGCCCTTGATTTAAATTCCAAATTATTAGATTTTTTGTGATTTCTAAATTGGAATTATTTATACCAGTAAGGGTGGCTTTATTAGGTTGAATAATTTTGAAAATGAGTTCTAAATTATCAACGCCTTGAATATAATTTAGATCTAAATCTACCCTGTAAAAGTATTTTTTAAAAAAAATGTAGTTTTTTTGAGTAGTATTGATTTCTATATTTGTTGATCCTCCAGCCAACTCTCCAGCGGTATTTTGGGTGATTTTAATGACTCGCTTTGCATCTTCTAGATTGAGATTTTTGTGTTTTAAAGAAAAGGTTGATTTGTCTTGTTCAATTTCTGCGTCAGGAAAAATATCTTTCATTTTCTCTTCGAATTTTAATTGCCAAGGAAATTTCTTTATGTATTTACTCTCTATTACTAAATTATTGGTTATTGAATCAAGTTCACTAAGATCAAGGGTTTCCTCAACTTTAACGCAGCCACTTAATAGTGGGATTAATAATAATAGTATTAAAAAAATTATCAGTGAAAAGCCTTTCTGAAATGGTTTTGTTTCACCAGTTGGAGTTTCAGTAATATTAATAAATTTCTTTTTCTCCAATACTTCTCTTTTTTTGTGGAGTGAGTTAAGAGATTTTTTATTTAGTGATGGGTCGCTTTCAAACTGTACGTTCCAATTTTCTGGCTTTTTAATTTCAGGAGAGTCTATAACTTCCATTAAATATTTTGCATTTTCTCTCGTCTTATTATCGTAAGATTTTAGAAGTTCTTTACAAAACCTTTTAGCCTCCTCCTTTTTATTGATACCACAAAGAGCAGTAATTAAGATTGTTCTTAAATTCACTCCCTCTTTACTTGACAAAGGAAATGATTCGACTAAAGGCAAAAGAAATTCAATACAATAATGATATTCACCCCTAGCTAAAGCAAGTTCTACTGTTTCTAAAACTTGCTCATAAGTTTTCATAGGTTAGGCGACTATCATTGTACCTATTCCGGAATTCGTAAAAATCTCAAGAAGTAATGAATGTTCTATTCTTCCGTCAATTATGTGAGCTGCCTTGACACCTTGTGCTAAAGCTCTTATACAGCATTCTGTCTTTGGAATCATACCTTCAGTCACAATTTTTTTATCAATAAAATCTCTCGCCTCTTTGAGATTAGTTTTTTCAACAAGACTATTTTTGTTATCATTTTCTTTTAAAATCCCTTGAGTATCAGTAAGAAGAATAAGTTTTTCTGCATTTATTGCAGCAGCAATTTCTCCAGCAACAAAATCTGCATTGATGTTATGGGAAATACCCTCCAAGGTTGATCCAATACTAGAAATAATTGGGATATATCCTTTAGAAATAAGAGGATCTAATATTTCAGGATTGATTTTTGTAACCTCTCCCACTAAACCATGGCTCCCATCTCCTAATTCTCTGGATTGAATTAAGTTGCCATCAAGACCTGATATTCCCACAGCTAAGGATCCAGTTTTATTAATGCCTTTTACAATTTGTTTATTAATTCTACCCATTAGAACCATCTCGACAATTTCCATTGTTTTTTGATCAGTAATTCTTAATCCATTTTTGAATTTAGGAGATATTTCTAATTTCTTTAACCAATTGTTAATCTCGGGTCCACCTCCATGAATTACTATCGGACACACACCAACTGTTGATAAAAGTGCTATGTCTCTAAAAAAAGCATTTTTTAAATTATCATTTTCCATAACAGAACCACCATACTTGATAACAATTTTTCTACCTGAGAAACTTTGTATATATGGTAGTGCTTCACTTAATATTGATACTCTTTGAGAATCATTCATTCTTAAAAAACATTAAAACTTTATTGAATTAAGAAATTAGGTTTTTACAAATATATCTCTATATTTAATAAAAGAGAATAAAATCAAATTCTTTTTTATTATCGTCGATAATAAATTCTGATTCAAGACCCTTTACGAAAAACCTGTTTAATCTTTCTTGTTTCTCAATCCATTTTTCTAGAGGAACAGCATTTAATTCAAAACGCATTCTGAGACCATTTTTATCTTCCTTTGTAATTTCTTCAATTTCTTTGAGTTGTGGAGGATTATCCTCGTTCCACAAATTTAAAGCTTCTAATGACGATTCAAGATGAGCTTTTATACCATACCTCCATCTTGTGACATCTTTAACTAGTGCCGTTAATTCTTTTGGTCTATTAAATCTATTTGTCTCGAAATTTGTCTTGTCAAACAATTCTGCCGGAGGTATTTCGGAAGTCTTTAAACCTAATCCAATTAGCAATATAGGTACTCCATAAAAAAAAGTAGGTACGCTTAAGTTTACTGAGTCTGTAAAATAAGCAGTCATTCCAACAAAAGCTAATATACCTCCAGTGGTTACGATTAAGTTTCCAGGTGATAAGTATTTCTTCATTTTGATCTAGTAGAATGAGTTTTAAATGGTCTAACAAGTATTATGCAAGATCCTAATACTGCAAATCAAGGAGATTTAATTTTTAAACTTGATCAAGAAAGAGCTTGGCTATTAGAAAATCTTGATAAGGGTAAATGGCCAGAAATTAGAAGCGAACTTGCCGCGCTTGAAAGAAAAATAAGCAAGTTAATTATAAGTGTTCAAGAAAATAATGTTGATATTTGATTTAAAAAGGTATTTCGTCAACTTCAGGTACTAAAGGTGAACTATCCCAATTGGAATTTTTGGTGTTTTCTTTTTTTTCAAATGACTCATTATTTTCTTTTTGATTAGACTTAATAACGTCAACTGGCGATATTTGATGAATCTTTGAAGCTGTTAGTTCTGGTTGCTTTTCTTTCGTTCCGTCTTTTCTAGTGACAGAATTCATCTTTAGACGTCCCTCAATAACAATATTTTGCCCCTCTTTTAGTTCATCTACCATTTCTTGGGCAATATTTCCCCATCCTATGATCTTGAGATCTCTGGTTGGATCTTCACTACGTAATCCTTTAAAATTAACAATCATTTCTGCAATTGGAGTTTGGTTTTCTTTGGTATACCTCATTTGGGGAGCGCTATTAATGACCGCCTGAATTAAACAATGATTCATTACTTACTATTTAATTAAAGACATACTGATGCAGAATCAAGGAAATTGCTATAAAAATGTTTGGATCCTATCAGGAACTTCTGATGGCCCTGTAATAGCTAATAGGCTTCTTGAACTTAATTATTCAGTCTTTGCAAGTGTTTTAACTTATAAAGCAGGGCAAGCTTATATTGAAAATCCAAAGTTACATATCATTACGGGTAAATTAAAAAATAAAGATCAAATAATTAATTTCATAAATAAAAATAAAATCACATGCGTTGTCGATGCTACTCATCCTTTTGCCCTAATAATTTCTAAAAATCTTAATAATGCATGTAAAGAGATTAATATGCCTCTCTTACTATTTGAGAGGAAATATCTAATAAATAACAATAAAAATATTTTTTATATTGATGGTTTAAAGGATATAAATAACGTTGATATAGAAAATAAGAATATTCTTCTGGCAATAGGATCAAGATTCCTTAATGATACAGCTAATTATTACATGAATTGTAAAGCAAATGTATTTACAAGGGTACTTCCAACTTATGAAAGTATTACTAAAGCTTTTGGATCATGTATTAAAAAATCAAACATAGCGATACTTGAACCGAGTAAAAATAATAAAAGTATTTTAGAAAAAAAACTTTGTGATTTTTGGGAGATAGATTATGTCCTATGCAGAGAATCTGGAAGTTATTCTCAGAAAAACTGGGAGAGTATAGTTTCTGGAAGTAAAATGAAGTTATTTTTGGTTAAAAGGCCGAAATTTAAAAATGATTATTCTTACTCTTTTGATCAATATCACAATTTGATAAATCACATAATTAAAAAATATTGATGTTTAATTCATTATGGAAGTATTAGTTATGATTACAACTGAATCAAGTAAAGCAAATGCTTTGCGAATGGCTAAATTACTAATACAAAATAAACTTGCAGCTTGTGTCTCGATAAAGCAAATTTTTTCAGTTTATGAGTGGGATGATGATATTGAAGAAACTAAAGAGTTTGAAATCACAATAAAAAGTAAACTAGAATTTAAAGATTATTTAATTGAATTCTTAAATAAAAATTCCACATATGATACCCCTCAAATTATTTACAAAAAATACGATTCTGAGATGAAATATTATGATTGGTTGAATAAGACTATTTGATTAAATTTATTTTATTAACTCTTTAAGATCAATATCTGATCTAGATCCTAATTGCGTAATTATTTGTCCCGCACAAATTGAAGCTATCTTTCCACATTTTTTGAGGGAACAATTGTTTATTAATCCATGTATAAATCCTCCCGCATAGATATCTCCCGCTCCTGTAGTATCAATAATCTTGCTTTTCGTTATTGACTCAATTATTTCAACATTATTTTTGTTAACTATTAGAGAACCATTGCTTCCAAGAGTTACTATGACTAATTCACATAAGGAAGATAGGCCTTCTTGGCAGCTTGCTAATTTATCATTTTTAAATAGACTTAACACCTCGGATTCATTACAAAAAACAATATCTACATATTCATCAATTAATTCCAAGAAACTCTCACGATGTCTATCTACACAAAATGAATCAGACAATGAAAGGATTATTTTTGTATTAGATTGTTTTGCAATTTGGGCGGCTTTAATAAAAGCTTTTTTAGCTAATTCGCTGTCCCATAAATACCCTTCTAAATATAAGTATTTACTTTCCTTAATTACAGTAAAGTCAATGTCTTCTGGTTCAAACTCTATAGATGCTCCTAGGTAAGTGCACATAGTTCTTTGTGCATCAGGTGTAATCAAAATAATTGAATGAGCTGTTGAAGCACCTTCAATAGTTGGTGGAGTATTAAATATAGTTTTACTTTTTTTTATATCAGAAGAAAAGAAATTTCCAAATTGATCATTTTTCACCCTTCCTATAAATTGAACATTATTACCTAATTCTGCTAAGCATACAACAGTATTTGCTGATGACCCACCTGATATTTGTTTGATTACTTTGCAATTCCTTAACAATTTCTGAGATTCATCAGAATTAATGAGATTCATCGATCCTTTCTCTAGATTATTTATCTTAAGAAACTCATCTTCAATATTGACAATAATATCTACTATTGCGTTGCCCAGACCAATGAGATCAAATATTTTATTTTGATCAAAATGTCTAAAGGATTCCTTCATTGATTTCTATGAAAATTACCTTAAAAGTGCTCTTTTAGGTCCATGAATTGGGTCTTCAATTACTATGGTTTGATCTCTATTCGCTCCCAATGAGACAATAGCAATTGGAACCTCCATTAATTCAGCTAAAAATCTGAGATAGTTCATGGCATTTTGAGGGAGATCAGATAGCTTTCTGCAGTTTGCAGTTGAACATTGCCAACCTTTTAATTTCTTGAAGATTGGCTTGCATTTTTTTAAATCATCTGAATTTGTAGGAAAGTAGTCTATTTCCTCTCCATCCAGATCATATGCAATGCAAACTTGAATCTCATCTAATTCATCTAATACATCTAGTTTTGTAACTGCTAAACAATCAAGGCCATTTACAGATACAGCATATTTACCAATAACTCCATCAAACCATCCACATCTCCTCCTCCTCCCAGTAGTGGTTCCAAATTCACTGCCTCTATCACAGAGTTGATCATTAATACTCCCCTGTAATTCCGTTGGGAATGGACCCTCACCTACTCTTGTGGTGTATGCTTTTGCGACTCCTATAACTCTATCAATTAACGTGGGGCCAACTCCAGCTCCAATGCATGCCCCACCTGATATAGGGTTTGATGATGTGACAAAAGGATACGTCCCATGATCTAAGTCAAGCAGAGTACCTTGAGCACCTTCAAACAGAATATTCTTCTTGTTTTTTGAGGCTGCATGGATAGTTCTAGTACAGTCAACCACATGCTTTGATAATCTTTCTCCATAGTCAAGATATTCTTCAACAATGTCTTCTACTTTGAGTGGTTCAATACCATAGATTTTCTCTAATAGACCATTTTTTTCTCTTAATGGAATTTCGATTACATCCCTTAACCTTTCCTTGTTAAGTAAATCTCTTACTCTGATCCCATTCCTTTGAGACTTATCCGCATAAGTTGGACCAATCCCCCGACCTGTTGTTCCAATCTTATTTGAACCTCTATCAGCTTCCATAACTTCATCTAATATTCGGTGGTATGGCATTGTTACATGTGATGTTGATGAAATTTTTAATCCTGATATATCAATTCCATTATCAATTAACATATCAATTTCTTTTAGCAAGATTTTTGGATCTACAACTGTTCCTGACCCTATTAAACAAGTGGTATTTTTATAAAGTATCCCCGAAGGAATTAAATGTAATTTTAGGACTTTATCCTCTACAACTATAGTATGTCCTGCATTTACTCCACCTTGATAGCGTACGACTACATCGGCCGAGCGACTTAGTAAATCGGTTATCTTACCTTTTCCTTCGTCACCCCATTGGGCTCCGATTACAACAACATTGGCCAATTTTAGAAGATCATTATTTTTGTGCGAATATTTAATATATTCAAAAATCTTGGTTTACTTTTAAAAAGTAAATGAATTGTATCAACTTTCTCTGAGAGCCATTTTTTCAGCAAGAGAAAATTCTTTGGTTAAACGCTCTTTAAGTTTATCCGGTAAAGGTCTACTTGCAAAGTTTTTGTAATGGCCTGCCATAGCATTTAATGCTGTTTGCATAGTGGTAAATGACTGAGTTTTATTAACCATCCCTCTATTTCTATATCTAGAAATATAGTCAGTTATAAGGTTAAGAGCTTCACTTCTTACTTCATCTTTATTTGGAGAATCTTTTGGAGTATCAACAGCTGTTTGTAATGTTTTAACAACTGAAATTGTATCTTTTGTGTAGTCACCTGTCATTGAGGTTTTTGCAGCTATAGAAGGGGAATTAAATAATGTAAAAACAACAATCAAGGAAAGTGAAAAAGATATAGCTTTGGTAAGATTTTTAAAAAATAATTCCGATGTCCATCTCAATAACATAAGTCAGCTCCAAAATAATTTAGCCTTAAGAATTTTTATTGTACATTATTTCTGATTCGGAAATAAATGTTTCCAATAATTTATCCACACTAATTTTAAATTTAGTATTATTTGTTCTGCATATAAGTTCTACTTCGTTGTTAATAGAATCTCTACCAATAATTATCTGAAAAGGAATACCAATTAATTCTGCATCTTTAAATTTCACACCTGCTCTATCGTCCCTATCATCAAGAAGGACGTCAATTTTATTATTTGTGAAATTGTTATATATTTGCTCAGTAAGGTTTCTCTGAAATGTTTCTTTTAGGTTAGTTGGAATAATAATAACTTCGAAAGGAGAAATCTGGATTGGCCAACAAATTCCCTTTTGATCATGATTCTGTTCTATTGCAGCTTGGGCTATTCTTGTTACTCCAATTCCATAACAACCCATCCATAAATTTTTTAACTGACCATCCTTATCAGAAAACTTAGCATTTAATTTCTCGCTGTATTTTTGCCCTAGTTGGAAAATATGTCCAATCTCTATACCTTTTTTTTCTTGAAGTACTTCATTATCATCAATTTTTATTTTATCTCCTTTCTTAGCATTTCTAATATCCTCAATTAGATAATCTTTTGAAGCAAAAGAAAATTCCTGAAAAACTTTGTGAAAATTAACTTTATTCCCACCACTTATAAACTTTGAGAGTCTACTTGCGGAATGATCAATTATTTTAGTCCAAGTTTTATTCCAATTAGAACTCGCTTTAATAGTTTCATTATCTAAGTCTGGCCCAATAAAACCTAAAGGAAAATTAACTAGGTTTTTTTCAATAATGTTTCTGTCTTCAATTTTCTGAAGATTAAGAAGGTTGGAACTATGAAGTTTATTTATTAAGTTAAAAAGCTTTACTTCATTAATATGTTGATCCCCTCTTATACATGCAAGAACTGGAACCTCTGATTTACCTTCGAACTTTGCAAGGAATACTACGACTTTAATAATCTGACTAGGGTCTAAATTATTATTTTTACAAACTTCGAGGATTGTTTTTTGTTGAGGTGTTTCTATCCACCCTGAAATATCATCTCCTAATGGAATAGGTTGAGAGGGTATAGAAATAGCTTTTTCAATATTCGCAGCATAAGAACCGCTCTGAGTAAACAAGATGGAATCTTCCCCGGAATCTGCAGTGACCATATATTCTTTGGAGGAGGCACCGCCAATAGCTCCACTATCTGCTTCAACCCCTACTGTTTGGAGTCCACAAGATTTAAAAATATTTTCATAAGCATTGCCCACCTTTTCATAAAATGAAGCTAAATCTTTTCCTGAAGAATGGAAAGAATAACCATCTTTCATTATAAATTCTCTACTTCTCATTAATCCAAACCTTGGCCTTATTTCATCTCTGAATTTTGTCTGAATTTGGTAAAAACATTGAGGTAATTGCTTATAGGAGTTAATGGTCTCTGATGCAATACTAGTGATCACTTCTTCGTGGGTTGGAGCTAAACCAAATTCTTTACCTTGTCTATCTTTTAGATTAAACATTATTCCTTCCCCTGCAGTGTATCCTTCCCACCTTTCACTCTTTTTCCATAAATCTGCCGGATGAAGTTGGGGTAAGAGTAATTTAGTGCAACCAATACAATTAAGTTCTTTTTCTATTATTGCGGATATTTTTTCAATAACTCTAAGCATTATTGGCATGTATGCATAAATACCACTGTTAACTCTACGAATGTAACCAGCTTTTAAAAGTAATTGATGTGAAATAATCTCAGCTTCAGAAGGTGTGTCACGAAGTGTCCCCAGAGGAAATGAGGTGGTCACGCGCATACAAAAAATCCTTAATAATAATTAATTTTATCAATTAAGTTGAAAAAAAAATTTAAAGTGTCTTGAGTCCCTCAACGCAGCTAGTCTAGAAATATTCTTTCTGCTAGCTTCTTCAGTAATGAAGTTTAAACTTTTAACAAAGTTCATTATTCCTAAAACATTTTCTTAAAGTTATGGAAAATATAGATTCCAATATCTCTAGCGAAGAGGAATTAGTAGGTATTGATGAAGTTCAAAAATTCCTAAATAGATCAAGAGCTTCTGTTTATAGGTATACAAATACTGATTTAAGAAATCTAAACCCTAGCTTTAATCCAAGAAAATTAAATCCCGAATTTAGAACTGATCAAAAGGAACCTTTAAAATTTCATCCTAATGAAGTAGCAAGATTTGCAAAAGATATCTTAAGAATTAAAGAAGTTACTGTGGAGGTATTTAATACACCTTCCTCAGCGGCTCAAAACATACTGGGACAAATATTAGACGAATTAAAATCTATTAGGTCGTTACTTAATAAAGAATAATTAAAAAGTTACTAAAGAATATTTTGATTTATTGACATTTAGAATGTAGGATAATGATGTTCAATTATCTCCTTAACCTTTACCAATTAAGAGTTCTTGAGTTATACGAAATCAAAGCACTTTAGAAAAAGTCAATTAAGCGAAGAATCTTCACTTATTTCTGCTAAAAGTGATTTTGAAAGAGATGATGATGACCCCTTAAGTATAAGGAGTTTATCAATAACATCTTTAGGTATTATTTTTGCCTTTTTGACATTTTTATTACCTTCAATCAGCGTTTTAATTGGAAGACCTTTATCTCAAGGAAAAGAGGTAATTTTTAATCACGATTTTAAAAAAGATGGATCTTAGTTCGATACCTCCATCTCCAATGAAGGGAATAGTAAATATAGTTGTTGAAATACCTGCAGGCAGCAGGAATAAATATGAATATTGTTCTGAAGCCGGAATAATGGCATTAGATAGAGTTTTACATTCTTCAGTTAGGTATCCTTTTGATTATGGTTTTATCCCAAATACACTCGCTGATGATGGAGCCCCTCTTGATGCCATGGTGATAATGGATGAGCCTACTTTTGCTGGTTGTCTAATAAAAGCTAGACCTATTGGTGTTTTGGACATGCATGATTGTGGTGCATATGACGGAAAACTTTTATGTGTGCCGATGGCTAATCCTAGACAGGCCAACATAGTAAGTATTAAGCAAATTGCTCCGAATCAGCTTGAGGATGTTGCTGAATTTTTTAGAACAAGTAAAGGATTGGATGGAAGAACAGTTCAAATTGATGGCTGGAGGGATTTTGATGTTGTTGAAAATTTATTGAAAAATTGTACACCCCTAAAAAAGAAAAACTTTAAAGTGCTTAAGAAATCAACTTTTAATAAAGTCAATTGAAAAAAATAAATTTTTATAGTTATTTAAAATGCTCTACTTGCCGAAAAGCGGCAAAGTGGCTTGATAAGCAAGATTTCGAATACCAATTAATTGATATTGTAAAAGAACCTCCATTATTCAAGTATCTCAATATAGCTTTAGAGCAATACTCTTCTGATAAAAAAAGGGTTTTTAATATTAGAGGCAAAGCCTTTAAATCAATTAATCTTGATATTTACTCTTTATCTAGGGAAGAAATTATTCAACTTCTTTTAAGTGATGGCAAATTAATTAAAAGACCATTTTTGGTTTACGAAGAAAAAAAAGTAATATTAGGATTTAATGAAATTGAATATGCCAAACAATTTATGTAAGGTTAAAAAATTAAGCCTTTAATAACTTTATGACTGCTTTTGGTAAAAGTTTTTTAAAAGAATGGGGTCTACTAATTCTGTTAACTTTTTTTGTTTCTTCTTGTAGATCATATTTAGCAGAACCTCGTTATATTCCATCCGGTTCTATGCTCCCAGAATTACAAATAAACGATAGGTTAATTATTGAAAAATTCTCTTTGAGGAACTCTTTACCAAAAAGAGGAGATATTATTGTTTTTAAATCTCCCTACTCATTTGATGAAAAACTGATTTCATCGAGATCTCATCCCTTACCAAAAAAAAGATATTGTTTTTTTATGAGTTTCCCTCCAATGTCTTTTATTCCTGGTTTGAGGGATCAAGCTTGCGATGCTTATATTAAGAGAGTAGTCGCACTCCCTGGAGAAATTGTGAGTGTAAATAAGAAAGGTGAAGTGATAATAAATAATAAATTAATTCCTGAACCTTATGTCTCTTATAAGTGCTCATTATCCTTTTTATATAAATGTGGTGAATTTGAGAATATAAAAGTTCCCAAAGATCATTTTTTAGTTTTAGGAGATAATAGGTCAAATAGCTGGGATGGAAGATATTGGCCTGGAAGTAAATTTCTTCACAAAAAGGAGATTATTGGGAGAGCTTATTTAAGATTTTGGCCTCTTAGTCAAGCTGGCTTTTTCAATAAATAAAGCCTTTTCTTGATTCTGACTTTATGAAAATAATTTTTTAAAAATCGTTTTAAATTAAAGTGCTCCAGAAGCAGTTGAATCAATTATCCCTCCAAGATGTGTTGTGATGTTTAGAGCACTAATCACTGGGGGTTTACTGGGATCCTTAAAAAGGTCAATTATAGTTATTCCTCCATTACCTTGTTTTATCATCCAAATATTTGAATAATTAATCCCAAGGATATTGCAGATGAGTGTTTTATTGACTGCATCATGTGCAACTAGAAGGCATAGATCATTATCTTTTTGAGATAAACAAATTTTGTCAAAAGCTTCTATCGACCTTTCTGATACATCTTTTATAGATTCGCCTTCAGGCATTATTACTTCTTGAGGATTGTCATGCCAATTTTTTAGTAAAACAGGCCACTTTTCTCTAATTTCTTCCTCCAGTTTACCCTCCCATAATCCGTGATTAATTTCTAAAAGTGAATCTATTTTTTCTATTTTTAAATCTTTGTTATTTTGAAGAATTATTTGTGCGGTCTCGTATGGCCTATGCATTGAACTTGAAAATGCCTTATTGAAAGAAATATTTCTCAAATATTCAGAAGTCTTACTCGCTTGATCTTTACCGTTTTCGTTTAAAGGTATATCAATTTGGCCTTGGAATCTACCTTCTTTGTTCCAATTTGTTTCACCATGCCTTATTAGAAATATTCTTGAATCTCCAATTTGATTAGGAATATTTTTATTAAGATGAGATGTTTGATTTAAACATTCAAGTTGCGTCTTAAACGAGTTTTCTTTCCTTGAAATATTGAGAATTGAGAAAGAAGCATTTTCTAGTCTTATTTTTCTAAACCCTTGGTTAGGCTTGCCCAATAACAAAAGGATTAAACATCTTAGAATCGCATTATGTCCAACTATTAAAATGTTTGCATCATCTTTGTCTAAATAAATTCTCAAAATATCTTCTACAAAATTATTTGCTTGATCAAATAACTCTTTAATTGGTTTATAAGTTTTATTGTCATTTCTTTTTAAAATTAGATTTTCTGGATCATTTTTCCATATTGGATAAATTTCTGGAAATTTGTTTTTTATTTCATCAATTTTCAGACCAGACCATTCACTAAGGTCTACCTCTAACAAATTATTATCAAAGATAATTTCTTGTTCTTTATTGAAGCTCTTTTTAATAGTTTTTGCAGTCTCTGCAGCTCTCACAAGAGGGGATGAATAAATTTTATCGAAGTTTATTTTTGATAATGCTTTTCCTGCTTTGAGTGCTTGTTCGTATCCTTCCTGTGTTAATAATGAATCATCTGTCCTACCTTGAATTAATCCTTTTGCATTGAAACTACTTAGCCCATGTCTAACTAAAACTAATCTTATAGTCATTATATAAATTTGAAAATAATAATAATTTAATCATCTCACGGCGTGATAAAAATAGGTATATCAATAATAAGAAATTTCAACGATAACTAACTATAATTTTTAACTTTATAATGAATTATGATCTTTAAAAATATTTCTAAGTCAAAAATTACTTTAGCTTTTATTTCTATAGTCATAACTTTCTTTGTATGGCAGCAAGGATTAAGAGATAGTTTAAATAGACCATCTGTCTCATTTGATATTAGTCAAAAAGAGCAAGAAATTGCTGAATTATCGGACCAATCAATACCTGTAAACCTTAAAAAATTTTTTATCATTAATGATCCTGTTGATCAAATAAATAAATCACTATCTGAGGTCTCATTTGAAGAACTAACAGAAAGAAATAAATTAATTCGAATAATTACTTCAGAATCAAATGATCCTATAATCTATAAAAATATTTCTAAAGATTTTGAAAATAGAAACTATAAATCTCTGATTGATGAGATAGAAAAAAGATCCAATAATCATTCATATAAACCAAATCCTGATAAATTTGATTTTTTTAAAAGTGATAGATTTTTATATCACCTTTTAAGCCGGAAATTTGATTTTGACGATAGTTCATTAATAACAAAATCATTTTCAAGCAAAATGTTTTTAAAAATATTAGCCATCAGACTAATACCACTTTTAACAATACTTATTGGCTCTATTCTGGCTTTAAAAATATTATGGACTTCTATATCTTTGAAAAAGTTTGGTTGGCAAGAAATTAAATCCTTAGATCTAGAGTTAATAGATATGGTTTTATTAATTGCAGGTGGATTTGTTGTTTTAGGAGAAGTTATATCACCTTTGTTTTCTATCAGTTTGGTTGAACTTTTTTCTAAAAATATCTCTAATGAATTGTCTCAATCTTTAAAAATATTCTTTGGATATCTTTTTATGGCTATTCCGCCATTAGGGATAGTTTATTTCCAAATTAAATCTTTGAATGGCGAATTTACTTTTAAAAAGGATTATTTACAGTTCAATTTCTTCCCAATAAAATATGCAACTATTCAGGGAATTAAAGGTTGGTTAACAATCGTTCCTTTTGTTTTATTGATTTCTCTAATTATGAATAGTCTGATAGACAATCAGAATGGTAGTAACCCTTTGCTGGAAATTGTTCTTAATAATAATAATTACTTATCATTTTTTCTATTATTTGTAACAACAACTCTATTAGCTCCTCTATTTGAGGAGATTATATTTCGCGGTATTTTATTACCAACTCTTTCAAGAGATTTTGGAGTAATTTCGGGCATCATAGTTTCAGCTTTTATCTTTGCATTAGCCCATTTAAGTTTGGGAGAAATGCCTCCATTATTTGTTCTAGGAATAGGACTAGGAATTACAAGAATTGCTTCAGGAAGCTTGCTTTCTTCTGTAATTATGCACTCTTTATGGAATGGTTTGACTTTCTTTAATTTGTTCTTATTGAGGACATAAAGAATTAAATTTTTTACTTGCGAATCAAACAAAAAGATGTTTATTTAATTAATAACACTTCTTTTATTTACAAATAAATCATAGATGAAACCTTATGGGAATCAACTTAATTTAAAAAAAAAAGTTTCATATGAAAGTAAAAAAAATTCTGAAAAAATATTAATAATTAATATCAAATTAATACATAAAATTTTCGACACCATTAATATCTCTCTTTTGGTATTAATTTTCACCTTATTTTTCTTATCTTTTAATAGTCAAAGAAAATGGTCAAATACATATACAAACTTATCTAAAACAAGAGCTATCAATAACAATCTCATTGATTATATTTCTAAAATTGAGGAATTTTATATTAGTGAACTTGAGTCTCTCAATATTTATAGAAATACTAAGCCTGAAGATTTAATCTATCTAGATAAACTTCCAGAAAAAAAGGAAAGTTTATTTAAGAAAAATTTAAGTAGTTTCATTGAAGGTTTTAGCGATAGCAAATATCAAAGGGGATATTGATGAAAAAATACAAAAACATTGTTCGTCTAACACCACTTGATCAAAGAAGATTTAAATTCCTCTATATTTTTAGCTTACTATTAATATTTTGTTTGTTTGGTAGGTTAGTTAAATTGCAAGTCTTTAATGCCTCTGATTTGCAGAGGAAAGCTAGATTAATACAGTCTTCTAAAACTAACGCCTTAAAAAAAAGGAGAGCAATTGTTGATAGAAATAATAGACTAATTGCTTACGATAAACCGCTCTATAAATTATGGGCCCATCCAAAATATTTTAATTTTCCTGGTGATTCAATTAATAGAGTTCGCAGTATTGAAGAAGTTACAGAAAAATTGTCACCCATATTGGATATAAATGGTGAAATACTCTTGAGTAAATTTAATAATAAAATGAGTGGTATCAAGATTTTGGATAAAATTTCCGAAGAAAAGGCAGAAAAGATTAAGAACCTTCAAATAAGCGGACTGGATTTGTTTAAATATTCGCAGAGATATTATCCACAAAGGGAGCTTTACTCTAATCTTGTCGGTTTTGTTAATGATGAGAATATAGCTTCAGCAGGTTTAGAGCTTTATTTAGATAATCAAATTAAAGTTTTTAATAAAAGTAATTCAGTAAAAAGAGGAGGAGATGGGACTCCTCTCCCGGATAATTCGGCCCCAGGTGATTTTATTTCTGATTACAAAAGTTTAGGCCTAACTATAGATTCTAAATTACAGAAAGCGTCATTCAATGCATTATCAAAGCAAGTAAGCAAATGGAAAGCAAAGAAGGGATTTGCCATAGTTATGGATGTTAATAATGGTAGTATTCTCTCCTTGGTTACAGTCCCGACGTACGATCCAAATAAATTTTGGCAGTATGATTCTGGACTCTTTAGGGGTTGGTATTCTCAAGATTTATTTGAGCCTGGTTCAACTTTTAAACCTATTAATCTTGCCTTAGCTTTAGAAGAAAAAGTAATCCAGAAAGATGGAGTAGTTGAAGATATTGGGAAAATTAATGTTGGAGGATGGACACTTTCTAATTGGGATAAAAAAGGTAATGGATACATTGACTATCCAAAAGTTTTGCAGGTTTCAAGTAATGTTGGGATGGTAAAAATAATGCAAAATTTAGACCCAACAATTTATTGGGATTGGCTAAAAAATTTAGGTATAAATAAAAATTTAGAGACTGACTTATTTGAATCAACTGCTGGCCAACTAAAGAGAAAAGATTTATTTGTAAATCAATCAATTGAGCCCGCGGTAGCTTCTTTTGGTAAAGGTTTCTCAATCTCGCCACTTAAATTGCTTCAACTTCATGCGGCTCTAGCAAATGGGGGCTTTGAAGTAAATCCTCATGTGACCTCAACTTTCAAAGAAAGATTTAATAAAAATCCAAAAAAACAGTTTTTTTCACAGGAGGTTTCTAAAACTGTTCTTGCATGGATGGAGAGCGTAGTTGATAAAGGTAGTGGATCTGGAGTAAAAATCGAGGGTTATAGGATAGCTGGGAAAACGGGCACTTCTCAAAAAGCCTTAAATGGTTCGTATACAAGCAAAAAAGTTTGTAGTTTTGTCGCGACCTTACCAGTTAATGATCCAAAATATGCTGTCCTTGTAGTCATTGATGAGCCATCTAAATCATATGCATATGGTTCAACCGTCGCGGTACCAGTAGCGAAAGAAATTATCGAGAGTTTGATAGTAATTGAAAAAATACCTCCCAAGATTAAAGATCATGGAATGATTGTTAAAAAACCCTAAAATTTTCCAATTTTATAAATATTTAGTTCATTATTTGATGATTTCATCAGGAATAAAAGCTAGTTTATATATATACATGATTTTCTAGATATGAAATCAATTTTAGAACAATTGTCCTCAATGACCGTTGTTGTTGCTGATACTGGAGATTTAGATTCGATAAAAAAGTTTCAACCAAGAGACGCCACCACCAATCCATCGCTAATACTTTCTGCTGCCAAGAATCCTGATTATGTGAAATTAATTGATAAAGCTTTAGAAAGTTCAGAAAATTCATTGGCTCAAGGATTCTCCGAAA
The DNA here is from genome assembly GCF_017695965.1 of Prochlorococcus marinus CUG1416. Lineage (NCBI taxonomy): Bacteria > Bacillati > Cyanobacteriota > Cyanophyceae > Synechococcales > Prochlorococcaceae > Prochlorococcus > Prochlorococcus marinus. Next base: position 245,300 of record NZ_JAAORM010000002.1, read on the forward strand.
TTGAATTAATTAAAGAAACTGTTGACCAAGTTTCAGTATTTTTTGGAAAAGAAATATTGAAAATTATTTCAGGGCGCGTATCTACAGAAGTTGATGCAAGATTGAGTTTTGACACCGAAGCTACCGTAGAAAAAGCGAGAAAATTGATCAATCTTTACAAAGATTTTGGAATTGAAAAGGAAAGAATTTTGATTAAGATTGCTGCAACTTGGGAAGGAATTAAGGCGGCTGAAATTTTGGAAAAAGAGGGTATTAAGTGCAACTTAACTTTACTTTTTAACTTCTGCCAAGCGGTAACTTGTGCTAATGCAAAGATAACTCTAATTTCTCCGTTCGTTGGCCGTATATTGGATTGGCATAAAGCAAAAACTGGTAAAACTAGTTTTGTTGGTGCTGAAGACCCTGGTGTTATTTCGGTTACACAAATATACACGTACTTTAAAGAAAAGGGATTCAAGACAGAAGTAATGGGAGCTAGTTTTAGAAATCTTGATGAAATAAAAGAATTAGCAGGTTGCGATCTTTTAACAATCGCACCAAAATTTCTTGAGGAACTGAAAAAAGAAAAAGGAGAGTTAGTTAGAAAATTAGATGTAAGTACCCAAATAAATAATTCTGTTGACTACGCATTTGAAGAAAAAGATTTCAGATTAAGTATGTTAGAAGATCAAATGGCAAGTGAAAAGCTTAGTGAAGGTATTACTGGATTCAGTAAGGCTATAGAAGAATTGGAAGAGCTGCTACTTAAGAGATATTCAGAAATCAAAAATCATAAATTGATTTCTGCTAACTAAATTTAAGTTTGAATTTAAAAAGAATTAAGCCTTACTTTGTGTTAAGAGCCTTCTGATAACTCTTTTTGCAATATCTTCATAACTCATTTCTCCTGATAATATTTGAGCAATACGTTTAGGAGCTGTTTTCCTTTTGATACCTAATTGGTATCCAGTTCTAGGGAATCTATAAAACACCTGTGCTATTCTCCGCCCCCAAGCCATTGATTTCCCCCAAATGTGGTTAATTTTTTTCGTATAAAGATTTAAATCATCTACTTTTCCTGATAGGCACTGATCTATGAATTCTGCAGCATAAAAACTGCTAATTAAAGATGGTCTAATTCCTTCAGCTAAAAATGGATCACATAGAGATGCTGCATCTCCAACGGCTAAAACTTTGTCACCATTAATTGAGTGGAAGCCATTCCATATTCTCAGTTTCTTACTAATTGTTTTATGAGGAAAATCATTAAAACCGAAGCTTCTGATAACTTGTTTATTTATAGCCTGATTTTCTAAAAGACCATTATTTATAAAAGTACCTAAACCAATATTTAAGCTTTCTCTTAAGGGGAATGCCCATGCAAAGCCATATTTAATAAATCCAAACTCAAATCTAACTGAATCTCTAGGAATTGTGCCTAAACCTTTTAATCTTAGTGAGATTGTGTTCGCAAATTTTGGTTTTCTTGGCCCTAAATTGAAATATCCTGCCCATTTAGACTGTGAACCGTCTGCAATAACAAGAAATTCAGATACATATATACATTTATTATCACAAGTAATTTCCCATCTATCATTTTTTTTTATGATTTTTTTTACTAATACTGGTCTTATTATTTGAACTCCATTACTCAAGGACTCATCAAGTAATAATTGATCAAGTGTCTCTCTTTTAATAATCCAAAAAGGGGATTCACCAGTAAGATCAGCAATCACATTATCTGAAGCTTTCCATCTGAATTCAACATTTTTAATTTTTGATTCTATGGAATCTGTAATGTCTAAAGGGAGAAATTTTTGCATTGAAGATGCTATTCCCCCAGCACATGGTTTGAAATCTTGGGATTTTTCTTTTTCAATAATTAGAACTGAATAACCTTTTGTTGATAGGTTAAGAGCGGTGGAAGATCCTGATAAGCCTCCGCCAATTATTACGACATCAAATCCTTTCAAACTTTTAGAATTTCCTTCTCTTTCTCAGACAATTTAGTTTCTATTAAAGCAATAAATTTATCAGTAATTTTTTGAATTTCAGATTGATTATCTCTGGATTCGTCCATGGAAATAAGACTATCTTTTTCGTCTTTTTTTTCTTTATCAACAGCATCCCTTCTAATATTCCTCAAAGCTACTTTTCCTTCCTCAGCATACTTGGAGGCTAATTTACAAAATTCTTTTCTTCTTTCCTCTGTTAAAGGAGGAACATTTATTCTTATTACTTTCCCATCATTATTTGGAGTAATACCTAAGTCGCTCATCGAGATAGATTTTTCTATCGCTTGTAAACATGAAATATCGAACGGTTGTATTGAAATTGTTTGTGAATCAATAGTACTAATTGTCGCAAGTGATTTGATTGGTGTTTCTGCTCCATAGTACTCAACACTTATTCTGTCTAGCAATGAAGCATTGGCTCTACCAGTTCTTATAGTATTAAAGTTTCTTTGCGTGGCTTCAATACTTTTTTTCATATTTTCTTGAATTTCTTGTTCTTTCATAATTAAAAAATTTAAATAAGCTTTAACTAATTAAAGAGCCTATAGACTCCCCAGAAACAGCTCTAGAGACGTTCCCTTTTTTGAATATATCAAATACCATAATTGGGATATTATTATCTTTGCAAAGCGCTATTGCAGTACTGTCCATTACTGCAATTTCATCACTTAGAACTTGTTGATAACTAAGAGACGAATATTTTTTTGCGTCTTGAAATTTATTAGGATCACAATCGTATACTCCATCAACTTTAGTTGCCTTCATGACAACTTCAGCGTTTATCTCTGCTGCCCTCAGAGCTGCTGTAGTGTCAGTTGTAAAAAATGGATTCCCACATCCACCTCCAAAAACTACAACTCTACCTTTTTCTAGGTGCCTCATAGCTCTTCTTCTTATATAAGGTTCTGCAATTTCCTGCATTTCTATTGCAGTTTGAACTCTGGTTGCTACTCCTACTCTTTCAAGGCCATCTTGAAGTGAGATCGCATTCATTACTGTTGCAAGCATCCCTACATAATCAGCCGTAGCTCTATCCATCCCATCTGCAGAACCTTTAAGCCCCCTAAAGATGTTCCCACCCCCAACAACTATTGCAAGTTGTACATTATTTTCTACTACTTTTGAAACGTCTTCTGCAATTGACTGAACTATAGCAGGATCAATACCATAAGGCTTTTCACCCATTAGTGCTTCACCACTAAGTTTTAAGAGAACTCTTTTGTAAGTCATTCAATAATTATACTTTTAAGACCTTAGCAAGTAAATGTACCGAATTTATTTTTTATTCAGATATTGCTTGCGTCTTTAAACATTTCTAGACCTTCCTAAAGAAAATTAAATAAACATTTGTTTTAGCTAGAACTCAACACACTTTTGTGCTTTTATTCCTTGTTCTTTGAAAGGATGTCTTATTAGTTTCATTTCTGTAACTAGATCAGCGAAATTAATAATTGAATCAGATGCCCCCCTTCCAGTTAAAACAATATGATTTTTTCTATTTTTTAAGCTTTTTAAAAAAGTGATTATTTCTTCTGAAGCAAGATAGCCAAGTTTTGTAGCTATATTTATTTCATCAAGGATTATAAGTTTATAAGATTCATTTTTTATATATTTCTTGGCTAGTTGCCATGCTTCTTGAACTAATTTCTCATCTCTAATTCTATCTTGTGTTTCCCAAGTAAATCCTTCTCCTAATGAATGCCAAGATATGTTTGAAGACAAGTTTTTAAGTGCTTTTTCTTCCCCAGTGGTCCAACCACCTTTAATAAATTGAATGATTGCGACTTTATAACCGTGCCCTATTGTCCTCAAGGCCATCCCTAAAGATGCAGTTGTTTTACCCTTGCCATTCCCTGTAAAAACAATTAATAATCCTTTTTTGCTATTTCTAATTTGTAGTCTTTCAGCTTGGATATCTTTTCTTTGCTGCATTCTTTTTTTATATGAGCTCTCATCGCTCTCTGGGGATAGTTTGCCTCCTATCCCAACTTCTTTAGCTTGATTATCAAGGTTGAATATTTTTTCGGAGGATAAATCTTCTTCTTTCATATAACTCTAATTTTATGTAGTGATTATAAATCTTTAATTAATTTTGGCTCTGTTAACTTTTAAAATTGCATTATTAACTGCCTGTTGTTGATCTCTTTTAGTAATCCAGTGGTGATAAGTTTGAGTATGTAGGCTAACTGAATGTCCCATCATTCTGGCAGCCACAGTATCAGGTAAATCATAAAAAATTGTTCTTACAGCCCAAGCATGCCGAAGATCATAAGGTTTTATTTTTAAAGAGTAACGCTTAAACTGATCTGTTATTTTTTTTCCAATATTTTGTAAGGTTGTAATTTTAAGATCTCTATTAATATTTGGAAGTAGTTGTGGATTTTCACCAAGTTTTGATAACTCGAACTTTTCTACCCATTCGGGATGGAACGGCCAAACTTGATGTTCCCCTGTTTTCGTCGTAGGTAAAACTCTAATAATTTTGTCCCCGAAATTTGTTAGAGAATTTAAATCACAAAAAAACACTTCATGATTTCTTAAGCCATATGTCGCCATCAGACCAAAAACAAATTTCCAAGATTTGTTTGGTATTTGCTCCCAAAGTTTCTCTATTACCTCATCTGTAGGGAGATCTCTAAACCCTGCTTTATTTAGGCCATATCCTTTAGAATTTAATTTCCAATTTACTGGAAGTTTAATGTCCAAAAACTTAGCCAAAACACTAAGTGAAGTGGCGCATTGTTTCCTACTTCTACTTCCCTCCTTATAACTTTCAAGAGTTTTTTGAAATATATTTTCTAAATCTTCATTTTCATCGTGATTATAAATATTAAGGATTCTTTTCAGATAGGGCTTATAAGAGCTTCTCCAAGTAGTTTTTCTAGTGCTGCTTAGATATTCATTTTTTCTTTCTTTAAAAAAAGATTCCTCAAATTGATTTAATCTATTTGGGAATTCAAAGTCATTTTTTATTTCCTTTTTATTAGATTTACTTATCCAATTAATCCAGTCAAATTGATTTAATTCCAGTTGCAAATTGATTAATTGTAATTTCTTTTTAGCCTCTTCTAATCCAGAAATATCAGCCTTTATACCAAGAGATATTCTTTGAACTTTAAAGTTGTTTTTATCTTCTTTAGAAGGTAGTGAACCTCTAATATTTAATTTCTCGCCCCTTTTCTCAATTCTAAGCTTGCTGCCTTGAGTAGCAAATTTATCATTGACATTATTAATTTCCTGAATTACGTTCATTTACTTATATAATTGTCCTAATAATGACGTTTTTAATGTTGATTTTCAATCTCCATAAATCTTAAATGGCTAAAATAGGCGTCTTATTAATGAATTTAGGAGGGCCTGAACGCATTGCCGATGTAGGCCCATTCTTATATAATCTTTTTTCTGATCCAGAGATAATCAGGACACCTTTCCCCGCTGTTCAAAAACCTTTAGCTTGGCTAATTAGTACGCTTCGGAGTACTACTTCACAGCAGGCTTATCTTTCTATAGGTGGAGGATCACCCATCAGAAGGATAACTGAACAACAAGCAAGAGAATTGCAATCTAAATTAAGGGATAATGGTGTAAATGCTACTACTTATATAGCTATGAGGTATTGGCATCCTTTTACTGAATCAGCAATTGCAGATATGAAAGCAGATGATGTAGATCAAATTGTTGTACTACCTTTATATCCTCATTTTTCAATAAGTACAAGTGGTTCAAGCTTTAGGGAATTAAAAAAATTGCGAGATTCAGATAATGACTTTAAGAAAATCCCAATGAGATGTGTAAGAAGTTGGTTCAGTCAATCAGGATATTTAAAGTCAATGGTTGAATTGATTTCCGAACAAGTCTCACTTTGTGAATCACCTTCAAATGCGCATATATTTTTTACTGCTCATGGAGTTCCTAAGAGTTATGTAGAGGAAGCTGGAGACCCTTATAAACAACAAATTGAAGATTGTTCATTATTGATAATAAATGAGTTGGAAAAATATTTAGGGCATAGTAATCCGCATACACTCTCTTATCAAAGTAGAGTTGGCCCGGTTGAATGGTTGAAGCCTTATACAGAAGAAGTGTTAGCTGATCTTGGGAGGTCAAATGTTAATGATCTTATTGTCGTTCCAATAAGTTTTGTTGGAGAGCATATTGAAACATTGCAAGAAATTGACATTGAGTATAAAGAAATTGCCGAAAAAGCTGGTATCAAAAACTTTCGAAGAGTAAAGGCTCTAAATACTCATCCTACTTTTATTGAGGGTCTTAGTGATCTAGTAGTTTCTTGTTTGGAAGGACCTTTAATTGATATTGAGGAAGCTTCTCAGTTGCCTGAAAAAGTTAAACTTTACCCCCAAGAGAAATGGCAATGGGGTTGGAATAATAGCTCAGAGGTGTGGAATGGAAGGGTTGCTATGATTGTTTTTTTAGTACTTTTTATTGAACTAATTTCAGGTTCTGGACCATTACATAGGCTAGGAATTCTATAAAGATCAATTTGTATTTACTTATAAAATTTAAATTTATTAATTAATTTTTTGAATAGTATTCTGACATTACATTTCTAAATGAGGCAAAAGTATTTAATTAAGTTTAAAATTTATATTAAATATTGAATTTCTTTAGTGACTCTTACTTCGAGATCCTTGTCAAAGGGTAGTTCAAAAAATGAAAATCCCGTTTGGATAACTGGTGCAGATGCACTAATGGATTCTTTGAAAATTCATGGGGTTAAGGTAATATTTGGTTATCCTGGAGGAGCTATACTACCAATATATGATGCTGTTCATAAAGCAGAACATGATGGTTGGCTAAAACACTATATGGTAAGGCATGAACAAGGAGGTTCTCATGCGGCTGATGGATATGCAAGATCTACTGGTGAAGTAGGGGTATGTTTTGGAACCTCAGGTCCAGGGGCAACAAATTTAGTGACTGGAATTGCCACAGCTCAAATGGATTCTGTTCCTTTAGTAGTAGTTACAGGTCAAGTTCCAAGACCTGCTATAGGGACAGATGCTTTTCAAGAAACTGATATTTTTGGCATAACTCTTCCAATAGTGAAACATTCATGGGTAATAAGAGATCCTTCAGATATCGCGAAAGTAGTTTCTGAAGCTTTTTTTATAGCCTCTTCTGGAAGACCTGGCCCTGTTTTAATTGATATACCAAAAGATGTAGGTCAAGAATTCTTTAATTACAAAAGAGTTTTGCCTGGTGAGATTATTCCAAAAGGATTTAAGAGGAATGGAGATATTAATGACTGCGATATCAAAAAAGCAATTAAATTAATAGAAGATTCTGAAAGACCTCTTCTATATGTTGGTGGTGGGGCAATATCTTCAGGGGCTCATGCTGAAATAAGAACTTTGGCAAAGAATTATCAAATTCCAGTTACAACAACCTTAATGGGTAAAGGTGCTTTTGATGAAAAAGACAATTTATCAGTTGGGATGTTAGGAATGCACGGAACTGCTTACGCAAACTTTGCAGTTACAGAATGTGATCTTTTAATTGCTATTGGAGCTAGATTCGATGATAGGGTTACAGGAAAATTAGATACTTTTGCACCCAATGCAAAGGTAATTCATATAGATATTGATCCAGCAGAAGTTAATAAAAATAGACGAGTAGATGTAGCAATTGTCTCTGACGTTTCAAAAGCTGTTCTCAAAATTAATGAAAAATCTCTTGATAACAAATTCACTTGTCAGACGAAGAACTGGTTAGAAAAAATTGATTTTTGGAAAAATAAACACCCTTTATATGACCCGCCTAAAGAAGGCGAAATTTATCCTCAGGAAGTTCTTTTAAAAGTTAGGGAACTTTCACCTGAATCTTATGTAACTACAGATGTAGGACAACATCAGATGTGGGCTGCTCAATATCTTAGGAATTCTCCAAGAAAATGGATTAGTAGTGCAGGCTTAGGAACTATGGGTTTTGGATTGCCAGCGGCAATTGGAGTGAAAGCAGCCTTACCTAATTCAGATGTAATTTGTATTGCAGGAGATGCAAGTGTCTTAATGAATATTCAAGAATTAGGGACTTTATCTCAATATGGTTTGAAGGTGAAATTGATCATCATAAATAATCGCTGGCAAGGGATGGTAAGACAATGGCAGGAAAGTTTCTACGATGAAAGGTATTCCTCATCTGATATGAGTTGTGGTGAACCTGACTTTGTAAAACTTGCTGAGTCTTTTGGAGTTAAAGGATACTTAATTTCTGATAGAAAACAACTACAGAATGAATTTAAAAATGCGCTTGATCATGATGGACCTGCTTTAATTAATATTCTTGTCAGAAGAGGTGAAAATTGCTATCCAATGGTTCCTCCTGGGAAAAGTAACGCTCAAATGGTTGGATATGTTAATAGTGAAGACTAATTCTTTAAGTACCTTTTTTTTTTAATTAACTATTAAGATGAATCAAAAACTTAAATTTTTCTGAATTGAAAAAATTATCAAAATATTTAATAATAATCTTCTTGATTATTATTAATCCTCTAGTAGTAGACTCGGCTGAAATACTCCAAATTAAAAGTTCAAATACTATTTTGGTAGGAGATCAAAATAGGAACTTAACAATTGGATTATTTTGTGTAGATGTAGATAAAAATGATGAGCTTGAAGCAATTAATTTACTTAAAAGTGAATTTCCAAGGGGAAGCAAAGTGAAAATAAAACCTTTTGGTTTTAAAGAGAATGTTTTGTTAGCCAAAGTTTTTAATATTAAAGGTACTAAGGAGATGGCTAAATTATTAGTTGATAAAGACTTAACCAGAAAAAATTGTCCAAATTAAATATCTCTATGAATGAATAAAATTCCATTGTCTCGAGATTGTCTTGTTCCTTCTCCAGGAATTAAATTCATTTTTTGATTCGTATGTACATAAATTTGAGATATCGATATTTGTATTAGGAATTTTTTCATTCAAAAGTTGCCTATAAGCAAACATCCTAAGATCAAGTTGATTTAAGTTTTGCTCTTTTAAGTTATTTGAATCATTAAAAGAAAAATTTTTTTTAGTTTCAGTCAAATTAACTGTTATTTTTTTATTTTCGGCCTTTTTATAAAATTCTTTCAATGTCTTTTTATCAACTAGATAATGTTCCTTCGATATCGCTGGCCCTATTGCTACAAGTAAGTCATCTCTAGAAGTCCCAAAATTATCGAAAATTTTAACTAGATTTTTTATTATTTTTTTTTCTAAGCCTTTTCTTCCACAATGCAAGGCGGCTACATTTCTTGTTCTTTTATCTGCAAAAAATATTGGCATGCAATCAGCTGTGTAAATCCATAAGTTTTGATTGCATTTATTACCAATAAGACCATCTGCATCAGTCTTACTCCCTTTTTGCGAATTTGATCCAAAAGCTAATATATTACTGTGAATTTGATTAGATACACAATTTACGGAATTTTCATTAAAGTGATTTCCTAATAATTGAAGAAATTTCTCAGAGCTAGACTTTGTAAAGTATGCATGTTGAAAATTATATTGACTAAGAATTGGTGATGAATAGTACTCAAATTTTTTGTTTTGAATGAAAATTTTAGTTTTTGAGAAATATACTTCTTTGTAAGGAATAGCTCCCTCCTAAATTAAATTAATTCAATATCTCTTAAGATCCAGAACCCTGCAAATTTTTCGATGAATGGCGTTGACTGTATGGAAATAAATTGATAGCCAAAAGAATTTTTTTTATTATCTAAAAACTTTGTACTTAAAATGTTTGCATCTTTTTCAGGCAAATCTGTGACTAGCCACTTATCATCTTCTGAAGCTTCAAGAATGAGTTGGTTCTTAATTATGTTTAGTTTAATAGGTTCTAAACAACTGAACCATGCAGAAAGTGCTAATGATCTATCTTTGCTAAAAAGTCTTAATCCAGGTACTAAATTATTATCATCAAATTTTTGGTGAATTGGGAAAATATCTCCAAATTCCATAGGCCAATTTTCCGCTGATTTTAATTCGCCAATTGATATTTCAGCGATAGTTAAAGCATCACCCCTCACTGCTTCTGGTAAAGGTTTAGGTGAGTTTTCCAATTTAGACGTGAAAGTTGGCGCTAGCACACCTCTTACATAGCCATTTTCATTTGGATAAATCTCTTTTTCAAGAAATTCGATTCTATCGAACAAATCGTAAGTTCTTCTACTGACGAGAGCCTCAATGCTATTGGCCTCCAGAGATTTCTTAATGATCGATTTCATTGACGTCCTCCAGAATCTAACTATTGCGGGCTTTGCCCACCCTTCTTTTTTTGCATCATTAATTGCTTCTTTTAGTGCCTTTGTAAGCCATACCGAATTAACTTCATTGGCAGGGCATTTTTTATTCCAAAGAAAAATATCTTCTGTCTTATAATTTCTTTTGGAGCAAATAATTAACTCCCACCTTTTTTTTCCATTTGATTCAATAATTGGTCTTGAGTAAAAGTCTAATTCCCAATCTGAAATTTTTAATTCAAGACTTTGTTCTGTTTCTTTATTTATTTTCATTTATCTTGTTCTTTTTTATCGAAGAGTGCTTTAGTTTTTAGTGCTCTCTCATTGGCTTCTTGCATAACTTTTTGTTTATCAATAATTAATTCTCCCGCTGAGTTCTCTAAGAGTGCTGTATTAAGACCAATTCGCCCTTTTTTAAGATCAATTTCAGATATTAAAGCTTTTATAATTTCCCCTTCTCTAAAAATTTCTCGTAAAGAACGAATCGATCCGTTTGTTAGTGAGGATTGATGAAGAAGTCCACTAGCTCCACCTAAATCAATAAAGAAGCCATATGGTTTTACTGCTAAAACTTCTCCTTCAATTAATTGACCCAATTCTAGACTTGTAAGTTTAGAGACTAATGATGCTTTCTTTTCAGAGAGAACTAATTTTCTGGATTCTGGATTCACCTCAAGAAACGCTACTTTTAGAGTTTTGCCAACAAAAGATTGATAATCTTGACCATCTTCAAGTTGGGATCTTGGGATGAATCCTCTCAATCCATCTACATCACACGTAAGTCCACCTCTATTAAATCCATTAATTAAAACGTCAATTAATTCTCCATTTTTAGCGGAATTTGAAACTTTATCCCAACTTTGCCTGAGAATTAATGCCCGAGCGCTCACTGTTACCATCCCATCAGCATTTTGTTCTTTTATAACCAAAACTTCCAATTCAAGGCCTATAGAGAATTTTTCTTTAAAGTTAGTTATGACGCCCAACCCACATTCTTTTTTTGGCATATAACCAGGTGCTTTCCCACCAATATCAACATATAGGCCATCACTTTCGATTGCTATAACCTTCCCTGAAATTGTTTCTCCCGTAGCACCAATTGGCTCATTTTCATTTAAAGCCTCCAAAAAAGCACTTTCATCAAAATCGAATTCATCAACTGTTCTTTCTAATTGAAAATCGGTGTTTTGCTCAGAAAAATTAAGAGGTCTATTTAAGTCTTGTTGAGAACTATCAAAAGCTTTAGTGTCTTCATTTCTGTCCTCAATTTCTTTTACTGATTCATCTTTAATTATTTGAGGTTTGATTGCGATATTTTCTTTTTGAATTTCTTCTTGCGAATTGTTTTGCTCATTCTGTATTTCTTGAGATTTTTTTTGAGTATCCTTCTTGCTTATGTGAAGTACCTGAAGAGGTTTTTTAAAATCTTTTTTATTGCCCTTTGGTTGGATATTATCTTGGGCATTTTTATTACTGACTCCCATCGTAGGTAAAATAAGAATAATTAATTAATAACATACTCTAAATGTTAGTACTCAAAATTAAAATTAATGAACTTTAAACCAATACCTAATAAATTTGAATATTTAAATTGGCAAGAAATTGAGAGTATTGCAAAAGACAAAAGATCAACAGTGATTTGGCCATTCGGCGCTGTTGAGCAACATGGACCGCATTTGCCCCTTGCTACAGATAGTATTTTTGTTGATGAAATCATTAGCGAAGTTTTTAAATTATTCTCTTCCGATATTCCATTAAAAAAACTTCCAACACAATATATTGGGTTTTCTCCAGAACATAAGGGTTTTGCTGGGACAATTTCACTTTCCTCAAATTTAATAACCTCAATGATTAAGGAAGTCGGAGGTCAATTATCTGAAATGGGTTTTAAAAGATTGATATTGATTAATGGACATGGAGGTCAAATCTCACTACTAAATACAGCTGCAAGAGAGCTAAGAAGTTTTGCACCTGGGATGGCAGTATTCCCTTGTTTCTTATGGAGTGGTGTTAATGGATTAAGTGAATTGTTAACAAAAACTGAGATCGAGGATGGGCTTCATGCTTCTTTAGCTGAAACAAGTTTGATGCTCGCTTTAAAACCAGAATTAGTAGGTGATGATCGTCCTAATGAGGGTATTAAAGGACAGATCCCAGAAGGATGGAGTTTAGAGGGGAATGCGCCTACTGCTTGGCTTACTGATGACTTTAGTAAATCAGGCGTTATAGGGGATAGCAGAGGAGCAAATGAGTCTTTAGGAAAAAATTTAAAGGAATTATTGATTAATCATTGGTTTAAATTGATAATGAATCTGATGCAATCTGATTGGCCAAACAATTCTTAAATAAGTTTAAGTAAAAATGGTACTTAACAATTGAAACTATTTTCATGATATTTAAATAAACTCACTATAATCATGTAATATTCATGCATAATGAGCTAAAGATTACTGACATGCAAACTCTAGAATCAAATAAAAAAACTACTGAAGAATCCACTAATACGATTTCTTTAAATTTGCCCGACTTTACTACAGATTCTTATAAGGATGCATATAGCAGAATAAATGCAATTGTTATAGAGGGAGAGCAAGAGGCTCATGATAATTACATTTCAATAGCAACTTTAATACCAAATGAGTTAGAAGAGTTAACTAAATTGGCGAGAATGGAAATGAAACATAAAAAAGGCTTTACTGCATGTGGGAGGAATTTAGGAGTAGAAGCTGATATGGAATTTGCTAAAAAATTCTTTTCTAAATTACATGGTAATTTTCAAATTGCTCTAGAAAAAGGGAATATAACAACATGTCTTTTAATTCAGGCTATTTTAATCGAAGCATTTGCAATTTCTGCCTATAACGTCTACATAAGAGTTGCAGATCCTTTTGCAAAAAAAATAACAGAGGGAGTGGTTAAAGATGAATATCTTCATTTGAATTATGGTCAAGAGTGGCTTAAAGAGAATCTGTCTACATGTAAAGAGGAATTAATGGAAGCTAATAAGGTTAACCTTCCCTTAATTAAAAAGATGTTAGATGAAGTAGCAGATGATGCATCAGTTTTGGCTATGGATAGAGAAGAATTAATGGAAGAATTTATGATTGCTTACCAAGATACCCTTATGGAAATAGGTCTAGATAATAGAGAAATTGCAAGAATGGCTATGGCAGCTATCGTTTAATTATACTTCTACTCAATTAAGCATTTTAATAATTAATCTTTCTATTTAAGTAGTTACCTCTGTGCTATTCTTCATTACATCGTATAGAAACCATTTATAAATTTTAAATGTTTGGGTTAATAGGCCACTCAACTAGTTTTGAAGATGCAAAAAGAAAAGCTTCTTTACTAGGATTTGATCATATTGCAGATGGCGACCTGGATGTTTGGTGTACAGCTCCTCCTCAATTGGTTGAGAATGTAGAAGTTAAAAGTGCGACTGGAATATCTATTGAAGGTTCTTACATAGATTCTTGCTTTGTTCCTGAAATGCTTTCTAGGTTTAAAACGGCTAGAAGAAAAGTATTAAATGCTATGGAACTAGCTCAGAAAAAAGGTATTAACATTACGGCCTTAGGGGGATTTACTTCTATTATCTTTGAGAATTTTAATCTTCTTCAGCATAAACAAATCAGAAATACTTCATTAGAGTGGGAAAGGTTTACTACTGGTAATACTCATACAGCTTGGGTTATTTGTAAGCAATTAGAAATAAATGCTCCTCGCATCGGGATAGACCTGAAAAAGGCAACTGTTGCTGTAATTGGTGCTACAGGGGATATTGGTAGCGCTGTTTGTAGGTGGCTTATCAATAAAACTGGGATTTCAGAACTACTTATGGTAGCTAGACAACAAGAGCCCTTAAATCTATTACAAAAAGAATTAGATGGTGGCACTATAAAAAGTTTAGATGAAGCATTGCCTCAAGCGGATATTGTTGTATGGGTTGCAAGTATGCCTAAAACTATTGAAATTGAAGTTGATAACTTAAAAAAACCATGTTTAATGATTGACGGTGGATACCCTAAAAATCTTGATGAGAAATTTCAGGGTGAAAATATTCATGTTTTAAAAGGAGGTATAGTAGAGTTTTTCAATGATATTGGTTGGAATATGATGGAACTTGCAGAAATGCAGAACCCTCAGAGAGAGATGTTCGCTTGCTTTGCAGAAGCTATGATTTTAGAATTTGAAAAATGTCATACCAACTTTAGTTGGGGAAGAAATAACATTTCTCTTGAAAAAATGGAATTCATTGGAGCAGCTTCTTTAAAACATGGTTTTTCTGCGATTGGACTTGATAAGCACCCTAAAGTATTAACAGTCTAAATTATGGCTAAACGTTACCTCCTAGATTTTGAAAAGCCTCTTGTTGAACTTGAGAAACAGATAGAGCAAATTAAAGAATTAGCTCGAGATTCAGAAGTGGATGTTAGTCAACAGCTTCTGCAGCTTGAAACTTTAGCTGCCAGGAGAAGAGAAGAGATATTTAAATCACTCACGCCTGCACAAAAGATTCAGGTAGCTAGACATCCTCAAAGACCTAGTACCCTGGACTTTGTTCAAATGTTTTGCGATGACTGGATCGAATTACATGGAGATAGAAATGGAGGCGATGATATGGCACTAATTGGAGGGATAGGTTCGATAAATAATCGACCAGTCTTGATTCTAGGGCATCAGAAAGGAAGAGATACAAAAGAAAATGTAGTAAGAAACTTTGGAATGGCTAAGCCAGGAGGTTATAGAAAAGCTCTTAGATTAATGCAGCATGCTGATAGATTTTCCTTGCCAATCCTTACATTTATTGATACTCCTGGAGCCTATGCAGGATTGACTGCTGAAGAACAGGGACAAGGAGAAGCGATAGCAAGAAACTTAAGGGAGATGTTTGGCTTGAAAGTTCCTATAGTAGCTACTGTCATCGGAGAAGGTGGTTCTGGAGGTGCACTTGGAATAGGTGTTGCTGATAGATTACTAATGTTTGAACACAGTGTTTATACAGTTGCTAGTCCAGAAGCATGTGCATCAATTTTATG
Source organism: Prochlorococcus marinus CUG1416 (assembly GCF_017695965.1). NCBI lineage: Bacteria > Bacillati > Cyanobacteriota > Cyanophyceae > Synechococcales > Prochlorococcaceae > Prochlorococcus > Prochlorococcus marinus. Next base: position 260,577 of record NZ_JAAORM010000002.1, read on the forward strand.
GAGAGATGCTGCAAAGGCACCAGAAGCTGCATCAGCACTTAAAATTACAGGTAAAGATTTACTTAGGTTGGGGATAATAGATGAAGTATTACCAGAGCCTTCTGGTGGAAACAATTGGGCTCCTTTAGATGCTGGCAAGACACTAAAGGAGGCTATTGAGAAACACCTTAATGCTTTACTTCAAATGACTAAAGATGAACTCATTGAGGAAAGATACAAAAAATTTAGAGTTTTAGGTAAATTTATCGAAGCAAATAATATTGAAGAGATTTATAGTGAAATTCCCCAAAAAACTGAATAAATTGAAACTCGCTTTTATAACAGGTGCTTCGAAAGGTATTGGAAGATCTACCGCAATTGCTTTTGCCAATGCTGGCTGGGATTTAATTTTACTTTCCAGGAATATGGATTTAATGGAGAAACTAAAGAGTGAACTATTGGCTACTAAATCAAAAATTAACCTTGTTAAATGTGATTTATCTAAGCCTCTAGAAATAGAGCATTGTGTTAAAAGAGCAATTAAGAAATATGGATGCCCTTCAGTTTTAATAAATAATGCCGGTTGCGCATTTAATGGGCCCTTAGTTGAAATGGATTTTGGGCAATGGGAACAAACTATTCAAATTAACCTCACAAGCGTTTTTCAAATTTGCAGCTCGGTTATTCCTCAAATGAGAAAAAATGGTGGTTTAATCATTAATGTTAGTAGCCATGCGTCTTATAATCCATTCCCGCAATGGGGGGCGTATTGTATTTCAAAATCTGCCCTAACTATGTTTACTAAATGCTTGAGGGAGGAAGAGAGATCCAATAAAATCAGAGCATGCACAATAACTTTAGGTTCAGTAAATACACCTCTTTGGGACTCAGAATCAATAAACTCTAATTTTGATAGAACTTCTATGCTCGCCTCAAGCGAGGTATCAGATACTATTCTTTATATGGCACAACAACCTGAATCTCAATTGATTGAAGACTTAACTTTGATGCCTTCTGGAGGGGCTTTTTAAAAATTCTGTTTCTTTTTTGAATCTTTAAAAGGTAATTTTTTTGGAACTATTTGAACCCGATTTAACAAGAGAATGTGATATAGTGTATGAGCAATTACGCTTTTGAAGATACAGTTAATTAAGTTGAATACAATTTTTGTTTAAAATTTTATGACCTCTACATTACCCAACGATAATATTAGAAACTTTGATGACCAGATTACTAATAAGCTAATCTCAGAAATTATAAGAGACAGAATTAAAAATGCTGGCACAAGATTTAGTGCTAATGATAACATCGCAGATTTTATAAATCCTGGAGAACTAGAAATTCTAGAAAAAGAAGTTGCATCAAGAGTTAAAGACTTACTTAAGTCTCTAGTAATAGACGTTGAAAATGATCATAATACTCAAGAGACTGCAGAAAGAGTCTCAAAGATGTATTTAAATGAAGTTTTTAAAGGGAGATATCATGAGCAACCTAAAGTTACAAGTTTCCCAAATGATAAGAATCTTGATGAGATTTATACTGTAGGACCTATTTCTGTTAGATCTGCATGTTCACATCATTTAGTACCAATTCTAGGAGAGTGTTGGATAGGTATTAAACCTGGGAATAAGGTCATAGGACTTTCAAAATTTGCGAGAGTTGCTGATTGGGTTTTTTCAAGACCTCATATTCAAGAAGAAGCTGTAATGATACTTGCAGATGAAATTGAAAGATTGTGTGAGCCTAAAGGTTTAGGCATTATTGTAAAGGCTCAACATTATTGTATGAAATGGAGGGGAGTTAAAGAACCAAATACAAGTATGATTAATTCTGTAGTAAGAGGAGACTTTAGACATGATTTAAGTTTAAAACAAGAATTTTTTGAGCTTGTCAAACAGCAATCCGCTTCTAATAATTACTAATTCAATTTTAAATAATTAATTAAGCTCTCTGTTTTTTTTAGATCTTTTAAACCTGGAGATATTTCAATACTGCTCGAAATGTCTAGTCCATCTGGTTTGATTTCAGTTAAAATTTCATCAATCCATTCAATTGATATTCCACCTGCTAACCACCAAGGTTTACTAAATTGTAGATTCTTTAGATAAAAAGATTTTATTTTTTTTCCTGAACCTCCATAAGTTTCTTTATTCCAAGAATCAAGTAGTATCGCATCTACAAAATCTTCAAAAGGTTTTATTTTATCCAAGTCCTTTTCCGTTCTTATTCTAAAAGCCTTCCATAGTCCAATAGTTGGAATTTTCTTCCTTATTTTTTTGCAGTAATCAATATCTTCATCTCCATGTAACTGAATAATAGTTTCACTTGGGCTGCCCAAGAAATTTTTAATAATTAAATCTATAGGACAATTTTGTACAACAGATATCCTTTCGATTTTCGGATAAACCCTTTCTAAGGTTTGAAAAATCTTTTTCTTAATATCAGCGGATATGTACCTAGGCGACTGTTCAACAGAAATAATGCCGATAGCATTCACTCCTAATTTAGCGATTTGAAGAGCTTGTTCTTCGGAAGTTAGTCCACAAATTTTAACTAAAGTATTAGTCTTGGGCATATCATTATCCTTTATGTAAAATTAATATTATTGCTAAATATAGCGGAGATTATTTTTGAGAAGTTGGCAAATCTTTAAAATATGGGGAATTCCCTTCAAAATTCATCCTTATTGGTTTGCGATTCTCTTTTTATTCTCATGGACTATAAGTAATCAGGTTAATATAACCTCGGGTGATATTTACAATACTAAAGAAGCTTGGATCATAGGATTTTTAACTTCTTTTCTCTTATTATCTTCAATTATTTCTTATGAGGTCTTACATACTTTTGTTTCCCTAAATCAGGGTGTAAAAATAAAAACAATTACTTTTTATTTCCTCGGGGCAATTTTACAAATAGATAAGTATTGTCAAACTGCTTTAGGTAATATAAAAATCGCAATTGTTAGACCTTTATTATGTTTTGCTACAGCATCTGTCCTCCTTTTAATTAGTAATTACAGTGCATCTCAAGAAATAATAGCTATCAATATAATTTCTAGAGTAGGTATATTAAATTTATTTTTAGGCTTTTTAAATTTGATTCCAATTGGTTCTTTAGATGGAGGGAATTTATTAAAAAGTATTATTTGGCATTTCTCAGGGAGTAAAAATAAAGGAAGAAATTTCCTAAATAAAGTAAATTTATCTTTATCTTTTTTAGTTCTAATATTTGGGATAATTCTTTTTTTTAGGTTTAACTTTTACTATGGTTTTATTCTTGCTTTTTTAGGTTTGTTTGGAGTTAATTCTTCAAAATCAGAAAGTCAATTTTTTAAGATTGAAAACATACTTAAATTTAGTAAAGTTTCTGAGCTTAAATTAAAGCCGTTGAGAAAAATTGAATTCGATTCTAATTTCTCAGCATTTAATAAATTAATAAAAAACAATAAGGATTCAGCAGATAAATATTTTTTTGTTACCAATAATGGTAGATGGACTGGTTTTGTTGATGAGAATATTTTAAAAACTGTCTCCATAAAAAAATGGGAACGGAAATTTGTGGGAGATTTCAAGAAACCAATCAATAGTTTTGTAAGTGTATACGCTAATGACAAATTATGGAAAACTATAGAAAGACTTGAAGAAACGAGTGAAGGTTTTATCTTGGTACTCAATGCTGCTGATTTACCTTTGGGGATAATTGATAGGTCTAAGATTGGACACTTTGTATTGAATAAATTGGGTTTTAATTTACCTTCAGAGATCGTAAACAAATTAAATTATAAAAATAATTATCCTTTAGGCATTGAATTGCCAAGAATAATTAATTCAATGAAGCAGAAAGGAGATCTTTAAGAATTCGTGTCATGAAAGTTTTCCAATATTTTTATTATCTATGGCAACATTTTTGAACCTTATATTTGATTTATCCTCTAGGAATGAATTTCTTAAATGATGAACTATTTCATCATTTGTGAGGTCTAGATTTATTTTGGGTGGAGCTTCTTCTTTAAATAACTTGAACCACAAATCTTTTGAAGGATTTGTTTGAATCTCTCCATGTTGAAGAAATGCACTTTTTTTTCGATATTGGGCACTTCCTATCCTCTTAAAACCATCCTGATCAACTAAATCAGAAATCAATGAAGTCCCAAAACAATTAGTTTTTATGGGTGATTTTCGTAAATTGCCATTTTGCAAGTTTAGACCTAATTCTCTAAAACTTTTAACTAACCAATTATTAACCATTTCATAACTTAGTATTTTATAGTAGGTTTTTTTAAATGTTAATGCATATGTTATGCCCCCTGAATGCAAAACAGCTCCCCCTCCAGAGGGACGTCTTATGATGTTAATTTCTTGATTAAATAATAATTGTTCCCAGTGAGGAGGAATTTTCTTTTGGTGATAGCCAATTGAAAGCCAATCGCCAGTCCAATAGTAGAACCTCAATGTGAAAATTATTTCAGGATTTGAAATTGTCTGATCTAGAGAATTTAAATCTAAAGCCATTTGATCAATTCCAGGTAAATTATTTGTCGAAAAAATTAAAGCTTGATTTTCTATTCCCAAAATTAAATTTGTAGGTCTATTTATAATAATTTTCAATTAATTTTTTCTTTCAATTTATTAATTACGTAACATCATTTTGTAATAGTGTGTAAATCTCCTCTTTTAGGTGGAGAATATAAGAAATGTTTTTTTTAACCATGGAGCCAACTCAAACAATAAATTTAATTGCACTAAGCCTCATAGTAGTTATGCATGCAGGAGTTTTAGCACTAAGGCTAGGAATTAGTTTAGGTAGAAACTAAAATCTATTAGAAAATATATATTTTTAAGGTAATAATAAAATTAAGACTGAATAGACTTATTCAGTGAAAATACCAAGTACTAAATTTGTCAAAATCTTTTTATAAAAATAGTATTTTTTACAAAAAATATCTAGGACCTGCATTTAAAAGAAAGCAACAGAAACAGGAAAATTTTGTATCTTTAGTGTTTTTAATTATAAAAATTTGCTTTTCCCTAATAGCAATAATAAGCTTGATTAAGCTTGGCTATAGTTCCAAAGTTAGATTAACCAGATTAAGGGAAATTCAAGACTCATTTTCACACGAAAAATATCGATTTAATGTTTTTACAAGTAGGTTTGATGATTTATTTTCTTCTGAAGGTGAGCAAAGATTTATGAAGGATCAGGATCAAATAATTTCTAGGGACATTATCAGAGTAATATGGCGATGATAAGGATGATCTAGAATCATTTTACTTATCATTTTTCTATTAACTTTTTTGCTAGTGAGTAAGAACATGAAGGGTTTAGTCCTAATAACAGGAACAACTTCAGGGGTTGGATTAAATACTCTAAAACCTCTTTTAAGATTTGGATGGGAAGTTATAGCTGTTAATCGATCAAACAAAAGAGCGATAACAATAGCTGAGGAATTATTGACAAAAGAGGAAATTAAAAATGTTCACTTTATAGAAATAGATCTTTCTAACTTGGATAATGTAAGAAAAGGTTGCGATGAGATATTGGAAAAATTTAGAAACCCTATAAATTCTCTGATTTGTAATGCAGCAGTTTATAAACCTAGACTAAAGAGACCTGAAAGATCTCCTCAGGGTTTTGAAAACTCTATGGCAGTAAATCATTTTGGGCATTTTCTTATGATAAACCTGCTTTTAGAAAATATTTTATCTTCAGAAAGTGAAATTGTTTTAAATGGTAAATCTACTTTATTCAAGCCAAGGATTACAGTATTAGGAACTGTCACAGCTAATTATTCAGAACTTGGAGGTAGGATACCCATTCCTGCCCCAGCTGACCTTGGAGATTTATCTGGATTTAAAAATGGTTTTTTATCTCCAATAAGTATGGCGAATGGAAAGAAATTTAAACCTGGTAAGGCTTATAAGGATAGTAAACTTTGCAATATGGTGACCGTTCAGGAATTATCAAAAAGATATCCTGCAGAAAAAATTATTGTTAATTCTCTATATCCTGGATGTGTTGCTGAAACTAAACTTTTTAGAGATACACCTTGGTTATTTAGATTTCTTTTCCCAATATTTCAAAAATTCATAACAAGAGGATATGTGTCACAAAGATTGGCAGGAGAGAGGGTCGCTCAAGTGGCAACTTATAAAGAATATGCCAAACCATCAGTTCATTGGAGTTGGGGAAATCGTCAAAAAAAGGGCAGAAAAGCTTTTTCTCAGAAGTTGTCAAAAAGAATAATTGATACTAATACCTCTAAACAAACTTATGATTTAACAAAAAGATTGGTTGGATTAAATTAATATAAGACTAATCAAATCCCAATAAATCAAAAATTTCTCTATCTTTAAGTGGATTTCCTTCTAAAGGTTCTACGTTTTCAATCATATTTTTAGCAAGTGATAAATATTCATTTTGAACTTCAACGACGTCTTCAGTTGGCTCCATTTCAAAGATAGTACATTTTTTCAGTCTTGATCTTCTTATGGCGTCTACATCTTTAAAATGAGCCATGGTTTTTAAACCTGTTCTTTCATTGAACTTATCAATTTGGTCTGTATCTTTTGATCTATTTGCTACTACCCCACCTAATCTGACTTTATAATTTTTTGCTTTTGCTTTAATTGCAGAGACTATTCTATTCATGGCGAATATTGAATCGAAGTCATTAGCAGTAACAATTAGGCAGTAATTTGCGTGCTGCAATGGAGCTGCAAATCCACCACAAACGACATCTCCAAGGACATCAAAAATGACAACATCAGTATCCTCTAATAAGTGATGTTCTTTTAAAAGCTTAACTGTCTGACCAGTTACATACCCCCCGCATCCTGTGCCCGCAGGAGGGCCTCCACTCTCGACACACATTACGCCATTAAAACCTTCAAACATGAAGTCGGTTGGTCTCAATTCTTCGCTATGAAAATCTACCTCTTCAAGAATATCGATAACGGTAGGAACCATTTTGTGGGTTAAAGTGAAAGTGCTATCGTGCTTCGGATCGCAGCCTATTTGTAAAACTTTTTTCCCTAATTTTGAGAATGCTGCAGAAAGGTTTGAAGATGTAGTTGATTTGCCGATACCTCCCTTGCCATATACAGCAATAACCAAAGCTCCTTCTTCGATATTTATTTTGGGGTCTTGCTTTACTTGAACACTCCCTTCTCCGTCAAGAGGTTTGTTTATAGTACTTGTCATTTAAATAGCAAAAATACACATTGTTATTTATATTCTTGCAGCGCAAATACCATATGGAATCTATTTCTAAACAAATGTTTATCTATTTAAATTAAATATACAAGAAATGTTGTAATAGCAGCATCTTTAGCCACTATTCTTTTATCCTATGAGTCGAAATACTCATGCCTAAATTATATTTTTTTAGTAAAGCTTAGCTGTAAAATGCTTTTGCGTCGTAAAGGGTTTCATCGCTAATTTCTGGGATACCTTTAGAAATAGCGTATTTCTCTGTATTTGTTTTGACTTTACCTCTTACAAAAAATGGAACCTTTGTTAATTCAGCTCTACCAGATTCAGTCCACATAATTACCTCTTTATTTTTATTTCCTTCTTTACCTTTCGAATTTATATGATCCTTAACTTTAGTAGCAGTATGACCCAAATGACTTTGATGGCCGTCAACAAATTCAAAATCATGTTTAAACATATCAATAAGATGTTCTTCTAAACCCATCATTAGTGGATGTACCCAGTCATCAAAAATTACATTTGCCCCTTCCCATCCCATTTGAGGGCTGTATCTAGCAGGAACATCTTGAACATGCATTGGAGTACTTATTACTGAGCAAGGTATGCCAAGCCTTTTTGCACTATGTCTTTCCATCTGTGTACCTAGAACTAATTCAGGCGCAGCTTTTTTCATCGCATCTTCCACTTCTAGGTAGCTATTAGTGATTAGTGCTTCTATATTTAAATCCTTAGCAGCAGATCTTACTTGTCTTGCCATTTCTCTGCTGTAGGTTCCTAGACCTACGACTTCAAACCCTAATTCATCTTTGGCAATTTTGGCTGCTGCGATAGCATGAGTACCGTCACCAAAGATAAAAACCCTTTTCCCTGTCAAATAATTAGAATCAACTGACTTTGAATACCATGGAAGTTTTGACTTGTGCTCTAGTTCTCCTTTATTCGTTAAAGGGAGGTCAAGCTTTTCATGAACTTCATGAATAAAATTAATAGTATTTTTTATACCAATTGGAATAGTAGTGGTATATTCCATTCCGCAATTACGCTTAAGCCATTCACAAGAAATCTCAGCAATCTCTTGATATAGACAAACATTAATATCAGCATCAGTTAATCTCTCAATATCTTTTGGACTTGAACCGAGTGGTGCAACTACATTAGTATCAATACCTTGCTCTGAAAGTATACGTTGAATTTCGATTACATCATCTCTGCATCTAAATCCTAACAATGTAGGGCCTAATATATTAACTTTAGGTCTTCGACCTAATGACTTCCATCTTTGAGGGTTGATTTTATCAATTTGATTTACCTTATCTTTTAAAAGAGTTCTAATTATTTGATAAAAGGTTTCTGACGCTCCCCAGTTTTCTTTTTTGCTGTAAGCAGGAAGTTCAAGGTTAACAATTGGAATATCAAAACCCATACCCTTAGCAAGAGCTCCAGGCTGATCTTGTATTAGTTCAGCAGTACAACTTTCTCCTACTAAAAGGGTTTTTGGTTTAAATCTTTCAACTGCCTCAGTAATATTCCTTTTAACTAATTCGGCTGTATCTCCTCCTAAATCTCTAGCTTGAAACGTTGTATAAGTTACAGGAGGTCTCTGACCTCTTCTCTCAATCATTGTAAAAAGGAGATCTGCATAAGTATCTCCTTGAGGAGCATGTAGTACGTAATGAATATCTTTCATTGATGAAGCCACTCTCATTGCACCTACATGAGGAGGCCCTTCATATGTCCAAAGTGTTAATTCCATAATTTAATGAGTCGCTAATGTTTTGGATGTAAGTATTTGATTCCTTTTTAAAGGCCTTGAGAAAAGTCCAGCCAAGTCAGCTGCTTGATCAATTCCGTGTATTGGGCTAAATACCATTTCTATAGACCATTTTGTACTAATACCCTCTGCTTCCAGTGGGTTGGCTAAACCCATCCCACAAACTACCAAGTCAGGACTTGAAGCTCTAACACGATCAAGTTGTTTCTCTACATGCTGACCTTCAACTATTTTTGTGTTATCCGGTAATAAATTAAGCTCCTCATCCATCAAATCTTTATTTAAATAGGGAGTTCCAACTTCAATTAGCTCCATTCCACATTCGTTATGTAAAAATCTTGCTAATGAAATCTCAAGTTGTGATTCAGGTAAAAGGAATAATTTTTTCCCTCTTAATATTTCAGTATGTTTTTCTAGTGCCTGCCTTGCTCTATTAGCTAAAGGAGCAATTACCTCATGAACTTTTAGTTCATTAATTTTAAAAGCATCTGCTCCAGCTAAAAACCATTTAGTGCTGCCCTCTACACCTAATGGAAATGGAGCATAAATTATCTTACAACCACGATGCTTAAGATCCCTGATAGTATCACTTAAATATGGTTGAGTTAATAAAACCTTTGTGTTCTTTCCGATTTTTGGTAATTCAGTTGATTGCCTTGGAGGAAAACTTTCAACATTATTTATCCCAATTTGATTGAAAATCTTCTTGAATCTATCTTCGACATTATTAGCTAATGTCCCAACTAATAATAATTTCTCATCATCTGTCGATTCCATTAAGGGTACTAGAGCTTTTAATGCGCCATCTTCTCCTTGTGTAAATGTAGTTTCGATCCCACTACCTGAGTAGTTCACAAACCTTACTTGACCTAAAAATCGTTTATTTAATTTGTCAGCAACAGTTGCAAGATCAAGTTTAATAACTTCGCTAGGGCAAGAACCAACTAGGAAAAGAGTCTTTATTTCAGGTCTCCTAGAAATAAGATCATTTACTACTCTATCGAGTTCTTCGTGAGCATCGGCAAGACCAGCAAGATCTTTCTCTTCAAGAATAGCTGTACCAAATCTTGGTTCAGCAAAAATCATTACCCCTGCAGCACTTTGGATTAAATGTGCGCATGTTCTTGATCCAACAACCAGAAAAAATGCATCTGGCATTCTTCTGTGTAACCAAACTATTGAAGTTAGTCCACAAAAGACTTCTCTTGGCCCTGTTTCTTTATTAAGTTCTACTTTACTCATTAAAAATATTTAGAGCTTATCCTTTAAGCTTGCATAAACTTTTAAATTTAAGAAAGTAATTAATAAGTTCTCTTACAAAATGCACACATTTAAAAAACTTATATGAATGTTTAAATACTTAAATGAGAATTATTCAATAAACTTTTTATGGGTGTTTTTAATTTCTGTAGAAGGAATTTCCTTGACTCGTTTTTGAAATCCTCCATACATTTCTAGCTATTTTCGTAGCTAATAATCCTGCTCTTTCTAACTTAGATTTCCCTGGCTTTGCTCCAATTAAGGCTGTCACTTCTGATGTACTTAAAGGTGCTCCGGTATTAATAGCTAATTGCGTTAACTCCAGTCTATCTCTAAGTTTCTTAAGATTTACTTTCTCTATATTATCTTCTTCTAACCAACTAAAAGATGGATCTTTCTGAGATAGTTTTTGCATCAAGCTTAAGCTTACTAATCCAAGAGTTTGATCAGGAGTTAATTCTTTTTCAGTAAAAGAAACATTTGGTTCTTTTTTTTGAGATGATCCCATGAAAATCCATATCTTTTATTTGAAGTTATCGTTTTGTGGGCAGCATGCAAGTAAATTTAATAGAAAAAAGGAACCATTATCCGTTATAGTCTCGTGAATGGAACCAACTTCTAGCTTTAACAGAGGGGAACGAAAAAAAGGAAGTTCTCTTGTCACAGGATCTGAGGTGCAATCTCAGGCCAGTGGAGCTAGCTGTTTTATTACGACTGATTCAGAAAAATCTTTGGTATCCAGACAAGCAAGTCAAGTTGAGCAAATTGAGTTGAGAACATATGTTTTTTTAGATTCTCTGCAACCTCAATTAGCGGCATATATGGGAACGGTGAGTAGAGGTTTTTTACCTATTCCTGGGGATTCATGTCTTTGGATGGAAGTTTCTCCTGGGATGGCCGTTCATAGAGTTACTGATATTGCATTAAAAGCAAGTAATGTAAGACTTGGTCAAATGATTGTTGAAAGAGCATTTGGATCTCTAGCTCTTTACCATAAAGATCAAAGCACAGTTTTACATTCTGGTGATGTCGTTCTAGATGCTATTGGAAGTGAAGTTAGAAAAAGAACAAAACCTTCAACAAGTTGGACTGAAGTTATTCGAGCTATTACTCCAGATCATGCCGTTTTGATAAATAGACAAAACAGAAGTGGATCAATGATTCAATCTGGAATGAGCATGTTCATATTAGAAACCGAACCAGCTGGTTATGTTTTGAAAGCAGCAAATGAAGCTGAAAAAGCATCTAATATAACCGTTGTTGATGTTAAGGCAGTTGGAGCTTTTGGTAGATTAACTCTTGCCGGGAAAGAAGGGGATGTAGAAGAAGCGGCAGCTGCGGCCATAAGAGCAATTGAAGAAATTTCAAATTATTGAAAATTTTTTATTTCAAGCCAATTTCATTTTTTAAAAAAGGAGACATAATTTTTGCTGCTTTACCCCTGCTTCCTAATTTACTAAGTTGAGATTGAGATAGCTCTCCGTAAACACAGTTTGCTTCTTTAACCCAAAAAATAGATTCGAATTCTCCATTTGGGTATTTTGGGTTCTTAAGAATTTCTCCCCAACATATTCCTGTGGTCTCTTTAACTAAGTTTCCCAAAGGATCACATAAAACCATACAACTTATAAATCTTGCACTTCTATATGGGCTGTCACTAAGTTCATTAATTAATTTTTTAACTTTTTCATTATTTGTTTTGGCATATCTCGCAGAATATATACCTGGCCGACCATCTAAATAATCCACCTCAAGACCCGAATCATCAGCTAATGCCCATGTTTTTGTCTCTAAAGAAGCTGCTTTAGCTTTTAATAAGGCGTTCTCAAAGTAATTAGAGCCAGTCTCTTCTACATTTAAATATTCCGGTTGTTTCTCTACTTTTAAAGACAAAACATCTAACATTTCTGAAATTTCAGATACCTTTCTCGGATTACCACTAGCAATAGTAAGTACTGGAATAGTCAAAACAGTTAATTTATTTAATTTGAGAATATTATCTTACTTCAAAGATTGATGTTATACGGAGACAGGAAAGGTTGAACATTCCACACCTGTGTAGACAGGGCCTGCCTCGTATTGAGATAACTTAATGTAAATTTTTAATTAACACAACAGTATGTTTTGATGCTCTAACTAATTATCATAAGGATTAATATATCAATAATACCAAGGGTGATAAGTTTATCTTATGAATGATAGAAAAAAGATTAATAGAGTTTTTAGGTAAAAACACTTGACTTATAAGTACTCAATGGACCATTCTTGCAAACGAACATTCCACATTTAGTAATTTAGTAGGCAATGGCTACAGAAACAATGGGTATCGCTCTCGGCATGATCGAGACTCGCGGACTTGTACCTGCAATTGAAGCAGCAGACGCAATGACCAAGGCAGCAGAAGTTCGTCTTATTGGTCGTGAATTCGTTGGTGGCGGTTATGTCACAGTATTAGTAAGAGGCGAAACAGGCGCAGTTAACGCAGCTGTTAGAGCTGGTGCTGATGCTTGTGAAAGAGTTGGTGACGGATTAGTTGCAGCTCACATTATCGCTCGTCCTCATAGAGAAGTTGAACCTGCTCTTGGCAATGGTGAATTTCTTGGTCAAAAGGACTAATTAAGTAAAGCAAGATTTATAAATTTTGCACAATAATTATTTTCCCTACACAGACCTAAATTTATCCTTATGAGTAAGAAGTATGATGCAGGGGTAAAGGAGTACAGAGATACCTACTGGACTCCTGAATATGTACCCCTAGACACCGATTTATTAGCCTGTTTCAAATGTACAGGTCAAGAAGGTGTTCCAAGAGAAGAAGTTGCAGCAGCTGTTGCAGCTGAATCTTCAACAGGTACTTGGTCAACAGTTTGGTCCGAGTTACTTACAGACTTAGAATTTTATAAAGGACGTTGTTATCGAATAGAAGACGTTCCTGGAGATCCTGAAGCTTTTTATGCTTTTATTGCATATCCTTTAGATCTTTTTGAAGAAGGTTCTATCACAAACGTATTAACATCTCTAGTAGGAAACGTTTTTGGATTTAAAGCTTTAAGACATTTACGTCTAGAAGATATTAGATTCCCAATCGCTTTCATTAAAACTTGCGGTGGTCCACCAAATGGAATCGTAGTTGAAAGAGATCGTTTAAACAAATACGGAAGACCTCTTCTTGGTTGTACCATTAAACCTAAATTAGGATTATCTGGTAAAAACTATGGTCGAGTTGTATATGAGTGTCTTAGAGGCGGTCTTGATTTAACGAAGGATGATGAGAATATTAATTCTCAACCATTCCAGCGTTGGAGAGAAAGATTTGAGTTTGTTGCAGAGGCGGTAAAACTTGCCCAGCAAGAAACTGGAGAAGTTAAAGGTCACTATTTAAACTGTACTGCTAACACTCCTGAAGAACTCTATGAAAGAGCCGAATTTGCAAAAGAACTAGATATGCCAATCATCATGCATGATTATATAACTGGTGGTTTTACTGCAAATACTGGATTAGCAAACTGGTGTCGTAAAAATGGCATGCTTCTGCATATTCACAGAGCTATGCATGCTGTTATAGATAGACATCCAAAGCATGGTATCCATTTCAGAGTTCTAGCAAAATGTTTAAGACTCTCCGGAGGAGATCAATTACATACTGGAACTGTTGTTGGAAAACTAGAAGGTGATCGTCAAACAACTCTTGGTTACATCGATAACTTAAGAGAGTCATTTGTTCCTGAAGATAGATCAAGAGGTAACTTCTTTGATCAAGATTGGGGTTCAATGCCTGGAGTATTTGCCGTCGCATCAGGTGGTATCCACGTTTGGCATATGCCTGCACTTTTAGCGATTTTTGGAGATGATTCTTGTCTTCAGTTTGGTGGAGGAACACATGGTCATCCATGGGGTTCAGCTGCTGGAGCTGCAGCGAACAGAGTCGCTTTAGAAGCTTGTGTTAAAGCACGTAATGCAGGTCGCGAAATCGAAAAAGAGAGTAGAGACATTCTTATGGAAGCTGCTAAGCATAGTCCTGAATTAGCTATTGCTCTTGAGACTTGGAAGGAAATCAAGTTTGAGTTTGATACCGTCGACAAGCTTGACGTTCAAGGTTAAACCAAATTTCAAAATTGAGGAGATTCTTTTTCTCCTCAAACTTCTACAAATCTCGTACTATTACGAGTAATTTTCATTCACATTTAGATTAATTATGCCTTTCCAGAGCACAGTAGGCGACTATCAAACAGTTGCAACCCTGGAAACATTCGGTTTCTTACCACCGATGACCCAGGAAGAAATATATGATCAAATTGCATACATAATTGCTCAAGGTTGGAGTCCTGTAATTGAGCATGTTCACCCTAGTGGAAGTATGCAAACTTATTGGTCTTATTGGAAACTCCCATTCTTTGGGGAAAAAGATCTTAACTTGGTTGTAAGTGAATTAGAGGCATGTCATAGAGCATACCCTGATCATCATGTGAGAATCATCGGCTACGATGCTTACACTCAAAGCCAAGGAACAGCTTTTGTAGTTTTCCAAGGACGCTAAATCTACTTTATGTAGTAAATATCTTTCTCCAAAAAAAAATTGGAGAAAGTTTTTTTTAAGAGTTTTTTAAAGAGTTTTAAATTTGAAGATTATGTCAAAAAAAACCAGTAGAGAGATTGCACTAGAAAGAAGAAAGGCCATGAGTGATAGCGGAAAAAAAGCTGCTGCTTATTCTTCCACTACTCAAGATAGAGTTCGATCTTCTCAAGATATACAGATTTTTGGTACTCAGTCTTCTTCTAAAAATCAAAGTATTATTAAATCCGCTAAAAAACATATTCCAAAAACTCAGATAAATAGAAAGTCAGCTTCAACAACTTTATCTAGTAAAGAGTTAGTTATAGAGAGAAGAAAAGCAATGTCTACTCATGGGAAATCAGCTGTAGCTTCATCTGATAGAACTCGTACTGATGTTAAAAAAGAAATTCCTGTAAAAGAAGTTAAATCAACTGCTTTTAAAAATCAAGAAATTCACGACTCAAATAATACAGAAACTAAAACACTAAAACCAAACGTCAAAAGAAGAATTAATCAGAAGAGAAAACCTATTGCTAATACAAGTAGAGATATTGTTTTAGCAAGAAGAGAAGCTCAATCTAAGCATGGTAAATCAGCATCTAAACAAAATACAAGTGCAGCTTCTTTAGCTAGAAGGGGAGATCCAGATTTAAGCAGTAGAGAAATTTCTCAGAGAGTAAGAGAGCTACGAAGTAAAACCGGTGCTACTGGTAGTAATAAAGGTAATGGGAAATGTAGACCATGTGGTCCAAATAAAAATGGAGCCAAACAAAATATTGCTGATGCAAGCTGGAAAGTTGGCAAAAGTGAAACTGATTCAGGTCAAATAGTTACTGGAACACAAGCCAATAGATCTCTAAAAACTACAGGTAATGAAGCAAGTACATGTAGAACAGTTACTGGTACCCAATATATGGGAGCAGATGTGATTGATCAATTTTGTCAAGATAGACCAAGTTATAAACAACCACTAAGATCTACTGTTACCTCAACAACATCAGGTAATAAAGTAACGGGAAATGAAGTTGGTAGATCTGAGAGGGTCACAGGTGATGAGCCAGGAACTTGTAAAAACCTAACAGGTACTGAATATGTATCTGCTAATCAATCGCAGAAGTATTGTGGTGATGTTCCAAAAAATCCTTCAAAGGTTAAACATAGTACTACAACTGATGGATTAAAAGTCTCTGGATCGCTTCCTGGTAGATCAACCCTAGTTACTGGAGATGAATCAGGTTCTGGACATCAATTAACTGGAGATCAATATCTTGGCTCTGAACCAAATCCAAAAGGTAAAGCATTTGAAAAAGTAGGCACTTACAACACTCTTAATGGGAATAACGTAACTGGTACAGGGATAGGAAGATCAGACCTTATGACAGGTAATGAACATGGGAGTTGCAAGAATGTAACTGGTGATGAATACATAGGATCTCAGCAATATGAGAAGTTTTGCGGTTCAAAACCAAAACCAGAAGCTAGGAAAGTAGGTTTAAGTCTTTCTTCAAAGTCTAATTTGATAAGTGGGACTATGACAGGAAGATCAAAAACAGTAACTGGAGATGAACCAGGTTCTTGCAAAGTGTTAACAGGAACACCATACGCAGGCTTAGATCAGATAAATGAAAATTGTAGTACTGAAACTTCTGAAGATGTTAAATCCCGGGCAATAGTTAATTCTGGAAATAATTCAAATGCCAGACTTACAGGACAGCAACCAGGAATTGGCGGAGTAATGACAGGTGCTAAGAAAGGCGCTTGTAAGAATCTAACAGGAACTCCCTATATTGGTGGAGATCAGTTCTCAACAGCTTGTGATAATCCTCCACATGATACTGAGTATGCGAATCCGGAAAAGTCACCAGGTAATTCTTGGAACGAATTTTCTGTTAAGTCACCATCAAGAGAAAAATATTCAGAAAAACATACTCAAGGCGTTACAGGTAATGAATATGAAAATGGTTCAAAGATAACAGGACCTTTTGATATGGCTGTAGATAAAGTCACTGGAACTGAAAAATTCAGATTCGAACCGAATAAAAATATTACTTATAAACAAAAAATGCAAATTGAAGAGGCAGATCGTGCTGCAAAGACACCAGAAAAAAGAGTTGCATCTAGGGTTACTGGTGAAGGTCAATCAGTGGGAAACGTAACTGGCGATGATTGGGATCGTGGTGATAAGGTGACAGGAACAGAGGGTGTTTCTTCTAGAAAGAGAAATCCATCAAGAGCAGGAAACATGAGTGCAATGCCCCCTTTAGAAGTTAAAAGAAATGAGGAAACAGAAAAACCAGATTTCTTGATAACAGGATCTAGTGGTAATACTCGTGATGGACAACTTGTTACCTTTTCAGGTGGTGCCAGAGGTTAAGTAAATAATGCCTTTAAGAGGACTGGCTAAAGCCAAGAACTTCACATTGGGGCCAACAGCTCCAATGAAAACTTTTACTGAAAATATTCATATACAAACTAAAGAATCAAATGACATAAGAAATCCTGAAAAGTCTCATACATTAACTAATAATATTCAAAATGAAAATTTATATAGGTATGAAAGCAAAATAAAAAGTGACTTTGACGAAATTGTTCCAACTCTAAAGGAAATTGCCCGAATACAACATCATGAAGATTTTATAAATACGGCTCAGAAAATATCAAGAAAAAATTTGGGAATAGATTTACCCCTTCATGTATTAGATAAATCTTGGGTTAAACCTATTGATATGAGAGCTCTATATGCATGGTGTGCTTTCAAACAACATGAGAAACTAAGTGACAATTTTTTTAAAAATGATCCTCTTGAAGGTGCTGCTGGGAGTAGAAGTGCGGAAGAGTTTGAAAAATTTCTTTTAGATTGTGGGATACATTTACTTGATATAACTCCTTGTTCTGATGGGCGATTAGCACATTCAGTAGCCTATGTTATGAGAATACCATTTAGTTCAGTAAGAAGAAGATCTCATGCTGGGGCACTGTTTGATATTGAAAATACTGTTAATCGATGGGTAAAAACTGAACATAAAAGATATAGAGAGAATATACCTAATGAAGCTCATAAAGATACTAGATACTTAAAAGTTGTGACTTATCATTTTAGCTCTGTGGATCCTTTTCATCAGGGATGCGCCGCTCATGGGAGTAATGACGAATTAGCTGCAGAAGAAGGTAGAAATAAACTATATGCTTTCAAAGAGTCTGTAGAGAACAGCTTTTGCTGCGGAGCTTCTGTGGATCTAATGTTGATTGGACTTGATACAGACACTGATTCATTGAAAATACATTTGTCAACTAGCGATGGAGGTATAGATTTAAAAAAAACTATTTCTACTTTAGAAATTTATAATTCAACAATAAACTTTTCAAATGAGGATGCAGAGAGAGAAATCTGTCAGACAATTTCTAAGCAATCTTCCAAAGATAAACTCCAAGGAATAGAAAAATTTATCTATAGATTAGTAGTCAATAATATTTCTCAAATTGACTATGTGAAGAATTTTTATAATGGTTCATATGAAGATATTGGTCATGCAGAGAGGTTTATTGGAGTTGGTATAGGTTTCAAAGAAGTACATCTCAGAAATTTAACTTATTTTTCTCATTTAGATACTGTCGAAGAAGGGGCGCCAGATTTAGATGTAGGAGTGAAGATTTTTACTGGATTAAATGTTTCAAAAGATCTACCTATTCCAGTAGTAATAAGATTTGATTACTCTGGCAAAGTACCCGGAGCAAAAGAGAGGGCAATAAAAGATTGTGAAAGAGTGAACAATGCGATATCAATTAGATATAAAAATTTAGTTGATCAAGGTTTGTTGCATACTTGCTCTACTATTAGAGATAGGGACAAAATTCATTCCGCCCAAATTATTGGAATGTCTTTAGATAAAAAAACAGAGGAGGCTCACTAGTTATGTTGATTTGTAAGGTTGTAAAACCACTTGTTTCTACCAATAGGATTCCTGGTTTTGAACATAAGCATCTGCAGGTTGTATTAGATGGTTCTTCTAATAAAGTTGCAGTAGATGCTGTTGGCTGTAAGCCAGGAGACTGGGTAATTTGTGTTGGAAGTTCTGCTGCTAGAGAAGCTGCAGGAAGCAAATCTTATCCAAGTGATTTAACGATTGTTGGAATAATAGATCATTGGGATCCTGATAATTCAAAAAACTAGGAGGATAGAAATTATGGAAATAATGAAGGTATTAGGAAGAATGGTATGTACTCAAAGAGTCCCTGGCTTAGGTCATATGAATTTACGAATTTTGGAAAATAATAAGGGAAAGAAATTAGTTGCTGTTGATCCTGTTGGCGCTAGAGAAGGTAACTGGGTTTTTACTGCTAGTGGCTCTGCTGCGAGATTTGCTTGCCCTAATCCAGAAGTTCAAACCGATTTAACTATTGGCGGTATTATTGATTATTGGGAGAATGATTAAATACTTCAACTAAAAAATGTTATTGATGAACTTTATTAAATGTATAGTGTAATTAATACTGAATAAAGAATTTAATGTGGAATGAAAGAGAATCACCTTTGAGAATTGAAAAAAGATTTGAATTTGAGGAATACTCAAAAATAAGTAAATTCATCGGGAAAATTGAGAAATTATGTAAAGAAAAGGATATCTATCCAAATATCAGTTTTGGTAAAAACTTTGTTAGTCTTTCAATATTTTTAGATAGTAAAGAAATATCTACTAAGGAAAAAGACTTTTCAAAGGATATAGATAAATTTTATTTAGAAGATTAATCCTTTAATAATTATTGGGCTTAGCAATATCTCTTTTGATTAAAGCCATTAAATATGTAGGGGCTTTATATCTTCCTGGCAGACATCTATTTAAAGTTTCGAGATGCCCCCAGCATACTGTCTTTTCTATATCTTTAACTGAGTTACCTTTTAATATTAATAGTCTTAGAGCTTTACAAAATAAGGGATAGCCTGCTTCTAATTCATCTATATTAAGCTTTGCTGCTGACATAGACTAAAGAGGAATAACCAATTAATAATCTATACAAATATGGTGCAGATTTGGATCATATTTCAAATTTCTCAATAATTAGAAATTAATCTAGAAATGCAACGCAATCTATCTCAACTAAAACTCCTTTAGGTAGAGATGAAACTTCCACACAGGCCCTTGCTGGAGGATGCTCTACATTGAAAAAATCACTATATATTTTATTGACAATTTGAAAATTACTTAGGTCGGTTAAGTAAATATTTGTTTTTATTACATCCTCTATTTTTGCTCCACCAGCTTTAAGAACTGCTGCGAGATTTTTCAAAACTTGAATAGTTTCCTTCTCTATATCACCTAAACATGTTATTTCATTTAAAGCTGGGTCTATAGCAATTTGACCAGAACAATAGATAAAATCCCCAGCTTTTATTGCTTGATTATAAGGTCCTACTGGATTTGGAGCATTTGATGTTTTAATTACTTGTTTGGGGGACATTTGTTTAAGAAGATACCTATCTATTTAAACCCATAAATCTTTATTTGCTCTTAAAAAAGTAAATTCTTCTAGATTTTTCGCTCTTAAGAAAAGGTTTATTTTCATCTCTTCATCAAGTAAAAATGGAATTGTCAATTCATTAAGAGAAAGCTTTTTTTCAACTTCCGAAAGTTTATTTTTTATATCTTGATCTTTTGGCTTGAGATTCAAGGCCCACAATATATTTGCCTTTGTATATTCATGTGCACAATATATGAGAGTATTTTTTGGTAAAGATTTGATTCTTTCTAGTGAAGAATACATTTGTTGATAAGTTCCCTCAAAAATTCTTCCACAGCCTCCAGAAAATAATGTGTCACCAATAAAAAGAACAGGATTTTCCCCATTCAAAAAGAAGGCAATGTGTGAGCTTGTATGTCCTAATACTTCAATTATTTTTACTTCTTGACCTAAAATATTCAAAGTTTCTCCATCTTCTACAGATATATTTTGAAAAGGTATTCGCTTTTTTTCTTTGGAGGAAGCAATCACCTTTACATTTGGCCATTTTTCAATAAGAGACTTGGTCCCTCCAATATGGTCTGAATGATGATGAGTTTGCAAAATAGCTTCTAAGTGAAAATTGTTTTCATTTATATATCTAATAACTGGCTCGTGAACAGATGGATCTACAACCACAACGGATTTATCTTTTACCAACAACCAAATGACGTTATCACTTAAAACTCTAAGTCCGATTATATTTCGAGCTTTATTAAATTCCATTATTAACTTAGAATGAAGAATCCTTGGAAGAAATTGATCTATGTTTACTATAGCTTTACCAAAAGGAGCTTTGTT
This sequence comes from Prochlorococcus marinus CUG1416, assembly GCF_017695965.1. Taxonomy (NCBI): domain Bacteria; kingdom Bacillati; phylum Cyanobacteriota; class Cyanophyceae; order Synechococcales; family Prochlorococcaceae; genus Prochlorococcus; species Prochlorococcus marinus. The sequence continues at coordinate 281,651 of NZ_JAAORM010000002.1, forward strand.
AAAAGATTCAATTTCAACTTTTAAAAGAGCTGGGTTAGATTTCTCTGATGCGTTGGACGAAAATAATAGATCATTAACCTTTGAATCTAATTGCAAACGGGCAAAAGCTTTATTAGTAAGAAATGGAGATGTGCCTGTTTATGTAAGTTATGGTCAGGCTGATTTGGGTATTGTTGGGTATGACGTTTTACGAGAATCTGAATTAAAAGTCGCAAAGTTATTAGATTTAGGGTTTGGTGGTTGTCATATGTCGTTGGCGGTTAAGAAAAATAGCAATTATTCAAAACCAACTGATCTTCCAGCGAATTGTAAAGTAGCAAGTAAATTTATGAAAACAGCAAGATCTTATTTTGAAGAATTAAATATTCCTGTAGAAATAGTTCATTTGACAGGGTCAGTCGAGCTTGGTCCTATTACAGGTATGGCAGAGGCAATAGTTGATTTGGTGGCAACTGGAAAGACTCTTAAAGAGAATGGTTTAATTAAAATAGATGATCTTTACTATTCGACTGCAAGACTAATTGGAAATCCTTTATCTATGAGGTTAGATGATAATCATCTCAGAGATACTATTTTATCAATAGAATCAACTAATGCTTTATAGAAGATTAGCTAAATGTTTTTTAAAGATTTTAGAAGGATTAAAAAGTTAGGTAAATATTTAACTAAAGATAAAAAAACAATCTATCTAATCTTGATAGTTTTGTTACCTGTTTCTTTCTCTGGAGCTATTCAACCATTATTAGTTGGTCAAGCAATTACCATTCTCAAGAACGAAACTACAGATGTTTGGCTAAGTAAAACTTTTTTTGGGCAGTCAATAAATGCCATAATCCTAACTTTATTTATAACTGTTCTATTTAGGTTGGTTTTGCAAGGATACCAAACTTACAATATCCAAGCTGTGGGTCAACGTTTGACAGCAAGGATAAGAAGAGAACTTTTTGATCATTCAATATCTTTATCTCTTAAGTATCACGATAAAATGCCTGTAGGTAAATTATTAACGAGATTAACAAATGATGTTGATGCTTTAGCCGAGGTTTTTGGTAGTGGAGCAGTTGGAGTGATTGCTGACTTTGTAAGTCTCATAGTAATTTCTTTGACAATGCTTTCAATTGATCGGGGGCTTGCCATCTTATTGTTATTGACTCAGATTCCAGTTTCATATTTCATTATTTGGCTTCAAAAACGCTATAGAAAGGCCAATTATCAAGTGAGAGAAGAGTTGTCTCAACTCAACTCTGATTTTCAAGAAAATCTTCAAGGTCTAGAAGTTGTTCAGATGTTTAGAAGAGAAGCTTTTAATAGTAAGAAATTTTCTAATACTGGAGTTGCTTACAAAAAAGCAGTAAATGGAACTATATTTTATGACAGCAGCATTTCAGCATTTATAGAGTGGATTTCGCTTGCCGCAGTTTCCTTGGTTTTAGCAGTTGGAGGTTATCTTGTTACCTCTGGAAATATTGGTTTAGGGACATTAACAACTTTCATTTTATATTCTCAAAGACTTTTTGAACCCTTAAGGCAGCTTGCAGAGAGATTTACTCAGATTCAAGGAGGTCTTACAGCTGTTGAGAGAATAAATGAATTATTAGATGAAGAAATTCAAATTAAAGACTCAATTTCTGCAAAGAATTTTTCAAAAGATGTTCAAACTACAAATAAGCAATTTAAGGGTAAGATTGAATTCAAGAATGTTAATTTCTTCTACAAAGAGGGAGAACATATTCTAAAGAATCTATCTTTTTTGATCAATCCTGGAGAGCATGTAGCTTTTGTAGGACCAACTGGTTCTGGTAAAACAACAATAATTAGATTGTTATGTAGATTGTATGAACCTCAATCAGGTCAAATTTTAATTGATGACATAAATATAAAAGATATTCCTTTAGCAACCCTTAGAAATATGTTGGGAGTAGTTCTACAAGATACTTTTATCTTTAGTGGAAATGTTGCTGATAATTTGAAACTAAATGCCAATATAGACAACCTTGAATTAGAAAATCTTTGTAAAGAACTAGGTTTGGAAAATTTGTTAAAAAAATTACCAGATGGTTTGAACACTTTTCTAAGAGAAAGAGGTGGAAATCTCTCTTCCGGCGAAAGACAACTTCTTTCAGTAGCAAGAGTAGCGATTAGAAATCCGATTATTTTAATAATGGACGAAGCCACAGCATTTATGGATCCCTCTACAGAGGCTACTTTGCAGAAGGATCTTGAGAGAATTCTGTCAAAAAGAACAGCATTAGTAATAGCTCACAGACTCGCAACTATTGAAAGTTCTGATAAGATTTTAGTTTTAAAAGGGGGATCATTAGTTGAGGAGGGAACACATAGTGAATTAAGACTGAAAAAAGGTTTATATTTTCAGCTCTCTGAACTTCAACAAAAAGGATTTGCGAATTTTTAATGATTTTTAGAAACCAAGGCTCATCAATAAAGAAATCGAACAGTTTATCGAGAGAACAGCTGATAGATTTATATGGGTTAAATTCTTATGAATTCACTCAAAAAAATAAAGAAGAAATATTTATATGTAGTAAAAGTAAAGATTTAGATCTCATAGAACTAGATCAACTTTTGCAAACTGTTGGCTGGAGTAGAAGGCCTATAAGGAGAGTTAAAAGAGCTTTGGATTTTAGTATTTTGGTAGTTGGGTTATGGCGTCATGATGATAAATTTCCTAGGCTAGTAGGATTTGCGAGATGCACTGGCGATGGAATTCTCGAAGCAACAGTATGGGATGTAGCTATTAACCCTGTTTATCAAGGCCTAGGATTGGGGAAAGAATTAATGAAATATATTCTGAAAGAATTAAAAAATATTGGTATTTCCAAAGTTACCCTTTTTGCTGATGCGGAAGTCGTAACGTTTTACAAAAGACAAGGTTGGATATTAGAACCAAGAGGTTCTAAATGTGCTTTTTGGTATGCAAATTAATTATTTTTTGTAGTAGTCAGAATATATAGATTCTGTCGATTCGCCTTTTAACCATCTTCTTCTAAAGTTCCAGTTTTTAAGTGCTTGGAGAAAAATATTAGTTCTTTCCCATTTTCTTGAACTTATAAAAATTGGTAAATTTAATTGTTTTAAATATTTTTTGTTTTTTAATCTCCTTAAAAAATCTACATCTTCCATTAAAGGTATCTTTCTAAAACCATTATTCTTAAAATAGGTAGTCCTATGGATCATTAAACCTTGATCACCATATGGTTGTCTCAAAAATTGACTTCTAAGATTTACAAGAAACTCAAGGACTCTAAAAATTATCTTTTTATTATTAATTTTAAATTTAAAATAGTAAATATAATTTTTATCTCCCTTTAAAACTGAATTTATTTTTCTAAACCAATCATGAGTTAATCTTATATCTGCATGCAAAAATATGAACCAGTCTCCTTTTGCTTCTTTAGCACCCATATCTAATTGTAAACCTCGATTTCTTTCTTTGGATTTATATACTTTTGCCCCATAAATATTAGCTACATCAATAGTTTTATCTTTACTACCGCCGTCAACAATAATAATTTCGCCCTGTTTCTGAATAATCGATAAGTCTGAAAGCAATAATGGCAAATTACTTGCTTCATTGATAGTTGGAATGATAATTGAGATTTTAGACAAGTTGATTACTTTCTATTTTCAATATCAATTATTGTATCTATATCTATTTTTTTATCTAATAACTTATATTGCAATTTTATGGAGGCAAAATTATCAATTGTTTTTTGAAGAACATTCTCTTTACTCCACTTAATATTTATAAAAGGTAAATGTAGATGTTTAGATATTATTTTTTCTGATAAACCAATAAGCCAATAACCTCCATCATTTGATGGTCCTAAAATAAGATCATTTTGTTTTAACTCTCTGATAGTATTCAATAAATCTAGATGGCATAAATCTGGTAGGTCAGTACCAATAACAATAATATTTTTTATTTTATTTTGAGTACAAAATTTTTTGTTGATAATTATTTGCCTTTTCATTTTTTCTCCCAAGCAGCCTTTCCCCTGTAAATTAAACATTTTAACGCCTAATTCTTTAGAGAATCTTCTACAACTTTTTTCCCCTAAACCAGATATAGCTATAGAAATATCAATTGGGTTAATTTTTTGGAGAGATTTGGCGACGGAAATAGTGTGTTTGGTCATCACACTTTGTACTTTTGCAGAATTACTTTTACCTATATCTCTCGATAATCTTGTTTTGCATCTTCCAAAACCATGCCATTTTGCCATGATAATAAGTAATGCCTTATCCAATACTTCAGTGAGACTTACTAATAATTATAAGTCGATAAAAATATAAAATTTATTCTTATAAATTTAGATCATGCTTTGTTAAAAAATTTTAAATTTGTTGTGATCTTGTGATTTGATAATGGCCAATTATTAAATTCCAACTAGATTAATAATCTAGAGAATAAAATTTTGCAAGCAACTAATCCTATTTGGACGGAAGTTCAACAATTACTCCAAAAAACTTTAAGTAAGCCTTCATTTGAGACATGGATAAGGCCTGCTAGATTTAATTGCTTTGAGAATGGCTTGTTGACCTTAATCGCTCCAAATACATTTTCTAGTGATTGGTTAAGAAAGAATTATCTTGAAACTATCGAAAAAGCTGCAAAAGAAATTTGCGGTCATGATGTGAAAGTTGTTTTTAAATCCGAAACAAATAACAGCAGCGATTTAACAAATAAAGATAACCTCAAAGAACAGAACATTAATCATAAAACAAAATCTTTTTCTAATCATAGCCAAGATACTTCTTCAAAAAATCAATTCAAAAATCCTAACGGTTTAAATTTACGCTACGTCTTTAAAAGATTTGTTGTAGGTCCAAATAGTAGATTGGCTCATGCAGCATCCTTAGCAGTTGCTGAATCTCCTGGGAGAGAATTTAATCCATTATTTATTTGTGGTGGAGTAGGTCTTGGTAAAACTCATTTAATGCAAGCAATAGGTCATTATAGAGTAGAAATAGATCCAGAAGCTAAAGTTAAATATGTATCTACAGAGACTTTTACTAACGATGTAATTAGTGGCATCAGAAGAGATGGAATGACAGCTATTCGAGATAAATATAGAAATGTAGATTTGATTTTAATAGACGATATACAGTTCTTAGAAGGTAAAGAGTATACGCAGGAAGAATTCTTTCATACTTTTAACGCTCTTCACGAATCAGGTAGTCAAATAGTTATTGCAAGTGATAGACCTCCAAATCAATTGTCCGGAATTCAAGAGAGATTAATTTCTAGGTTCTCAATGGGTATGACTGCAGATATTCAACCCCCTGACCTTGAGACTAGGACAGCCATTCTTCAAAAAAAGGCAGAACAAGAGAGGATGAGTCTTCCAAGAGATTTAATTCAATTTATAGCAGGAAGATTCACTTCGAATATTCGAGAACTAGAAGGAGCATTTACTAGAGCTGTTGCATTTGCTTCAATAACAGGATTACCAATGACAGTACAATCAATTGCTCCAATGCTTGATCCAAATAGTGTTGGAGTAGTTGTGACTCCAAAACAAGTTATTAAAAAAGTTTCAGATTTCTTTAAAGTTTCTACTGATGAATTGATTAGTTCAAGTAGGAGAAAACCAGTAAGTCAAGCTAGGCAAATAGGCATGTATCTTATGCGACATGGAACTGATCTAAGCCTACCAAGAATTGGAGATGAATTTGGGGGAAAAGACCATACAACAGTTATGTATGCTATCGAACAAGTTGAAAAAAAATTGTCTATTGATCCTAATATTGCAAGTCAAGTACAAAAAATAAGAGATTTACTTCAAATAGATTCAAGAAAAAATTTATAGTTTTACAGTTAAATAGAAATGAAATTTATAGGATCTTGATCATATCTATGCTTGAAAGGTATCTTATCTATCTCATTGTGATCACTTAGCGATTCAATTTTATTTAATGATTGTCTTAATAACCTTGCTGAAATAATTGGCATGTCTCTAGGAACAGAGATTCTATTTTTTAAGTATTTTAGAGAGATTCCTGAAAGTTTCTCAGGGATTCGCACTTCACCTGTGATCATATGCGTCAATGCTGATCTCAATGATTCATCAAAGGATTCTTTATTGTATGGGTTTACTTTTAGTAAATTTTCTTTATGATTTATTACTCTCTTAAGAGCAATTTTAGCGAAATTTTTTGAATCATAATTTTTATTTAATTCATAATTACCAAGACCCTTTCCATTATCTATTAACTCAGAGAAGGTAATCTGTTGTTCATTTCTTTCTTTATAACATCCACCCATTTGTGGTGGTAAATCATGAGAGTGAGTATGAAAATCTCCTTGAGTTCCTCTATAAGCACTTGTCCCTTCAAAAAGGGTAAGCCACTTATCTACATAACGGTAATTAGATCTTAAATTAAACCCTTTATAGTAATTCAATGAAGCATTCATTCTTTCCATATAAGGAATAAAAATTATATCTCCAACACCAGGCTCTATCTCACCCGTATTAGATACTAATGGATCAATAAATCCTGATTTTGATCTACTTAAGATTTTATCAAGTTTAGAAATGGATTCTTGAAATCTTTTTTTTCTAAAAGAGTTATCTATTAAATTGAAGCTTTCTCGGCAAAGCCAATTACACCAAGATCTGAAAATTTCTCTTTCTAATTCTCTAATTTTAATAAGCTGACTGGATGTTATTAAAGACCCAAGTGCTCCAAATTCATTTTCTAAAAAAGCTATTATATAATCGCTTTCAGTTATGACTTGCCCTTTAAATTCAATTGCAGGTAATTTACCCGATCTAACTTTATCAAGGAACCAACTTTCTTTTTGACCATAGCAAAACATATTTATTTTTTTGACTCTGTATGGAATTCTCTTATATTCAAGCCATAACCATATTTTTTGACAGTAAGGACACCAAGAATGCCTATCCCTATAGAGGGTAACTGTTACATCATTCTCAGTATGCCCAAATAATCTTAAATTTGCGTAGGAATTATTGATACCATTGACTCTATCAAGATCTTCAATTTCAAACTTATTTAAATCATCCCATGTCAAAATCCCATTCATTATTTGAATTAAAGTTATAAACTAACGTTATAATAATTGATTAAAAAAAGTCTTGGAATTTGAATTTGATTTAATTGTTGTTGGCGCTGGATCTGGGGGACTTGCGGCGGCTAAACGTGCGGCCAGCTATGGAGCAAAAGTTGCAATCATAGAAGTAAATAAAATAGGAGGAACTTGTGTCATAAGGGGATGTGTCCCTAAAAAATTGATGGTTTATGCCGCTAAAAGTAAAAAAAATATGGATTCTTCTAAAGGATATGGATTGAAAAGTGAAGGTATTAATTTTGAATCAAGTATTTTATTGAAGAATGTTAGAGAGGAGGTTTCCAGATTAAGTAATTTACATAGAAATTCTTTAGATAAATTGAATGTAACTGTTTTTGAGGGTTTAGGAAGATTCATAACTCAAAATGAATTAGAAATAATTTGTCCAAAAACAAAGAAAATTAAAAATAAAATAAGCTCAAAGAAGATTCTTATTTCAGTTGGAGGTATACCCAATAAATTGAATATTCCTGGAATAGATTTGGCATGGACTAGTGATGATATTTTTAAATTGGAAAAGTTTCCTAAATCAATATTAATAGTTGGAGGAGGATATATTGCTTGTGAATTTGCTTCTATTTTCAGGAATTTAGGTACTGAAGTAACTCAATTAATTAGAGGTCAACATTTACTTAATGGTTTTGATGAGGATCTGTCTTCATGCTTAGAGGAATCACCTACTTACACTGGAATAAATATAATCTCCAATACTCAATTACTGTCTATCAAGAGAGTAAATGGAGATCTGGAATCTACTTTGGACTCGTGCGATAAACTCTTAACAAATAATATCCTTATTGCTACAGGTAGAGAACCAAATCTTTTGCCTTTAAATTTAGATTTTTTAAATCTAAAGATGGATGGCCAATATTTAGATGTTGATGAACTTAATCAAACAAGTAAAGCTAATATTTTTGCGGTTGGCGATATCATAAACAGACCAAACTTAACTCCAGTAGCGATTGAACAAGGCAGAGTCTTTTCGGATAATTTTTTTAATGACCAAAAAAGAAAAGTAAATTATGAAAATATCCCTAAGGCCGTTTTTACTATTCCTGAAATTTCAACAGTTGGTTTAAGTGAGAAAAAAGCTAAAGAGATTTACTCCGAGGAAAATATAAAAATTTTTAAATGTAAATTTACGCCAATGTCTAATACTTTTAAAGAGAAAAAATCAAAATGTATGTTAAAGATTGTAGTTAATACACTAACTGACAAAGTACTGGGATGCCATATGTTTGGAGAAACATCATCAGAGATTATTCAAATGGTATCAATTGCATTAAACGCAGGCATAACAAAGAAAGACTTTGATATTACTATGGCTTTGCACCCAACTATCTCGGAAGAATTTGTGACAATGTATGGATAATATTATGATTCAGAAAAATTTAATTTTTCTTGAGCAAATAGAATTACTATAAGCAATGAAAAGTAAATAATTAAACCTATCCTTAATTCAGAAAGATAATTAAATCCATTCAAAAAGAGTATCTTATCTAGAAGATAAAAAATATAAAGATTAAGCAAAATAAATCCTTCAATTCTGGTAATTTTTCCTTTGCTCCAAAAAATTGGTAAGCATGCAAAGGTAGTTAAAACCATAAAAGGCAAGTCAACTTTTATTAGGCTTTGTTCAATAACTAAACCTTTAAATCCTGAAAAAATACTACAACTTCCAAGAATTAGAAGTTGATTGAGTAAATTGCTTCCTATTACATTACCAATCGCAAGATCAGTTTTGCCTTTAAATGCTGCAATTATTGAGGTTACTAACTCTGGCAAAGATGTTCCGGTGGCTACAATAGTTAAACCAATAACAATTTCATTTACACCTAAAAGAGTAGCAAGAGTTTGCGCACCGTTTACTAAAATATTTGAACCAAAGCTTAAAAGAAATATTCCAAATATCAACTTTAGTAAAATATTTAGCTTACCTTTATAGTTATCTTTGAATTCTTCTACCTCTGGTTCGGCATCTTTTGTATCCTCTTCTTTCTCATTGATGGTATTAATTTCCCATATTGTATTTAAGACTAAACAAAATATTAGAAATATCCCTGCTTGCAATGTTAATAAGCCTGTTGATGACATTGCCCAAACCGCACAAGAAATAGCCATTAATAGAGGAACATCCCTTCTGACTATTCTGCTTTTTACCTTTAGAGGTGTTATCAATGAGCTTATACCTAAAACTACAAGAACATTGAAAATATTGCTTCCTATTACATTGCTAGCCGCAAGCGAATCGCTGCCTTTTACAATTGAACTTAAACTTACTAACAACTCAGGAGAGCTTGTACCCAGAGAAATAACTGTTAATCCAATTACTATCTGAGGGATGCCTAAAATTAAAGATAAATATATGGCTCCTTGAATAAAGAACTCTCCTCCTGCAAAAAGTAAAACTACTCCTAAAATTATTTCTATTATTGGAAACAAAAAATCACTCATATTTAAGCTTTTATTTAGATAATTAAAAATTTAATAATTGATTAATCACTATCCTCGAATATCTATAATTTATTGTCAATTTTAATTTGCTGTTAAAATTGATTAAATAGTAAAAATTTTGAAGACATTAACCATAATAAAACCTGATGATTGGCATTTACATTTAAGAGAAGGTCTTGTATTAAAAAATATCATTCATTTTACTTCAGGATTTTTTGGAAGAGCTATCGTAATGCCAAATACTAAAACTCCCATAACATCCATTGATAGGGCTATTTCTTATAAAAAATCTATTTTCGAGGCGTTACCAGAAAGTTCTAAGTTTGAACCATTAATGACGATGTATCTTACAGATGAGACAGATAAAGGAGAACTAATAAATGGTTTTAAAAATAATGTCTTTTTCGCAGCAAAATTATATCCTGCTAATGCTACAACAAATTCCAGTCATGGAGTTAAGAAAATAGAAAATCTATATAAGATCTTTGAATCAATGCAAGATTCTGGGATGCCTCTTTTAATTCATGGGGAAGTTACTGATTCTGAAGTAGATTTATTTGATAGAGAAGAAGTTTTTATAGATAGAGAACTTTCCCAAATAACTAAAAGATTTCCAAAATTAAAAATCGTTTTAGAACATATAACCACATCTTATGCCGTTGATTTTGTTCAAGAAAATAATATTGGAGCTACTATCACTCCGCATCATTTGCATATAAATAGAAATGCAATGTTTTTTGGAGGCTTAAATAGTGATTTTTACTGCTTACCAGTGGCTAAGAGGGAAAATAATAGACTGGCTTTAAGGAAAGCTGCAACAAGTGGGAAAGAATGTTTTTTCTTGGGAACTGATTCTGCTCCACACCTTAGAAAGTGGAAGGCTTTTTGTGGTTGTGCAGGTATTTTTAATTCGCCAGTAGCAATAGAAAGTTATTTAACAGTATTTGAAGAGGAAAATGCTCTACATAATTTTGAGAAGTTTGCAAGTTTGAATGGATCTAACTTTTATAATATGCCCCCTAATAAAGAAAAATTAAAAGTAGTGTCTAGACCTAATAAAATTAGAGAATTTATTGATGTTGTTGAAGAAAAAAATATTGTCGGACAAATAAAACCATTTCATGCAGGTGAAACTTTACAATGGCTAGTGGAAGGGATAGTAAATTAAAAAATTAGATTTAATCTGATCATTCATTAAAAGTGTAAATATTCCAATTTTTCTTGGTTAAATGGGTTGCTTTCGGCTACGATTGAATAGCGCAAATCCCTCCGGGAGTGTGGCGGAATTGGTAGACGCGCCGGACTTAAAATCCGTCGAGCGATTTAGCTCGTGGGGGTTCAAGTCCCCCCACTCCCATTATTTAATTTTTTATTTTTAGTTCTTACAATAACTTCCAATTATTGTTATGTTTTAACTAAGAAACCATAACTCAAAATGGAGAATATTTTCAATAATTCATTTGTTTCCTTAATTGCTTATGTTGGAGTTATTTCTCTCTATTTATTGGTTATTCCATTATTCCTATTTTATTGGATGAATAATAGATGGAATGTAATGGGCAAATTTGAAAGGTTAGGAATTTATGGACTAGTATTTCTTTTCTTTCCAGGTTTAATTTTATTTTCTCCATTTTTAAACCTCAGATTAAAAGGAAGTGGTAAAGGGTGAATAATTGACTAAAGGTAAAGTTGTACAAATAGGTATATTTGTCTCATTAATAGGATTAATTAGTTATAAATTTGCACCGCAAATTGGTATAGATGATTTTACAGCCAGTACTATCTCAAGTTGTATCTTAATTCTGATTGTTATTACTTGGGTAACATCTTATGTTTATAGAGTTGTAAATGGGAAAATGACGTTTATTGAACAAAGGAAGCGTTATAGAAAGGAGTATGAAAAAGTTGTTAATGATAAACTAGAAACTAAGTTCAATTCATTGTCACAAGAAGAACAGGAGAGACTAATAGAAGATTTAGAAAAAAATCCATAAATTTTCATAGAAAAAAATCTAAAATTCATGAAAAAAAACAAAATGCAAATTACTAAAAATGAATCTTTATCAAAGGTAGATGAGAAGTTTTATGAGTTAAAAAATAATAAAAAGTTAGCTTTGATGCCTTTCATAATGGCTGGTGACCCAAATATTGAAATAACCTCTGAGATCTTATTAAAGTTACAAGAAAATGGGGCTGATCTTATTGAATTAGGCATCCCATACAGTGATCCACTTGCAGACGGACCTATAATTCAACTCTCGGCCTCACGCGCCTTAAAGTCAGGCACTACCCCAAGAAAAGTACTTACACTTTTAGAGTCTTTAAAAGGTAAATTAAATATTCCCATTATACTTTTTACTTACTTAAATCCTCTGCTGTGTTTTGGCTTTGAACAATTTTGTGAGATGGCATCCAATGCTGGGGTTTCTGGACTAATAATTCCTGATCTCCCTTTGGAGGAGGCTTATAAATTTTCTAAAATAGTTAGCAAACATTCTATGGACTTGATTTTATTGGTTGCTCCAACGACTCCTTTTGAAAGAATGAAAAAAATATCCAATAATACAAAAGGGTTTACTTATTTAGTAAGTGTTACAGGCGTCACGGGTGAGAGAAATACAATGGAAAATAGAGTAGAAAATCTTATTGCTAAATTAAAAGAAATAACAACTAATCCTATTGCTGTTGGGTTTGGAATCTCCACTCCTGAACATGTTAATAAAGTTCGCGAATGGGGCGCAGATGGAGTAATTATTGGAAGTGCATTTGTCAAACGAATTTCTAGTTCCAGTAAACAAGATCTTGTTGATCATGTTGGTAATTTTTGTAAAGATATGCGTTTAGCTGCGGATCAAAAAAAATAAACAGAAAACATATTGATAAGAAAATTAATTATTAGGGATTTTATAAATTAAGTATCAAATTTAGTTTTGTTATCTTTGAGATTCTTCAGTGGGTAATAATCTGATTTGTTTTCTTCCAAGCTTAATTTCGAATTCATCACCCGCTTTTAAATCTAGAAGTGCTGTATATGCTTTACCAATCAAAAGATTTCCGTTCCCTTGAACTGTGGCAATATAACTTAGTTTTCTTCCGCCTTTACCAATCCCTGCAACCCCACTATCTCCAAGATTTACCCCTTTCGCTTCTAAAAGTGCTTCGTAAAATGCAGTGAAATTTAAGCGTTCACTACCATTTTTCTTCGTGGAAACATATCCACAGGCCCGCACCAGGTCCGACTTGCTAACATCCCCAAGTTCTTTAACTTTTGCAAGAAGATCGCTACCACTGAGCATAATAAATTAAAAGAAAGTTATTCTTAAATAAGATAGCAATTTGTGTGTAATATATGCAATTATTAATTATATATATATTTTAATAGTTATTTTTATAAATGGAAAAGTTTGTAGTCTTTGGGAAATACTGTGAAGATGCAATCATTAAAAGGGAACCATTTCGTGATCAACATCTTAATAGACTAAAAAAATTAAAAGATCGGAATATTTTAGTTACTTTAGGACCAACGAAATGTACTAAATATTTGTTTGGAATTTTTAATGCTAATGACGAAAGTCAAATGAGAGATCTTATTGAGGAAGATATATATTGGAAAAAAGGTATATGGATTAATTATGATATTTATAATTGGGTACAAGCCTTTTAACTATGATTTACAAATATATTTCAGGAATTATTTACTATTAATTAAAAATAAAATTAATTAAGAATAAAATAAATAAAAATATTTTTCATTAATGATTTAATTATTGATTATATTTACGAATTGATCAGCTATTAATATAATAAAAGGTTAGTTTTTTAAGAGGAATATGAATATATTCTTTTAGAATCTCTTCGTTAAGAGAGGATATCATTTCTAGGTAAAAATAATATATATAAATAATATTTATTTACTAGTATCTTGATGTATCTGGTTTACTAAAGAGTCGATATCTAATTGATTGTATGGAGGTGTTTGGTTTGTCTCTCGATAATCATTTTTTATATTATTCAACCAATTGTGTTCAATTTTTATAAGATTTTTTGCAATGTTGAACATACCGCCTTTTTTATATAATTCTTTAAATTTTAAAATGATTTCAGAAGTTCTACTTGATTTAATATTTAATTCATGGGCCAAATCTTTTTGATTAAATCCATGGGATTTCAACCAATCCTTAATGAAGGAGATTAGTTCTTTTTCTTCCTGTTGAGATAGCCTACTCATTCAATAAAAAGGAAATAATTTATTAAGCTTTCTTTCTGCTCTTGCTCTTATTGAAGGAGTCATATACTTACTCCATATACTTAGTACTGCCGTGAGGGCTACAAAATCATCACTAAAACCAACTAAAGGCATAAAGTCAGGGAAAAGGTCAAAGGGCATAATTAAATAGGCTAAAGCAGCCATTAAGGAAACTCTTACTTGTGCTGGAGTATAGGGATCTATAGCCATCTCCAAAACTTCTAAGGCAGGCTTTGCTATTGTTCTTCCAGATTTAATAAGAATTTTGATGATTATATTCTCATTAATCGTTGAACTTTCTAAAACTTCAGCTTCATAAATTTTTTCTTGGTTATTGTAATAATTATCCTTCATTTTTATAATTCAAATTTTAGATTTTTTAATAGAGCTTTTAGCTAATACTATCAACTAATCCATTTTGTATTCCCGCCTTTCTTAGTTTTCTTAAGGCACGTTGAACGACTTGTCTGCAATATTCCCTACTACAACTCATGTGTCTTGCAACTTCAGCTAAAGTTCTCCATTCATTTGAACCGTCTAAGCCAAATCTAAGGCTTACTATCTTTCTTTCTTTTTCAGTTAAATTTGCCTTATCTAACAACTTCCAAGCAGAGGCTGTTCTTTCGGCTAATTCAGCTAACTCCATTGGAGGAGTTTGATCACTTGGAAGAATGTCAACTAACTCAGAGGGATCTGATTTTGATTTAACAGTGCCCTGAAGACTAACAGTAATACTTCTCAATTCACAAGAGAGTAATTCGTCAATTTCCTCCTTGGTTATTTTCAGTTCTTCGGCCAGCTCATTGCTAGTAGGGGGAATACCCTTAAGTTGCATAAGCTTTGATTTGGCTGATCTTAATTTTGTAAGTTTTTCATTTATATTTACTGGTATCCTAATAGTTCTACTTTGAGTTGATAATGCTCTATTTAATCCTTGTCTAATCCACCAATAAGCATAGGTCGAGAATCTATGCCCTCTAGAGGGATCATATTTTTCTACAGCCCTTGTAAGGCCTAATGTTCCCTCCTGAATTAAGTCGAGCAAGTCTAGTCCTTTCCCTTGATATCTTTTAGCAAGATTCACAACTAATCTTAGGTTCGCTGTTATCATCTCATTTTTGGCTTTTTCACCAATTTTTATTTTTTTTCTTTCAGCTTCGGAATATTCACAAGCGGAACCTTTGCCACCTGCCTCTTGACATCTATTAACAAGCACGACCATCTCTTGGACTTTTCTTCCCATAGTGAGTTCCCTCTCGGGAGTCAAAAGTTGATGACGCCCTATTTCACCCAGAAAATCGCTTAATGAACTCACGATTTACCTCTTTGATTAATATATTCAACTTATAGTTAATTCATTAATAAGCCATACATGTAATAATTAATTAATATTTAATTAATAATTATTAATTAGTTTTATTTATATTATTTATTCCATTTTTAAATTTTTTATTTGTAAATTATTGATTTTTATTATTTAATTTTTTCTTCTTGATTCAAGAACAGCAAGAATATCTCTCCACTCAACCCCTTTGTGCATAAGGGCTACTTGCAGATGATAAATTAAATCAGCAGCCTCGTTTGAGATTGAATTTTTGTCATCATCTTTGCATGCCATTATAAATTCAGCGGATTCCTCCCCTATTTTTTTTAAGATAGTATTACTACCTTTTGTTAATAAATAATTTGTGTAACTTTTTTCTGAAGGATTTATTGATCTTTCGTTAATTGTATTGAATAATTCAGAGCAAATATTTGAGAATGGAGTTGTCTTTTTCTCTTTTTTATCATTTTGATTAATTTGGATTTCGTTGAAAAAACAACTTTTTTCCCCAGTGTGACATGCTCCTGATCCATTTTGTTCAATCAAAAGGATTAGTGCATCATTATCGCAGTCGAATCTTATCTCCTTAAGTATTTGGGTACTTCCACTTGTAGCTCCTTTTCTCCAGATTTCTGATCTTGATCTACTCCAGTAATGCACGTTTTTGGTTTCAAGTGTCATTGTCAATGATTCTTTGTTCATCCAAGCAAGCATAAGAATTGATCCGTCAAGCCAATCTTGTGCTATTGCAGGGATTAATCCATAATTATCAAAGCGTAGATCTTCTATCGAAAAATTAGTTGAATAAGTCATTATGTTCGTTATGTTAAATCCTACTCAAGGTGTTTTATTAAAAATTATCCTAACAGTTAATTGATGTATATTCATTCTGTGAAATTTTCATGCAGCAAAAGTTACGAGGATTTTCCCTGTTCACATAGGCAATGGCGCCATGAAGGCCACTGCAGATTTGTGCATGGATATTCAAGATCATTCACCTTTTGGTTCACTGCAAAAAAATTAGACCTAAATGGTTTTGTTGTGGATTTTTCAAGTCTAAAGCCCCTAGAAAATAGACTAAAGGAGCAATTTGACCATACATTTTTAGTAAATAAAGATGACCCTTTGTTGAATTACTGGGAAAAATTACATGACTTAGATGCTTTAGATCTGAGAATTATGGATAATGTAGGAATGGAGTTCACTTCTGAATTGACTTGGAGATGGGCTAATGAATATTTGCAGGACAAGGACAAGGGCAGAACATGTTGTTGGAAAACAGAATCAAAAGAAAATAAATCTAATAAAGCAAGTTATGAGAAAATTCCTGATTGGTTCAAATCTTAGATTAAAGTTGTTAAATTTCAAGTCATATAGAATTCTTTAATTTAGATCTTTAATCAACAATTATCTCTCCATTAACCAGATAAATATTAATCTCGTCTTTATTAAGGTAATGATTATTCAATATATTATTTGAAATTTTTGTCTCGATTTGTTTTTGAATAATTCTTTTTAAAGGCCTTGCACCATAAACATGATCGAAACTATTTTCGACAAGTTGGTTAATTACCTCATCCGTAATTTTGAATTTTAAGTTTTTTTTGTTAAGTCTTCTTTCTAAATTTTGAATCTGGATTTTTGCAATTTCTTTTATGTCATTTAATTCTAAATTATTAAAAATAACTATTTCATCAAGTCGATTTAAAAACTCAGGCTTGAAAAATTTCTTAAGTTCATTATCTAAAACTTTTTTAATTTCATGTGTATCTTCTTTTCTAACTGATAAATCAGTTATTGATTGACTTCCTAAATTACTTGTGAGAACAATAATTGAATTTTTGAAATTGATTGTACGACCTTGACCATCAGTAATGATTCCATCATCAAGAACCTGTAAGAGAATATCTAATATATCTTTATGAGCTTTCTCTATTTCATCAAGAAGTATCAATGAATAAGGATTTTTGCGTACAGCTTCAGTTAGTTGACCGCCTGATTCGAAACCTAAATATCCAGGAGGTGCACCTATGATTTTGCTAACTGAATGTTTTTCCATATATTCAGACATATCAAGTCTTGTGATTGAAGAATTTGAATCGAATATAATTTTTGCTGTTACTTTACTAAGCTCTGTTTTCCCAACACCAGTTGGACCTAAAAAAAGGAAACTTGCTAATGGTTTGCTTGGATCATTTAGACCAGTTCTCGATCTTTTAATGGAATCTGCAACTGCCCTAATTGCACTATTTTGGCCAATAATTTTTTCTTTAAGGACCGACTCGAGGCTTAAAAGCTTATCCTTTTCTGACTGATTTAAGTTCTGTACTGGAATAGAGGTCCACTTTGAGACAACTTCTGCAATATCATCAAAAGTAACCTCTTGCCTTAAAAGACTAGCCTCTCCGTTTTTGTGAGAATTAACTAGACACTCATTTTTTTCTTTCAATTTTTTTTGTAAAGAATTTAAAGTGCCAAATTCTAATTCTGCTGCTTTATTGAGGTCAAAACTCCTTTTGGCTTGATCTATTTGCAATTGAACAGATTCAATTTCTTCTTTTATGGTGCTAATCTCATCAATTTCATCTTTTTCTTTTTTCCATTTAGCGCCTAATTCTGCCTGTTTATCTTTAAGGGATATAAGTTCAATATTGATTTTTTTTAATCTTTCTACAGAAAAAACATCCGTTTCTCTTTTTAAAGATAATTTTTCCATCTCAAACTGCAGAACTTTTCGATCAATTTCATCAATTTCTTCAGGTTTGGAAGTTATGACTATATTTAATCTTGAGGCTGCTTCATCGATTAAATCTATTGCTTTGTCAGGAAGAAATCTATCGTTAATATATCTTTCGCTAAGGGTTGCAGCGGCAACTAAAGCATTATCAGAAATTCTCACACTATGATGAACTTCGTATCTTTCTCTCAATCCTCTTAATATTGATACAGTATCATCTATTGAAGGAGCATCAATTTTTATTTTCTGAAATCTTCGTTCTAGCGCAGGATCTTTTTCTATATTTTGTTTATGTTCATTAATGGTTGTAGCACCAATACATCTAAGTTCTCCTCTTGCTAGCATTGGTTTTAATAGGTTGCTTGCATCTAAAGAACCTCCGCTAGCACCAGCTCCAACAACTGTATGAATTTCATCAATAAAAAGAATGATCTTACCGTCTGACTCCTTAACTTTCTTAAGGACATTTTTAATTCTTTCTTCAAATTCTCCACGATATTTTGCCCCAGCTATAAGTGAACCCATATCTAATGCAATTAGTTGCCTATCTTGTAGCGCAGAAGGTACATCGCCATTAATAATTCTTTGAGCTAACCCTTCAACAATGGCCGTTTTACCAACCCCAGGTTCTCCAATAAGAACCGGATTATTTTTTGTTCTTCTACTCAATATTTGAATTGTTCTTCTAATTTCTTCATCCCTACCAACAACTGGGTCTAAAATTCCATCACGTGCTGATTGAGTTAGATCAATACCATATTTTTCCAAAGACTCATTAGAAGTATCAAATTCGTTTTTTAATGCTGGATCTGACTTCATTTTCTTTATAGTTTCAAGAAATTCTGGAATACCTTTTTGATTTAAAATTTGAAATCCATATTTAATATCATAAGTGAAACCGTAAATTAAGTGTTCTGTTGATATCACTACATCATTTAAAGTATTTTTAATCTCATTCGCTTTCAAAAATATTTTGTGAAGAGTATCACCAATATATAAATTATCTTGTTTATTTTTCATTTTTGCCTTCAAATTTAACGAAGACATTATTTCTTTCTCAATCTCTTTGATATTTACATTATTTTTTTTTAAGATTTTTTTTGTAAGGTTGTCTTGTTTTATAAGAGCTAAAAATAAATTGTCAGAGTCAACGTTTTGTTGATGATTTTTATATGCAGTTTCTTTGGCCAAAATAAAACAGTTCCAAGCAGAATTTGAAAATTCGCTTGGAACTATTTTCATCAATCAAAATATAATTATGACTGTAGTAAGTATTAAGTATAAAAATACTTAAGTATTAAAAATTTATTGAACAATAACTTTACCTACCATTCCAGCTCCTCTGTGTGGCTCGCAATAGTAATCATATGTTCCTGCAGTATCAAATGTTTCTTCCCAAGACTCTCCTGGAGCGAAAGCTAGGTCTGCATGACTTAATTCCTCATGGCCATCAAAAACAGCATTGTGAGGAGCTAATTTATTATTGACGAATTTAACTGAATCACCGGCACTAATGGTTACTGTACTTGGTTCGAATGCAAGCATTCCAGCATCCGTTCCGAGTTTTACTTCAACAGTCTTAGCTGAAACTGATGAAATTCCTAGACCTAGAGTTAAAACTATTGCGAATAACCCTGTAAAGATTGAACGTAACATAATTAAAATTTACTTATTTATATATCTTACAAGGCTTTGGCAGCCTAACTGTGAGAATTTTAATTGTTATTACAGCTTGGTAACTTTGATAACCTTAAAATATCATTCAGTGACTTCGCATAACTTTTAAGGTTGAAAGTCTCAGGATTAGTGATGGGGACATGATTAAAGTCATATTTCTTGATACTGAAGATATCCCAAGGGGTGGTTTGGATGGGAAGAATTCTTAATAATATTTTTAGAATTTTTTTTGTAAGGGGTATCGCAAAATATCTCCTCATATTATTTCTTTTTAAAAGTGTAATTATGGCATGATCAATTGAGATGAATTTCTGACCTAGGACAAATTTTCTAAAGCCTTTGTATTGCTCTTCTTTATGATTTTTAATTAGAAACCCACAAATTTGAGCGATATCATTTGCGTGTATAAAGTGAAATTTAGAATCGAGTTTTAAAAATCTTGCTAACCAAAGCCATTTTCCAATTTCTTTCAATCCACTAGTTAAATAACTCACAGGATATTTACTTTTCCCCCCAAGATTTCCTCCAAAAACCAAGGTAGGGAAAACAGCGAAAGTTTTTTCTGCAAATGAGCTTTCTCTAAGTCTCTGGAAACATTCATATTTTGTTTGAATGTACTCTGTTCCATAAATCAATGATTCCCTCATTAATTCTGTTTGAGTATCAAGAATGCTAGCTGTTGAAAAATAAATAATCTTTTCTAACTTGTCAATATCAAGCATTTCAAGTAATTCTTCAAAAGCTTTAATGTTTACTTCATAGGCTCTTCTTGGATCTCCCCAAGCTGTAGCAGTATGTATTAGGTAATTAATTTGACTAATTTCCTTTTTATACTTATTTGATTCCCTGATATCACAGACCATTAACTTGACTTTTTTATTTTCTTGAACAGAAATTGGCAACTTACTTTTGTCTCTTACCATGAGATAAAGCCTGAATTTTGTGTTTTTTAAAAACCAATTAACTAAATATTGGCCAACACATCCATTCGCACCTGTGATTAATAAGTTTTTATATGCCAAGACTTTGACTAGTAAGTGAGTTTTTTTCCATATTCAAAAAATGTTTGAGCATTTTCTTCTGGAGTCCCAGGTAAAATCCCATGACCCAAATTAAGAATATATTTCCTGTCTTTAATTTTATTGAAAGTATTATCTATCCTTTCTTTTATTGATTCTTTGTTTCCGAATAAAATGCCAGGGTCAACATTACCTTGAATTCCTATCCCACTAGGGATTCTTTTAGAAGCCTCTTCAATATCTACTGTCCAGTCTAATGAAATTATATCTACGCCAGTTTTTGCCATTCTTTCTATTACTCCAGCACTTCCTGAAATGTAAAGAATTACTGGTGTTTCAGGGTATTCCGCTTTTACAATGTCAACAACTTTTTTTTGATAAGGCCCAGCAAAAATATCGTAATCTTGTGGGCTTAGTTGGCCTGCCCATGAATCAAAAATTTGTACTACTTGCGCTCCAGATTTTATTTGATATTTAAGATATTCACCAATAGATTTTGCAAAATGATCAAGAAGTTTATGAAGTAAATCTGGTTCTTTAAAAGCCATTGATTTTATTAAAGAATAATTTTTACTGCTTTTACCTTCAACTACATATGCAGCAAGAGTCCAAGGTGCGCCAACAAAACCTAAAACTGTTGCCTCATTATTCACATCTTTTTTTAGTGAAGAAAGAACTTGCCCAACAAAACTTAAACTCTCACTTGGATTTAATTCTTTTAAATTTTCTATCTGGTTAAGATTTCTTATTGGGTCCTCAATTATTGGACCTTTACTTTCTATTATTTCAAAATTTATGCCCATCCCTGGCAGAGGTGTGAGAATATCTGAAAAAAGGATAACACCATCCGGTTTGAAAGCATGAAAAGGCTGCATTGAAATCTCATATGATAGTTCTGGATTCTCAGACCTCTCTCTAAAGCTTGGGTAACGCTCCCTTAAATCTCTATAGATTTTCATATATCGTCCTGCTTGCCTCATCATCCATACTGGAGGCCTATTTACTTTTTGACCTAATGCGGCAGAAAGTAGTAGTGGTAAATCATGACCCATTTTTCAATTCGATATGTTTTAAAGAAAAATTAAAATTCCAACTTAAAAATCTTACAATGCAAAGCAGAGCAAAAGTGGTATATGAACATTTATATGAAGCACTAAGTTAAATGAGCCTTCTTATTTTTTTGATTGATGCTTGAAGATACTCACGCTTAATGGGGGCAAAGCAAGTTCTAGAGCATTTTGATAATCATGGATATTGTAATTTATAGTTTCTTTACCCCCCATATTTCCTTTGTTACTGCCCCCATATCTAGAGCCATCTGAATTAAATATTTCTTTATAGAATCCTTCTACAGGAACACCTACTTTGTATGAACCATGAGTATTAGGTGTAAAGTTAGCAACAACAACAAGCCACTCATTGGTATCGTTTTCTCTTCTCATGAAACTTATAACCGAATTAGATGTGTCATTACAATCAATCCATTGGAATCCATAAGGATCAAAGTCATTTTTCCATAACGCAGCTTCATTTTTATAAAGTGAGTTTAGGTCATCAATCAAGTTTCTAATACCTTTATGAGGTTCAAATTCTAGTAAATCCCATTGAAGATCATCCCAAACATTCCATTCTTGTCTTTGTCCAAATTCCATTCCCATAAATATTGTTTTTTTACCCGGATGGGTCCACATATAAGTTAGTAAAGCTCGAGTATTTGCATATTTCTTCCAGTCATCACCAGGCATTTTATGTAAAAGATGACTTTTCCCATGGACAACCTCATCATGACTGAGAGCAAGCATAAAGTTCTCTGTATAGTTATATGTTATTGAGAAAGTCACACTATTTTGATGGAATTGTCTGAACCAAGGATCTATCTCAAAATAATCGAGCATATCGTGCATCCAGCCCATATTCCATTTTAAATTAAACCCTAATCCTCCCATGTCCGTTGGTTGGGTTACCATTGGCCAAGTTGTTGATTCTTCAGCAATAGAAAGTGCCCCTGGGAAATGTTGGAAGAGTACATGATTGGCCTGTTGAAGAAATTTAACGGCTTCTGTATTTTCATTCCCACCATTCTCATTAGGTATCCATTCTCCATCTGGTCTTAGATAGTCTCTGTAAAGCATTGAAGCAACAGCATCTACTCGTATGCCATCAATATGAAATTCTTCAAACCAATAAACGAGATTGGCTACTAGGAAATTTCTTACTTCGTTTCTGCTGTAATTAAAGATTAAAGTTCCCCATTCTTTGTGTTCACCAATGCGTGAATCCCCATGTTCATAAAGATGACAACCATCAAAAAATGCCAAACCATGCTTGTCTTTAGGGAAATGCCCAGGTACCCAATCAAGAATTACACCTATGCCCTCTTCATGACATTTATTTACAAATGCTCTAAATTCATTAGGAGTGCCAAATCTACTTGTTGGTGCATACCAGCCTGTAACTTGGTATCCCCAAGAACCATCGAAAGGATGTTCAGATATTGGCATTAGTTCAATATGAGTAAATCCTCTCTCCTTTACATAAGGGATGAGTTTTTCGCTTAATTCTGGATAAGTTAATAATCTTGTCCCGGGTTTTAAATCTGCAGCAGGAACTGGGTCTCTAGGATTCCCATTGTCTTCAAGATATTTATTATCTGTTGATTCATGGAGCCAACTTCCTAAATGCATCTCATAAACTGAAATTGGCTTGTTAATTTGACTAGAGGAATCTCTATTTGTAATCCAAGAACTATCATTCCAATTAAAGTTTTTCAATTTTGAAACTATTGAACCATTTTGAGGTCTGATTTCATGAAGGAAACCATATGGATCAGCTTTCTCATAAATATGACCTTGTTGTGTTCTTATTTCATATTTATATACGTCTCCTTCTTTCATTGTTGGCATGAATAGTTCCCAAATTCCCCCTAATCTTTTTTGCATTGGATGATGTCTTCCATCCCAAGAATTTATATCTCCAATTATCGATATTGATTTTGCATTTGGAGCCCAAATGCAGAACATGACTCCTTTTTGATTCTTATTTTCAATGAGATGTGCTCCCATTTTTTTCCAAATATGATGATGATTACCTTCTGCAAAAAGATGCCTATCAACTTCTCCCATCCACTCTTCTCTATATGACCAAGGGTCATGTTGTGTATGTGTGATCCCTCCTCGTGAAATACTTATTCTATAATTAGAATTTGGATTTTCAGGCAGGATTGCTTCAAAAAGCCATTTATGGTTTATGCTTTCGGCCTTGTAAGTTTTATTTTTAAAATTTATTTTAACTTCGTCCGCTTCAGGCATCCATACCCTTATGACCCATTGTTCTTCATAAAAATGAGGACCTAATATGTTTAATGGATTTTCATTGCAACAATTTTCTAGGTTGATAGCTTCTGAATTAATCCAGTCTGCTTGATTTGTCTCTATCATGACTGGTACATGTTAAGGATTAATAATATCAAATGATTAACCTAAAAAATAATTTTTTCTTAAAAAAAAGGGTTCATTTTCATAAATGTTTTATTAAGGTTAAAACTTAGAGTAATAATTCTATGATTTGCTGAAGGTGCTCCAATATTTCCATCCCCAAATCCAGGATTAACTCCAATAGCGGGATAAGCAGCAGCAGATATTGATAAGCGAAGCTTGCTGCCTTTAATTAAACAAATATTTGTTGGCTGCATTGATATTTGATAAATGCATTCTTCACTTATTTTGGAGTTTTTAACCCTTAAGAATCCAGTTGAGAATTGATTCGCCTTCTCATCACTTTCTTCAACTAGAGATAAAGCAAGGCAGATATCAAAATTGGGCTGATCACTTTTTACAGGGATTTCTAATGTTGGAACTCCTTTGAAATATTGATCTTCTTCAAAAGAATTGGTTTGAAAAACACCTACATCAAGGCGTTTATCAATAATATTTCTATTAAACTTTCCAGGATTTGGACCTAAATGACCACCGTCAGATGGAGTAGGTCTCCATGGGTCATTAACAATTGTGAACCATCCTGATCCTTTTGATTTTATGGTCAGACTTTCATCTTCAATATCTATATTTGCTTTACCATCGCTTTTGAGCCCAAAAATAAATTCAGGTTGAGATTTATTATTTAATTCTTCCCATTTATTTAATGAAATATTCCATATTTTCTTCTCAGTTTTAATATCCATAAAATTAAAAATTTCATCTGATTTTAGATGTTTATCAAAAAATTTTAATAAAGATTCTTGTGATCCCTCCCACCAATTTAGATGCGTCGCATTCCCAATAATTATCTCTGGATTACCGCCAGCTTCTTTAGATTTTTTATAAAGATCAAAGGCACCTTTTAAATGTGGATCCCAAAGTCCTCCAATAATTAACATTGGTTGTTTAATCCATGATGAAATTGGCTTAAATTCTTCAAACGAGCTAGCATTACTTAAATTATTAAGCCATAGCAAAACAAAGCTATTAGGATCATATTTTTTTAAAATATCAATTCCCTCGATTAGATAACTTTTATTTTCTAACGCTAATCTTATCTTCCCCCACTCAGATAAATTATTTTCTCTTTTCATTTTTAATGCAGCGATTTGAAGTCCCCATGCAATATTGTTATGCCACCAATATGCCCCCCCATCTGAGCACCAATGATCTTTAATATTCATCCCAGTCATTGCTGGAGATAAACAATCGGGTGGCATTGAATTTGATTCGCCGATTAGTTGAGTAAATCCTTGATATGAAAAACCATATAAGCCAAGTTTCCCATTGCATTCTTTGAGAGCCCTTACCCAATCGTGTGTTTCTGAAGTATCGCTAGCTTCTTGCTTGAAACCATTAAAAACTCCCTCAGAAGAGCCCATCCCCCTAACATCCTGAATTATTACCATATATCCTTTGGAAGCCCACCATGTAGGGTGAGAATAGGTAATCGTCGACGCTATTTCCCTCCCATAAGGTTGTCTCATTAATAATGCAGGCCATGGCCCATTACCATTAGGTAACCAAATCCTTGATGTAAGTCTGACTCCATCTCTAAGTACTAGAGACTTGTCAAACCATCTTGAATCATACATTTAAGCTTTAGATAATATCTGGACAGTGCAGTCCGATGACGTAAATAGAATAAATCTCTGCATTAACAGGAGTTAACTTATTTTTTTTGGATACATACTGTATAGCTTTATCTGAATTAGCGGAAATACCTTTTGAATTAAACTCTCTAAACTTATTACATATATTTATAGCTTCGTCTGGATTTTTTTTTACACTTTCTAATAAGTTCGATTGACTAAAGACAGGGTATAAAGAGTTTGAAAACAAAAATAAAAAAAATAAAAAAGATTTCATTTTCACTGACTTTTTCTAAATTCTACATTAAATAATTTTTTTAACCAAGATTTCAAATAGATTTGTAGATTTGATTGGCTCTTTTAACCCATTTTTTTAGGACAGCAAAAGTTATTTGTGTCTCAGTTTTCACTCTAAGACTTCTCTCTAATCTCCCGATTTTGCGTTCTAATTCGTAAGGTGTAGTTAGTGATAATGATTTAATAGAAGCAATACCGCAATGTAAAAGTAGATATGCTTCAGGTGGAGAAATGTCAATTTCTTTTTTAAAAATAGCTATAGCTCTAATTTTCTTTAAATTATTTAATGTACATAGTGCGGATTTTCGTTGAACCTCATTTATATCTAAGTCTGAAAGATTACTTAGTTTATCAAAGTTAGTTAGATTATTTTGAATAAAAAAAGCTTTCTCATGTCTAAAATTAGTTGGCAAAAAATCTAAAAAAGTGCTGCTGTTCATTGTTTTCGAAACTAATTCATTTTGACATTTTTTTGAACCTCTCCAATTACCACTGGCTTACTTACACCATCTGAAATTTTTTCAAGTTTCCTTATCTTTATTTTTACGTTCGCACCAGACCTGCTACCTTTCCTGAGGTTTTTCGATAATTGTTCTAAAGTGGGTTCAATAGACTCTTCTGGGAAGTCATCTTCTGCTTTAGCAATAATCAAATCAAACCCGTTATCATAAACAATTGGGACATATTTTGCATCTTCTATCACTACTTTATCGGTATAACTTTGTATAAATGCCCAACTACTTAAAGAAAGTAATAATGAGAAAATGGTTGCTCCTATTATTCGAAATTTAAAACCAAAATTAAATATAAAAGCTGCTACTGTGCAAATAAAAAGGAATATTCCAAAGAATCCAAAGATTTTGGGTGTATTCTCCAATAGTTCAAAAAAAGACATTTAGTGGCCTTGACCTAATTAATTTCTTATATTTTGTAAGCCTACTCTATTTTTGGGTTCTAACTTGAAAAAAATTAGATCTCTAAATTTAAATACAAAAATTCTATTAGGAGGAATTATTTTGTCCTTAGGATTTTTAGGCACCTTTTTATTAAATAATTTTATAAGAGATAATTATAATTCTAGGAAATCAGAACTTGAAGATAGTATTGAGAATTTTATAAATAAAAAGGTTACTTTAGGTAATTATTCCGGTATTAGATTTCTAGGCTTTTCTTTGGGGAATTCAAAAATTATTGATAAAAAAAATATAGATTCTGGCATTAAAACTAAAAATTTATATGTAGGTATTATGCCTTTAAGATCTTTTTTTAAACAAAAATGGGTAGTAAAAATAAGGCCTGAGCAAGCTGAAATTAATATAGATAGAGATTTTTTTAAAAGGGAAAAATCTTATGAAAATGCTCGAATTAAAAAAATATCAAAATCAAAGTATGAATTGAATTTTAAATTTAATAAATATTCAACTCTGAAGCTTAAAAATGCAGGATTAAAAACAAAAGTCAGTGGTAATGTTATTTATAAGTCAAGTAATAGGCAAATCATTGCAAATGTAAAATCAAATTTTGATGATAATGGGTCTTTAAAATTTAAATTGAATACAAAGTTAAATCAAGACTTTTTAAGGCTGGATTTATTTTCTAGGGGCTTAAATCTTGAGAATTCTGAATATGTTATTGGGAATAGAAAAATTAGTTTTAAAAAAGGAAATTTTAAATCTAACTTTAAATTTAATAAATTATCAACTGAAACATTTTGCAAAGGAAGATTTTCTTTTACTAATTTAAAAATTACACCCGAAGCTTTCTCAGAGAATATAAATTCAGATACAACTACTTTTTTTTGTAAAGATAATAATTTAATTGGATATTCAAAAAAACTTAATTATGGAACTTTAACTTCAAATTTTAGTCTTAATGTTCCATTAAATAAAAGTTCTAATAATATTGATCTTAAAGGAAGTATTGGATACATTGATAGTTTGAATCCAGATATAAAATTATCTGGTAATATTCCTTATTGGTTTGATAGAAGAGGTATTAATTTTGGTGATATAGATTCTAGTTTTAGAATAAATAGAACTCAGTTATCTAATCTAAATATTTTCCGAAATAATGATATCAGGGGTTTCATTACTGCTAAAGGAAAATTAAAAGGAAAAATTAGTGATCCTGATATTTCGATAAACTTTAATCTTGATTATCCTCACTATAAAGGTATCCGCATTAGAGAAATATGGGAGGGAGATATAAAAAATGATAATAATGAATTTCTGCTAAATATGAAAAATAGATATTCTCCAATCCCTTCGTTTCTTTCAGTTAAGTTTGATTCTGAGCTTAAATTAGATAACGCAAATTTTGTAAGAGTTTTTAACTCTAATAAAGGGACTATAGCGATAGTCAAAGAGGATGATAGTTACAATTGGAGAGCTGATAATTTTCCTCTTGATGAACTTGAATTGTCTATAAGCAAAAATCAATTTGGTAGAATTAATGGAATTATTAATGGTGCTGGATCAATATCTTCTTATGGGACTTATCTTGATGGGCGACTCGCATGGAGTTTAGGTAAATATAGAAATATTAAGTTAGCGAATTCATTATTTGATTTCAGCTTCAAAAATAATTCTTATTATGTAAGTTCTTCATTGTATCCAATCGATGGAGGCATAATTGAAGTCGAATATGATTCAAATAAAAATAATTTAATCAATTCAGAATTCACCAATATAAGTACCAGTTGGACTATCCTCACAGCGGTTGATATTTTTAACTTTGATAATAAAAAAGGTATTCCAATAAGTAAATCGAATATTTTGGATGATTTGGAAATAAATAAAGTCAATAATTCCTTTAAAGAGAAGATCGATTTTATAAAAAACTTTCTTGAAAATAGTAATGCGCTAGAGGAAAAATTTAATTTGCAGAAATATTTAAGTAAATTCAGAAGTAGATACAATGGAAAAATAACTATTCAGGGCGATAGTCCACTCAATTACAAATTAAATGCAAAATTAAATGGCTATCTTGATGTCTCTGGAGATGATTACAAAAATAATAAAGAGGAATTTTCTATTGATTTGAAAGGAGGATTGTTAACAGGTAAAGGTTCCTTAAACATCGAAAAACTACCACTAAGTGCTGCAAATATCTTTTTGAAAAAACCAAGAGATTTTCTTGGTGGTTTGGATATGAATTTACTTTATGATCTTGATAAAAAATCTTTCTCTAGTGAAATTTCTTCCAATAATTCATCAATAAAAAATAACAAAATATTATTTAATAGAGGACTAATTGAATTTAATAATTCTTTTTTTGATATTGATTTTTCCTTGCTAATAAATGACTCTGATGTACCAATTGATATTAAAGGCTCAATACCTATAAATAAATCAGATAACTTAGATCTAAGATTGATTGGGAATGGGAAATTTATTGAGTTAATAGATATTTTCGCTGATGAATACTTTACCTTTAAAGAAGGTGATGTGAATCTTAGAATGATAATAAAAGGAACCCTAGATAAGCCTATCTTAAATGGATTTGTCGCAATTAAAGATTCTGAAATTGATTTTTATAACAATATAATAAAAGACATTAATAGCCTGATAATTTTTGATTTTGATACTTTAGAGATCAAGAATCTAACAGCACAGGTTGAAGATTCTGGAAATATTTTTATAAGAGGGTCTTTGCCTTTTTATAGTCAAAATGATTTAGAGAAGGCTGAGATTAATTTGAAAACGAACAAATTCACTTTAAAGAAAGATAATTTTAATTTTTTAATAGATTCAAATATCGATTTAAGTGGATCATTTGAAAGTCCTGTTTTGGGTGGATATCTATCTTTTAATAATGGATTTATTAATTTTAATAGCACCAATCAAAATAATAAAAAAGAAGTCAATATTAAACGAAAAGAGGAAAAAAAAGATTGGCCAGAACTTTATTGGAATAACAATAAAAATATTGAAATAATTTC
This sequence comes from Prochlorococcus marinus CUG1416, assembly GCF_017695965.1. NCBI lineage: Bacteria > Bacillati > Cyanobacteriota > Cyanophyceae > Synechococcales > Prochlorococcaceae > Prochlorococcus > Prochlorococcus marinus. Next base: position 311,527 of record NZ_JAAORM010000002.1, read on the forward strand.
AAATGAAACAATTTTAAATTCCGTTCTTTTAGGAGAAAATTTGCCTAATTATTTGAATGATTTGAGTTTTAATAATCTTAAATTAAAGCTTGGACCAGAATTTAAACTTCAATATTCAGATATAGTTCAAGCTTATTTAGATACCAAATTAGACCTTAATATAAATGGAACTGTAGGAAAAGATTTAAATGCTAGGGGGCTTATTTATCTTAAAAAAGGTAGAGCGAATCTATATACTACCCCGTTTAAACTTGATAAAAATAAAGATAATTATATATTATTTGCATCAAGAAGTGGTGTAGTTCCATTTATTAACTTTTCTTTAGTTAGTAAAGTTCCAGATTCCATAATACCTATACGTGAAAATAATCAGGATTCGAATATTATATCAGCTGATCTTGATGCAGATGAGACTTCAAGTGGTTTTGGAGCGTTTGGAATTGGCAATACAAGGCTTATCAAAATTGAAGCTTCCTACGAAGGATTTCTAGATCAATTATCTTTTGAAGATGAAAATAAAAGAATCCAACTAAGGAGCACTCCAAGTTATAACAGGTCACAAATAATAGGCTTAATTGGAGGTAACTCCGCAAATTTAATAAATAGAGCATTTATTTCTCAACTTAATAATGCGGATGCTTTTAGTGAAAGATTTCAGTTATCTTTATATCCAGCTTTAATAGAAAATAATGATTCTCTTAATAACATTTTTTCTAATGAAAGTTTAGATATAGAAGATGATGGACAATCATCTTCTAATGAGGAATTTTCTTCTCAAGCTTGGGTAGCTGAACTAGGACTTGATATTACGGATGCGATAAATTTTGCCTTTCAAACCGTTCCAGGTAGAGATGACCTTTCACCTACAGGAATTTTGACCTTTCAGGCTAATCCAAACTTAGAATTATTAGGTTCTTATGATGCTAATGGGGATTGGAAAAGTCAAGTTCAATTATTTTTTAGATATTAATTCAGAAAGAAAGTTAGTTTAAAGAATCGTTAATTTGAATTATTATTAAATTAACTAGAAAAAATTATGACCAATATCTTTGAAGTTCCTAAACCAGGTAATGATCTTTTAGAAAAAGCTGATCAAGTTCGTTTGGCATCATTAAAAATAAGTCAGGCTGAAAATCAAATTAGAATTAAAGCCTTAAATTTTATGGCTGATTATCTAGAAAAAAATACTAAAGAAATTTTGGAGGCTAATATTGATGATTATAAAATAGCAGAAAAGAAAGGAATTTCTAAGGCTTTACTTTCTAGATTAAAGTTATCAAAAGAAAAATTAAATACAGGTATTGAAGGAGTAAGAAAAGTTGGAGACTTGGCGGATCCTGTAAATCAAGTTCAAATCAAAAGAGAGCTTTCCAATGGATTGATCCTAGAAAGAAAAACAGTGCCTATTGGCGTTTTAGGGGTTATTTTTGAATCTAGACCGGACGCTGTTATGCAGATTAGTTCTTTAGCAATAAGATCAGGGAATGGAGTAATGCTAAAGGGCGGTAGTGAAGCTAATTTAACAAATACTGCAATAGTCAAGGCATTACAGCAGGGGTTAGATAAATCAGGTCTTGATAAAAATGCAATATGCTTACTTACAAACAGAAAAGATAGTATGTCGATGTTAAGTCTTGAGAAATATATTAATTTAATAATTCCAAGAGGAAGTAATGAATTAGTTAAATTTATTCAAGAGAATACAAGAATTCCTGTGCTAGGTCATGCGGATGGAATTTGTCATTTGTTTATAGATAATGAGGCAAATCTGGAGATGGCTCTATCAGTCTCTTTGGACAGTAAAATTCAATATCCTGCAGCATGTAATGCTATTGAAACTTTATTAGTGCATAAAGATATTGCACCAGTTTTTCTAGAAAAGGCCATACCTTTGTTTAATGCTAATGATGTTAAATTAATTGGAGATAAAAGATCTGTTGAATTAGGGCTAAGTTATGAGGCTAGTCTAGAAGATTGGCAAACTGAATATTTAGATTTAATTTTATCAATAAAAATTGTTGAGAATCTTGATGAGGCAATCTCTCATATTCAAAAATTTAGTTCAAAACATACAGATGGAATAATCACTGAAAATTTAAGTACTGCTAATAAATTTATGAATGTAGTTGATAGTGCAGGTGTTTTTCATAATTGTTCTACTAGGTTTGCAGATGGGTTTAGATATGGATTCGGAGCTGAAGTTGGGATATCTACTCAAACTTTGCCCCCAAGAGGACCTGTAGGCCTAGAGGGTCTAGTTACATATAAATATTTCCTAAAAGGAAATGGGAATATAGTTGATGATTTTTCATCTGGCAAAGCTATCTATACTCATAAGGATCTTTAAGATTTTTGAAGATGGAAACATTTATAAAAATTGAGAAAATTGAACTTTGGGCGAGAGTTGGCGTTCTTGATGAAGAAAGGAATTTAGGACAACTTTTTAGTTTAGATATATTTTTGTGGACTGATTTTGAAAAATGTACTTTAAATGATGACATTAAAAAAACAGTTGATTATTCAAAATTAGTTGAAATTTTAAAAGATCAATCAAAGAAAATATATTGTTTTACAATCGAAAAATACTCAAGCTCAATTTTAGAAATTATTGATGCGGAGTTTAATCTTTCTAAAATTAAAATCATTCTGACAAAATGCAATCCACCAATAACTGGATTTGATGGGAAGGTGTCAATAGTAAGAATTCTTGAAAATAAGTAAAAGTTTTGGAAAAAAGAAATCCTATTATATTGATTCATGGTCTTTGGAATACTTCAAGTATTTTTTCTTCTATTACCTCAAAACTTGATGATATTGGAATTGAATATTTTGCCCCAACTCTTAAGCATTCATATGGAATGACTTCAATTTTTGATTTGACTAATACATTAAATGAATTAATTTTAGAGAAATATGGTTTAGCAAAAGAATTAGATATTTTGGGATTCTCCATGGGAGGGATAATTGGTAGGTATTGGATTCAAAAATTTAATGGTTATAAAAGAACAAGAAGATTTATATCTATAGGTTCTCCTCACAAAGGAACATTAATGGCTCAATTAGTACCTAAATACCCTTTTAGAGGAATATCAGAAATGAAAATAAATAGTAAGTTTTTGATAGAACTGGCAAAGAGTGATTTTTTTCTTGATGATATCGAGTGTATAAATTTCTTTACTCATTGGGATCTAATGGTTTTCCCTGGTTGGTGGACTAATTTAAATTTAGGGAAAAAAATATCAGTAAAAGTCTATAAACATAGAAATCTAGTAAGGAATAAATCTGTGATTGAGAAAATAATCGGTGAAATTATTATTTAGCTCCAGATAGACCCAAATGTCTTACTAAGGAAGCTGTTTGTGGCTCTCTTCCCCTGAATAGTTTGAATATATCTAATGGAGGTAAGCTTCCACCTAAGCTAAGTATTGTATCTTTAAATTTCTTTCCTATTAACTTTAAATTTTCAGTGTTTTCTAGATCAGCTTCTTCGAACATAGAAAAAGCATCAGCACTTAGAACCTCAGCCCATTTATATGAGTAATATCCTGCAGAATATCCGCCCGCAAATATATGGCTAAAACAACAAAGAAATTGATCTTCTGGAATTGGAGCAATAACAGTAGTTTGTTTTGCAATTTCTCTTCTTACTTCATCAGCTGTTTTACCTTCGTTTTTGTCAATACTACTGTGTAATCTGAGGTCTGTAATCGCAAAATGGAGTTGTCTAAGGGTAGCCATACCACAATTAAAAGTTCTATTTCTTAGAAGCTTTTCAAAATTCTCATTGGACAGTTTTTCTCCTGTTTTATAGTGCTTAGCAATATTCAAGAGTGTATTTTTATGAAAACACCAGTTTTCCATAAATTGACTTGGAAGTTCGACTGCATCCCATTCAACATTATTGATGCCAGCTGCTTGAGGAAAATTTACAGTGGTAAGCATGTGTTGAAGACCATGGCCAAATTCATGGAATAGTGTCTGAACTTCTTCAAAACTCATCAAACTAGGTTTGTCTTTTGATGGTGGTGTCTGATTACAAACAAGATAAGCTACCGGTAGGGTCTTTTTGCCAACATTATTTTTATTCAAGCATTCATCCATCCAAGCACCTCCTCTCTTAGATTCTGGACGAGAATATGGATCGAGGTAAAAAGATGCTATTTTGTTATCTTCTTTATTAAAAATATTAAAAAACAAAACATCATCATTCCATAGAGGTGCTTCATCAGTTGCTTCGACAACTTTAATTTCAAAAAGCTTTTCGCTTAATTTAAATAAACCTTTTAAGACATCATTTAGTGGGAACCAAGGTCTCAAAGACTCTTGATCTAAATTGAGTTTCTCCTTTCTAAGAAGTTCAGACCAATAACTAATATCCCATGGCTCAATATTCTGTGATTCTGGGAACCCATTGGCTTTAGAAAAATTATTGAGCTTTTCTAATTCAATTTTTGCAGTCTTATATGCTGGTTCTCTCAATTCTTCTAAAAGGTTTTCAACATTTTTAATTTCTTTCGCCATTTTCGTTGACAAACTTAGTTCTGCCCAACTTTTATAACCGAGAAGATTAGCCTGTTTAGTTCTGAGAGATAATATCTCTTCAATGATTGGAGAATTATTTTTTTCTCCTTGAGACGCCCTACCTACAAATGCCTTATACATTTTTTCTCTGAGGTTACGGTCGGTGGCATATGTCAGAAACGATGTATAGGTTGGAATATCTAGACTTAATTTCCAGGGCCCATTTTGAATATCAAATTCGCCATCTTTTTTTAAGTGATTGTGTGCAGAAATTGCCATCAATTCGAGTACTCGTTCGGGAAGACCATCGACTTCAGATTTTTTATTTAAAATTAAAAACCATTTGTTAGTGGCATCAAGAATATTGTTGCTGAAGTCTGTTGACAGCTTTCCAAGTTTTTCTGAAATGTTGTTGAATTTTTCTTGATCATTTTTTTGGAGTGAAATTCCTCTATGTTGCATCTCAAGAATTTCTTTATCTAAAATTCTGCTTTTGATTTGATCAAAGCTATTTGTCTCTTTAAGCTTGACTAAAGAATTGTAAATTATTTTACTTTGTCCAAATTTGTTACTCAAGCTAATAATCTCTGGAAGAAATTTTGAATAAATATCTCTAAGACTTTCAGAATTATTTACAGCATTTAGGTGGCTTATTACTCCCCAACTCCACCTAAGAATTTCATTGACTTCATTTAAAGGATTTATTACTTTATCCCAGTTCAAATCATTTTGAATCAAATAATTAGATAAATTTTTTTCTATGTTTTTAAAATCTTCTGCTATCTTTTCTAGTACTACTGGAAATTGTTTACTGATGGTTTCGGGAGTGAATTTTTTAAATTCTGGTAACTCTCCATATTTAAAGATTGAAGTATCCATTTGTTAAAAATAATTTAATTAACTAATGTTGAAATTACGCCTATTAACTTAGCTAAAGTTAGCTGCTGACTGAGAGCATTGGTTGAAGATTCATATAAATTTATGGCGATTTTCGGCCAAAAACCTATTACTAAAGTAGGCAACAATAAACTGAAACCAATTGTCAATTCTCTACCATTCATTTCTTTAACTGTTGCTAGTGCAGGAATTCTAGGCCCAAAAAATACTCTCCTACACATCGAGAGTAGATATATTGGTGTAAGAACTAGACCGATAGCTGCAATTAGAATTGTGATTGATCTAAAGAGAGAGCTGAACCCCTCTTGACTAGTAATGCCTAAAAATACAGTTATTTCGCTAATAAAACCGCTCATGCCAGGTAATGCTAGAGAAGCTAGAGAGCTTGCTAAGAAAAAAGCAAAAGTTATTGGTAAAACCTTTGCTAGACCTCCCATATTTGGAATCGAAAGAGTATTTGTTCTTTCATAGAATGAACCTGTAACAAAAAACATAGCTGCTGCAATAAGTCCGTGACTAATCATTTGAAGCATTGCTCCGCTTATTCCTAATGCATCCACTGCTCCAATCCCCAATAGAACGAAACCCATATGACTTACTGAGCTACAAGCAATTCTTCTTTTTACATTATCCTGTGCGAATGCATTTAGTGCTCCGTAAATAATATTAATGATCCCTAGAATAATTAATGCAGGCGCTAATTGCAGATGTACTTCAGGTAATATTTGAACATTGAATCTTAAGAGAGCGTAGCCTCCCATTTTTAAAAGTATTCCCGCGAGCAACATTGATACTGGTGCATTAGCCTCTCCATGTGCATCAGGCAACCAAGTATGTAGCGGAAAGATAGGTAGTTTTACTCCAAAACCAATTAGAAATCCCAGATAAGATAATAATGCTAGGCTTCCTGTTACATGTTTATTGGTTAAGTCAGTAATATTTAAAGTAAAAGTATCACCACTCAAGGCAATTGCTAAACCACTTATGAGTATTAATAAAGATGCTAAAGCTGTATAAAGAATAAATTTAGTCGCTGCATATAATTTCTTTTTACCTCCCCAAATAGCAATAAGAAGATATACCGGAACTAACTCAAGTTCCCAAGCTAAGAAAAATAATAGGAAATCTTGAGAGAGGAAAACTAGTGCTTGAGCTGATGCTTGAATTAATAAAAGAGCAAAATATAAATTAGATTTTTTCTTTATTTTCCAACTTGCGGCGGCTGATAAAAATGTAATTAATCCACTCAAAGCGACTAAAGGAGCAGATAATCCATCTACACCAAGAGACCACTCTAAACCTATTGAAGGCAACCAAGCAGCTCTTTCTACAAGTTGCAAGGAGCTATCTGCAGTATTAAATTTTTGTAAAAGGACTACAATTATTAATAAAAAATCTATAAATAAAAAAGTTAATGAAATATTTCTAGGGAGTGTATTATCTTCTCCTTCCTTCGAACTCAAGAAAGGCATTATTAATGCCCCAATTAAAGGCAGTAAAACAATACAGGATAGCCAAGGAAAAGATTCTAAATTCATTTATTGAATGAATAATTTTTTTATTCTAGTTGAAGTTGTACTAGCTTGAGACTATAACATTAAAAATGCCTAAGTAAAACTACTTACCAGGGATAGTGCTAAATTGACTGCCTGATGTTTGAACGTTTAAGAATGGAGCTCTACTTGCTACTCCTAACTTCTCCCAAGCTTTTACCATTGCTTGACTTACACTTTTACCATTTTCCTTTTTACACAAAGCTAAGATACTTGGCCCAGCCCCACTAATTGCACATCCTAAAGCACCTGCTTGTAGTGCTGCATCTTTGACTTCTAGCCCGCCTTTAATAAGCTTCCAGCGGTATGGTTCATGTAGCCTGTCAAACATTCCCTCTTTTATTAATTCATCATTCCCTGTTTTTAAGCCATTTAGTAATAAAGTAAGTGCCCCCATATTTGTCACTGCATCAGCTATGGGGACATTCTTAGGCATTACTTTCCTTGCTTCACTTGTGCTTAATCGAATAGCAGGTATTGCTACAACAGTTTTAATGGATTCGTGCCAATCACATCTTATAATTCTCCATCTTTGAGAAGATGACCGGGCTGTTAAACAAAGCCCACCCAAAAGAGAGGGCACTACATTATCAGGATGACCTTCAATATCAATAGCAAGTTCTAGGAGTTTTTCTTTGGAAAGGGGGGAGTCCATTATTGCATTTGCTCCAATTAGTCCAGCAACTATTGCTGTGGCACTACTTCCAAGCCCTCGTGCAGGAGGTACGGCAAGCTTAACTCTTGCTTCAAGAGCAAAAGGAGTCATGTTCGCACTTTCCCATACTTTCTGAGCTGCTCTAAAAACCAAGTTTTCAGGCCCCCCTCTTAAGTGATTACCATCTGTACTTTCCATTATTAGATCAAATCTATCTCCACCACCTTCTATTCTTGTGAAAATGAATTCATTATATAAATCTAATGCTGCGCCAAGGCAGTCGAATCCAGGTCCCAAATTAGCAGTTGTGGAAGGCACTGTAACTCTTATTTTTTTACCTACTTCAGGAATAGACATTATTTTGTTAAGTAGTTTTTAAAAGCATTTTTGCTCTACAGGCCGCACTAAAAAATCCAAACTCTTCATCTAAAATTACTCTCAGAGGTATTGCTTTAACAATATCTTTTAATCTTCCCTTATCAAAATATTGTTTTATAAATAAATCTGATTTAAAGTTTTTGAAATGTTTTGGTGCGGTCCCTCCAGAAATCCATAACCCGCCAAAGCATAATTCTTGAAGAGCAACATCTCCCAATAAGGAGGCATAAGCACCTAACCATATTTTCTCAACTTCAATCATTAGCTGATCCCCTTCTTTTGAAAGTTTGCAAATTTTTTCAGGTAGTTCTTTTCTCGAAGCATCAGAAATTTTAATTTCTTTAAAATATTTTTGTAGAGGGTGGTTTTCGGCATCAGATTTGCTAAGTCTCCATTCGGCTATTCTTGATAAACCAGTACCACTAACAATTCTTTCACAAGATATCCTCTCAACTTCTAGATAATTCTTAAGCCAAATCTTTAATTCCCATTCTAATTCTGACTTTGGCGAGTATTCAATATGACCCCCTTCGCTAGCTAAAACTTTTACTTTACTTCCAGATATTATGCCTCTTGCCATACCCAAACCAGTCCCGGCTCCAACAATGGCATGCAAATCTTTATTGGCACCTTCAGAATTTACTCCATTTTGGATAGTAGAATATTGATGCTTTTTTAAGAAAGGTATTCCATAAATTTGCACTGCGAAATCATTTATAAGCTCGCAACTTTTAAAATTAAATTTGTTTTTTAATGCTTTTACAGAAATATTCCATGATAAATTAATAATCTTTGCGTTGTTTTTAGATATAGGACCCGCTACGGCTAAACAAAGAGAAGATGGATGAGCAAAATTTCGGCATTCATTTTTGAGGAAATCCTCCAAAATCAAATCAAATGAAGTCCATTGCGAAGAAATATACTTTTTTTTAACAAGTAATTTAGTAGTATCATAATTACCCTCAGAGAAGATTCCTAATAAAACTTTTGTACCTCCTAGATCACAAGCGAGAAAATTCATATATTTGAAATTATTCTGTTCTCCCTTTCTTTTGTATTAATTGGTCCATTAATTTGTAAAGATTAGGTAAATTGAAAATTCCTAAATTTCTTCCATCCAAAGCTCTTAAGGCGACTGAATCAATTTCCTCTTCTTTGTCTCCAATAACTGCAATTAAAGGAACTCTCCCAAGAGTTGCTTCCCTTATCTTATATCCTATTTTTTCATTCCTTATATCAACTTTTGATCGGTAACCCTTATTATTTATTAATTCATTGAACTTTAAACACTTTTTATTATTTCTATCGGTAATGCTCAATAAAATTATTTGATAAGGAGCAAGCCAAATTGGGAATTTTGCCTCATATTGTTCAATTAAGATTCCGATAAATCTTTCAAAGGATCCTAAAATAGCTCTATGAAGCATAACTGGATTTCTTTTTTCATTATCAATATCTACATAAGTTGCATCCAATCTAATAGGCATTGAGAAATCAACCTGAATAGTTCCGCATTGCCAGACCCTATTGAGACAATCTTTTAAAGAGAATTCTATTTTTGGACCGTAAAAAGCACCTTCCCCAGGTTGGAGTTCCCATATTAGATTCTTATTATCGAGAGCTTTGGTGAGAGCCTCTTCTGATTTATCCCAAATCTCTTCACTACCTACCCTTTTTTCAGGACGAGTTGATAATTTGATAATGATTTCATCAAAACCAAAAGTTTTATAAACTTCGAAAACAAGATCAATAAAAGTAGATACCTCTGCTTGAATTTGCTCTTCTGTGCAGAAAATGTGTGCATCATCTTGAGTAAAGTTTCTTACTCTCATTAATCCATGTAGTGCGCCAGAGGGCTCATTTCTGTGACAAGAACCAAATTCAGCAAGACGAATAGGTAAATCCTTATAACTTTTTAAACCTTGATTAAATACTTGAATATGGCATGGACAATTCATTGGTTTAATAGCATAAGTTCTATTTTCTGATGCGGTAGTGAACATATCTTCTCTAAATTTTTCCCAATGTCCTGATTTTTCCCAAAGAGATTTATCAACAGCTTGTGGGGTTTTAATTTCTAAATAATTATTTTTTTTAAGTATTTCTCTTATGTATTTTTCCAGTACCTGATAGATCGTCCATCCATTTGGATGCCAAAAAATCATACCTGGAGATTCTTCTTGTATGTGAAATAGTGAATGTTTTTTTCCAAGTTTTCTATGATCCCGTTTTTCTGCCTCTTCAATTCTTGTTAAGTAGTCATTGAGTTCTTTTTCTTTAGCCCATGCAGTTCCATATATTCTCTGTAATGATTCATTCTCACTATTACCTCTCCAGTATGAACCTGATAATTTAAGTAACTTAAAATGTCTCAAATGTCTTGTGTTGGGTACGTGAGGCCCTCTACACATGTCGATATATTCCTCATGCTTGTATAAATTGATGAGATCTTCTTCAGGAATTTCTTCAATTATTCGTAATTTAAAAGTCTCATCTCTTTCTTTAAAAGTTTTAATTGCTTCTTCTTTGGAAACTTGTAAAATTTTGACGTCATAATTTGTCTCAATTAATTTGTTAATTCGCTCTTCAATTTTTATTAAATCTTCTGGAGTAAATCTGTATTCGGAAAAAATATCGTAATAAAAACCATCTTCAATTACAGGCCCAATTGCCATTTTAATATTAGGGTAAATTTGTTTAACTGCATGACCAATTAAATGAGCAAAAGAATGCCTTATTATTTCAATTCCTTCTTTATCTTTAGATGTGATGATTACAACTTTGGAATCTTTTTTTATAGGAAGAGTTGCATCAAGAAGAACATCATCTACTTTCCCAGCAATTGTTGCTTTAGCTAATCCAGAGCCTATACTTTTGGCAATTTCTAGAATAGTTACAGATTTTTCGAAAACCTTTTTTGAACCATCAGGTAAGGTAATTATTGGCATAATTTATTTATCCATCTCAAAGAATCCAAGTTTAGATTTAACTCTTTTTAGAGTTTTATTTGCTAAATCTTCAGCCTTTTCTTTCCCTTCTTTGAGAATATTATTTAATTGATATGGATCATTAATTAAGACCTTATATTTTTCTTGAATAGGTTCTAGAGATTCTATAAGTTGTTCCGTAATTAATTTTTTAAATGTCCCCCATCCAGTCTCGGAAAATTCATTTTCACATTGAGAAATTTCTTTGCCAGATAATATTGAATAAATCATTAGAAGATTTTTAGATTCGGCTCTCTCAGGATTATTGAATTCTATTCCAATAGAGCTATCACTTTTTGCTCTTTTTATTTTCTTTGTGATTATTTCAGGAGTATCTAACAAATTGATCCTACTTCCTTCGTTAGGATCACTTTTACTCATCTTTTTTGAACCATCAATTAAGCTCATTATTTTTGATCCATTCTTCATAATTATTGGCTGAGGTATTTTCAGAATATTTTTATCTTTACTAAATTTGGCATTAATTCTTTGTTGTGCAATATCTCTGGCAAGTTCGAGATGTTGTTTTTGATCTTCGCCTACTGGTACGAAGTCAGCGTCGTAAAGAAGGATATCTGCAGCCATCAGGATTGGATAGTCAAATAATCCAATAGATACATTATTCCCCTGTTGTATGGATTTTTCTTTGAATTGAATCATTCTTTCCATCCAATTTATTGGGGTCATGCAATTTAATATCCAACAAAGTTCTGAATGGGCAGAAATTTGACTTTGTACAAAAATCGAACATATCTTTGGATCTATTCCACAAGCAACATATAAAGCCGCAGTAGAAAGAGTATTCTTGGATAATTCTTTAGGATTATATGCAGCTGTGATTGCGTGCAAATCAACTACACATAGAAATGTTTCATATTGCTCTTGAAGCGTAACCCAATTATTTATAGCCCCAAGCCAATTCCCAATATGTAAATCACCAGTTGGTTGAACTCCCGAAAGAATTCTTTTTTTATTTGCCATCCTCTTCTACTTCGCTAGATTGGATTTCTTCAGTTGATGTATTTTTTACAGGTCTTGCAAAGGGATCAGGAGCTGTTTTTGTCTTTTCTTCATAAGGATTTTGTGATTGTCTATTCGGAGAAGAGTTTTTGTTATTTTTTGCATATTCTTTGATTGATTCAATCAATTTTTCGTCTTTGATCATTTCGCTAAGAGTTCTAACAGAGAAACCCAGAACTGCTACTGGAGATCTTAGTTGAAAGGTCTCTTGTATTGATTTAACGGCTTTCATTTCGTTATCACTCAATCTTATGCGGAATCCTCCTCCATCTCTTCTGCCTCCAGATCTATCTCTGAAATTAGATCTTTCATTATTAGAACGACCTCTGTAATTTTCTTGTCCAGGATTATTGCTGAAATTTGAATTAGACATCTTGATTTTACTTAAGTTATTTAAATAGTTTATTAACTTAGCATCTAGTTATGCAATAAGTCTTTTTAAAAGCCTTAAAAATTTATCTTTTGATTAACGACTTATGTAATTTTGCTTTTCTGATTCACAACTTGCATTAAAATAAAATTAGAGAAATAAAGTATTGTGTTTGATATTAGTAAAGACAACCTTTTAAAGGATTTCATAAAGTTTCCTAAAAAAAATTTTCTTATTATTTTATTATTGTTAGGTTTTGGGGAATGGTTTGTCAGTGATTTAATTAATTTTGCAGGGGGCTCAATAGGATTCTTTGCCTTGTGTTTAGGGGGATATTTTTACTTGAAGAATGATAAGCCTAAATTTAATGAGCCAAATAATTTAGATGGTTGGATAGATCTATGTAATGAAGATTTAAATTTTTTTGAGGAACTTGAAGCAACAAATGAATTAGATAAACAAAATTCAGAAAGACAAAAAATACTTAAATCGATTCTTAATAGATGTGATAAAGAAACAATAAGTTGCATTGGACAAAAAGATTATCAAAGTTGTCAATCTGTTTTGAAAAGTCATTTTAAAGCAGAAAAGTTTGACTTTGATTTGTACGAAAAACTTCCTAAATATAATTCTTCTGAATTTATTCCAAAAGAGGCTTTGAATAGCGATGCAATCTTATTTTTTATAAATTTACCTTTGTCGGCAAATGATTTTTTGTGGCTTGAAAAGTTTCCTAAGAATATGCCAATTTGGTTAGTAGCTTTAACTTCCAATGAAATAGAGGGCAAAAATCAGATAGAAGACCTGAAATCTCAAATTTCAAGTGAATTTATAAATAAAATAATTACTTTTGATTTAAATAAAAATGAAATAGCAAATATACCTTTTTCTTTAAGGAAGTTTTTTATAAGTTCTACTAAAAATGTTGAAAATACAAAAAAAAGACTCTTGAAAGAACTACATACTACTTGGCAATCTGAAATTGAGGGAATAAGAAGAATGCATTTAAAAGGCATACAAAGAAAAAATCAAATTCTTGTAGCCACTACTGTTTTCTTATCGCCTATCCCGTCAATTGATGTTATGGCAATGACAGTATTAAATTCTTTAATGATTAAAGAAATCAAGTCTATATGGGGCTGTAATTGGTCTCCCGAAATTTTAGATAAAGTATCTAAAGAGGTTTTAAAAACAGCAATTGCTCAGGGAGTTATTGAATGGAGTGGACAGACTCTTATTGGAATAACAAAACTTCATGGCCCAAATTGGCTTGTTTCTGGAACATTTCAGGCTGTTAGCGCTGCGTATTTAACAAGAGTAGTATCAAGTTCTTTGGCCGATTTTATGGCAATAACAAAAGGAGTAGAAGAACCTGATTTGGATTTTATAAAGAAAAATTCTGAGAAAATTGTTGAAAAAGCTTTTGAAAAAGAAAAAATAAATTGGAAAGGATTTATTTCTGATCTTAGAAAACCACTTATGAAACTTTCCTTTGATTCATAATCAGAGGATGATTAAAAAATATGAGAAAAAATATAATTTTTTTTACTGCGATACTTTTACTTTCTTTGGCTGCAGGCTCCTGTAAGAGAATATCAAATAAAAATCAAAATGAAGAAGTAATACTGGCAAGTTTTACTGTCTTGGCAGACATAATAAAAAATGTTTCTAAAGATGATTTCATTGTTAGATCAATAGTAAAACCTGGAGTTGAAGTTCATGGTTACCAACCTACTCCAAGCGATTTGGTAAAAGCATCTAGTGCTTTTGTTTTTGTTGATAATGGATTTGGATTTGAATTATGGGCAGAAAAATTTATTTCAAATTTAAAAGTAAAAAGAATTACTGTTTCGGAAGGGCTAGATCCTATTTTTATTAGTGAAGATTCTTATGAAGGTAAACCAAACCCACATGCCTGGATTTCTCCAAAAAGAGGGATGCTTTACGTAGATATTATTGTGGAATCTTTATCAGAATTGAGGCCATCTAAAAGAGAATTATTTGAAGAAAATGGAAGAATCTATAAGGATAAACTCTCTACAATAGATAAAGAATTCTCACTTTTTATTAATAACTTAAATAAAGAGAAGAGGTATCTAGTAAGTTGTGAAGGAGCTTTTTCATATCTAACAAATGATTATGGATTAGAAGAAGTTTATTTGTGGCCAGTTAATGCTGAGAGTCAAATTACTCCAAAAAGAATGGCAAGAACAATCTCAATAGTTAAAGACAAAAATGTTCAAGCTGTATTTTGCGAAAGTACTGTAAGTAACGAATCTCAAATGGTTGTCGTAAATGAAACTGGCGCTAGTTTTGGAGGTGATCTTTTTGTTGATTCATTATCTGAAGATAGTGGCCCTGCTAGTTCTTATATAAAAATGCTTAAGCATAATTTGAATCTTATTAAAAAAGGGCTTTTATAAATGATGGAAACAACCAATTTTCAAAACTTTAGGATTGATGCAGAGAATATTTGCGTAGATTACAATGGCAAAGTTGCCTTATATGATGCAAATTTAAGATTAAAACCTGGCCAGATTTGTGGATTAGTAGGAATGAACGGAGCAGGTAAAACAACTTTTTTTAATGCTTTGACCGGTTTTGTAAATATTTCGAAGGGAAAAATTAGAATAAATGGAGAGTCTGTAAGAGCTGCTCAAAAAGATCAGACAATTGCTTATGTTCCTCAAAATGAGGGAATTGATAGTCAATTTCCAGTAAATGTTTGGGATGTAGTAATGATGGGAAGATATGGCTCGATGAATATTCTTAGGTGTCCTAGAGAGTCTGATGTTCAGGCGGTTAAAGATGCTATTGAGAGAGTTGATCTTAATGAGCATTTATCTACACCTATTGGAAATTTATCTGGAGGCCAGAGAAAAAGAACTTTTTTAGCTAGAGCAATTGCGCAAAGAGCATCAATTCTGCTTCTTGATGAGCCTTTTTCAGGTGTTGATATAAGAACTGAGAAACTTATCTCAGAATTATTTATTCAATTTAAAAATGAGGGAAAAACTATCTTGCTATCGACTCATGATATGATTCATGTCCGTGAATTTTGTGATTTAGTTCTTTTAATAAATAAGACTGTTGTAGCTTATGGAGAAACTTCTGAAGTGTTTACCCCTGAGAACATAACAACCACTTTTGGAGGTATTTCACCTGATTTCTTGTTTGGACCTGAGTCCTAAATTTATATTATGGAGCTCTGTTCTTTTTTAACTGTAGATAAATTCATAACAGGTCCTTTAACTCATGACTTTATGAGAAAAGCACTTTTTATGAGTTCACTAGTAGCAGCTGTTTGTGGCTTCTTATCTAGTTATTTGACTCTTAAAGGATGGGCTTTAATGGGAGATGCAGTTTCACATTCAGTAATGCCTGGTGTTGTTGTCGCCTATGCTTTAGGTCTCCCTTTTTCATTGGGTGCATTTATTTTCGGAGTTGGTTCTGTAGCATTGATAGGGTTTATAAAGCAGAAATCCAGAGTTAAGGAAGATACTGTTATTGGGCTCGTATTTACTGGATTTTTTGCGCTTGGAATCGTATTGGTTTCTAAGATTAAAAGTAATATTGACCTGCACTCTATTCTTTTTGGTAGTCCATTAGGAATATCACTTTCAGATGTAAAGCAAACCCTATTCATTTCTTTATTGGTAGTAATACTCTTATCAATTTTTAGAAAAGATTTAATGCTTTATTGTTTTGATCCTAGGCATGCAAAAACAGTTGGAATTAACGTATTTTTTCTTCATTATTTACTCCTTACATGCTTATCATTAGCAGCAGTTGTGGGCTTGCAGTCTGTTGGCATTATTTTAGTGGTCGCAATGTTGATTACACCAGGAGCCACAGCATATTTACTTACTGATCAGTTTGATAATATGACCATTATTTCAGTATTAAGTGCAATTATCTCAAGCGTAATAGGAATCTACGTTAGCTTTTGGTTTGACCTTGAAACAGGTGGATCAATTGTCTTGGCACAAACATTTATATTTTTATTCGCTTTTTTATTCGCTCCAAGATATGGAATTTTCAAGTTTAAAAAATTATTTGCTGGGTATAAATGATAATGGTAGAAGAAATTTCAAATAATAAGTGGTATTGGTGGCCATTATTTCCTTTATATCCTTATGGAAAAAAGAAAACTATTTTAAGAGAATTAATTCCTGATCAAATATGGTCTCTGGAACAAATACAGGGACTTTATTATGTCGCGGTTCCAATAAGAATGACGGTAATAAAGGTTGATAATGGGTTGATGCTAATAAATCCATTGCCTCCTACAAAAGAATTAATAAATGAGTTAGAAACATTAATTAAGATTCACGGCAAAGTAAAAACAATAATTCTCCCAAGTGCTTCTGGACTAGAACATAAAATCGGACTTCCAGCTCTTTCAAGAATTTTTAAAGATGCAGAAATTTGGCTTTGTCCAGGACAGTGGAGTTTCCCTATAAATCTACCTATAGATTTTTTAGGCATTCCATCAAAAAGAACAAGAATACTTTTTGAGGAAGGTACTCCACATACAGATTCCTTTCAATGGACTTCATTGGGTCCTCTTAACTTAGGACTTGGAAGATATCAGGAGATAAGCTGTTTTCATTATTCAACGAAAACTCTTCACGTAACGGATGCAATAGTTGGAATTGACTCCAATCCTCCTGAGATATTTGATTTTGATCCAACTCCACTTCTTTTTCATTCCAGAGAGAGAGGAGATGAACCTTTAATTGACAACATTGAACAAAGAAAAAAAGGTTGGAAAAGGTTAGTCTTATTTTCATCTTTTTTGAAACCAGGGAAATTAAATATTCCTACTTTAAAAGAAATCTTTCAGTATTCATTCAAAAAAGATCTCCGAAATTGGAGATCACATTTCGGTATTTATCCCTTTGTATGGGATACAGATTGGGAATCATCTCTAGTTGAAATTATGGGAAACGATATTCCAAAGATTCAGATAGCACCAGTTTTAAAAAAATTAATTTTTCCGCGTTCAAAAGAGGTCTTAATTAAATGGTTAGAAAATATCAAGAGTTTTAAAGATATGGAATATTTAATTCCAGCTCATTTTACGGCACCTATAAAATTTACAAAAGAGGACTGTCAAAAGTTAATTAATGAAATTAGTTCCCAAAAATGGGATAAATTACCAGAGGATAATAAATTCTTGATGGGTTTATATAAAAAGTTGTTTGAATTAGGAATAATTCCTGAAGAAGTTAATCTTTAAAAACTATTATTCTTCTATAGACATGTTTTCATCATTTTTAAGAGTTTGTTCCAGCTCTTTTCTCTGCTCCATTTGTCTTAAGAAATATCCTGTCATCATTGCCGAAGATAATAAATTGGCAATGTTGTCTTTTGAAGATGTTATTTTTACATCAAATTGGTCTGAAGGAAGCATTCCAAGAAGACCTTGAACATTATGTCTAATAATTTCTTGAATATCTTCACTAGCTGATTTTGCTATTCTTTGCAAAACTTCCGGAGATTGTTTTTGTAAATATTGGATTAAATCATTCTCATCATTTGGATCATTATTTTCAGTAGCAAGAAATTCTGGATTAAACATTTCTACAACTTCAAGATATAAAAACCCTACAACATCACGTACCCATTAATCTAAATTATTAAGGGCAGGGAACCGAATAGGTCCAATTTTATTGAACGGCCAATATCTGAAAATAGCTTTACCAATAATCTTTTCATAGGGTAAAAATCCCCAAATATGTGAGTCCATACTATTGTTTCTATTATCTCCCATAACCCATAATGATTCTTCTGGAATAATTAAAGGCCCTATAGAATAATTTATATTTTTGTCAAAAACGTAATTTTCTTGAGCAATATCATTTAAGTAAAGGTTACCGTCTCTTACTTCTACCTTGTCTCCAGGTATTCCAATTACTCTTTTTATTAATGCAGTATCTTTCCCATAACCAGCATTAATTAATTGCTCGGGGACATTAAAAACAACTATTTTATTTTTTAATTTTGAAAGATTTGATTTGGATGTGATTTTAGGGGTTACTTTCTCAACAAGAATTTTATCTTGTATTTGCAGAGTTGGAAGCATTGAACCTGATGGTATCCATCTTGGCTCTATAACCTGCCATCGTATAATTAAAGCAATAGATATCCAAATTAAAAGATTTTTAAAATCCTTAATTATTGAATTTTTTTTTTCTTCAGTTGCAGACATGTTTTATTTAATTCAGTTATAAGGAAAAATCCCAAAGCATTTATATAAATTATGACATCATCTATTGAAAGCAAAAATTTTCTTAGAAGTTTACAACTTTTAAATCTACTTATAAAAATAGGAGTTCAAAATTTAATACTATGTCCTGGTAGTAGATCAGCACCTTTAGCAATAGCTGCAGGAGAATTAAATAAATTAGGACTGGTAAATATTTTTAATTCAATTGATGAGAGATCTGCCGGATTTCACTCTCTTGGGATTTCTGCTGCATCAGGTAATCTTTCTTTAGTTATTACCACTTCTGGAACTGCCGTAAGTAATTTATTGCCAGCAGCAGTTGAGGCAGACCGATCTTGTAAAGGTATTATTTTTCTTACAGCTGATAGGCCTTTAAGGTTAAAAGATTGTGGGGCTAATCAAACAGTAAATCAAGAAGATTTCTTGAGTTCTGTTTGCAGAAGAGTTTTAAATACAAATCTCAATGGACTTCATGAAACAGAAGATAATGAAATTTTAAATTTAGTGCAAATCATTGAGGAAGAAATATCAACCTTCCCTGGTCCTATTCATTTAAATATTCCTATCGATAAGCCTCTAGACATCACTTTTGTTAATAAAAAAAGTGTTTTAGCGGTATTTGAGAGAATTTATTTAAAGAAAAAATATGTCTTTCAAAAAAATGAAATAATGTCTAATAAAAACAAACTCTTTGAAATTTCAAAAAGTTTAAATTTAGATGAATCAGGGATTATTTTGGTGGGTCCATATCAAGGTTCCATAAATGAGTTATCTTCTTTTAATAAATCTTTAGAACAATTACAAGAAATTACTGGTTGGCCAGTATTCGCTGATCCTGTTTCAGGAGTTTATTCTGACTTGAGAGGGTTAGTTGTGAATTGGGAATTAGTCTTAAGAAAAAATAAGAATTTCATCAATTGTCAACAAATTTTGAGGCTTGGTCCAATGTCATCCTCAATTGATTTGGAGAAGTTTTTAACAAGATTCGAAGGTAATCAAATTCTTATTAAAGAAAAAAACTTAAGAAAATTAGATCCCATAAAAAAATCCTTTGAATATGAGTTTGGATTGACAAAGTTCGTTAATCAATTATTAGCAGATTTATCAATTAATCAAAAAAACAAAAAGTCTCTAAATTCTTTAGCCCTAGATCTAATAGAGGAAGGTGAAAAAATTAAGAAAATTCTAAAAGAGAAAATTACAAAGAATAATCAAATAACTGAGTATAAGCTTGCCAATCTTGTACCAAAAATTTGGCCAGCTGAAAATCCTATTATGCTTTCAGCGAGTAGCCCAATTAGAGATTGGCTTACATTTTCTGAGAATTGTACTTTAACAAGAAATTGTTTCAGCTTTAGAGGCGCTTCTGGAATAGACGGTACTTTATCCCTTGCATTAGGAATATCTAGAATTAAAAATCCTCTACTTCTTGTTACTGGCGACTTGGCTTTTGTTCATGATATAAATGGCTGGCTTATTGAAAATTCAATCGACTTAAATTTAACAATTCTATTGATAAATAATAATGGAGGAAATATATTTAACCGTCTTTATAAGAAAAATCTAAAAGAAGATGAATTAAAAAAACTATTTCTTATGCCTAAAAAAATAAACTGGGAAAAACTTGCAGGAGCATATCAAGTAAACTTTAAAAGTGTGACAAATTTTAAAAAATTACGAGAGTCACTCGAATGGAGCATTTGTATTCAGAAATCTGTCATAATTAAAGTTGATATTGATCCGGAAAATGAAATTAATGAAAAAAATGCTCTTCTAGAAAAAATAATTGGCAGTTAAATTTTATTATTTTCTATTTTAAAATAATTAGGATTCATGAAAGTCTTACCTGGAAAAACTACCTTAAAATGGTCACAATATAAGTCTTATGAGGATATATTGTTTCATAAATCAGATCAGGGAATTGCGCGAATCGCAATTAATCGGCCTGAAAAAAGAAATGCATTCAGACCTCAAACTGTAGATGAGCTTATTGAGGCATTTAATATTGTGAGAAATGATGAAAGTATTGGTGTAGTTCTTTTTACTGGGGCGGGCCCTGATAAGAAAGGTATTTATTCTTTTTGCTCTGGAGGTGATCAGAGTGTTAGAGGTGAAAATGGATATAAAAATGATGAAGGTAAGCAAAGATTAAATGTTCTGGAATTACAAAGATTAATTAGAAGTTTGCCCAAAGTGGTTATCGCATTAGTTCCAGGTTATGCAATTGGAGGAGGCCAGGTTCTTCATTTAATTTGTGATCTTAGCATTGCCTCAGAAAATGCAATTTTTGGTCAAACAGGTCCAAGAGTTGGTAGCTTTGATGCCGGATTTGGTTCTAGTTATTTGGCTAGAGTTGTTGGTCAAAGAAAAGCAAAGGAAATTTGGTTTTTATGTAGAAAATATAATTCCAAGGAGGCACTAAAGATGGGCTTGATAAATGCGATTACAAAGATTGAAGAATTAGAAGCTGAGGGTGTAATCTGGGCAAGAGAGATTTTACGAAATAGTCCAACTGCTATTCGTATTCTTAAAGCTTCATTTAATGCAGAAAATGACGGAATTGCTGGTATTCAGGAATTATCTGGATACACAACTCAATTATTTTACTCGACTAAAGAAGCTCAAGAAGGTAAAGATTCCTTCCTTGAAAAACGTCCACCTGATTTTTCAGACTATAAGTGGACTCCCTAGTTGATTTTCTCAAAAGAACTTTTTTATAACTATTAATGAAAATTCTTCTTGCCGCTGCTGAATGTGCTCCAATGATCAAAGTTGGAGGTATGGGAGATGTAGTGGGTTCTTTACCTCCATCTTTGATAAAACTTGGTCACGATGTAAGGGTAATAATTCCAGGCTATGGTAAGTTGTGGAGTCATTTAGAGGTATCGCATGAACCTGTTTTCAGCGCCAATACTATGGGGACTGATTTTTCTGTCTATGAATCAAAACATCCAATACATAATTATGTGATTTACCTAGTTGGTCATCCAACATTTGACTCTGACCAAATATATGGAGGTGAGAATGAGGATTGGCGTTTTACATTTTTTGCTAGTGCTACAGCCGAATTTGCTTGGAATTGTTGGAAACCTCAAGTCCTTCATTGCCATGATTGGCACACTGGAATGATTCCAGTATGGATGCATCAGGACCCTGAAATTAGCACTGTTTTCACGATTCATAATTTAAAATACCAAGGCCCTTGGAGATGGAAACTAGAAAAAATGACTTGGTGTCCTTGGTATATGCATGGAGACCACACAATGGCTGCGGCTATGTTGTATGCAGATAGAGTAAATGCTGTTTCACCCACTTATGCTGATGAAATTAAAACCCATGAATACGGGGAAAGCCTTGAAGGATTACTTAATTACATATCAGGTAAATTAAGGGGTATTCTTAATGGCATAGATCTTGATGAATGGAATCCAGCCAAAGATCCAGTTTTGCCTTCAAACTTTAGTATCAAGAATCTAGAAAATAGGAAAGAAAATAAGAATATTCTTCAGAGAGAAATGGGTCTTGAAGTTAATCCAAAAAAATATCTTTTAGGTATGGTTAGTAGGTTAGTTGATCAAAAAGGAGTTGACTTGCTTTTACAAGTCTCAAGAAGACTTTTATCATATACAGATTCGCAAATTGCTGTTTTAGGGACTGGAGATAGGTCTTTAGAGTCAGGATTATGGCAACTGGCATTAGATTACCCAGGAAGATTTTCAGTATTCCTTACCTATGATGATTCTTTATCAAGACTTATATATGGGGGGTCTGATGCATTCTTAATGCCAAGTAGATTCGAACCTTGTGGGATTAGTCAACTTCTTGCTATGAGGTATGGCTCTGTGCCAATAGTAAGGCGAGTTGGAGGTTTGGTTGATACTGTTTTACCTCATGATCCAGAAAATAATAGTGGGACAGGTTTTTGCTTTGATCGCTTTGAGCCTATAGATTTCTATACATCTTTGGTTAGGTCTTGGGAGGCCTTCAGGCATAAAAATAGTTGGGAATTATTACAAAAAAGAGCTATGAGCCAAGAGTTCAGTTGGGAAAGATCAGCACTCGAATACGAAATTATGTATAAAGATGTTTGCGGAATAAAGGAACCATCACCAGACTTTGCTGAAGTTGAAAAGTTCTCTTACGGACAATCCGCTGATCCATCTTTAAAAAAAGTATGACTTAATATTTTAATGGAATTCTCTTTATCAGAATTAAATAATGTTTTGGGGGATATTAAAAATCTGAGCGAGGGTAAAAAGGATCTTTTAAATTTTAAAAATATAAGTATTGATAGTAGGACTTTATTAAAAAATGATCTTTTTATAGCTATAAAGGGTAAAAATTTTGACGGACATAGTTTTCTTCCAGAGGTTTTAAATAAAGGAGTTAAATCAGTAGTAATAAAAAAAGGGATGCAGAAATTACTTCCTAGAAATTTCCCTTGTTGGGTTGTGAATGACACATTAAATGCATTTCAGAAATTAGCATTACTAAAAAGAAAAAAATTAAATATCCCTATGGTTGCAATAACTGGTTCAGTGGGTAAAACAACAACAAAAGAAATGATTGGTGAAGTTTTAAAGAAACTTGGAAGAATTAAACTATCCCATGCAAATTTCAATAATGAGATTGGAGTTGGTCTTACTATTCTTGCTACAGATATTGAAGATAAAGTTTTAGTTATTGAGATGGGAATGAGAGGTCTTGGACAGATCGAGAATTTATCTAAATATAGTGAACCCGATATTGCTGTTATTACTAACATTGGGACAGCTCATATTGGATTGTTAGGCTCGAAAAAGAATATTACTTATGCAAAGTGTGAAATTAGTAAGTTCTTAAATCCCAAAGGAGTTGTAATAATTCCATCAAATGATTCATTCCTAGAGGAAACTTTAAAAGAATTCTGGAAAGGTAGAGTAATAAAAGTAGAACTATTAAATATAGAAAATCAAAAGGAGAGTTTTAAGAAAGATGATAATTTGCGAGGATTTTATAATCCTGCGAATAAAACAATTTTAATTGAAGAAAATACATTTGAGATTTTATTTGAGGGATTTCACAATGCTTCAAATTTCCTATATGCTTATGCAGTTGCTAAAGAGCTAGGAATTCAGTTTTCAAGTTTTAATAAGTTTAATTTTGCAAGTTTAGGCGGAAGGAATAAAATCCTTAAATCAGTTAAAACAACAATATATGATGAATCATATAATGCCTCGCCAGAGTCAGTAAAAGCATGTATTAAAAACCTGCTTGAAAAACCCAGAAATCAATTTTTCATATTTGGAAGTATGCAAGAATTGGGAGAAGAATCTGAAAAATATCATAAAGAAATATTCAACTTAATAAATAATTCAGATATAGAAAAATGTTTATTTATTTGCGATAAAAAAAAAGAAAAAATTTACTCTAATTATCTAAAAGATAAGAAAAAATTTTTAGTCTTAAATAATATTAAAGATGTACCTCAAGAGATAAACAAATCTACAAAAAAAGGTGATTCTATCCTTATAAAAGGGAGTAGATGTTGGCATCTTGAAAAAATTATTGAATTAATTAATTAGATCAAGATTTCTTTCTTTTCCAATTCTCTATATTTAGTTGCTTGGTTCTTGAGATCGCTAATGAATTATCTTTGGAGTCTTTTGTGATCACTGAACCAGCTCCTGTTGTTACTGATTCCCCGAGAGTTATTGGCGCAACAAAAACTGTATTTGCACCAATACTGGAATTTTTACCAATTTTTGTTTGATGTTTTTTCTGACCATCAAAATTTGCAGTAATAGTACCTGCGCCAATATTTGTAGATCTTCCAATAATAGAATCGCCAATATAACTTAGATGGTTTACTTTAGAATCTTCTTCTAGTTGACTATTTTTGATTTCAACAAAATTACCTATTTTGCTATGGGAAGATATTTTGGAGTTAGGTCTTATATGACTGTAGGGGCCAATTTTTATATGATCCATTATCTGAGAAGCATAAACAGTGGAGTTTGAGATCTCACAATTTAATCCCACAATAGAATTCTCAATAAAAGTATTTGGTCCTATGATGGAATTACTATTTATTTTGGTACTTCCTCTTATATGTGTATTAGCCTCTATAATCACATCCTTACCAATTTCGGCTTCTTCACTAATTGAACAACTTGCTTTATTTATAAAAGTTACACCATTAAGCATATGCTTTTCTTTAATTGAATTCTGAATATTTTCCTCGCACTTTGATAGTTGAATTCTGTTATTAATTCCTTCAAGCTCTCCATTATCCTCTACCTCTAAGCTTAAGGAATTCTTTATCAAAGATACTGTATCTGTTAAGTAAATTTCTTTTTGATTATTATTGCTTTGCAAGGTATTAATTATTTTTGACAAATTATCCCAGTTAAAACAGTAAACACCTGCATTTATTAATAGATTTTCTCTTTCTTGATCATTGCAATCTTTTTCTTCAACAATTCTCTCTATTAAATCCCCCTTCAAAAAAACTCTGCCATACCCATGAGGATTTTTTTTCTTTGTAGTAATTAAAGAAACATCAGCATTTTTTGAATCGTGTAAATATAAAAGTTTTTTTAGAGTCCTAGGCTTGATGAGAGGTACATCGCCGTTCAGTACCAAAAGCTTTCCTTGATGTTTTTTTACTTCTCTACAAAGTACCTGGATAGCATGACCGGTTCCTAATTGAGGATCTTGAATAACAAAATGGATTTTTTTATCGTTTGGGATTGACTTTTGCACCTCTTTTGATTTGTGTCCAGTAATTACGAAAATTTGATCAGGTTTTAATTCAGCACATGAATCAATTACTCTCTGCAACAGACTTTTGTCAGAGATTTTATGTAAAACCTTTGGCAATGAGCTTTTCATCCTGGTACCCTTGCCTGCCGCCAATATCGCAACACTTAACATGTTTTTCTGAAATATTTATTTAAATCTAACTCTTAAAGGATGACTTCGTCATTCCCCACTTCTTTCTCCATTTATTTGTAGATACTAGATCTGAGAATAATTGCTCATCTAATCTTTTTTTAATTATATCGTCTTTACTTGAGTTTAAATCTTGATCTCTATATGGAATGCTAGCTTTAGTTAAGAGATGTTCCTCTTCCATTACAGATAACTTTTCAAAATTGAAATTGGGTTTCAATTTATTCTTATCAAATTTTGATATTGCGACAGTTCCCTGACTCCATAAAGTTCCTTTATTAAAACTTGGTTTAATAGTAAAAATCTCTAATCCAAGATTTCTTAATGTCTTTCTTACTGCCGCTGAAGAAGAATAAGTTATTAAATAACCCTCAGAATTAAGCTTTTCTGTGACTTTAGATAAAAATTCAATTGTCCATACTTGTGGGCATTTTTGAGGAGAAAAACCATCTAAATAAATCAGATCGAATTTAATAGCTGAAGGAATAATGTTGATTTTTTCTCTAGCATCACCCCACAAAAGACTACATTTAAAAAATTGATTCTCAAAGTAATCTTTGCGATACAATGATTCAAATATTTTCTTGACTTTTGGAGCCCATAATTCCAAGAAAGATTTATTTCTAAGCGAATATTCAAGAGGCTTTTTATTAATCTCCAAAGCATATAAATTTAAATATGTTTTTTGTTTAATTAATTCATTTAATAAAGAAGCGGAATTGTATCCTAAACCAAAACATATATCCAAAACATTAAGAGATTTGCCCTTAAATCTTTGCAAATTAGAAGGCGCTGTAAACTTTAATTTTGTTTCCTCCAATGCTCCCAATAAGCTATGGAAATTCTCTTGATAAAAGACACTTCTTAAGGAATAACTCCCATCTTTTGTTAAAACTTCAATGAATTCAGACAAAAACTTTTTAAGTTAGTTAGTTAGTTAGTTTGGCAAGGTCTTCCCAAAAACTGGGATAAGAGACGCTAGCTGCATCTGCTCTCATTATTTTTGAGGTACCTTTGGCGAGAAGTGAAGCAATAGCAAGACTCATTGCTACTCGATGATCCGTCTCACTGTCTACCTCTGCAGAATGAAATTTTGATTGACCATTAATTATTAACCCATCCTCTTTTTCTGTTATTTCAGCACCGAATTTGTGCAATTGTCTTGCCATGACTTTTAATCGATCTGTTTCCTTAACTCTTAATTCTTTTGCATCCTTAATTTCAGAAACCCCATTACAAAAACAGGCTGCTACAGTAAGGATGGGAATTTCATCTATAAGTTTTGGGAGAATATCTCCTTCAATAGTGAATGATCTTAAATTATTTGCAGTCTTTACTTTAATAGATCCAATAGGTTCTCCTGCAATAATCGATTTATCTAAAATCTCATAAGTGCACCCCATTGAATCCATTACATTTAATATCCCTGTTCTAGTAGGATTTAATCCAACATTTTTAATTAAAACCTCCGAATTTGGAACAATAGATGCAGCAATCATCCAAAAGGAAGCAGAGCTTATGTCTCCAGGGATTAAGATTCTCTGACCAATTAAGTTGCTCCCTGACTTTATAACTATATTCCTTCCTAATTCTCCTCTTATACTTATGTCTGCTCCAAATGCTTTTAACATTCTTTCGGTATGATCTCTTGAAGATGCTGGCTCAATAACAGAAGTGGTCCCAGAAGCTTTGAGGCCTGCCAATAGTATTGCTGATTTCACTTGAGCACTCGCTACAGGCGTTCCAACAACACATCCTTTAAGTTTATTCCCATGAATTGAGATTGGGGCTTTGTTCCCTCTTTCTCTCCCAAAAATTTTGCCACCCATTAAAGATAATGGTTTGCCCACTCTACCCATTGGCCTCTCATTAAGAGAAGTGTCACCTGTTAAGATAAAGTTCCTACCTTCTTGACCGGCTAGTAACCCCATTAATAATCTCATAGTGGTTCCCGAATTACCACAATTAAGAATTTCTTTAGGCTCTTTTATTCCATCAAGACCCAAGCCCGAAATCGTAAAAGGCTCATCTTCTTTTATCTCTGGTATATTTACACCTAATTTTCTTAGACAATCAGCAGTTGAAAGTGGATCTTCAGAATGTAAAAACCCTTCAATAGTTGTTTCACCCTTAGCAATACTTCCTATTATTAAAGCTCTATGAGATATAGATTTATCTCCAGGTACTTTTATTTCTCCTTTTAAATCACCTCCACCTTTTATTGTGCGGAAATTATTCATTTTCAAATTAATACTTGATAAAATTTTTATAAATACAAATTAGATATATATTATCAATAAATTTGTTTTTAAAAAAAAATAATCAAATTAAGTAACTGTTTTCTATAATAAAAATTAGAAAAGGATTTGATCATTAATCTTACTTATTATCACGTTGCAAAGGATGTCCCAGAAATAAATCCCGATATTGCAGTGGTTATTGATGTTTTGAGAGCTACAACCACAATTTCTTGGGCTTTAAAAAATGGAGCTGACTCAATTCAAGTTTTTGCAGATTTAGATTTATTGAAAGAATCTGCAATGAATTGGCAAGCTGATGAGAGACTAATGCTTGGAGAGAGAGGCGGGAAGAAGCTTGAGGGCTTTGATTTAGGGAATTCTCCTTTATCTGTTACAAAAAAAGTTGTTAATGGTAAAAGACTATTTATGAGTACAACAAATGGGACTAAATCATTGCAAAAAGTTCAACATGCAAAGCATTTATTTGCTATGGCACTGCCAAATAGGAAAGCCGTTGCCGAAAAAATCATTTCATTAAAAAGTGAAAATGTTTTAATCCTTGGTAGTGGGTGGGAAGGCTCATATTCACTTGAGGATTCTTTAGCTGCTGGTGCTTTGGCCTCATACTTGGAAAAGAACTGTGATTTTGAAATTAATATTTTGAATGACGAATTACAGGCTGCTTTGTCACTCTGGAATTTTTGGAAAAATGACATTTTGAAATGTTTAAAAACAGCAACCCATGGCAAAAGATTGACAAGTCTTGGAGATTATGAGGATGATTTTAAATGTTGCTCTGAACTTGATTGCTTAGATATTGTTCCGGCTCAAGTTGAAAGAGGTGTGATTCGTGCCTAATAATTTACGAATTGGTTCAATAGGAGTAAAGTCTTGACTGATTTTTTGGTAGCTGCATTGCAAATTACGAGTACTTCAAATGTTGAAGCAAATTTTGTTGAAGCAGAAGAACAGATTGAATTAGCTGCTAGAAGGGGAGCTGAGTTAATAGGATTGCCTGAGAATTTTGCTTTTTTAGGAGGAGATGATGAAAAACTTAGATTAGCTTCTGAATTGTCAGTGAAGTGTGCAAATTTTCTCAAAACTATGTCACAAAGATATCAAGTATTTCTTTTGGGGGGAGGGTATCCCGTTCCTGCTGGTGATGACAGTCATACTTTTAATAGGTCAGCACTGTTTGGGAAGGATGGACAAATTTTGGCAAAATACGACAAGATTCATTTATTTGATGTTGATTTGCCAGATGGAAATTTATATAAGGAATCAGCTACTATTTTATCTGGTGAGGAGTATCCACCTGTTGTAGATGTTCCAGGTTTATGCAAAATAGGGTTATCGATTTGTTATGACGTTAGATTTCCTGAACTTTATAGATATTTGTCTTCGAATGGTGCAGAGCTAATTATGATCCCCGCAGCTTTTACAGCATTTACTGGAAAAGATCATTGGCAAATCCTATTACAAGCTAGAGCAATTGAGAATACAGCATATGTAGTTGCTCCCGCTCAAACGGGGATTCATTATGGGAGAAGGCAAAGTCATGGCCATGCAATGGTAATTGACCCATGGGGCACAGTTTTGTCTGATGCTGGAAAAACTCAGGGAGCTGCAATAGCTCCTGCTGATAAAGAAAGAGTTAAGAAAATTAGGGAGCAGATGCCAAGCCTTAAACATAGAAAAAACAAATTATTTTCAAATTAATGATAAAGTTTTTGGATAATAAACTTTTTCGTTGTTTATCCGTTTTTTTATTTTTAAATTCTGCAATCCTCCCAGTTAAATCTTCAAGTGCTCTTGCGGCATGGGCGATAAAAACTAATGGGGTTTTAGAATTAAGAACTAAATCAAATACAAATTTAAAAGCATACTTTCAGAAGGCTAACCAAATATCTGGCGATAGATTCTGGGTGGATTTCCCAGGAGAATTAAAAAATCCCAGAATAATAAAAGGTAATGGCCCAATAAAAGAAATTAGATTAGGTAAACCAAATAATGGTAAAACAAGATTAGTAATTGAATTTAATGAAGAAACTTATCTGAAACCTTTGACTTGGCGAATGGTTGGCTTAGATCAAAACAGGTGGAGAATTAAACTATTTACCCCAAAATATCCATTTAAGAAGATTGGTGAAGGTTTAGTTGTGAAGAGAATAGGAAATATCAAATCAAACAAAAACTCAAGTTATGTAAAGAAAAGGGTTCATGAATACTTGCAATTGCCAAACGTAAAACAAAATAAATTTTTGGTTGTTATCGATCCAGGGCATGGAGGACCTGATCCAGGTGCAATAGGGATTGGTGGGATAAGGGAAACAGATGTTGTACTGGAGGTTTCTAAAATAGTTAAAGAGTTACTGTCCGATAAAGGTGTCAATGTAAGGTTAACTAGAAGAAATGAAGTGGATTTGGATTTACCTCCTAGAGTTTCCTTTGCCAATAATACGGATGCGGATATTTTTGTAAGTATTCATGCAAATGCCTCAAGAGGGAAAAGAAGGGATATTAATGGGTTAGAAACTTTTTACTTTAGAGGGTGGAGAGGTAGATTACTCGCTAAAAAAATTCAAAAACAAATTCTAAGAGTTTCCCCTGGGAGTCCTGATCGAGGAGTTAAACAAGGTAGATTTTACGTAATTAAAAATACTAGGATGCCTGCAGTTCTTGTGGAGATTGGATTTTTAACAGGAAGATTAGATGCAAGAAGATTACAAAAAACTGTGCATCGTAAAAGAATAGCTTATGCAATTGCAAAAGGTATCCTTGAATATTTTTCTAAATTAGGGTGAAACTTAAAATAGGTATATTTGATAGTGGTATAGGCGGTTTCACTATCCTTAATTCTTTACTAAAAACACGTAATGATGTCGAGGTTTTTTATTTGGCTGATACAAAAAGAATCCCTTTTGGAAATAAAAATTTTAAAGAAATAAGAATTATTGCAAAAGATATTTGCACTTTTTTTAAAGATAAGAATTTAGATGCACTTTTAATAGCTTGTAACACTACAAATGCCTGTGCACTTGATATTTTAGAAAATAGCTTAAGGATCCCTTGTTTTGACCTTATAAACTCAGTATCAGAAATAGTTAATAAACAAATAATTGGTGTCTTGGCAACACAAACAACGGTTAAATCATCATATTATAAAAAAGCTATTAGTTCTAAAAAAGAGAATTTGAAAATATTTCAACAAGAATGTCCAGAATTTGTATCAGAAATTGAAAAAGAAAAGCTGAATTTTAATAAGTTAAATTATCTTTCGGATTTGTATATAAGACCACTATTAAATAGGAATATTGAAGAATTAATACTTGGATGTAGTCATTATCCTTTGATTTATAATTTTTTAAGAAAAAAAGTAAACTCAAATATAAAAATTATTGATCCATCTGAAGCATTGATAAAAAAATTTAATGAATCTTTTGAAATTCCAAAAACTGACCACTATGATAGTCTTTCTAACAAAAATGTAAGATTCTTTGTTACTTCAGAAAAAGATAAATTTGCCAAAAAAGTAAAATTTTGGCTTGAAATTAATAAAGAAATTACGTTGGTTAACCTCCGAAGCAATGTTTGATTCTTTAATATATATAAGAGGCCTATCATGAACACAGTAACAGAACTACTACAACCAGTTGAAAATGATCTTGATGATCTTATTCTTGAACTGAAAAATCTAATAGGAGCAGGTCATCCAATTCTTCAAGCTGCAGCAGAACATCTTTTTAGTGCTGGGGGGAAAAGGCTTAGACCAGGTATTGTTTTATTAATTTCAAAAGCAATATCCCCTGGATTCAGTCTTACCGACAAACATAAAAGGCTTGCTGAAATTACTGAAATGATTCATACAGCATCATTAGTTCACGATGATGTTGTTGATGAGGCATCCACAAGAAGGGGTGTAGATACAGTACACAGTAGATTTAATACTAGAGTTGCTGTTTTGGCAGGTGACTTTTTATTCGCTCAATCAAGTTGGCACTTGGCGAATCTGGATAATGTAAATGTAGTTAAATTACTAAGTAGAGTAATAATGGATTTAGCTGAAGGTGAAATTAAACAAAATTTAAATAGATTTGATTCTGCTCAATCTTTTACAAAATACATTAATAAAAGCTACTGTAAAACGGCATCATTAATAGCAAATAGTTGTAAAGCGGCTGGGGTTTTGAGTGATCTTAAAAATGAAGAATTAACCTCGTTATATGATTTTGGTAAAAATATTGGTTTGGCTTTCCAAGTTGTAGATGACATACTTGACTTTACTGGAAACGATAAACAACTTGGAAAACCTGCTGTAAGTGATCTCGCGAGTGGTTACCTTACTGCACCAGTTTTATATGCCTTAGAGGAAAATAAGAAATTGTCTGTTCTTATAAACAGAGAACTTGTTGAAAAAGATGATTTGGATAATGCTCTTAGTATTATTATGAATTCTAAAGCCATAGACAGTTCCAGAAAACTAGCTGAGGATTTTGCAATGCTTTCTAAAGAAGCCATAGTTTGGCTTCCTGATTCAGAGTATAAAAGGGCGTTAGTGGCTCTTCCTGAATTTGTTCTCAGCCGTATCTTCTAGATTTATTAAAAATAAATTTTCCAGCTAAATTTATATTAATATTTTTGAAAACCATTATTTTTTCGACTAGCTTTATTAAGCATATATTTATTTAATGTCACTAGATAAAAAAAATTCAATCAATAACATACTTGAAGAAACAAGAATTTTCCCCCCTTCAAAAGAATTTGCAGAAAACTCAAATATTAGATCTCAAGAAGAATTACTTAGTCTAAAAAAACAAGCATTGGATAATCCAATACAATTTTGGGAGTCTTTCGCAAAATCTGAACTAGATTGGTTTGAGCTATTTCAAACTGTATTAGATAGTGATAATGCTCCTTTTTTTAAGTGGTTTAAAGAAGGTAAACTAAATATTACTTATAATTGTTTAGATAGACACATTAAAAGGGGACTTGGAGGGAAAACTGCATTGATCTGGGAAGGTGAGCCCGGAGATAGCAAACAATATACTTATGAAGAACTATTAAAAGAGGTTTGCAAAGCTGCTAATGCATTAAAAGCGATTGGAGTAAAAAAAGGAGATTTGGTATGTATCTATATGCCAATGATTCCTGAAGCAATGTTTGCGATGTTAGCTTGTGCAAGAATCGGGGCGCCACATTCAGTAGTCTTTGGCGGATTTTCATCAGAAGCTTTAAAAGATAGGTTAATTGATGGGAATGCCAAATTTATTATTACTGCAGATGGTGGATTTAGAAAAGATAAGGTGATTGAGCTTAAGAAAGCTGTCGACGCAGCAATTGAAGGTGGCGCAGATGAAATTGTAGAAAAAGTAATTGTTGTTCAAAGAACTAAAAAAAATATTTCCATGGAAAGTAAAAGGGATTATTGGTGGCACGATTTATTGAAAGATCAAAAAGATTGGTGTGAACCAGAAATTATGAATAGTGAAGATAGGTTATTTATTCTTTATACCTCGGGATCTACTGGAAAACCTAAAGGAGTTGTTCATACTACTGGTGGATATAATCTTTGGACCCATATGACATTCAAATGGATTTTTGATTTAAAAGATGATGATATTTACTGGTGTACTGCAGATGTTGGTTGGATCACAGGTCATAGTTATATAGTTTATGGGCCCTTATCTAATGGCGCTACAACTTTAATGTTTGAAGGAGTTCCAAGGCCATCTAATTTAGGTGCTTTTTGGGAAATTGTTCAGAAATATAAGGTCTCGATTTTTTATACTGCGCCAACAGCAATAAGAGCATTTATGAAGTCTGGGCGTGAAATTCCTGATAAATATAATCTAGAGAGTCTTAGACTTTTGGGCACAGTTGGAGAACCAATTAATCCTGAGGCATGGATGTGGTACAAAGATGTTATAGGTAAAAATAAATGTCCGATAGTTGATACTTGGTGGCAAACTGAAACTGGTGGTGTGATGATAAGTCCTTTGCCAGGAGCAGTTGCGACAAAGCCAGGTTCAGCTACTTACCCATTACCTGGAATTGAAGTTGAAGTCGTTGATAAGAATGGAGATAAGGTAATGGAGAACGAGGGTGGTTATTTAATTATTAAGAAGCCTTGGCCAGGGATGATGAGAACAATTCATGGAAACTCAGAGAGATACTTGGAGAGTTATTGGGAATATATTTCCTTTAAAGGAGAAAAGAATGTTTATTTCGCTGGAGATGGAGCACGCATTGATAAAGATGGATATATATGGATTATGGGGAGAGTTGATGATGTTATAAGTGTTTCTGGTCATCGGTTAGGAACGATGGAAATAGAATCTGCCTTGGTAAGTCATAAATCAGTTTCAGAAGCTGCTGTTGTAGGAAAAAGAGATGATCTCAAAGGTGAAGTTATAGTTGCTTTTGTATCTTTAGAGAAAGATGTGAACAGTTCTTCAGAATTACTAGAGGATTTAAAGAAACATGTTGTTAATGAAATTGGAATTATTGCGAAGCCCGAAAAAATAATCATTTCTGACTCTCTACCGAAAACACGAAGTGGAAAAATTATGAGGAGAATTTTGAGATCTTTGGCTGCTGGAGAAAAAATTAGTGGTGATATAAGTACTCTTGAAGACAGTTCTGTTTTGGAAAAGTTGAAAGAAGCATCCTAATCGGATTCATCAATTAAACTAGAAATTTTTTTTATAGTATTTCTTTTGAAATCATCATCTGCCCAGTCTCCCAAAAAATTTTCTCTTAGTCCTGCACTAGCAATAGAAGTGTGAGTTCCTTTTAACATTATTCCCTTAGAATTGTCTTCTTTTCTTGATTTAAGACAAGAAAATAATTTATCTGTTTGATCTAATTCGTCTGAGTTGAATTTTATTAGGAAGTTATTTTTTTGATTATAAGTTTTTTCAATTATTCGTAAAGTTTTTTCTGGACTTGGGCTGAATTCACTCTTAAATTCTAATTTTTGAGAAATCTCTTTCAGTAATGGAATTGATTTGTTAGCGCTGAAGTTATTGAAACTAATTGATATGAATTTTTCGCAATTTCTTCCACCATCAGGAGAAATTAAATGAAGTTTACAGCCCAGACTATGACCTATTCTTATTGAAGGAATTGATGCCATTATTCTTTTAGATAAGGATATTCGGCAATTCTTAAAATCCTTCCATGCTTTAATAGCTAGTTGTTGGTGATCAAACTGTGGAGTGTACTTGTATGCATGTACTGCATAATTTTTATTTATTAAGCTCTCTATGAATCTTCTATATGTTAAATCTGGTTTAGACGCAAGGTAACTTCCACCTATAAATTCCACAATTTTCTTAGGATTTGAAGGCCAATAACAAAAATTGTTAAATTGATATTTAGTAAAAGTCATTTTTATAAATTTATTTTTAAATAAAAGAAGATTTCAAAAAATATTTTCTAATGAATTTGTTTAATTAATATTAATTTAAAAGAAATTCTTTTTAAATGCGTCAAGATAAATGAAAGTGTTTTCATCTAATTGGAACTATTTAACAAAAAAGAATTAAATCAATTGGATTTTCTTCAAGATCAAATTAATGGTAACCCCACTGAAAAAAGTGTTACTAATCAAAATAAAAAAATAGAAAAAATTTTAATACTTGATACAGAAACATCAGGTTTAGATGAAAATAAAGATGAAGTGATAGAGATAGGTTGTATTTTGTTTGACGTATCTTTTAAATGTGTACTTTCACAGGTCTCATTTTTATTCCCTGTTAAAAATAATGAAGCCGAATATGTAAATGGTATACCTGCAGAAGTAACTAATATCTCTCAACCATGGGAAGATGGA
Organism: Prochlorococcus marinus CUG1416; assembly: GCF_017695965.1. Classification (NCBI taxonomy): domain Bacteria; kingdom Bacillati; phylum Cyanobacteriota; class Cyanophyceae; order Synechococcales; family Prochlorococcaceae; genus Prochlorococcus; species Prochlorococcus marinus. The sequence goes on from NZ_JAAORM010000002.1 coordinate 347,147, forward strand.
TTGAATTTCTTTTTAAAACTTGTTGATTGCTCAGATTTCATTGTCGCGCACAATGTAGAGTTTGATAAGAAATGGTTTGGGAAAGGAAGATTGCCTAAACTTAATAAAAAATGGATATGCAGTTTAGAGGATATTAATTGGTCTTTTCAAAAATCACTAAAAACCAGACCTTCAGTAACTGATCTAGCTTTGTCTTTCTCAATTCCAGTTTGGAATTTACATAGAGCTTTGTCTGATTGCTTTTACATATCTGAGGTTTTCAAGAAATGCGATAATTTAGATGAACTTTTACTTAAAGCTACTGAACCGAGGTTTTTATACAAGGCATTGGTTAGTTATGAAGAGAGGTCTTTAGCTAAAAATGCTGGATTTAGATGGAATAGTCCTGTGCATGGAGCTTGGTCAAGGAAATTAACTTCTGATGAAGCAAGAAATCTTGATTTTAGAGTAGAGATTTTAAATTAATATTTAATGAATTTTTGACTTAAGATAATATTTAGTGCATTTTACAGGGCATCCATTTTTTACCCATTTTATGTGCTCCAATACATCCATATTTTGAGGCGGCCTTTTCAGCTTCTTCTTTTGTGCTAAATAGATCTGAGATCATGTTTTTCTTGTTTGAATTTGAAATTTGTTTTGAATGATTATGATCATGGTTTTGAGAATTAGGTGAATACTCCCATACTCCCATGGTAGTAATCCCTGCAGAGATAATTCCCATCCCAACCACTGATAAATTGACTATTCCCATTGCGACTGCACCAAAAGAAAATACACCCATTGGAACTACTCCAATACTTATAACTCCCATAGGAACTATTCCTATTGAAACGATACCAAGAGGTGCTATTCCAAAAGCAATTTTTTTTGGTTTACTACCACAATGCTGACTCTCTTTATTGTTATTTATTTCCAATGGTTTTTGCTAAATGTTAAATTAAAATTGTCTCACAGAACAAACAATTAAAATTTAATTTCAATATTAAATTAAAAATTTTGAATTATTTCCTAGAACTTTGAATAACTTAAAAAATCTTAGAGGAACGGTAGACCTATTGCCTGATCAATTAACAAAGTGGCAAAATGTTGAGAAAATTTTAATGGAGCAGCTTTCAAGAGCATCTATTAAAGAAATAAGAACACCAATATTGGAAATGACTGAATTATTTATAAGAGGAATTGGTGAAGGAACAGATGTTGTCAGTAAGGAAATGTACACATTTCTGGATAGAGGGGAGAGATCTTGCACTCTTAGGCCTGAAGGAACGGCCTCCGTCGCACGAGCCTTAATACAAAATGGATTGTCCTCTAATCCTCTGCAAAAACTTTGGTACATGGGCCCCATGTTTAGATATGAAAGACCTCAAGCAGGCAGGCAAAGACAGTTTCATCAGTTAGGTGTTGAGTTTATAGGATACGAATCAGTAAGAAGTGATGTTGAAATCATTGCTTTAGCTTGGGATGTCTTAGGAAAATTAGGAATAAAAGAACTTAATCTTGAAATAAATACGTTGGGTGATCATAATGATAGATTGAATTTTCAAGAATCTTTTTTAAAGTGGCTAGAAATAAATAAAAACTCTTTAGATTTAGATTCTCAGAATAGAATTAATAAAAACCCCTTAAGGATTTTAGACTCTAAGAATAATCAAACCAAAAAAGTCCTTAAAAATGCACCAAGGTTATTTGATTTCTTGTCTAAAAAAAGTCATGAAAGATATTCAGACTTGAAAAAACAATTAGAGATTTTAAAAATACCTTTCGTGGAAAACTTTAATCTAGTGAGAGGATTGGATTATTACACTCATACAGCTTTTGAAATTACTAGTGGAGCCCTAGGCTCCCAAGCAACAGTTTGCGGAGGAGGCAGATATGACGATTTAATAAAGCAAATGGGAGGGCCAAACACACCGGCAATTGGATTCGCTATCGGCTTAGAAAGATTAATCTTACTAGCGGGAAAAGAGCTTGAGGTCCCAAAAAATACTGATATTTATATTATTAATCAAGGCTTAATTGCTGAATCATTAGCCATGGATTTATCTAGAAAATTAAGAAATTATGATTTATTAGTTGAATTGGATTTGAGTGGAGCCTCTTTCTCTAAGCAATTTAAAAAGGCAAATAAACTAAAATCCAAAAGTATTATTGTTATTGGTGATGATGAGGCAGCCAATAAAGAATTTATTATAAGGCTGTTTGATAAAGCAAGTTTTGGAAATAAAGAAGAGGTTATATCTTTTGAGAATGATATTAAATTGGAGAAGTGGATAAATAAAAACTTGATTATAAAGTGATGATGCTCTTCAAGTTAACGATAATTCTTATTTTTATACTAATTGTCTATTTTTTGAGAAATTTTCTTAAATCTAAGAGGAAAAAATTTTTTAAAGCTAAAAAGTTAAAAACCCTTAATAAGAAGAATCTAAATAATTGGATGAATTTAACTAAAAACGAAAGATATAACTTATCAAAACAAGAATCTATTGTCTATTTGGATAAACGAAAACTTTTATTAGACGAAATCAGAAAAGAATATACAAAAATATCTAAAGGAAATTCTAAGAAAAAAATAAAATAACTAATGACAAATTTCTGGACTTCCAACAAACCCATAAATGGTTTAAGACATTTTGTTTTAGTAAATAAGACTAAAGAGAAAGGAAAAAATTTTTATTTAATGGTTTCCGTCGTTGATTGCGACATTAATTTGAAAATTACTTTCAAAGACTTATTGAATAGTGGTAATTGGGAAAAGGGATGGCTAAATATTCCTAAAAATGAATCAATTAATGAAGAATATGTTCGATTCAAATCTTTAAATAAAAAGGAGGGAATTAATAAAATTTTTTTAACTGATGATTCTTTATTTAATATTTCTTAATTTGATATAGATTTTTTAATAAATTTTTAATGTAAATACTGGGCTTTTTGTAGCTTAATAATTATTTAAATGTTTTACCCCTTTCAAAAAAATAAAATTAACGTTATTAAGGATTAATAATATTTACTTAATTAAATGTTAGGGGATATATGGAGCTCTTCGGAGTTGACAGCTAAAAACTTAGGAATAACAGAAATTAAACTTTCTTTTTTACGTGAAAATGGAATTCTCAAGCCTGGAATTCATTGGAAAAGCTCTCCTCTTGGTCAGAAAAAACCTTGGAAGCCCAAAGCTCTTTATAATATTAAAATGTGTAGAAGTATTATTAATAAATTCTATTTTGAAGAAAATGATAATATTGCAGCCTAAATTTAAAAAGAATTCTTTTAGGATTAATTTGGAAAGATATATCTAATTCCTATTCAATTAGATTCTCATCTTTACAGTCAATTAGGGTGTTTTGCAAAGTTGGATAAAGATTAATCATTTTTATATATTGTTGTGATTTTCTGTAAGATTTTGCGGCTTTTTTGTAATGAACTTCGGATTTCATTTCTAGTGAAAATTTTCTAGAAGATTTTTGAGAAGTTGCCATGAGATTTATTTTCTTACTTTCTTTTTAATAATTTCTTGAGAAGGAGGCAAGGACTAAGAAGTTTTAATGAAACAAAATAATATTAATGTCAGCAAAAAGAAATTTATCAAAAATATTTAAATTGAGGAATAATTATTTTTTTATTCCATATATCATTTCTGCCAATAACTTTTCATCTTAAATCTACCTTCTTTGCGGTTCGATTTTTCCTAGAAGATTTCTTGTTTAGTTATTGCTAGGATTACTAACCTTTACAATTTTGTTGTGAATCCAACTGTTTGTTGAAATATAAAGTATTCTCAAGACGTTTAAGCTAATCAATTCCTAAATGCAAACCTATGGAAATCCAGATGTCACCTACGGATGGTGGGCTGGTAATTCAGGTGTAACGAATCGCACAGGAAAATTCATTGCTGCGCATATTGCGCATACTGGATTAATCGCTTTCTGGGCTGGTGCTTTCACCCTTTTTGAACTTTCACGATTTGACCCCTCTATCCCTATGGGTCATCAACCTCTTATCGCCCTTCCTCATTTGGCTGCCCTTGGAATAGGGTTTGACGCTAATGGGGTTGTGATGGGAGATACTAAACCTGTAGTAGTAATTGCTATCGTCCACTTGATTTTATCAATGGTTTATGCCGGTGGTGGACTTTTACATTCAGTACTATTGCCAGGAGATTTACAAGAAGCTGATTTAGAAAAAGCAAGAAAATTCAGCCTTAGTTGGGATGATCCAGATAAATTGACATTTATACTTGGGCATCATTTAATTTTCTTTGGTGTTGCTTGTATTTGGTTCGTAGAATGGGCCAAATGGCATGGGATATATGACCCTGCTATTGGTGCAGTTAGACAAGTTGAATATGATTTGAATTTGTCACATATATGGAATCATCAGGTTGATTTCTTGACTATCGATAGTCTTGAAGATGTTTTAGGTGGTCATGCTTTCTTAGCCTTTGTTGAAATTACTGGTGGTGCTTTCCATATTGCTACAAAGCAAGTTGGAGAATACACCAAATTCAAAGGTAAAGGACTTCTTTCCGCTGAGGCTGTACTTTCATGGTCTCTAGCAGGTATTGGTTGGATGGCAATTATTGCTGCTTTCTGGAGTGCTACTAATACAACAGTTTATCCAACTGAATTCTTTGGTGAGCCACTGCAATTGAAATTTAGTATTTCTCCTTACTGGGTAGATACTGGCGATCTTCCTGCTGGTGAGTACACAAACAGAGCATGGTTGGCAAATGTTCACTACTATTTTGGATTCTTCTTTATCCAAGGTCATCTATGGCATGCTCTAAGAGCACTAGGTTTTGACTTTAAGAGAGTTACAAATGCAATAGGTAACATTGATAATGCTACTGTTACTTTAAAAGACTAAATCTAATTAATATTTAGTTTTAAAGGCCTCATTTTATGAGGCCTTTTTTATTTGAAAAAATTTGGTTATTAATTTAGATTTATATTAATATGTTTTTGAAGTCTTTGAATATTTATTATCTACAGAATAAGGATATTTTTTCAAATTCTTTATTAATAAGTTTTTTTGGATTTTTAATTATATTTTTCTTCTTGATTTTTGGGAAGAGATTAAAACTTGCTGTTCAACTTGAGAGATTTGGATTGCCAATAGCTGTTATATCTGGGGTTTTAGGTATATTTATAGGTCCATTTGGGGCGATACACTTTTTACCAAAAGAAACTATCAATGTTTGGAGTAATTTTCCTACTCCTCTTTTATCATTGGTCTTCGCAACTTTAATGATGGGAAGACCCATTCCAAATATAAATGGTTTAGTTAAACCAATCTTTAATCAGTTTTTGCTTGCTCTTTCTCTAGGTTTCGGACAATTTTTTGTTGGCGGTCTAGTTGTTAAATATTTCTTGCCTCCATCTATGGATACTAATCCTCTAATGGGCTGTTTGATCGAGGTTGGTTTTCAAGGGGGGCATGGAGCTGCATCTATCATCGGTGAGAGTTTTAATAGACTAGGTTTTCCAAATGGTTTAGATCTCGGTCTGGCTATGGCAACAATGGGTCTTTTATCATCTTCATTATTGGGAAGTATATTTATTTTTCTTGGGAGAAATTTAGGCCTTTCAGATACTGAGGAAATTTCTGATAAAAAAGATAATCTAAAGGCAAACAGTAAAATAAGAATTTTTGCTGATTTAAGAATCTTGATAATCAATCTTGGATTCTCTGGGCTGGCAATTTCTTTTGGAGTGTTGTTACTTAATTTTTTAAGATATATCTCAAGTTTTTTTGGTGAATTTTCGAAAGAAATTATCTTTTCACTCCCAGTATTCCCTTTTATTCTTATAGGCTCACTCCTAATTAGATATATTTTAGAAAAATCCAACAATACAGAATTTATTTCAAATATTTTGCAAAGGGAGATTGGGATTTTATCTACAGATCTATTGATTTTTACAGCTATGGCAAGCTTAGATATTGCTGTTGTTTTTGAAAATTGGCTAATAATTTTAGTTTTTACTATTTTTGGTTTATTTTGGAATTTAATTTGTATTGCTTATTTTGCATACTTTATATTTGACGATTACTGGTTTGAAAAAAGTTTGATTGAGTTTGGTAACTCTACAGGTGTAGTTGCTTCTGGATTACTTCTTTTAAGGCTTGCAGATCCCAAAAATATTTCTAGGACTCTACCAATTTTTACATCAAAACAGCTATTCGCACAGTTAATTCTTTCAGGGGGATTATTTACGGTTTTGGCACCATTAATGATTTCTAAAATTGGAATAGATTACTGGACAGAAATTTGTGCTGTAATTACATTTGCAATTCTTCTTATGGCATTAATTTTTAATAAAGGGGAAATGCAAAAATTTGAATAATAACTCTAGAATGGTTTTATATTTAATTTTATTTTAATGTCATTTACTCCCTACGATATTCCACCTCAAGAAAATAAAGGGAAGTGGTTTAGGAGTCATTTACTTGGCAGGGAAATCGAAATTGGCGAATTGTATAGTCTTGGATCAAATGATTTGGATTTGCTTATGGCGGAGACCGCAGAAATTAGAAGTGACCTTGATTTTAAGGAAAAGAATATTGGTAAATTTAGGACTGCGGGATATTTTTTGGAGTTAGCAAAGATAATAGAGAAAAGGAAGTTGTTAGAAAGCTAATTAGAAGGAAAATAATTCCTTCTAGAATTAGGTTCCCATAATTCGTATTTATACATTAAGGATTTAAATTTTCTATTCTTTTCAAAAGAATCTAACCAGTCTTTTATTGGTGGGTCCAAATAATTTGTTCTTTTTTGACTTTCACAGGCGATTTTAAATTGTCTTACAAAAGGCCAAACAGACCAGTCAGCGATTGTTGGGGTATCTCCAAATAAATATTTATTATCTACGAGACCTGAATTCCATCTCTTAATAAATTTAATGGCTTTTGTGAAATGCAATTCTTCATTATTATTCTGATATCTTGTGGAATATTTAAATCGATCCAAATGATATTTGAATTCGTTATCATTTTCGTTAATTATTTCAAAAATATCTTCCTTCTTATTATCAGGAATATAGATATTTTTAATGTTTTCCTTTTTTGAATTTGAGAGTGCCCATAGTATGATTTCAAGACTTTCTTCAATAACTTTACTATTTTTTGTTATTAAAATTGGAACCGTTTTTGTCTTAGATTTATTTAGAAAATCAAGAGGTTTATTTTTTAAATCAATTTCTCTTATCTCTACTTTGATGTCACAAATTAATAGGGCCCATCTAACACGAATTGCGTATGGACATCTTCGAAATGAATATAAAATATCGTTTTTCATTTTGTAAAAACTTTTAATTTCCTCGATTCTTTGAGTATTATCTAAATAGGATTAGATTTTATTTTACAACGCAAATGCCGGGATATGTTTACCTTATAAGAGTTGGAGATCTTTATAGAATTGGGAAAACTGATAATCTTGAGAAGAAAATTAAGCAATTAAAACCAGATGAATTATTAACTTCAATTATGACAAAGGAGCCAGAAACACTCGAAGCAAGGCTTCTAAGAAAATATAAATCTCAAAGAATTCCTGAAACTGGTTATTTAAAACTTTCTAAAAGACAAATTAGAGAATGCAAAAAACAATTTGAATTAAAGGGAAGCTTACCTCACACTTTAGATGCTGAAGTTTCCATTACTTTATTTGCATCCTTTTTATTGTTTTCATTAAGTTCCTTGATTTTAAATTATTTGAATTTTGGATTCTTAAAAGCTATCTCTTATTCTTTCGGAGCGGCATCTCTACCAATGGTTGTATTATTTTTGACAGGTAGTTTTGGGGGATATTTTTCTGAAGATTTATCTCTTTTTTCGTTGTTAACTAATCGAATAAAAGGTCTTTTTATAGCAATTGCAATGCTCTCAATCGCTTACTTGATTTTCAATTTAGGTTAAATTTCATAATTACAATTTAATGCAATTTCAAATGGAACTGATGCTGTAGGTAGCTTCAGAATAGTTGAGCATATCTCAGCAATATCTTCAGGTTGTGTCATGCTTGATTTGTCTAGTGAAGAGATATTTTGGGCCATTTTTGTATTAACCCAGCTTGGGCAAATTGCTGAAACCCTTATATTTTTATCCCAACCTTTATTTTTCATCGTTTGGCATAATCCCATCAAAGCAAACTTTGAAGAAGAATAAGCGGCTAAATCGCCTTTAGATCTTTTCCCACTCATTGAAACTAAAACAATAATTCTTCCTCTGCCTGAGGTACATAAATGATCCCAAGAAAGCCTACATAAATTCCAAATTGCCAAAAAATTGATATTTAATGTATTTAAAATATCTTCTTCATCACCATCTTTGTATAAGAAAGGAACTTTCGATAATACTCCAGAACAATTTATTAATGAATCAAATCCTCCAAATTCATCTACGGTATTTTTTATCCAATTTTCGGCTGTAATTTTTTTTAATGCATCATAGTGGTTGACTATAATTCTCCCTTCGGGCCATTTATTTGGATCAATAGCACTTCCTTTTAATGATTCTAAATCTCTTATGCCAATACTAATTCTATTGCCTTCTTTTAATTCTTTATGTGCAATATTTAGTCCAATACCTCTACTGGCTCCACTTATTAGTATGGTTCTCATTTTTGAACTATATATTTGGAAATATTATCCTAAGTAACATTTTAAATTCTCTACCATGCATAACCATAAGACCTTTCTTTACACTCCATGGAGCCTTTATAAACATTACGCACATCGCATATACAATCTCTCTTAAGGAAAGAGTATCAGTTAGAAAACCATACCATTGGTTTTTAGGTAATTGGAAAAAACTGCCAAAAAATTCTCTCAATATTTTCTCGTCAAACCTCATGAGTTTTTCTAATCCAAATTGGTAAAGTGATTTCTTCCTAATTAATTCTTTTGACCATAAAGTTTCCCAACCTTTTCTAGCAATATGATAGGTACTTAGATTTTTATTTTTAATTGCTTCTGAGACTGCCTTGGCGACAAGTGGGGCTCTTCTTAAAACATTACCAATTAAATATCCAGATGCAGGATGTACCATTGAAGCAGCACCACCATATCCGAGTATTTGTTGTTTGAAATCTGGGATTGGCATATTCATAGGGAGAAATAAGCCTAGCTCTTCATGTTGCATGCTTGTGATTGATATATTTCTATAAGAAAGTCTCTTCTCTAGTCTCTCTTTTAAATTTTCCATTGTTAGAGGATTTACTAAACCAAGAGATGTCTCTTCAAGAAAATATTTCCCATCCCCCATATCCATGGCATAAAGAAAAGTGGGCGGTTCTTTTTTTTGCTCATCGTTAAGATGGTCATTTCTATAGTCCATTAATACAAACTGCCCTTTCTTCAGTGGAGGTTTACTAAAATTACCTACTATCCCATAACAAGTTTGGACTGCTAAGGGACCACACGATTTTAATTTAAGAAAAATAGGATCATATCCTGTTGCATCTACTACTAATCTTGCAGAGTAAGTATTGCCATCTTTTGTAGTTACTGTACTTTTGTATTTTTCAAAATGTATTTTGTTTGCAAAGCCTTGATGCCATTTAATAAGAGCCTTATCGCATTCATTAAACCAATAATTGTGGAGTTTCTTTTTATCAAATAGTCCATAATCTATTGAATGTTCCGTGGCTTTATTCTCGTCGTCCTGCTCTTCTAAAGCGCCGTGCCCAAAAAAACTTACAGTATTCTTCCATCTATATTCAAGTAAATCCTGAAGCCCGAGTTGATCAACTTCTTCCCCCCAAATGCCATAGGTGTTTGGCCAAGGTTCATCTGGTCCATTTGGAGAAAGCACTTCAACATCTAATTCTTCCTTCCCTAAAGCTGAGGCAATTGCCATACCTGCAGGCCCCGCACCCAAAACAAGAACATCTGGCATGTTTTCTTCTGACATTAAATATAAATCTTATGATTAAAGAAATTTATGCAACAAGTTATTAATTCTGCACTTAGGATTATATATTTCATCCAATACTTATAATGAGAGTAGATTAATAATAATCAAATTACTCAATTACTAGTGACTAAGTTTTCAGTGTTTTAACAATAATTTATAAGATTACAAAATAAAAAATACTTAAAAATTTTTTATTATAAAAAAATACATAGCAAGTTAAATGATTAAAAATAAAAATATTTTAATTACTGGAGGTAATTCAGGCATAGGGCTTTTTGCCATTATTAATTTACTAAAGAAGAAAAATAATTTATATGTTGTAATAAAATCTGAATTAAGAAAGAATGAATTTCTCAAAACAATTGAGAAATATTTTGATAAAAATTACCTCAGTAAATATTTAAATATTATTGAGAATTGCGATCTTTCAAATCTAGAGAATATTAAAAAAATTAAGGATTACTTTATTAGTAAAAAGATCATTTTAGATGTTTTTGTTTTAAATGCAGGATTGCAATATACGGGTTCTTTTTACCCTAAAGTATCAAAACAAGGGATAGAACTAACTTTTGCAGTTAATCATCTTGCACATTTTTACTTAGTAAATATCTTAAAAGATTTAGTTAGAGATAAAGAAGAATCTAGAATCATTATTACATCATCAGATGTACACGATCCCAAAAGTTCAGGAGGAAATATAGGAAAGAAAGCAGGGCTTAATAATCTAGTTGATTTTAGAAAAAAAGTTACGGGTCAATTTTTAAATTTTAATGCTGATGAATCTTATAAAAATAGTAAGTTATGTAATATTTTGTTTGCTAAAGAACTTGCAAAAAAATTAAAAATATCCTCTAGTAAAATTTCTGTAATTACTTGGGCTCCCGGTCTCGTAATACCAAATGATGATTCAGGTTTTTTTAGATATAGTAAACGTTTTAATTTCTTTGGATATTTAATTTTTTCTAAAGTTGCACAAAATATTTTAGGAATTTCTGAAAGTGTAGAAAATGCTGGAAAGATTCTTTCTCAGATTGTCCTTGATTCCAATTTAAATAATGTTGGTTTCATATATTTAAGTAATAAACTTATAGGTAGAAAAAAACATAAATTAGTTGAAAGTAATGTTAGTGATGAAGCTAATAGCGATGAGTTGGCTTCAAAACTTTGGATTTTAAGTGAAGAGATTTGCCGATCATTTGGCTTTGTTACTCTCAATATTTAAGGTTTGGGTTGGGAATGCAAAATCTATATTATTGGCTGCAAATTCCTCAATAATTTTTAAATTTATAGTTTGTTGAGCTTCCATCGCAGCAAGATAATTATTTGTGGGTATGTAATAAACAAGTTCAAAATTAAGACTGAAGTCGCCAAAATCCGTGAAATGACATCTATCAAAAGATGCATCTTTTGTCTCTTCGATTATTTTTTTAATTATTATTGGAATCAATTTCATAAGTTCTGGAGAGGTTTCATAAACAACTCCCAATTTATGCACTAACCTCCTTTTTTTCATTTGTGCGTAATTTGAAATTATCCCATTTGTTAGAGCGCTGTTGCTCATTACTATTACTTCTCCATTAATACTTCTTATCCTTGAGGATCTTACCCCCACCCTCTCAACCATTCCTAAGACTCCATCAGATTTAATAAACTCACCTTTTTGAAAAGGTTTATCAAGCAAAATTGTTATATATTCAAAAAACTCCTGAACTGGATCTTTCAAAGCTAATCCTGCTCCAATACCACCTGCACTTAGTAAAGCCCAAATAGCAGTCATTTGAACACCTATATTTTGTAAGAAAAATATTGACCCAATAGTCCATGTTAATGCCTTTATCAAAGGAGTTAGTGAAGATATCATTGAACTAATTGAGGAATCATTAATTTTCGATGTCGATTCTGTTAAAGATCTTATTAAAACTTTGTTGAGTGCTTTTATGATGATTATTAATATAAATAATTTCAGAATATTCAATAAGACAGAGATAAAAGTTATTTCATCAGCAAAAAAATAGTCAATTGAAAAATAAAATGAGAGGAGGAAACCTATAGGTTTAATAATTCCTGAGATTACCTCAAAAATAAAATCATCGAAATTTGTTTTTGTCCTTTTGGAGATTTTTTTAAAAAATATTTTTGAAAGTTTAGAAATTATTATCGACAATAAAATTCCAATAAAAAAAATAGATATTGCCAGAAGGAAGTTTTCAGTAACTAATTTCATATTCAGATAAACTCTAAAAATAGATCTCTAATAAAATTTTAAATTATCTCTATAAAACAAACCAGTCTTAATTTTCTTCAACTCATTATTATATTTCTAATTTCTTTAAATTCTTTTCTATCCGCAGTTTTGCATAATTCAAAAATTATTGATTCAGTAGTTGTTAAGATCGCCCCCTCTTTGGTCATTCTCTGTAATGCTATTTCATGATCTACCCTATTTCGACTGCCCATGGAATCTGATATAAGAAAAACTTCAAATCCTTTTTTTAAATAATCTAAGACTGTTTGTTGAATACAAATATGGGTTTCGATACCACAAACTATTAAATTAGTAACTTTCTTATTTTTAAGTTCTTTTGCGCATTCTTCTATTTTAGCTAGGCTAAATTCCATTTTTTCAATTTTTCTAAATCCAGCTTTGGGTAATAATTCAGGTATAGTCCCCCCCAATTTGAGCGGGTTCTGTTCAGATACAAATATGTTTTCTTCTAAAATTTGGTAGGCATTCAATAGCTTCTTGACATTTTTGATTATTAAATCCTTATTGAAAATTGGTCTTATTATCTTTTCCTGAACATCAATAATTAGCAAAGCGTTTACTGTCGGGGATAGTTTATTGGAAGAGATTTCATGATCCTTCATTATTTCTATATCAAAGATACATTTAACATAATATTTTGAAGAACTTTAGTAAATATTTTAAATCAAAAAGTTGTTTTACTCTCATCTAGAGTTATTATTGAGAATAGCCATGGGTTAAGTCTTGCCATTATCCTCTCAGTTCAATGTCATTACATCCCCTCTTGGTGATGGTTTACATAAAGATGGGAAGAGGCTAACTCCTCAGAGACTAAAGGTTCTTAATTTATTTGAAAATATTGGTTCTGGAAAGCATCTTAGTGCTGAAGAGGTTCATGAAAAGTTAGTTAAATCAAGTTCCAAAGTTTCACTCGCAACAATTTATAGAACTTTAAGGCTTTTAGTACAAATGGGTTTACTTCATGAATTAGAACTAAGTGAGGGTGGACACAGATATGAATTGATTAGTAACGACACACCTGACCATCATCATTTGATTTGTATTAGGTGTGGAAGAACAGAAGAATTCGAAAATGACGAAGTTTTAGAAGCAGGAAAAGTTGCAGCAAAAGTTAATGGATTTAAACTAATTGAATCATCTTTAAATGTAAGAGCTATATGTCCTAATTGCATTTAGCAGATTTTATTAACTTAAAGTCCCTCCGCAACTTGATCCTGCTCCTGCAGTGCACGCAAAACAATGTTCTTTTACCGCGACATTGTAGTCAAAAGTAAATGATTCATCCAATAAATCATAAAGTGTCTTTGGTCCTTTATTTTCGCGGAAATTTATCTGTTGGTTAAAGTCACAATCATAAATTTCTCCTAGCCAATTTACACTAATAGTCTTTTTGCACATAAGATTTTCTAAATTCTTTTCATTAAAATTTTCTTTTAGTAATTTGTAATAAGTATTTAGTTTCCCTTCTCTTCTTAGAGATTCTTCATATCTATTTATTGGCATATTAGTTATTGTGTATAAACTATTAAAAAAAATATTATATTTTTCGAATAGTATTTTTTTATAATCCTTTTCCAATGTTTCTTGAGAAGGAGGAAGAATTGGGTTTACAGGATTGTAAACAAGATTTAGTCGCAATCCATTTTCTTTCTTTCCATAGCCTAGATCATTAAGAATTTTTATAGCATTAATACTTTTTTCAAAAACCCCAATACCTCTTTGAAACTCAACATTATCTTTTTCGTAACATGGCAGCGAAGCAGTAACTATTACTTTATTCTTTGCAAGAAATTGAGGAAGATCTTCATAACCTTCTTCAAAGAAAATTGTTAAATTGCATCTATCAATAATATCAACTTGTTTTGTTCTTAAACTAGTTATTAGGTTTTTAAATTCTGGGTGAAGTTCTGGCGCGCCACCTGTTATATCTAAAGTCTTGATTTTGTACTTATCAATTATTTTTGGAATAAGAGATATTATTTCATTGGACATCTTTTCAGTTCTTAAAGGACTTGAATTGACATGACAATGCTTACAAGCCTGATTACATTTATAACCTATATTAATTTGCAATGTTTCTATAGGTTCTTTATATATTGAGGGGAATTCTTCTTTCATAAATCTATTATTTATAAATTGTCATTCGAAACTTAAAAAGTCAACTATTTTTTTTTAATTTTGATCTCTTATTAGCAAGTTCAATAAACCAACTTATATATTCTTTGGGACCATTTTGAAAAACCATATCAAACTTTAAATTGTCATAAGAATCACTGATCCCTCTCAAACCAGTTTTTTTTGTAGAAGGTCTTTCAACTTCACCAGAACTACTATCTACAAAAATTATTTTATTATTAATACCAAATTCATTACCTAATATTTGTATAAACTCTAAAAAAGATCTATCACTTCCTCCTCTTAAATAACTCATCTCACCATTATTTTTTTTTGATGTTACTGTGTCACCAACTCCTACAATCAATGGCATATCTTCTATTTGAATAGTTCTTTTGCATAAATTAATTTTTTCCGGAATAGAATTTGGAGAGTCTCTAAAATTAAAATTACTTCCAAAAGGAGATTTACCAGTTTTATCCGCAATAAATTTATTTAAAAGAAATAAAACTCCAGAATCTTTAACTGCTCCTTTAATAAGTAATTGTATGTCTGTTGATCCAATATCATCTTTAGAAGAAAGTTTAATTGTTTCCGTACCATTTTTATTTCCTAAATTTGGTGAAATATGAAGGAAAAATGAGTTTTTGAGGCCTTCGGATTCAGCTTTGAAGATGATTTCATTCATCATTTTTTCAAAACTAGTTTGAATAAGCTTTCTTTTATCAGAATCATTGTGAACTAAATCAAATAGACTATTAAAATTAATCGTTGGCGAAAAGCGTGTTTCGCATATTGATTTTACTGCGTGAAAATTGATATCTTCTTGGCTAAGTTCAGGAAAAATATTCTTAACTATAAAATTAAATTCTGGTCTTATTAAACTAGGTACTTTAGATAAAAAATTCAGTTCCTCTTTTGACACTCCTTCAAAACTTATTTTACCATTATTTTCTTGATACTCTACTCCACAGGCTGCTAAACCTCTTAAGTATAGTTCTTTGTTTTTAGGCTCAGTAGTGCTCCTTAAACTCCTTTCTATTATTCTGTTAACCCCTCTTGGACCTTCATGTTCCCCGCAAGTTAATACAAAGAATTCTTCAGCAAATTCTTTTACTGCATAGATATATTTTGATTCTAACTCTCTAGTCATTGGATCTTTAACTAAAGGAATACAAACTCCGTCAATGTCTTGAATAATCAAGATATTTTTAGAAGAAATTAATTGTTTTTGTACTTTTAAATTACTTGCCATATATTCCTTATTTTTATTTAATTTAATTTTCATTTTTCATAGAAATTATAAATTAAAAAATTCAATATTTACAATAAATAATTTGCTATGGTCAAGAATTGCTTTAATGTAGAAAAATGTTGGTACGGATTAGAAATTAAAAAATTTATCAAGAAATTCCAAAAATGAAGAATAATTTTATAGAAAACATAAATGATGAGAAATATTTTTATTCATTGATTGAAGATATAGAGAACAGCAAAGTTGGATTCTACAGTGTTGGTTTATATCCTGCATCATTAGCATATAACTGTGCCATGCATGGAAAGTCAAATAATATTCTTTTAGCTCCTAGAGAAGATAGAGATTTATTAGGCGCTTTCTCAAATGATGTTCTTTCTGATATGGATAATGAGACTATAGAAAAGATTAAGAGAATGGGACATTATTCTTCAGAGGGAATAAGAAAGTCTTTTGATCTAAAAGATCTTCTATTGGAATGTGAGATAGTTATTCTTGCTTCAAACAGTAATCACATACAAGATGATGTAAAAAATGCTTTAGAACTCAGAAAAACTTTAAAAAGAGAAAATGTGGTCCTTGGCTGTCTTGTGGGTTCTTTTTGCATTGATAATAAAAATAAAACCCCTTTTATTCTCTGTAATAAATATCCAAATTTAGCTTTTTTTACAGGATTTCATCGTCACGGAGATTTACGAAATCCTAATGATAGTTTCACTGCAAATTTCTGCCATCCTGATTCCCTAACTGCTTTAATAGGAGCTCGCATTTTAAATCAATTGTCGCCAAAAATTCAAGTTTCTCCTGGAGTTCATAATATTGAATGTCAATATATAAAATCAATAAAAAATATCTCATCTATATTTGCAGGTTTTGTAAATAACTTTCATTCCGATAAGCCAGGAATGCTCCCTACCATTAATACGATTTTGTTAACTCAATGTTTGGATCAAGCCGCATCAGTATCATTACAAGTTAGAAAAGAAAATAAATTAGACAATAAATATCTTTCATTAAAAGAACTTGGTTATGGTGAAGAAATAATTAGTGCAAATGAAATAATTAATGATAAATTTTGTGAAAAAGGAGATTATACTTTTTCTCAATTAAATGCGGTTAAGGCTGACGTCTTAGGGAGTATGACTCTACCAATTGAAGGAAAACCAACAAGGAATTTTCAGGCAGGACAAGTTTTATCAGATATGCTTTTGCAACTCAAAAGATGTCCAAAAGATGTCTCAGAATTTATAAATTGGTGTAATAAATACTCTCTCAGTCAAGGAGGTTTAGAAGGTCTAAAATCCTTGAAATTTTGGCCAGACATTTATAAACAATTCAAAATCAAAAATAATAATTGTTCAATGATTAATCTGATTTATTTATGCTTTAATGCTAATTCAGAAGAAAAAAAAGAAATTTATAAGGTTTTAATTAGTTCAGAAGAAATTACTAATTTTTGCCAAGAATCCGTGAAATCTGAATTATCTTTAGAACTAAACGAAAAATTAAAAGGAGATTATCTTTTTAATGATATTGAAATCCTTTATAAGAAATTGTTTATTGACAAAGAGGAAAAAGATCTTAAAAAAAATGATTATAGTAATCAAATTCCTAAAAAGAATCCAACTTATATTAATGTATTGAAAATTATTAATAATTATTTTAAAAATTGATTATTTATTTAATTTGCTAAAAAGCTAAGTTCTTCATTTATTTACTAATCTTGATCGCGGGGGTAGAATTATTAAGGTTTTAAAAGGTATTTTTTGAAAAAGGAATTATCACATCGTTCTCATGAACTTAAAGCTCTTGGATGGAATCAAGAAGACTTAACAAGATACGAAGATTTATGGGACTACAGTCAAAGATGGGGATTAATAAATTTAGAAAGAGAAGACAGACAGTTTTTGAAGAAAGCAGAAAAGTTGCTACCAAAGATCCAAAATAAAAAGATATCCGTAAAAAAAACTATTGAAGAAAAATCATATTATTTATGGTTAAATTTTTACCTCGGTGAAATTAACTTTTTTAGTAATTCTAATCTTCCAAAAAATAAACATGGTGTTTGGACACTCTTAATTGAAGAGGAAATAAAACTTCTTAAGGAATTGCAACCAGTTATGAGTCTTCCAGATACTTTAAAAGCCAAGAATATATTCGAAATTAGAAAAGAACTCATAAATAAAGCTTTTAGCGAATTTGACGCTAAAAACAATGATAAGGGTTTCAATTTTGATGAGGCTCTAAACAACTCTGAAAAAGATGTTGGTAAGAATTGGAAATCAATTACTGAAAAAGATCCTGAGGCTAATAAAACTTTTCCAATAATTGATTCTGCCAATATTGATAAACTCAGATCTGCGATAAAAGAGGATTTGAGTTTATATATGAAAGATAATTACCCTTCATTAAAAAAGGATTTATAAATATTTATCTTTTTTTTGTTTTTTTTTTGGACTTTTTTAAGTTAAATAGATAATAGGATTATTTAAAAATTTTGAGCAACCAAAAGTTCGAGACTCTTCAGTTACATGCAGGCCAAGTACCTGATCCAACTACAAATTCCAGAGCAGTACCTATTTATCAAACTAGCTCTTATGTCTTTGATAATGCAGAGCATGGAGCGAATCTTTTTGGATTAAAAGAATTTGGAAATATTTATACTCGACTTATGAACCCCACCACAGATGTCTTCGAAAAAAGGATGGCAGCTTTGGAAGGAGGTATGGCAGCACTTGCAACATCCTCAGGTCAAGCTGCTCAATTCTTGGCAATCGTGAACTGTATGACAGCAGGAGACAATTTTGTCTCTACATCTTTTCTTTATGGTGGGACCTACAATCAATTTAAAGTACAATTTCCAAGATTAGGAATAGAAGTTAAATTTGCTGATGGTGATAGTGTCGATAGTTTTAGAAATAAAATTGATGATAAAACCAAAGCAATATATGTCGAATCAATGGGAAATCCTCGGTTCAACATTCCAGATTTTGAAGGTCTCTCTGCTTTGGCTAAGGAAAATGGAATTCCTTTAATAGTGGATAATACCCTTGGTGCTGGTGGTGCTTTAATAAGACCAATTGATTTTGGAGCCGATGTCGTTGTTGAAAGTGCAACGAAATGGATCGGTGGACATGGAACTAGTATCGGAGGGGTTATCGTTGATGCTGGGACCTTTGATTGGGGAAATGGTAAATTTCCTCTAATGAGTGAGCCAAGCGCTGCTTATCATGGGCTCGTTCATTGGGACGCTTTTGGTTTCGGTAGTGATATCTGCAAATCTTTGGGAGTGCCTGACAATAGAAATATAGCTTTTGCGTTAAGAGCAAGACTTGAATGCCTAAGAGACTGGGGATCAGCTCAAAGCCCTTTTAATTCTTTCTTGTTATTGCAGGGTTTGGAAACTTTAAGTTTAAGGATAGAAAGACAAACTTCTAATGCTCTTGAATTAGCAAAATGGTTAGATTCTAATTCTTATGTAAGTAGTGTTAATTATCCTGGCCTAGAATCTGATCCATATTACTCAAGTGCCAAAAAATATACTACTGGAAGGGGAATGGGTTGCATGCTTATGTTCTCTCTAAATGGAGGTTATGAAAATGCAGTGAAATTCATTGATTCCTTAAAATTAGCGAGTCACCTTGCTAATGTAGGTGATTCAAAAACTTTAGTAATTCATCCAGCTTCAACAACTCACCAGCAATTATCTGAAGAAGAACAATTATCTGCAGGAGTTACTCCAACAATGGTAAGAGTTTCTGTAGGAATTGAGCATATTGATGATATAAAAGCAGATTTCGAACAAGCACTTTCACAAATCACATAGTAAAGGAGATTTATTGGCTTTAATAATTCCTAGCAACTATCACAAGATAAGTGATGTTGAGAAAAATCATATATCTTGGATCGAACCAGAATTGGCAAAAAGACAGGATATACGTCCACTTAGGATTGGTATTTTGAATATCATGCCTCTTGGAAAGCAGTATGAATTTAACTTATTACATCCACTTGGTTTATCTCCACTTCAAATAGAGCCAGTTTGGATAAAGTTGAAAACTCACTCTTATAAAACCTGGGATCTTAATCATCTAAATAATCTATACAAAACATGGGAAGAAGCAAATAACCCAGAACCGTTAGATGGAATCATTATTACCGGAGCACCTATTGAGCACCTACCCTTTGAGGATGTTAAGTATTGGGATGAATTTGTGGAAATTGTAAATGAAGCCAGAAATTCTTGTGCGAGTACTCTTGGGTTATGTTGGGCTGGTTTTGCTCTGGCTTATTTAGCAGGTGTTGATAAGAAAGTTTTTGAAAGGAAATTATTTGGGGTATTCCCTTTAAAAAGTCTTGTCCCTGGTCATCCTTTGATGGGAACACAAGATGATGAATTTATTTGTCCTCAAAGTAGATTTGCAGGATTGCCAGATTTGGAGATGGAGAAGGCTCAAAAAAAAGGGAAATTGAATTTATTGGCTTATGGAGAAAACGTCGGATATACAATATTTGAATCGTATGATCAAAAACAACTTATGCATTTAGGTCATCCTGAATATACGGTGCATAGAATTATTAGTGAAATTGAAAGAGACAAAGAAAAGGGAGATGTTCCTCCGCCTGAAAATTTTGATCTAAATAGTTCAAAAACCGCTTGGAGATCTCATAGGAATTTGCTTTTTCAGCAATGGCTTTGGTTTTGTTATCAACAAGTTAGTCTTAATTAACTTTTTTTAATGAGCGCTTTCCATACCTCCTAGTCTCTCAAATAAGTTAAGACTTTCTTTATTTAATCCTAAAATTTCAACTTTAGAACCACCATTCTGGAATTTTCTAATAATTTGCTCTAGAGCTACAACACCACTTTGATCCCAAATATGAGCTAAAGACATATCAATTACAATATTTTCTGGATGTTCATGAATATCAAATCCTTGTAAAAAATAAATTTTACTTACAAAAAATAATTGTCCTTTTACTTTGTAGGTAATTAAATTATTTTCTTTTGCTCTTGAGACAGTTATAACTTTTGCGACTTTTCTGCTGAAAAGAATTGCAGCTAATGCAACTCCCGCAATAACTCCAAGTGCAAGATTATGAGGTTTCGTAAGCATAGTAACTGCGAAAGTCATAAGCATGACAGCAGTATCACTTTTAGGTATCTTTCTAATATTTTTTAATCCATTTATGTCTGCTGTACTTATTGCGATCGTTATCATAATTGCTACCAAAGCAGCCATTGGTATGGCTCCAATCCAAGACTTTAAGAGGATTATCATAATTAGGAGAGATATACCTGACGAGAGGGTTGATAATCTAGATTTACCACCATTCTCCGTATTCATTACAGATTGCCCAACTAAGGCACAACCTGCCATTCCACCAAATAAAGATGCCACAATATTTGCTATCCCCTGTCCTCTTGCTTCTTTATTTTTATTAGAACTTGTATCAGTTACATCGTCTAAAATGTCTTGTGTTAGAAATGTTTCCATTAAACCTACAAGTGATATTGCAAGTGAGGTGGGTAAAATTATCCCTAATGTTTCAAGACTAAAAGGTACTTTCCCATTTTCTATTGATCCAAAAGGTAAAGAAATACTTGGTAATCCATCCGGTAATTTGCCCAAATCGCTAACTGTTGGGACATCTGGATAGAAGAATATGCTTATCAGAGTAATTACTACTATCGCAATAAGTTGAGATGGGACTACTTTTGTGATTTTTGGAAGCCCATAAATAATTACTAATCCTAGGATTACAAGAGCCCAAACTATTGGAATTTGGGAGTTAACTGGATATTGATTTAGAGTTTGTTCAACTAATCCCTTTGATTCTTTAATACCTATTCCTAACTGGGGTAGTTGTGCTTGAAATATTAAAAGTGCTAATGCATTTACAAATCCACTTAATACTCCTGTTGGAACGAATCGCATTTGGTAGGCAAGTCTTAAATATCCCCAAAGTATTTGAAAAATCCCGGTTAATATTCCAGCGGCAATAAGATATGGGACTCCTAATCCAGGAGCTTGTGATTCTCCATAAGCAACAAGTCCAGTCATCAAAAGAGCTGTTGAACCTGTCGCTGAGGTGATCATCCCTCTTCTTCCTCCCACAATCGCAATTGTTATAGATAAGCAAAATGCACCAAAAAGGCCAACTTTAGGATCGACACCAGCTATACCTGAAAAAGCAATTGCTTCTGGGATCATCGCAAAAGCAACAACTAAGCCAGAGAGAATATTTGACTTTGGATCATCTAACCAATTTTTAGATAAATATCTTGAGAAATTTGACATTGTAAGTTTCTTTATACTTATGAAGTTACCTTATAAAGGAGGCAGAATACCTTGCGGGTCAAAAATATTCTTTAAAGTTTTTAATTCATTCATTCTATTTCCAAAAGCTAATATAAGTTCATCCTCATGAGAATTTAAATGATTATGCAGTTGGGCCAAGTGAACATTTGGATAAAAACTTTTTAGGTTACTCCACGATTTATAAATCCAGTCCAAAGCGACTTCCCTTTCTTGAAGATCATTTTTTCCCCATGATGCATATATCCATGGTTTCCAAGTGCTTTTTCTATGAACAAAAAAGCTTGAGCCATGATTTAACTTTTTTGTTTTACAACCTAATTGTTGAGAAGCAACATAACAGGAATTATTAGGTTTATCGTCCATTATTTCATTCAAACATTTTATAAAACTTGGTATATTATTTTTTAAATCTTCTCCAAGAAGACTAATTACCTCAGAATGGTTATTTGCATTCAGCTCATATAAATTCAATTCCTTTGGAAAGAAATTTATTTTGTTAAAGTTCTCATAAAAATTTGTTTCCAGAGCAGAAAATTTGTCTAGAAGCATTAAGGATTCTTTTGTTCTTTTATCCTCTAAATTATTTTTGAGTTCAGCAAAAACATATATGTAAATTTTTTGGGAATAAATCCATTGAGTACTAATATTTTCTGGAAATTCCTCTGATAGTTGTATTATTTCTGAAAGTTCATTTAGATTTACAAATCCTTCAATAACCTTAATTGGATTAGATTGGATAGTCTTAAGTTCTATTTCGGTAATGATTGATAAGAATGGTGCTGCGCCTTTAATTGCTTCCCAAATTAATTGTTTTTCAGGATTTATTTGATTTTTCTTTAAAGAGATAAATGTGCCATTACCCAAAAAACCTTTTATTGATTCAATATTATCAATGGCTAATCCGTAGGCTCTACTAAGTGGGCTTACTCCACCAGTAAGTATATAGCCTGCTCCAGGAAGTTTAGAAAGTCCGATAGGAAAACTTCGATTATGTTTTTGTAAATGATTTAATAGATCCCCCATTATTACTCCACCTCCAATTGTTACTAAATTGCTTTCTCTATCTAAGTGAATTTTGCTGTAATTTTTTCTTAGATCAAGAGTTGTAAAACCATTTTTAGCACAGCTAGAGGTTGTACCTCCACTACATACGCAAAGGTGCTCGAATTTTTCTTTAGAATAATTATCTGCCTTAAATAAGGAATCATCAACTTCATAAATTAATTCCTTTAACTTTGCGTCCTTTGAGTTAATATTTGGAATTTCAAGCATGTTATTATTTTTCCCCACTACTGAATATTGTTCTTTAGTATTATGTTATAAGTAATAACTTAATATTGGATAATTTAGATTCGAAGTTAAATAATCAAATAGCGATTCTTATCTGTGGACACGGGAGTAGAAATAAATTAGCCATTACTGAATTTCAAGAATTAACTAAACTCATCCAAAAAAGATATCCAAACATTCTTGTTGAATATGGTTTTTTGGAATTTGCCAAACCTTCTCTTGTTGATGCTCTAGACAATTTAAGAGATCATTCTATAAAAAAAATAATTGCAATACCCGCAATGCTTTTTGCTGCTGGCCATGTAAAAAATGATATACCTAGCTTGCTTATGAATTATTCAAGTAAAACAGGTATTGAAATAATTTATGGAAGAGAATTAGGTATTAATAATTTAATGATTAGTGCAGCTTGTGAAAGAGTAAAAGATGTATTTAAACAAAATAATACTCTCAAACCTGAAGAATCATTATTAGTTGTTGTTGGTAGAGGCTCTTCTGACCCGGATGCGAATTCTAATGTTTCAAAAATTACGAGAATGATCGTAGAGGGTATTGGTTTAGGGTGGGGGGAAACAGTTTTTTCGGGAGTAACTTTCCCTCTTGTTGAACCTGGGTTGAAAAATGTTGTGAGACTTGGTTATAACAATATAATTATTTTCCCTTATTTCCTTTTCTCAGGAGTACTTGTTACACGAATCAAAAGGCAAAGTGACTTAGTTTCGATTGATAATCCACATATTTCATTTATACATGCCAAGTATCTTTCATCACAGTCTTATGTTGTCGATACTTTTGTAGAAAGGATTGAAGAGATTCTTAATAACGAGGGTAAGAATTTTATGAATTGCTCCACGTGTAAATATAGATCAAATTTATTTGGCTTTGAAAAAGAAGTTGGATTGGTACAAGAAAGTCATCATGATCATGTAGAAGGTTTGGGTATAAGTTGCGATTTATGTGATCCTGAATGTAATGGTGCTTGTGAAATACAAAGTCAAATCTCAACACATAATCATGAACAATCAAAATTAGTAGAAGATGATTATCAGGAAATTGAACATGAGGAAGTTCATCAACATGATCACAATCATCCTCATCATCACCATCACGATAGTATTTATCCAAATTCGAAACACCCTTTGGGACCTGTCACGCTTCGCTCGCCTAAAGAAGATCAAATCTTAAGAAAATCCATTGAAAATAGCTGAATCACCTGTCTCTTTCTTGATTAAGTCTCAATAGACTCGGTATATATAAGTATTGCTAATGTAATTTTAAGGAATTATTTATCGCCGTTTTTTCCACAAATTATTAAAAGTTTTCCACGTCCAAATCCACACTGAATTAGAAATCCCAACATGTTTCCCAAAAAACAGGACTTCATCATTATTGTTGACTTTTCTTTAAAGTTTTATCAATTTATCGATATAAAAAGAAATTTTTCCTGCATTTAGTCTATAGCTTGAGTCTCAATTGATAATTGAAAAAGTTTGTTTGCAAATTTTTTTTGACTTTTTTAAAAAAAAACATAATTATGGTTATCTAGAAAAACATAAAATTATGGATCAAATCAGTCAATCAAAATTAACAGATAAGAAACTCGGCGAGTACTCTTCAAATAAAGTCTCTTTAGAAACAGAGCTTTCAGAAACTCTTTATAACACTATGAAAGATTTCGTATTAAGTAACCCAACGTGGGATCAATATAAGCTTATAAACTCAGCATTAGCTACTTTTCTTGTTCAAAACGGATGTAACGATAACTCCGTCTCAGAGATTTATTTAAATCAATTATTCACACCTTCTAAGTCATTTTAATATTTAGACAGGCTCTTCTACTCAAAGCCATCATTGTAAGTGTCGGGCTCTGCCAAGATGATGTTGGCCAGCATGCTCCATCTAGTACAAGTACATTCTTACATCTCCATAATCTATTAAATTTATCCACTACGCTATTTTCTTCATTATTCCCCATTGGTGCGCCTCCTACTTCATGAATGTAATATCCGGGAGGAGGAGGACTATCTGAAAGAGCGATCAAATTTTTTGTAAAGAAACTCCCTAATGGGATATTCATTAGTTCATCAAAATTTTTTATTTCTCCATTTGCAGCTTCTATTGATTTTCTTATTGTGTTTTCCATATGTTTTGCCATATTTAACTCATTCTCGCTCCATTCGAAATCAATGTAGGGAATTGGTATCCCCCATTCATCTGTTTTTCTTGAGAGAGAAACTGAGTTTCTCTCTCTGGGAAGGACCTCACCATGCGCGATAAGAAAGCCTATGGATGTGTTTGGGTCTTTTTGCAAAAATTTAGGTATACCTAATCTATCAATTGCCCCCCATATGCCATAACCTCTATGGAAATTTATGTCGTCAATTTTTGGTAAATTTGCACCAAATGGAATAAAGAAGCTGCCTGCTCCAGAAAGATCGGGAGGATTATTTAATGGTTTTTCTGAGCTTTTTATTTTTGGGACTGAAAAAAATCTACAGATAGATATATGGTCCATGAGGTATTTACCTAATTTCCCAGAATCATCTTTAAACCCAGAGGAATTTGATTTATATTCTGAGTTCAGTAGTATTCTCAGTGTTGAAATTGTTGATGCGCAAAGAAGAATTAAATCACAATTTAATACTTCTTTGCATCCATTTTCTAAGTTTACGATCGTTAGTTTTGATGCAAGCTCTGTTAACTTGTTAATTTCAAAAGACTCTACTAAGTGATTAGAGATTATTTGCACATTCCCAGTATCTAAAGCTTTTTTAAAAGTGCTTCCTAAACTAGAGGACTTAGGCCATTTTTTATCTTTTACTGCTGAATTACAGTCAAATCCTCTTGATTGGATAAATGGATAGTTTAATTTTGATTTAACTTTGCTGCCAAAAGTTTTTTCGTTTTCTGTAAGAGGTATTTCTCCATTATATTTACCGTTTGGGACTTCCTTAATATCATCTTCTCGTCCATAGACTCCACAGAAACTTTCAATGAAATCATAGTGAGGGGATAATTCCTTGTATGAAATAGGCCAGTTTGGTCCGAAGCCGTCTTTTTTCGCTGGATGAAAATCTTCTGAGGAAAGTCTTAATGTTATACCTCCCCAAGTAAGTGATCTCCCCCCATATTGCTTACCTTGAGTCCAAAGGAAGGGCTTTTTTTTGGGGTAGTCATAAGGATGCTTTAATTCATTTGAATATAAATCAGGATTATTCTTCCAATAACCAGGATGTTGGCATTGATTGGCATGTTTTCTTGTTAGAACTCCTGACAATCTTTTTAATGTACTTTTTGGCTCATAATTGCTTGCCTCAAGCCTTTTAATTTTTGGTCCAGCTTCTATTACTAAAACTTTTATCCCCTGTTCTGCCAATGTAAGTGCTGCTATTCCTCCTGTAGCTCCAGAACCAACAACAATTGCATCATAAGGATTTATATCCAAAATCTAGTTTGTGATTTGTTATTTCAATAAATATAGCATTCAGTAAATAATTAATTTTTAGATTTCAGCTTAAGAAGTTAGAATTTTATCGAAATACTTTTCAAACAAATGAGACTCATAATTTTAACTTTTTTAATAATTGTTTTAACCTTACCTTCTAGAAGTTTCGCTGCATTGGATTATGGTAAACAATCCTTAATAGGAGCTGATTTTTCTGGATCTGATTTAAAAGGAGCAACTTTTTATTTGACTGATTTACAAGATGCAAATTTATCAGGTTGTGAACTCCAAAATGCGACTCTTTATGGAGCAAAATTGAAAGATACGAATTTAAGCAACTCCAATTTAAGAGAAGTAACTTTAGACTCAGCTGTCTTAGATGGAACAGACTTATCAAATACTAACTTGGAGGATTCTTTCGCATATAGTACACAGTTTGAAAATGTAAAAATCCAAGGCGCAGACTTCACAAATGTTTTTTTGCCAAAAGATATTGTTAGGAAATTTTGTGAAAGTGCCTCTGGTACAAATCCATTCACAAATAGAGATACCAGAGAAACTTTAGAGTGCGATTACATTTGAATTTATGCACATATAAGTTCTTTTTTAATCTTTCTTTGTTTATAGAGTGATCTTCCAACAGGCCATCCTAAAGTAGATAAATGTCTCATTAAAGAATTTGAGTATTTGAAATAAAGATTGTCTGAAAATTTGATGCCAAGTTCTTTTAAAGTGGTTATTAACAAAATTAGCTCTTTCTTTTTACCTTTTTTCCTATCCAATAAAATTAATCCCTCACTTGATAAATTTTTTTCTAGGTCCCTATTATTTTCGGCAAAACCAAATTTAAGTGAATTATATTTATCAGAATAAATTGTATAAATTATTCCATCTTTGAATTTATCTTTAGAAGTTCCTACATTAAAACTTGATGATATTAATGTTTTGTATCCTTTTATAATTTTTCTGTTATTCATAATTATTTGGTTTCATTCTGAGCTATTTCGTATTTCTCCAATAGATTGTTTACTTCTGCTAGTGCAATCCTCTTTTGACAGGCGGAGTCATATCTATTGACTGCTACTGAAGGTATTGAACCTTTGCTTTTCATTTCCCTTATTCCAGTTTCTAAGCACTGAAAAGCAACACTCGATAGATCACGACCCTCTGCTGCGGCCCAAACCTTTAAAAGATAAGTAAGATTTGATGGTACTGAGATTTGTAATTTGTTTGAATTTGAAGTATTTAAAGCAATATCATCGAGACTAATTTCTTTCGAGGAAATAGTTTCTTTAACCTTTTTCTTCAGAATTTTGACTTGGCTTATAGCGTCCTCTTTATTCTTGATTTTTTGTTCTATTTCAAATAATTCTTCTTCAGAATTAATTAAAGCTTCTAAAGCCCATTTAGCATCATCTTTCGCAATGGCGGTTCTATCAAGCCATTCATCTCTTATTTTTGACCAATTACTAGGCATAAGCTTTATGCGATAATTCTATAATAAATAAATCTAAATAGATTGTCTATAGATTCTAATAAGATTTAATATAGATTATATAATGTTTAAAAATTTATTTTTAGGGTCTCTCGTATTATAAATAATGTTTTTTAGCAATTAAGCTGTAGAATCTATCAATTATGATTTTATAGGTATTTTTCCGTTAACTGAAAACGAAATATTAGAAAATTCAATCTTTTTTTAATTTAGTTATTTGTTTATTAAATTAAAGAATTACGAGCTTTTAATCTCTTTCAATAAGTTCAATTTTATATCCATCAGGATCCTCAACAAAAGCCAAGACAGTAGTACTGTTTTTCATCGTTTTAGGTTTGGTTGTTATTTTACAACCATTATTTTCTAATCCTTGGCAAATAAGATGAATATCTTTTACTCCAATAGCTATGTGACCATATTTATCTCCAAGCTCATAGTCTTCCGACTTTTTGTCCCAGTTATAAGTTAATTCAATTACTGTGTTTTCTTTTTCTGAGCCATAGCCAACAAATGCCAAAGTGAATTTTCCATGAGGGTACTCCTTTTTTCTTAATAAATTCATTCCTAATCTATTGACGTAGAAATCAATGGATTTATCTAAATCTCCAACTCTCAACATTGTATGTAGGATACGCATTTTGAATTATGAACCTTAATCAATTATCTAATATTTAATAACAATCTGCCAAAGCTGATATTTTCGGGGATCAGTCTTTTAATTAAGTTCAGAAAATTAGGTTAAAATATAAATATAAAATTTCAATAATATATTGAATCAGATATTCCAAAGACTCTCATCGGTATTTTTGTATACTTTGCCATTGAAGGCATCAATACCTTTTGGATATTATTTGTTCTATAAATATTCATTTTTAAAAATACTATTATTGCTAACTTTTCCAATAGCAATAATTGAAAAATCTTTGCCTTTTGGTAGTTTGTTATTATTTATAATTTTGTTTGCTGGATTAGTAAGAAATCCTAATGTTCCCTATTTCGTTAGATATAACGCATGCCAAGCTTTATTAATTGATATTGCTTTAATAATAATCTCATATCTCTTGAGAATATTTCCCATAGTTGAATTAGGCTCAATAATTTTTATTTTTACACTATGTATTTTTATTTTTTCGATTTCTCAATGTATTTATGGAGTTGAACCTGAAATTCCCTTAATTAGTAAATCTGTAAGAATGCAAATTTAAAAAGATTTATAGAGTATAATGACTTTCTTCAGCACTCATTAAGAATAGATTCCCATTTTTGTTGACTTGCCTTTATTTCTTTCATTGGTGGATTAGCTCCCTCTATTTCAAAGGCTTTAATTAATGATTTATTAGCTAATAGACCTAATCTTGCTGCCTCTCTTTGCCTAGAGCATACTTTTTTTCTTGATCCCTCTTTTAGACTATTTTCGATTTCTTTAAGAATCTGGCTAGCTTCATTCGATTTAGAATAAAAATCATTCATGTACACATCAAGTGCCGTATCAGCAAGGATTCTTACTGGAGAGATTATTGTGACTAAGCACACTATAAAACTTGTAAATACAAATATTTTCATAAGAATCTTAAGTATATTTTTTGCCTGATCTCTTTAATACTAAATAAAAGGTTATAACGCTAATTGTTCCAGATGGGCCTATTAAAACATGCCAAAATTGATCGCCACTAATTGAGAGCCTTGTTCCAAAGAAAGTCGTAAAGAAAATACCAAATATTGGGTAAAGGATAAAAAGCCAATCTTTAAAAACTCTTTGCCAATTAATAATTAGAAGGATACTTATTATTACTTGAAAAAGAAGAGCAATAGATTTATCAAATAAAAAGTATGAGATTATTGAACATATAGAGATACAAAAATTAGTTTTTTGAATACATTTATTTTTTATAACTGATATCGATAAACATGTTAGGCCTAAAGATAGGAAAGAATAAAATAACCAATTAAATAAAGAAGAATGATCTACATAAATCCAAGATGTTTGGGTATGATCTATCATTTCAGAAATCGATGCTAATCCTAAAAAAATAAAACCTAAAGGTATCAATTTATTCTTGCTTAAATGTTTGAATTTATTAATCGATCTAATTCCTAATAGTATTGGGATAATTGCCGCTTGGAAATGGGCTAATAATAAAATTGAAAAAAACAAAATAAATTCTCAAACTCAATTCATATAAAATTTAAATACAAAAACCAGTTTTAGGTTACCTTAGAAAAGAAAGATACCATTGCCCTATTACTATAATCAATATTGTAAGAACGAAGGGAAAGGCAGGATATCTAGTTTGAAAGTCTGCTGGTGGCCATGGTGACCATGATATAAGTCTGCCCATAGGAACATTTGAGGAGTTTGAAAATTTTTTCTTATTTGGGACTGGGCTCTCTGTCGCAAATCCTTTACTCATATCTAATACAAAAATTAATTTTAACAAAAACAAAACAAAAAGCGTTATGCGACCCCATGATATTTTCTTTGACTTTTCATTATGAAGGAGGGTTGGTATTCGAACTCAAGGATATGCTAGTTTTAAAGGTTATTTTTTCTTTTGTGTCAATTAATTTTTTAATCTTGTAAGTTTCTATTAGTCAAATGTTTTTGAAGAGTTTTCAAGTAATCTATTTAATTCTGAGAGCTCTTCTTTAGTAAATTCGCGATATTTTCCTGTCGGTACGTCTAACTTAATATTCATAATTCTTACTCTCTTTAATGATTGCACTTTGTAGCCTAAGGACTCACACATTCGCCTAATCTGTCGGTTAAGTCCTTGAGTAAGAATTATTTTAAATTTTTTTGGCCCCAATTGTTTTACGAAACAATTCTTAGTTATGGTGTCTAATATCTCAACTCCATCACTCATTCTTTGAATAAAGTCTCTCTTAATCAGACGATTAACGCTTACAAGGTATTCTTTTTCATGATTATTTCTTGCTCTTAGTATTTTATTTACGATATCTCCATCATTAGTTAAAAAAATTAATCCTTCACTGGGCTTGTCCAATCTTCCAATAGGAAAAATTCTTGTAGGATATTTAATAAAATCTATGATATTGTCAGGTTCTACTCTTCTATCGGTTGTGCAAACAATTCCAACAGGTTTATTAAAGGCTAAATATATGCATTTTTGTTTATTTGATTTTTCTATTCTTCGCCCTTCAACTTCAACTTGATCTCCTTCTTCTAACTTGGTACCCATTTCTGAAATTTTACCATTGATGGTTACTTTCCCTTCCTCAATTAATCTATCTGCTACTCTTCTGGAACAATAACCAACTTCACTCAAATATTTATTTATTCTGGTAGCCATTTTGGATATTTCTTTTGTTGTCTGCCATAAAATGAACTAATTGACCCTTATTTTAGATCGATTGTCAATAATAAATAGGAATTGATGAGGGGACCAACAATGGACTATTTTCTTCTGGCCTACTAAATGAAACTATATCAAAACTTATGAAATTCTATAAATATAAGGGACGAAACAAATCCCCTCTTGGGAGAAATTATTGTAAATATCAGTTTTAAAGAGCGCGGAGGGGGTGGGATTCGAACCCACGCTACCCTTGCAGATACGCTAGTTTTCAAGATAAGACGCTATTTAGTGACACTAAAGGATCTGATAGGGTTAGACTAAACCAAAACCCCATTTCTTACCACTTAAATAACTTTAGGATATATTTCGAAGATGATTGATTATTAGATTTTCATTAATTCCATTTAACATAAAAATTATTGCAGTAATAACTTTATTTAATAACTAATCAAATTACTCTTAAATCATTCAAGAACCTATTTCGTTAATATTTCTATTTTTATAATATAAAAATTTAGTTGGAATTTACACTTAGGCTATTATTTGAATATTCTGTGAAAATACAATTCTTCAAATGTTAAATAATGGTTTAAGAAAATTAATAAAAAAATTTTTACTCAAAAAAAATTTACTATCAAAATTCTTATTATTCATCTTTAAAAGAAATTTTGCTTATAGTTATTTTAGAGAAAAAAATTCTCTGATTAATAATTGGGCTTGGGGTGATAATGAATTATCTAATTTCTACTATGATTTAACTGAAATCAATAAAGAATATCTTGCTGATTTAATATCTTTAGTGACAGGCAAATCAAATAATGAAATTTCTAGATATTTTTCAGAGCTTTTGAATGATAAAGATTTATACAACCATCTCAAAAATTCTATAAGAAATATTCCTGAATATGGGAATGAAATTAAATTTGCATATGGAAGAAGAATTGGTTGGTATGCTTTCGTGAGGATTTTAAAACCAAAACTTATCATTGAAACTGGAGTTGATCATGGCGTCGGTTCTTGCGTAATAACTAGTGCGCTTCTTAGAAATAAGCAAGAAGGTTTTCAGGGTTCCTATTTAGGTACAGACATTAATAAACAAGCAGGTAAATTACTTAAAGAGCCATATTCTTCAGTTGGGAAAATTCTCTATGGTGATTCAATTGAATCGCTTTCGCAAATTAAGGATCGAATAGATATTTTTATAAATGATAGTGATCATAGCTCCGAATATGAATTTCGAGAATATCTTACAATTGAAGAAAGAATTTCTCCCGATTCAATAATTTTAGGTGATAATTCTCACTTTACTAATTCTCTTTCAAAATTCTCAAAAAGAACTAATCGTAATTTCCTTTTTTTTAAAGAAATTCCTAAAAACCATTGGTATCCAGGAGCCGGTATTGGTATATCTTTTAAAAAATAAAAAACTATAAAAAATTCTTAAATTACTTACCAAATAATTTCCATTTGGATGCAAATAACTACATGAATGTTCGAAATCTTCTAAAGCATAAGCAAATTAATAATCAACATATAACTCCTAAACTTAAATCAGTAATTGAATTTGGAGGATTTTGAATATAACCAAAGATGCGCTTGTAAAAAGCTTGTTTGCAAGCTGAAATGGAAGTTAGAAATATCAATAATTCTTCTAGAATTTAAGCAATGGGTTTAACCTTAAACTAATCAATTTTTATATTTATAAATACTTGAGGCAGGGTAAATTATTTAATTAAATTCTCTAGGTAGTTGATTAGATTAAATTTCTTGTATAAATTAATTAGAATCCTTACTACCAGGAAAGTAATTGATGTAATTGATAAAATTGACAAAAATCTTACAATTGATAAATCTATCCCATAATAAATTAAAATTTCTGATAAAAAATCAACTTTAGTTGCAAAGTAAAAATAAAGTAATTGCCATGGAAGTATTGCAATATTATTGATAAAAAATGTTTTTCTCAGAGAGAAATTTATAAAACCTAAGAAGATATTTAATATTCTCGTAATAAATAAATTAGATAATCTAATTAATAAAATGTCTCGTGTTTTGATTGATTTATATTTTCTTTCTATCTTTGATATTTTTTTTCCTAAATTTAAAAGATTTATTTTTTTACTTCTTAATAACCTTCCTAAATAGTAATGAATGAGAATTTTTAAATTTGAAGCTAATGAGACAACAATAAAACCATCAATAAAACCTAGTTTGGAGTAGTAATAAATTACTAAAGGGAGAGAAGGGAAAGGCGTTAATGAAACTAAACATATTATTAATATTGCCGATATCATTTTTCCCTAGAAATATTAATGAAAAATTTTAACTAAAGATCATAAATCATTAAGGGTTAATTATAAGAATTACTAAAAGAATTTATCAAGTTTAATTTTTAGAAAGGATTGGATGGGATTACAACACACTTTTACTCTTGTTATAAAATATTTTTCAAGACTATATTTTTAAAACAATTTACCACTTTCCCTAAAAGAAGCTGAATATATAGAAAGCTTAACTAGCTTACATAACTTATATAAAATAATATTAGTTTTTATTAAATTTAAATTATTATCGATTATTTTTGGAAACTAAATTTAGATAGACATCTTGATTATTGAGCTATAATTATTTGATAAGATGCATTTTAAAAAATAAAAAAAGAAAATCAATTAAAAGTATCAATAGATAAAATCACTAGATGGGGTTTATACCAACGAGTGATGGTAGAAAATTTAGTTGACTTAACCTTGAAAAATGTTCAGTATCCACTGGCTGAGAATATTAGAGAAATTACCAAATATTGGTGCCAGAAAAAACAAATTAAAGGTGAAGAAGAATTAAAAATTTGGAAGGAAAAAAATGGTTTTAATGAGGATCAATGGAATGACTATATAACTCGCAAATGGAGATGGACAAAATGGTGTATGGATAAATTTAGCGAAAGAATACCTAATTATTATCTTGATAAAAAATCAATGCTTGATAAAGTCGAATACTCACTCATTAGAGTTTCATCTGAGAATTTAGCAAATGAACTTTACCTTCGAATAAAAGAAAAAGAATCCACATTTGAAGAGATAGCAAAAAAATATTCTGAAGGACCAGAAAAACAAACTCAGGGAATTATAGGCCCAGACCCTATTGGGAAAGCTCATCCTGCTCTGGCAAAATTACTTCAAATAAGTGAAAAGGGACAGTTATGGATTCCTAGGAAAATTGATATGTGGTGGATTATTGTAAGACTTAATTACATTAAAAATAGCTCACTGAATGAGTCATTGTCTAAAGAATTAGCTTTAGAATTAGGTTCGAAGTTTATTCAAGAATTAATGAATGATAAATCATTTGACAAACTAAATGAATTATTAGAATAAAAATATGGTCAAATTTAACCAAAATATCGAGAGATCAGAACTCAAGAAGATATTTAACTTTTCTGAGAGAGAAGAAGGGGTTTTTGATGAACATATTTCATATGTAACATTAGAAGCAGGACAAAAATTAAATAAATTTGGTGAGGATATTCCGGGTGTTTTTTTGATAGAAGAAGGAGAAATGAGATTGCTTGGCATGGATATTAATAAAGAAATATTTACTATTGAAAAATTTTCAAAAAAACAATTAGTTGGAGCTCAGCAAATATTAAGTGGTACTAATAAAGTATCTTTAGCTGCAGCATCAAATGTAAAAGGAATTCTAATTCCAACAGATATTTTTCTCGATTTCCAGAAAAACAAAACTATAAAAGAATATTTTAGACAACTTACTTTGAATGAATTATTTCTTGCAATCAGTGAAAATGAAAAATTACTTGATACCTATGAAATCTTCGGTATTTGTAAAAAATTCTTAAAAGAGAATATCAAAGTTAATCAATTCGATATTGGTGAGAATTTTCTTGATGATTCATCTGAGTTTTGGCTAGTAAGTAGTAGCAATATAGATAATTTCCCAATTGGTTCTTTAATAAAATCACCCTTGAAAATTAAAATTAATGGAGAAATGCCAGGACGTCTTATCCCATTAAATAAATGTGATTGGTTAATAAAATCAAAAGATGAAAAACCAAAAGAAAAAATTTACATTGATGATGATGATATTTATTCCAATTTTAAAAGCAGTAAATTTAAAAAAAAGAGAGATGCATTTGAGGATAGATTCGGAAGACTTAATAAAAATATTTCATATCCTCATAGTTCCGGGGAAGGTTCTTTAGAAGAGACTCTCGCTTGCTTAAGAATGTTATCCCATAATTTTGATTTACCTTTCAGGAAGGATTTACTTAAGCGTATTATTGGAGAACAGCTACTATCCTCCAGAAATGATAAATTAAGCATCTTTCAACTAGCTGCAATATGCGAGTTGTTAGGATTGAAGAGTTCTATTTTAAAACCAGATTCTCCAAAATTACTTGAGAGAATACCTTTGCCATCACTGACTTTCGTAAAGGACCATCCAGTAATTATTTGGGAACAGAAAGAAAAAAGGATACTTTTAAGTGATCCATTAAGAGGGCAAAATTGGATAAAAGTAGAAGAGATTTTCAATGAAGAGTTTTGTAAAAACATTCAAATATTATTTGTCGAACATACTGTAAATTCTCCAAGAGCAAGATTTGGTTTGAAATGGTTTTTCCCAGCATTAAAGAAACATAGAAATAGCCTTATTCAAGTTGTAATTGCCAGCTTCTTTGTTCAATTACTAGGTCTTTTTAATCCACTTCTAATTCAGCAAATTATTGATGCCGTTATCTCTCAAGGGAATTTAAGAAGTCTGAATGTTCTTGGCTCACTTTTAATTGCAATGGCTATTGCACAGGCAATTATTGGTTCACTTCGCACTTATCTATTCACTGATACAACTAATAGGATGGATATTTCATTGGGGGCTTCAATTATTCATCATTTATTTAGACTTCCGATTAATTATTTCTCCACAAGACCTGTAGGGGAAGTGAGCAGTCGAATAAATGAATTAGAAAAAATAAGAAACTTTTTAACAGGCACGAGTTTGACAGTAATACTCGATTCAATTTTCTCTTTTATCTACATATGCGTAATGCTTACTTACTCAGTGAAGTTAACTTTTTTTGCATTAGCTGTTGTGCCCTTCTTTATAATTCTTACCTTGACCTTGTCCCCAGTTATTAGAAAACAATTGAGAGATAAAGCTGCGTCTAATGCTCGAGTTAGTAGTCATCTTGTTGAGACGCTTACAGGTATGGAAACTGTCAAAGGACAAGGTATGGAATCCCAAAGTGAATGGCAATGGGAAAAATTTTATGGCCGTCAAATTCAAGCGGGCTTCAAAAATACTATTACAAGTACTGCTGCTGGATCTGCTAGTAATTTCTTACAGCAGCTTTCTGGCTTAATTGTTATTTGGACTGGAGCCCTAATTGTTTTAGATGGGAAAATGAGCTTAGGTCAATTAATAGCATTCAGAATTTTATCTGGATATGTTACAAATCCATTATTGAGATTGGCAACTTTATGGCAAAACTTTCAAGAAACAATTATTTCATTAGAGCGACTTTCAGATATTGTTGATCAAAAGGAAGAGATAGAAATTTCAGGAATTAATCAACCTCCACTCGCACCAATTAAAGGGAGAGTTAAATATGAAAAAGTAAATTTTAGTTTTAATAATAAGGTTCCTCTTCAACTTTTAAATATTAATTTTGAGATTATTGAGGGAAGTGTGATAGGGATAGTTGGAACTAGTGGATCAGGGAAAAGTACCCTATTAAAATTACTAACAAGATTTTATAACCCTAATGAAGGTTGCATTTATCTTGATGGCCAAGATATCTCAAAAATTGATCTTTACTCATTACGCTCACAAATTGGTTTGGTTCCTCAAGATTGTTTTCTTTTTGATGGTTCTATACAGGACAACATTGCACTAACAAAACCAGAAGCAAGTGCAGAAGAAATAAAAAATGCAGCTAAGATTGCATGTGCTCATGATTTTATTGAAGAAATGAGTGCAGGATACGCAAGTTCTGTTGGAGAAAGGGGATCAAATTTATCTGGGGGCCAACGACAAAGGATTGCTATTGCAAGAATGACTTTGATGCAACCAAATATGCTTATTCTTGATGAAGCAACGAGTGCTTTAGATATTGATACTGAGATAAAAGTTATACAAAATTTAGTAAATAATTTTAAAGGTAAGACTATTTTCTTTATTAGTCATAGGTTAAATAGGCTAACTTTTTGTAATCAAATATTGGTTCTTAATAAAGGAGTTTTAGAAGAAAAAGGGACTCATCAGGAATTAATGATTTTAAATGGTCGCTACGCCACACTTTATCGTCAACAAGGATCAGAAATAAAGTGAAAAGATTAAAGGAAAAAATAAAAAAAATATCATTTCTTAATAAATTTAATTCGTTTAATGATCAAGAATTACGTTATAAACCAACCCTATTTTGGAGTCAAGCACTCCTTTGGGCAATTATTGGAAGTGTTGGATTCGGGTTTGTTTATTCAATTATTGCTCGTATTGATGAAGTTGTTATCTCAAGGGGGGAGTTGCAAGCACAAGGTGCAGAAAGGCCTATAAAGGCACCTTTTAGTAGCTTAATTAAAAGTTTAAATGTAGCAGAAGGGGAGAAGGTTAGAGAAAATCAAATATTGATTGAATTGGATGTAAGCAACTTTGAAGCGCAATATGAAGGTATAAATTCAAAATTAAATAGTTTGCTTATTACAAAAAACATTAAGGAAGAGATTGTAGATCGTTTGGTTTTTTTAAACGAGGAAGGAGTAATCTCGCTTATTGAATTGTTAGAGGAAAGGGATTCACTACAAAAGATTGAAGCAGATATTTTACAAGTCAAAGCTAAGGTGAAAGAATTAGAATTTGAATTGGATAGAGCGAAATTAGTATCCCCTGCAAATGGAACCGTTTTTAATTTAATCCCTTCTAACGAGGGCTATTACGCTAGCAGTGGGGAAACTTTGTTGCTTATAGTTCCTGAAGGTGATTTAGAGGCAAAAATATTTCTTAGTAATAAAGATGTAGGTTTTGTAAGACCCAATATGAATGCTGAGATTAGGGTTGATGCATTTCCTTTTACTCAATTTGGTTCAATAAAAGGAGTTCTTAAATCTATAGGTCAAGAGTCTCTACCTCCTGACAAACAAAATTCAGAATCTCGTTTCCCAGCATTAGTAGAGTTAAATAAACAATTTTTAGAATTAAATAGTAAAAAATATAAATTGAAATCAGGCCAAAGTGTATCAGTAAATCTTATTGTTAGAGATAAACCATTAATTACTCTATTAACTGATTCAATAGAGAAAGCGTTTGATGCTCTTCGCAGAATAAAATCAGACCGTAAATAATTAACTTAGGAATGATTAGAAAATTATTAATTCTTCAACTATTATATTTCTAGATACTTTACCCACTCATAGAGTGATTGATAAAGATAATAAAATTGATGGTAATTTTTTTCACAATAAAGCTTGTACATGTTCAGCATGTAATGGAAGCAGTGGAGGAGAAGAAAGTCCATTTGAAGGTGACAACTCAAAGGCTCCTTCGAGCGCTGGAACTTATCAAGAATTAGCGACCTTTATAAGAACTGCTTGGAGTATTGATAGAAAATATAATTTATCTTCTACAGGGTTAAACCCAAACAATGGCAAACTTCTTTATAACTTTTCAAGTGGATTTTCCTTCTATGGGACTCCTGATAGTGACGGGATTACGGAAGGTAGGAAGACCTTGGCAAGGGAAACTTTTAAATTAATAGAGGCTACTACTGGAATTGATTTTGAAGAAACATCAAGCACAGGATCTGATACAGATTTTTATTTTAAAGATAGTGAAAACTTTTCAGCTTATTGTGGAGCGACTGGATATTCTTCTGGAGTAGATTTTTCTTATATTAATGTTGGATACTATTGGTTTGACGGAGTTTCTAGTTATACATCATCAAATTTAGGCGACTATACCTCTCAAACCTATACTCATGAAATTTTGCATGGCTTAGGTTTATATCATTTAGGTAACTATAACGGAAATTGGAATTGGGATGAATTGGCATACACCAATGATTCTTGGCAAGCTTCTATAATGTCTTACGTAGCTCAAAATAATAATCCAAATATTTCAGCAGATAAAGCTTTTATTCAGACTCCTATGGTTGCTGATTGGATTGCATTAGATGACATTTACTCTTCAGAAGGTTTTGGTTTGAGTAATGCCTTTCACGGAGATACAATTTATGGCTTTAACACAAATATTTCTTCTGATGTAAGTTTGATATGGAATCAATTCTCTACAAATGCATCTTCTTCTGCTTATACCATTGTTGATGGAAAAGGTAATGATACTATCGATCTTAGTGGATTTAGCGATAACCAAACTATAGACCTCAGACCAACTGAAAAGTCCTCTTCAACTCCTTATGTATCTAATATTGGAGGTCTAAATGGTAATTTATGCATAGCACCAGGTACTTATATAGAATCAGCGATAGGCGGATCTGGTAATGATGAGTTAATAGGAAATAATGAAAACAATACTTTAAATGGTGGCTCTGGTAACGATACTTTAATCGGAGGAGCTGGTGATGATACCTATGTTGTTGATAGCACCAGCGATACCGTTACAGAAAAATCCTCAGAAGGAACAGATTTAATACAATCTTCTGTTACTTTCACCGCTTCTAATAATGTAGAAAATCTAACTCTTACAGGTTCGGGCAATATCAATGCAACTGGTAATACTTTAGATAATACTCTTACAGGTAATACTAGAAATAATACTTTAAATGGTGGCTCTGGTAACGATACTTTAATTGGGGGTAATGGAGATGACATTCTTATTGGTGGAAATGGAAATGATACTGCACAATTTTCTTTAGATATATACAACTACAAAGTTTGGAAGGGAACAAATTTAATAGTTACTGATAAAAAATTAAATCGGGGAGGTAAAGATCAACTTTCTTCAATAGAAACTATTTCACTTAATGGAACATCAATTGATATCTCAAATTTACGTACAGGAATGTATGTTCATTCCAATAATTATCAACTTCTTGGAGATAATGGCTCTGTAACTTTTCATACTGGTTGGAACGACAATACTAGTAGTCTTTGGGATGTTGTTGCAGCAAAGAATAACTCTTCTAGTTTTGAAGTTTTGTTTGACGGTACTGGTAGTTGCGACGGTCAAGTTCTTGTTTGGACTACGAACTCTAGTGGAGCTTATGTTTCTGAGAGTGGTTGGCTTACTGATGCTCAAGCAACTGCTGCTGGCTATGAATCTATTTTTAATATGGATTTAAATAATAATGGCTCAATAGGTAGTTGATATTTATACCCGAAATATACCCGTTTTGTTCCCTATTAGAGGGTAACTGAGAGTTACTCTAAAGAACTAACTTAAAATTTAAGAAAATAAAAAAATCCTAAAAGGAGTTGTCTCTTCAGAAGTCAGTTAAGTAGTACGGAGGGGGTGGGATTCGAACCCACGGTACCCTTGCAGATACGCTAGTTTTCAAGACTAGAGCCTTAAACCACTCGACCACCCCTCCAGGCAAAAAATATTAAATTTTTAGCTTTTTAATTATATCAAAAGATGGTTAAAATTTTCGGAACTGATCCGGAACTTCAAGTCAAGTTGTCTTCCAAATCACAGGTATAACTAAAACTAAATCTATCTTTCAAGACTAGAGCCTTAAACCACTCGACCACCCCTCCAGAGGGTTATTCAGTTTTGTTGAACAAAAAACCATAACACAAGAAATTAGCCACAGTCTATAATTCAAAGATTAAAAAAATTATTTAAAGAAACTATTTTGAGAGTGGTATTTTATTAATAATGACGGGTTAATCGTTGTAATAGTCTATTATTAGTCACATTTAATCAACAAAATTAGTTTACATAATTATTCTGACACCCAAAAAAATCATCCAAAGTTAATATTTTGCTGAAATAAACCAAATAAGTTGTTCCCAACTATGGCAGCAATTATTAAAACGAAGGCAACTATGGAGAAAAGAGCACTTACATCTTTTATGTCATAAGGTGCTTTAAATAAAGGTTTATGGTCTGCCATGGTTATAAATTTATAGAGGGGTATTAAATCATATTATTTTAATGCTTCAGAAAATTATTTATTAATTTTTCAAGTTTTAGATAAGACAAAAAAAAACCACTAAAAGTGGTTTTTTTTATTTATTGGATAAATGAACTAGCTTGTGTAAGCTTTTCCTCTATAAGTTAGTTCGTTATGCTGCTTTTTAGCGGCTTCTTTGTTCTGGACGTATTTTTGCCCTCTGTAAATTAGAGTCATTTTTTAAGCTCCGGTTTCGCTTAAGTCCCCGTTCCATGGCTTAAGTCGATTTGCGGCTTGCTAAACGCAAGTTGAACGTTTTGGTAGCTGTTGCTACAAAAATATATTAACATTCCAGGAAAATATTTGTCTAGGTATTTAATAAATAAACTTATTATCTTAATTATTAGTTAAGGCTTTTACTGGAAATATCTACATTTATACTTATGTAGTTTCTTACAGGTTACATTTTGTTCGTTTTTAAGAAGTATTTTTTATTTAATGGTCTTTTAACTGTAAAATTCTTAGGATTATAAATATTGTTTTATGTTTTCTAGAAGCAAAAAACCTACAGTAAAAAAAACTACACTAAGAAAATCTGCCATAGGTGAATTTACTCCATTATTTGCGGAATTATTGCCTTTCGCAGACAGAATGAATGATAAGGTTCAATTGGTAAATGCTTTAGCTTTTACTTT
Organism: Prochlorococcus marinus CUG1416; assembly: GCF_017695965.1. Taxonomy (NCBI): domain Bacteria; kingdom Bacillati; phylum Cyanobacteriota; class Cyanophyceae; order Synechococcales; family Prochlorococcaceae; genus Prochlorococcus; species Prochlorococcus marinus. Next base: position 389,341 of record NZ_JAAORM010000002.1, read on the forward strand.
TATTATGGGATTCTCAATTTTCGGAATTGCACTATGGAGACTTTCAGCTCTAACCTAATTATTTAATTTTGCAAAGCATTAATTTTTGATTCTTTGTTTTTAATTATTGTCACTAACCATTTAGAAGCAAGTCCCCTGGATATTGATCTATTTTTTAGTAATCTACATATATGGATATGTAGATTTTTTTCATTTTTGGAGTTAAATTTTTCTTCAAATTCCAATATACCCTCCTCTGATGTTCTTTTTCTTAGTTCATCCACCAATGCATCACTAGAGGAATCATTAAAAAAATTCCCAATATTAAAGCTTAATGTCATAAATAATTTATGTCCCTATTTAAGAGTTAGCCATAAATTAAATTTTTAAAAACTAATTTATCTTTTTTTTAACAAATAATTTAAAAATTAATTTTTTGGTTTAGTCAGAGGAAGAAGACACTTGTCTGAATCACAACCTGCTGGACCTGCTTCAGATAGTTCTCCAACATCATATTTATTAAGAGCGTCAAAGAAATCGTTATTAACTTTTCTTTTTATTACGTTATTTTGCAATGAAATATATTCCTCTTTACTTATTGGTTCAAAGGGTAATCTCGGGAAAGTAGCGTTAGCACTAAATCGAGCTAGCAATGCCGCTGAAATATATCCCTCATTATTTTCTATTGCATTATGAATAGCCTTAGCTAAATCCTCGATTTCATTTTCTCTAAATTCTACGGTTGCAGAGGTATTATGCTCTGTGTAAAATTTCTGCACTTGCATGTAAAAATCAAATTGAGCTAATGCTGAGAAATTGTTGATATCTATTTGGTCTGCACCATCTATATTTGCCCAGCTAACTTCTGTAGGGATTTCAACTAACCATTCTGTACATCTTGGATCAAATGGATTGTCAAGCAAACAGCCATTTTCATCTTTATCAGATTGGGATGGAACAACTGAGTAACCATAATCCATGCAAGCTAAAGCTATTGGATCATTTTTCCTGAAAGTTATTCTTCTTATGAATCTTTGAGCCTTTGGAGGATGCCATCCTGGAGCTGCTCCTGTTAGAAGACTTTTAGTCCCAGCTGGCTGAACGGTGGTGCATCGATTTGGTCTTCTCAGATTATGTTTATCACAATATTCCCAGACAGTTTCTTTTACTATTTTTCTCCAAGAATCTAAGAATTTAGCTTCCTTCTCTTTGAAAGCTTTCCCTTCTTCACTATTGGGCCTTCCTGCTTCCCACCACTTCAACCATGGTGTCCCAAATGCATGAACGCAGAAATCAAATAATCCCGTGAAACTTACACCTACAATAGGGTCATATTCCCTACTTTTTCTGTAACGCTCAACTTCAAATTCATGATTGAGTAAGCATGCTACCGAAAGAGCTGCAGCTTTAAAAGCTTTTTTTTGCTCTTCAAAATTTTCGGGATCAATCTGATTTAAATGAACTTCAGCCAAATTACAGTGAAAATCATTCCCCAAGATCTCGCCACAAGGGTTAAGTCCATATCTGCTCATCCTGTGATCTAGCTCTTCTTCAGAAAATGGACCATAACTACTATTCATCCAATTTCTCGCTTCATCCTTACCTTGTTCTGAGTAGATTTCAATAAATTCCTTTCTCAATTCATCGTCTTTTAGAATATCTGCATTTGACCTTGCGATTGCTTCTGGAGCAAATTGAATAGCTCCCTCACCTGAGTGGAATTGTTTTGTGACAGCATCCAAAACAGTTTGATAAGTGGGTTTTGAATGGTAAACCCTGGTATGATTAGCCATCCTGAGGGCATCTTTTTCAGGATCTATTCTCCAATTACCATTCTCATCTTGACTCCATAGATTTTCTTTGGCTGATGCCGCCTCCTTATCATCTGAAGCAAATTGTCTCATTCCAGCACTTCTTCTGATATTCCCAGCAACTATGGTTACTGCAGCTTCATCAATTAATAAACAACACTCTACTGTACTTAATTTTCTGCCAATTGCCTTTCCAAGAAGTGATGCGACTCTAGAGTATAGATCTTTCAATTTAATAGGATTTGCCATGCCACCAAAACCCTTTAATGATTCTCCAGCAGGTCTAATATCTTCCAAATTAATAAAAACATCAATTTCTCTTTCAAGACTTTCGTTGCTTGATGCCTCAAGAAGATATTTATAGCTATCTACCCAGCCTCTTCTGCTGTCTCCAACTTTGATATGAAGATCTTTTCCTTTGATTTCTAATGATGATTTTTCTTTTCTTTGATCTTTGGGAGTTATTCCAACTTCACTAACTGATTTAATATTTATTTTGTTTATTACCGTAGGTAAATTGTTTATAAAATGAGGCTCAATTATTGCACCTGTTCCACATCCCATCATTGCTAAGTCCATCATCAAAGCGAATGCTTCCCAATCAATTAAGTTTGTTGATGTACAGTTGTAAGCTCCTGAGAAATTTTGGTTCTTATTAATCCAAGGAGTTCCGCCAATCCATAACCATCTCCCTGAAGGTTGGGCTTTTTGGTTGCTTTGCATCTCTCTCATTAGGATCAATTCTTCTTCAGAAAGTTTTCCTAATTCTTTTAAACCCGATAAATTTCTTTCACCTACTTCGCTCCAGTTCTCCCTTTTGCCAGAGGAAGTTTTCCTGCTGTAAGATCTGAAGAAAACAGGATAAGCCGCTGGTGCAGTCTTTGGGAAATTATCTTTTTTAAGATTATTGGAATTGCTCTCTGAAGAAGCTTTATTTGGTGCAACAGTCACGATAAAAAAAACGTATGTAAATAACCAGTACAGGAAGAATAACTCTATCTGTGGCGTCTGCAACCATTCTTACCACTATTTAACGGTTTGTGTAGAATTATGTTTAATATGAAATCTTTGTTTAATAAAGGATATGGAAAGAATCCCTGAACCTGAATTGATGGAAAAAAAAGAGCAGGTCATTTCTTATGACGAAGCTGATTTTTCAGAAGGGGAATTTAATTTAATTAATCAAATTAATCATTATCTTTTGAGAAATAATATTTCTTTAAGTAAAAAAGATTTAATAGTTGATTTAGGATGCGGCCCAGGAAATATTTCTGAGAAGTTAGCAACAAAATGGCCTAATACTGAAGTAGTTGGAATAGATGGCTCTAAAGAGATGATTTTGAGAGCAGAATATAACAAAAAGATTTCTAATAATCAAAAAAATTTAAAAAATTTACGTTACATTTGTTCTGACATTAAAGATATTAAATCAACTAATTTTTTACTTAAAAAAAAAATTAGGTTACTTGTAAGTAACAGTTTGATTCATCACATTACCCATCTTGAAGATTTCTTCAAAACCATAAGAAGTTTGTCTAGTAATATCACTGTAAATTTTCATAAGGACTTAAAAAGGCCATTAGATGAAAAGTCTTTTCTAGAAATTAAAGCACAATGTTCAACTAAATATAATGAGATTTTGACTAATGATTATTATGCATCTTTAAGAGCTTCTTATACTTTTAAAGAGTTAAGAAATTTCACTTTAGAGAATGATCTATCTTCTTTAGAAGTGTTTGAAGACGGTGATAAATATTTAATAGTCTATGGTAATGTTTAAGAAATAAGTAGAAGGCCCTTATATTAGATAAATGAGCTTAGGTACAAAAATTTTAAATAATAAAGATATACTGGAAGCGGTAAATAAAAGAAGAAATTTTGCCATTATTTCACATCCAGATGCTGGGAAAACGACTCTTACTGAGAAGCTTCTTTTATATGGAGGTGCCATTCAACAGGCAGGAGCAGTAAAGGCTAGAGGTAATCAGAGAAAAGCTACGTCAGACTGGATGGAACTGGAGAAACAAAGAGGTATTTCAATTACATCAACTGTATTGCAATTTGAATATCAAAGATCAGTAATTAATCTATTAGATACACCAGGACACCAGGATTTCTCTGAAGATACTTATAGAACATTAGCTGCTGCTGATAATGCAGTTATGTTGGAAGATGCTGCTAAAGGACTAGAACCTCAAACTAGAAAATTGTTTGAAGTTTGCAAGATGCGAAAAATACCAATATTTACTTTCATAAATAAAATGGATAGACCAGGAAGAGAGCCATTTTCTTTACTTGATGAAATTGAATCAGAACTTGGATTAAATACTTTACCTATTAACTGGCCAATTGGAAGTGGCGAGGAATTTAGAGGAGTTATTGATAGATTTTCGAGAGAGGTGATTTTATTTGATAAGGCCGTGAGAGGAAAACAATCGAATGAGAAAAGATTAAGTCTTGAAGATAAAGAACTATCAAAATATGTAGAGAGAGATTTGCTTGAAAACTCACTTGAGGAATTGGAGGTTCTTGATGAGGCAGGATCGAAATTTGAAAAAGAAAAAGTTTTTAATGGCTCTTTAACCCCAGTTTTCTTTGGATCTGCAATGACTAATTTTGGTGTAAGACCATTTTTAGATAGTTTTCTAAAAATGGCTCAAAAACCAACTTCAAGAAATAGTAATAAAGGGGATATTGAACCTGCAAGCGATGAATTTAGTGGGTTCGTTTTTAAGCTTCAAGCAAACATGGATCCAAAGCATAGAGATAGGGTCGCTTTTATAAGAGTTTGTAGTGGGAAATTTGAAAAGGATATGTCAGTTAAACATTCCAGAACTGGGAAAACAATTAGATTATCAAGGCCACAAAAAATATTTGGGCAAGATAGAGAAGTAGTTGATGATGCCTATCCTGGAGATGTTATTGGCTTGAATAATCCAGGTATGTTTTCTATTGGAGATACTCTTTATACTGGTACTCATCTGGAGTACGAAGGCATACCATCCTTTAGTCCTGAAATATTCAGCTGGCTAAGAAATCCAAATCCTTCAGCATTTAAAAACTTTAGAAAGGGTGTGAATGAACTTCGTGAAGAAGGTGCTGTTCAGATCCTTTATGACTTTGATGAGAGCAAAAGAGACCCTATACTCGCAGCTGTTGGTCAATTACAGTTGGAAGTAGTAACTCATAGGTTAAAAAGTGAATATGGTGTAGATGCAAATCTTGAATCAATGCCATATCAATTGGCTAGATGGGTTTCTGATGGATGGCAAGCTATTGAAAAACTTGGCAGAGTCTTCAATTGTAAAATAGTTAAAGATTGTTGGAATAGACCAGTTATTCTTTTTAAAAACGAGTGGAATTTAAACCAATTTTTTGAAGATAATAATCACTTGACTTTAAACAAAGTTGCTCCTGTTGTTAGTGGAGTTGAACCAATTGTTTTATAAAGCCTTATTGGATTATAAAATTGGTTAATCTGTTAGTATTGGTAAAAAAAGTTGGACTCAAACAGTAATAAAAAGAATAATGAAAAATCACCTTATGAAATTTTAGGTGTAAAAGAAGGCGCTGCTTTTGAGGATATTCAGAAGGCTAGAGATATTAAAGTTAAAGAGGCTGGTGAAGATTTAATTCTAAAAGCAAAAATAGAATCTTCCTTCGATCAATTACTTATGGGGAGTTTGAAAGCGAGACAATCAGGAAATGTAAGTTATGAAGCGGTGAGTGCTTCAAAAAAAGAAAAACAAATTAATCAATTTACCAATAATAATTTTCCACTGCTTTCTAAGATAAAAAATTTAAATAATAACCCTAAGAACTCAAGTCAGTACAGTCTTCCAAAAATAACTCCCCCCTCATTTAATAACCTTTCAATAAAAATATCTGTTGGACTATTATTTTTAATTTTGTTATTTATCAGTCCAGATTCGAATAATAGACTTTTGCTCTCTATCTCAACATTAATTCTTACCTATACTCAAATTAAATCGGGTCAAAGATTTATAGGTTCTTTAGGATGGAGTGTTACCTTTCTTTCAATTGGATTAATATTTGGTGGATTACTTGAAACTAATTCTTTCATTCAGGAAATATCAAACAATTCTTTATCAATACAAAAAATTCAAAGTATTCCAGCCATGGTTATTTTATGGCTGGGGGTAATTTTCTTATAATTAATTTTCTATCATCGATTTAATCTCTTCATAATTTATAAGATATTTATTCTTACAAAATTCACAAACCAATTCTGCTTTACCATCTTTATTGAGGATGTCTTCCAACTCACTATTATCAAGCATTTTCATTGCATTTAAACTTCTTTGTTTGGAACACTTGCATTTAAAACTAACTTCTTGGGAACGAGCTTTCTCTGATATTGATTTATCGTCAATATCCGGGAATATATTTCTTATTAACGAAAGAAGATTATCTCTTGACTGAAATAGTTCTTCGCTGAAAGAATTAATTTCTTTACATCTTTCTTCAAGTAGTGAAACTAGTAAAGGGTCAGTGTCTTTTTTAGGTAAAACTTGAGCTAATAAGCCACCAGTACAAATAACACTTTTATTTTGAATTTTTTCTCCAATAAATACAGCAGAAGGCGTTTGTTCTGAATGATATAAATATGAAGCTAAGTCTTCAGCAATATTCCCATTTACTAATTCAACAGTACTTGTAAAGGGTTCACCAAATCCACTATCTCTAATAACATTTAAATATCCTGTACCTAATGCTTTTGTGAAATCAAAAGAATATTTATTATTATCTATTTTGACTAGATCCAGTTCTAAATTAGGATTCCCTACATAACCCCTGATTTTTCCATCTCTACCTGCATCAACTAGCAATCCCTTTAAAGGTCCGTCAGATCTAACTCTCAAAGTTACTCTGCCATGCATTATTTTCATTGAACTTGCTAAAAGTAGTGAAGCACTAAATGCTCTTCCTAAGATACAGGTTGTTAAATAAGAAAGATCGTGCCTTTTTTTAGCTTCTAAAGAAGACTCTGTTGTTAAGACCGCAACTAATCTTATTCCTCCATTTGCTGCAGTAGCCCGAACTATTCTATCCTTCATAATTTTCTTTCAAAAGTTTTTGATTTTCCCTTTTTCCAGAATTAACATTCTAGACGGAATTCCCTCAAATAAGTTAGGTTCATGAGTAACAATAATAATTGTGTTTTTATTTTTTAGATCAAGAATTAAATTCTTCACATCATTTCTCATTGAACTATCTAATCCAGCAGTTGGTTCATCAAGTAAAAGAATTGCGGGGTTTCTAAGTAGCTGAACTGCTACAGCTAATCTTCTTTGTTGTCCTCCACTAAGTTGTTCTGGTGGTTGGGTAAGGTTTAAATTTTTTAGACCGACCTTATTTAAAACTATTTCTATATTTTTTTCTCTTAAAGATTTATGGCCTATTTTTAATTCTTTCCCAATAGTTGTACCTAAAAAGTATCTTTCGGGAAATTGGAATACTACTCCACAAAACCATCTTCTTTGTCTAGAGGACAAGATTTTATTCTTCCAAGTAATTTTTCCTTTTTGGGGATTTGTTAAACCGCTTATTATTTCAAGAAGGGTTGTTTTACCGGAACCACTATCGCCACAAATTAAGATGATTTCATTTTCATGAACTTTTAAATTAAGATTGTCTATTATTTTTCTCTCAGATGTTTGAGGTTGATAAGATATTTCTTTTAAATCAAGCATTATTAATTAAGTTATAGGTATGAATTTTAATCTGGTAATAACTTACTTATAATAGCTATAGATCTAAAAAGCTATTAGTCAATATGAATATTGTTTTTAGAGAGGTTGATCCTTTTAACTGTTGGATTTGGATAAAGTTTTCTGAGATGCCCACTGAAGCAGAAAAGAAATATTTAGATCAATTATTTGATAGTTGGTACACAATAGGAACTTTAGGTGGATTTAACTCTGAGAATTTACAAACTCATGAAGAAGGTTCTGATTTAAGTTGGATGTCATATGATAACAACCAAAAAGATTCAGCTTCCCCTGCGTTAATGCATAATGTTGGAGAGATGGAATATCAAAACATTTGGGGTAGATTTTGGGTTGATTTTGGAGGTTCAGATTCAATTTCAATAGATATCTTAATTAATTCTTTGAATGAGATATCTAATAAATACGTAGAAATTGAAGAGTTAATTATTGGTGGTGAAAATAATAATTGGGCTATTAAGGAACATGAAGATTTAGTTTTTAAAGATTAAGTATTTTAGATGGAAGATTTAACAAGATTAATTATTTCAGATGAAAGAATTTTAAATATAAAAAACAATAATTTAGAACTTACTAATGATGAAGCTCATTACATAAATAAAGTAATGAGGATAAAAACAGGTAAAGAAATATTTATAACTAATGGGAAGGGTTCATTATGGAAAGCTATAAAAGTTAAAAATGATTGTTTAAACATTAGTCAATTCCAAAAACCTTACTTATTTCAAGAAGAAGAAATTTACTTATTGGGAATAGCTGTTGTTATACCAAAAAGCGGTTTTGAGGATATTTTGAAAATGTGTACTGAAATAGGAATTGATTTTATACAACCATTATTTTCAGAAAGACAAGTAAACAAAAATATAAATCTTACAAGAAAACTTTTGAGATGGAATTCAATTATCAAAGAAGCGGTAGAGCAAAGTGAAAGATTATGGAAACCATCTATATTAAATGGTATGGATATTATTGAGTGGATAAAAAGTAGAGATAATAAAGAAAGAGTTTCAATTTCTATAACTAGAGAAGATACTTCTTCTGACTTAAATCAATGGTTAAAAAAGCAACAAGAATTTTTAAATAATAAAGGGGGTATTTTCTGGAATGTAATTGGTCCTGAAGGAGGTTGGTCTTCTAGAGAAATTGGTTTTTTTTATAAAAATAATAATACCTTTGTTAAACTTTCTGACACTATCTTAAGAACTTCAACAGCTAGTATTAATGCATCATCAATCCTAAACCAGTGGAGAAATGATTTGAAATTAAGGAATTAGATAAAAATGGATTTAATTACAAATCAATTTTTTATAGGTTTTTGCATTAATTTTATTTTGATTTATATATTCTGCAAGATTCCTTTGATGACAAAAGGGGGTTGGATAAGTGCTGGTATTTTAGGAACCATTTTGTGGGGATGTTTGTCCTGGCAGGGATGGATGTCAGTTGTAATTTATTTATTATTTGGCTCTCTAGTTACCAAAATAGGTTTTAAATTTAAGAAAGAACAAGGAATAGCCGAAAAAAGAGGGGGTAGAAGAGGCCCTGAAAATGTATGGGGCTCAGCAGCTACAGGATTATTTCTTGCGATGATGACCAAATTTAATTCTGCCAACGTACTTTTGTTTAAAATAGGTTTTGCTGCAAGTTTTGCTGCAAAGTTGGCAGATACTTTTGGTAGTGAAATTGGAAAAAGGTTTGGGAAAGATACATATTTAATTACTTCACTTAAAAAGGTTGAGAGAGGAACTGAAGGAGGAATAAGTTTAGAAGGAACATTAGCTAGTGTCTTAGGATCAATATTTATGACTTATATAATGCTTAGACTATCAATTATTTCTACAAAATCCCAATTCATAATTGTTGCATTCTCGGGATTTTTGGCAACACTTTCTGAAAGTATTATTGGTGCTAAATTTCAAAATAAATATAAATTAAGTAATGAAATGGTAAATGCTATTCAGACAAGTATTGCTTCTGTTTTTGCAATCTTTGCTCTTATTTTATATTCATATTTTTTAAATTAAAAATATTTGGAAAGATTTAGGATTCCTTCCATTTTGTAATAATCTCCCAGCTCTTAAGTCTTTGAAAAATCCAGAAATGACCTTCGGAATTTAAATGAATGCCATCATAGCTAATCCAATTTTTACTCCTTTTATCACAGTACATTTCTCTAAAAGTAGGAAGAAACGGGACATTCTGATTGAGGCATACTTCCTCCATTCTCCTTTCATAAGAATTACAAAAATCATTTGAGTACCATAGACATCCTGCGAACGGCATTTTGCTTTCGTCAACAGGTGTCAGACCAATTACAAAGACATTTGTTTGAGATTTCATTTCATTAATTAGTCTCTCAAATCCATATTCAAATCCATCTATATCTAATTGATGTCTTCCGTTTTTCTGACCAATTGCTGCAGTGTCGTTAAGACCAACATTTAGCAGGATTGCTTTAGGTTTATTCCTTCTCGTTTCACCTCTAGAGGACCACTCTTTTTCCCATCTAGATGAAACTTTTTCTATGCCATCTCCTCTAACGCCAAGTTGATAAATAACTGGCCCATTGTTGTTATTGCACCAATCTTTTCGTAGCCTCTCGCACCATCCACCACCTTCATTATCTCCCCATCCATAAACTGAGCTATCTCCAATTACAACTAGCTGTTTTGGTAAACTAATCACTATAACCGGAAAAAAATAATTACTTGATTAAACAAAATATTCTTACAAATCAAGTTAAACTATTTTTGATTTTACCATTAATTAATTCGCCTAATATTGCGATGGAGCTATAAGCCATCAAAACTATAGTAACTTCTTGCCATGCGAAGGAACTAATTGATTCTTGCAATTGCCAACCAAGACCAACACTTCCAATAACTCCAACAATTGCAGTTTCTCTAATAATTATGTCAGATCTATAAGCGCAATATGCTAAATAACTTTTTGCTTGTTGAGAAAATAAACCTAAAAGCCAACTAGTCTTTTTTGAGATTCCTAAAGATTTCATTGCGATATAATTTCTCTTGTCTTGGCTATCTAGGTTTGTAAAAAGTAATTTGCTTGTAATGCCAGCGTTATGAAGACCTAGTGTTAAAGCTGCTAAAGATAAAGAAGGATTATTAAAAGTTAATAGAGTTAGAAGTATTACAGGTGTAGGTATTAAACGAAATAAAAATGCAAAAATTTTTATAAGAACTTTAGAAGTATTGTTGTTAAAAAATCCTATTACTAATGGAGGTAAACTAATTGCAATTCCTGTCGATAAAAGACTCAAAATTATTGTTTCCAATATAAGTTTTAATAAATCAAATAATCCTAAATATGAGCTTGATTTAAATAGAGCACTAACAGAATTAAAATTTTCAAAATTATTATTAAAAACAAAATAAAGAAAATATGAAAAAGAAAGTAAGATTGTTATAAAAAAAACTGCAATAAAAAAGATAGATAGGATTTTATTTGTATGGTTAAATTTTATTTTTTTAAATATTAATCCAGAAAGAATTATCAAAATTGCTAAGGACCATAAATAAGTCCATAACTCTCTAAAATTCAAAGTTTGGAAAGATAAAAAAATACTAGTGCCTATTCCTCCAATCCCAAAAAGTCCTAAAATCACCGTACTTCTTATTGAACATTCTAATCGATATAAACCAAAGTTTCTAAATGTATTTATTACTGGATTCCATATTAAAGTTAATAAAGAAGAAAATTTAGGCGCATTTATTTGGTTGATAGATTCCAAACTTTTGTCGTCAATAGTTTCTAATTGTTCAGCAAAGACTTTTGAATTTACAGCAATATAAGGAATACATATAGCTATTATTCCTATTGAAAAATTTATGCCATATATTTGCATTAATATTATTCCCCAAACTACTTCATGAATTGATCTAATTATTGTTAGAAAAAACCTTATTATGCTGAAGAAAAAATTTGGAATATTAAAGATTTTATAAAAAATATTTGAGGATAATATTCCAAAAATTGCTCCAAAAATAATACTTACTAACCAACTAGAAAAACCAATTAAGATAGTTTCATTTAATCGATTAATTACTGTAATAATAATTTCATTATCGATCTTGGGATTAAATGCAGAAATTAAGAATTCTTGGAATAAATTAAATCCTCCAAAATGTACGTGGGTTATTAATTGATACCCTAGAGGTATGAAAACCAAAATTGGAAGAAAAGATAATGAGATATAGTTTAATTTTAATTTATTCAACAAATTAATATATTTTGTCTAAATGAAGCTTCTTTAAGTTAGTTCTTTTAATATTGAAAAGAATTTTACCATCCCTTATTCCAATAACTTTATCAAAATCGTTCAGTAAATCTAATCTATGTAATGCAACTAATGTTGTCTTTGGAGATTTTAAATTGTTTTTATCAATATTTTCTAGCAGTAGGTTTTTAATTCTTGTTATCAATTTGGGATCTAAATTATTAAAAGGCTCATCTGCAAATAATATATTTGATCTTTGAATTAATGATCTAGCTATAGCTACCCTTTGTTTTTGCCCCCCAGATAGTTTTCTGATTTTCTTGTCGAAAATAGAGTTATGAAGTCTACATAATTGCATATATTTATGAGCCTTCTTAAAAGAAGTTATATTTAGCAAATTTTTAAAAGCAAAAAAAAGATTTTTTTCCGCTAGGAGTCCACAATTAACATTTTGTTCTGCTGAGAGATCTTCTATTAATCTTAAATCTTGCCAAATAGTTGTTATCTTGCATTTTTGCTTTCTATCTAATTCCTCGAAACTTTTATTGAATAATTTAACCTCACCTTGAGTTGGCTTGATAGTGCCATTAAGCACTGATATAAGAGTAGTTTTTCCTGAACCGCTTTTACCTAAAAGTGCAATTTTCTCCCCTGAATTGATTTTTAAATTTACTTTATTTAGAATCAGATTTTTTTCGTATTTATAAGATATATTTTTTAATTCTAAGAGAGTATTATTCATCTAATTTTATTTAATTTCCTCCCGATTTCCTCTATATTTTTATACTGTTTTGCTTCTGCCTTAATAAATCTTTTTGCATTGAACATATCTAATATCTTTTTATGTGATTTTTGATTTATATCTAAATTTAGAATTACTGATTTAAGTTTTTTTGTAAACCCTTCCCCGAATCTATTTTCAAGATCCCCTTGAGCCACCCAATGATAGTCAACATATTCTGGGGTAATCCAAAATAATTCTAAATTACTTGTTCTTTTAGGATTGTTTTTAAGATTGTTTTCCCAAACTTGTTTATTTAAAGCTCCAGCATCAAATGCCCCACTATTAACTAAAGCTATTGTGGCATCATGACTTCCACTAAACCCTGCTTTTTTACCTTTAAAGTGTTTGATTTCTAACCCTGCTTGATTTAAGAAATATTCTGGCATTAATCTTCCAGAAGTTGAGTTTTCAGAGCCAAAAGTAAATCTTAAATTCTTGAGTTTTTTAAGTCCTTTAATGTTTGAAATTGAGTTAAGTTCTAAATTTTTGTTTACTATAAAAATACTTTTAAATTCCTTATCGATATCTCTTTGAGCTATGACAATTGAATTAGGAGTTTGTAATCTTGCTTGAACTCCTGATAAACCGCCAAACCAAACTAAATCTAAATCTTTAGTTCTAAATCCAGTGACTGCCGCAACATAATTAATAACAGGAATGTATTTAACTTCTACATCGAGTTGTTTGGATAATTCTTTTGAAAATAAAATAAATCTTTTGTCCAAAACATCTTGGTTTTGATCAGGTATTGCCCCAACTTTTAAAACTTTGGGATTTGAAAATACGGGTGATGAAAAAATAGAAAATAATAAAGATGAACTTAGTAGTAAATTTTTTAAATTAAACATTTTATTAGTTGAAATCAATAATAAGCAGAAATTGCTTCTTGGAGCCTATTTAACCCATCTTTAATTTTAACTTCTGAGGCTGCACAAGAAATTCTTATACATTCATCAACCCCAAAAGCTTTTCCAGGTACAACAACTAATCCATAATCTTGAAGAACTTTTTTGCAAAAATCAACAGAAGTAATTGAGGAGTCGGGTAATCTTGGAAATGCGTAAAATGCGCCATTAGGTTCTTGAATATAAATCCCATTTATATTTTTAAGGCCCTCATAGAGAAGACTTCTTCTTTGATCATAATGACTATTAATCGTTGAGAAAAACTCATTATTTATTTTTAAAGCCTCCAAAGCACCTTTTTGAACAAAAGAACAAACATTACTTGTACTTTGACTTTGTAATGCAGAGGATGCTTTGATCACATCTTTGGCCCCTACTAAATAACCTATTCTCCAGCCAGTCATAGCCCATCCTTTTGCAAACCCATTTATTATGAAAATTCTCTCTTTTAAGTCATTTGCTAATGTAGATAAACTGTAGTGATTAAATTCTTTTTTTAGTATTAGTTCGTAAATCTCATCAGAAAGAATATTGAGATTTGGATTTTCTCTGGCTATTTCAGCAATTTGCAATAACTCTTCCTTTGACATTACTCTCCCAGTCGGGTTATTAGGAGAATTAATAATTAAGAATTTAGTTTTTGGGGAGATTTTAGACTTCAAATCTTTTAAATCTATTTTAAATCCATCTTCAGCAGAAGAATTTGTAAAGATTGGCTTTCCACCAGCTAACCTAACCATCTGGGGATAACTTAGCCAGTATGGAGCAGGTATTATAACTTCGTCTCCATCATTTAAAAAAACCTGGAAAAGATTATATATTGCTTGTTTAGCTCCATTTGTGACCATTACATTTTCAAATTCAATATTTAAATTGTTTTGAATTTGAAGTTTATTCGCAATTGCTTTCCGGAGATCTAAATTCCCCGCTGCAGGTCCGTATTTTGTAAATCCATCAAATATAGCTTTACTTGTGGCTTCAATAACTTCTTTTGGGGCATTAAAATCAGGTTCCCCAGCACTTAAATTGCAAATATCTACTCCCTCTGTAGCTAATTGATTTGCTTTGGCGCTTATCTTCAGTGTAAGAGAAGGCTCAATAGAAAGTGCCCGATTAGATAAATTTACTTTAATCATTGATTTATAGCTTTTCAAATATGACTTTTAATAAAGACAAATGCATAAATTAAGATTAAGTAAAAGTATCACAAAATGGTTTAATTTAGTTTATTTTCTTAATTTATTTTATTTTCATGTTTTGACTTCTTAAGATAAAAAATATTTAAATTTTATTTTCGGTGAAAAGGTTAGTTATTGGAAGAGGAAGTGTATTTGCAGATTTATTAATAATTGGTGAAGCACCTGGAGCACAGGAAGACTTAGAGGGAAAACCTTATGTAGGCAAATCTGGCAACTTATTAAACGAATTGTTGAAAAAAGCTAGGATTGATTACGAGCAAGATGTTTATTTTTGTAATGTAATTAAATGTCGTCCACCAAATAATAGAAAACCTACTTCCAGAGAAATTAATATTCATAAACCTTGGTTATTACAGCAAATAAAACTTGTTGATCCGAAATTTATAGTACTTACTGGTTCGACTGCTATGAGAGCAATTTTAGAAGTAAAAGATCCCATAAGTAATTTAAGAGGTCAATGGATTAAAAAAGATGGGAGAGAAATTATGGTGATTTTTCATCCATCTTATTTAATGAGATTTCCTTCAAAAGAAATCAATAAACCTTATCATCTGACTTTAAAAGACCTAGAGAATGTGAGTAGTAAACTATATGCCTTATAATTTATTCAATCCTTTTTGAATATCAAGAATTTTAATGTCATTAACTCAATCAAAAGAGGTTAATAGTCTCTCCAAAAGATATTCAACTCATATTGAGAGGAGGATAACTAGAACAGTAATGGTTGGTGATATAGCTATTGGAAGTGATTATCCAGTAAGAGTTCAATCCATGATAAATGAAGATACTATGGATGTCGAAAATGCTTACTTGGCTATCAAAAGACTTCATGATGTGGGTTGTGAAATAGTAAGATTAACCGTTCCTTCTTTAGCACATGCAAAAGCAGTAGGAGATATAAAAGCAAAATTATTAGAAAATAATATCAACACTCCCTTGGTAGCTGATGTTCACCATAATGGTATGAAAATTGCAATGGAGGTTGCAAAACATGTTGATAAAGTGAGAATTAATCCTGGACTGTTTGTATTCGAAAAATCAGAACCTACAAGAACTGAATATACAGATGAGGAATTTGAAACTATTAAACAAACAATACTTAAAAGATTTACCCCTTTGGTGGAAGTTTTAAAGGCTGAAAATAAAGCTCTAAGGATTGGAGTTAATCATGGGTCTCTATCTGAGAGAATGCTTTTTACTTATGGAGATACTCCATTGGGAATGACAGAATCTGCGATGGAGTTTGTCAAAATTTGTGATGAGCTTGATTTTCATAACATAATTATTTCTATGAAAGCTTCCAGGGCCCCGGTCATGATGGCAGCTTACAGAATGATCGCAGATAGGCTTGACTCAGAAGGATATAACTATCCCTTACATTTAGGAGTAACTGAAGCTGGAGATGGTGATTATGGAAGGATTAAAAGTACTGCTGGAATTGGAACGCTTTTAGCAGAGGGATTAGGAGATACCATCAGGGTTTCTTTAACAGAAGCCCCAGAGAAGGAAATACCAGTTTGCTATTCAATTTTGCAATCTTTAGGATTAAGAAAAACAATGGTTGAATACATCAGTTGCCCTAGTTGTGGAAGAACACTTTTCAATCTAGAAGAAGTTGTAGACAAAGTTAGGAATGCCACTTCACATTTGACGGGTCTAGATATAGCAATAATGGGATGTATTGTTAATGGTCCTGGAGAAATGGCAGACGCTGATTATGGTTATGTTGGTAAAGGCAAAGGAACTATTGCTTTATATAGAAGGAAAGAAGAGATAAAAAGAGTACCTGAAGATGAGGGGGTTAATGCTTTAATCCAACTTATTAAGGATGATGGGAAGTGGATTGATCCTTAAGGATTTGTCAAATTTCTGAAATTATAAAAAAATTCTTTTTATAATAAAAAATATCGAATTCTTTGAAGATAAGAAAATTGCTTAAAAAAAAATTCATAATTTTGTTCGCGACAACCTTCTCTGGGATATTTTTAAATAATTTTGCAGAAGCAACAGTTTTAAATAATAGTTATAAAGAAGTAATTGATCATGTTTGGCAAATTGTATATAGAGATTTTCTTGATACAAGCGGTAAATTTCAAAAGTCTAATTGGATTAATCTAAGAAAAGAAGTTTTATCAAAAACATATTCAGACAGCAATGAAGCATATGATTCGATTAGAGATATGCTCTCTAAGTTAGATGATTCTTATACAAGATTTTTAGAACCTAAGGAATTTAATCAAATGAGAATTGATACCTCTGGTGAATTAACTGGAGTTGGTATCCAAATAGTTAAAGATAAAGAATCTGATGATTTAATAATTATTTCTCCCATAGAGGACACCCCTGCATTTGATGCTGGAATTAAAGCTAAAGATAAAATATTATCTATAGATGATATTTCTACTGAAGGCATGAATATAGAGGAGGCCGTGAAATTAATAAGAGGAAAAAGAGGTACTAAAGTAAAGCTTGAAATTCTTAGAGGTTCTAAATCTTTTTTTAAGATTTTATCAAGAGAAAAGATTGAGATAAAATCTGTATCAAGTAAAGTCAATCAATCCAAAAATGGTTTATTAATTGGCTATGTGAGAATTAAACAATTTAATGCAAATGCATCAAAAGAGACTAGAGATGCTATTAAAGATTTAGAAACAAGAAAAGTTGCAGGATATGTTCTTGACTTGAGAAGTAATCCAGGAGGTTTATTAGAATCAAGCATTGATATCTCAAGGCACTTCATTAACAATGGAGTAATAGTAATTACACTCAGTAAAGATGGCTTAAAAGAAACAAAAAGAGGAAACGGTCAAGCTCTAACAAAAAAGCCCTTAGTGGTCTTAGTTAATGAGGGTTCTGCTAGTGCTAGCGAAATAGTTTCTGGGGCAATAAAAGATAACAAAAGAGGAAAATTAGTTGGGAAGAAAACATTTGGTAAAGGTCTAGTTCAATCTATGAGGACATTAGTTGATGGTTCAGGGTTAACTGTCACAGTCGCTAAGTATTTAACTCCGAACGGCACTGACATAAACAAATCTGGAATTATTCCTGACATAGAAGTAAAAATGAATATCAACCCTATTCTTCAAAGAGAGATTGGAACTAGAAAAGATAAACAATATAGAGCTGGTGAAAAAGAGCTGATAAATATAATTAATAGAAATAATCAGATAAGTGAATTCAAGCCTAGCACTACAAACCTTGATGCATTCCTAAAAATTAATAAGGAAGATAAAGTATTTTCTTTAAATTAATTACTCATATCTAGCATTCTCTTTATTGGCACATAGGCTCTTCTTATTATTTCTGGGTCAAGTTCGATAGACGGGGAATTGTTTTTCAAACAATCTAGAATTTTTTCTAAAGTATTTAATTTCATATATGGACACTCGTTACATTTACAACCTTCTATATCTGGAACTTCAATGAAGATTTTATTAGGTTCTTTCTTCTTCATTTGATGGATTATTCCAGGTTCAGTTAATACCATGTATGTTTTAGATGGATCTTTACTTACGAAATCAAGCAGTTTACTTGTTGATCCAATAAAGTCTGATAGAGTTAGTAAATTTTGACTACATTCAGGATGAGCAATGACTTTTGATCCTGGATTCTGATATTTTAATTTTAGAAGTGCTTCTTCACTAAATGATTCATGAACAATACAGCTGCCAGGCCATAATTTAAGATCTCTTCCTGAATTTTTCTGTACCCATCTCCCAAGGTTCTTATCTGGCGCAAATATTATCTTTTTATCTTCAGGTATCTTTTTAACTAATGAGACTGCATTACTGCTTGTACAAATCAGATCACTTTGCGCTTTTACTTCTGCAGTACAATTTATATAACTTACGACATAGTGATCTGGATTTTCTTCCCTAAATTTTTGAAATTTATCTGAGGGACAATCGTCTGCTAATGAGCATCCTGCGTCAATATCTGGTAATAGGACTGTTTTATTTGGGCTAAGTATTTTTGCAGTTTCGGCCATAAAGTGGACACCGCAAAAAATTATTATATCTGCATCATTATTTGCAGCTTTCCTAGATAGATCTAATGAATCGCCAATAAAATCTGCAATTTCTTGAATCTCTGGAGATTGATAATAGTGCGCAAGAATAATGGCATTAGCTTTTTTGCAACGCTCCTTTATTTCAGAAATCAAATTCTCTTCAGTTTGAAAGGATTTCTGTTTTGCAGTAGAAGTTATACTGGTCAGGATTTAGAATATCTCTAAATAGATTATATGCCTTTAAACAGAAAAAATTCTGACAAATTTAAAAATTGCTATTGTTGGTGACTGTCATGGTCAATGGTCTGAATTAGACTTGAAAGTTTTATCGATTATTAAACCAAATATGGTTTTATTTGTTGGTGATATTTCTGATGGGAGTGTCAAAATAATAAAAAAAATCAATGAGATCAAAATTCCTACTTTTGTGATTTTAGGAAATCATGATAGAGGTAAGGATTCTACAGGTGAAATTCTCTCAAAGCAGATACGTATTCTTGGTGAAAAATATTGTGCATGGGATTTAAAAGTTTTTAATAATCAAATTAATTTACTTTCTGCGAGACCATGTAGTTCTGGAGGTGGTTATTATCTCTCAAAAGAAGTTAAAGGCGTTTATGGACCTATCACCGAACAAGATTCAATAAATAAAATTATCAGATGTTCAGAGGAGACTATTGATGAGATCCCTTTAATAATTATGTCTCATGCTGGCCCTTCTGGTTTAGGCTCAGAACCTAAAAGCATTTGTGGGAAGGACTGGAAAATACCCTCTATAGATTGGGGAGATAGAGATTTGTCTGTGGCTATTTCTCAAATACAAAAGAAACGAAAAGTTGAGCTTGTAATTTTTGGTCATATGCACAATCGACTTAAAAGAAATCTTGGTTTAAGAGAGATGTTTAAAATTGATAGCAAAGGAACAATTTATTTCAACACTGCTGTAGTGCCAAGATATAAAACTGATGAAGATGGAAAATTATTAATTAACTTTTCATGGATTGAGTTTAAAAAAAAGGAATTAATAAATGTTTCTCATCGATGGTATTCAGAGTCTGGTGAAATTTGTGAAGAAGATAAATTTTTTTAGAATTAGATATTCTTGATCATATTTTAAGTGTTCTTGGGCTTTTTATATCTTGCAAACAATGTTTGAGATAAGATATAGCCCGCAATTCCTGCGGCTGTAAAAGCTAAACCATTTTTAAATAAAGGTAATAAATCATTTGTTCTGGATATTATCGGCGCTAAACCAAAAATTCCAAATAACATTCCCCATAAAGGGGAAAGAAGAGCTAAAAATCCAATTGATATGACTTGACCTTCTTTTCTTGGAGCAGATGCGAAACCTGCTACTAAACCTCCAAGAATGGAAGTACATAAAGTCCATATATATTGCTCTTTGGGTAGGCCAGGGACAACTTGACACCCTCCTCTTTCAAGGCAAATCTTTACTGAATTAATTGCATCTAATACTGCACCGTCCTCACCGTGATCTTTCACATAATATTGATTACCAAATCTTGTTTGAAGTTCAACCCAAAATAACCTTGGCATAAAATTAAAATAAGCCTCTCCGACGTTAAAGTTGAGTAAATTTCCTCCTCTAGGATCTGCAACTATTAACAAACTTGTCTCATCTAAATCCCAATAGTCCTTTATTGCGCTGCCAGGAGAACTCTCAAACTGAGATAAATATTTGATTTTCCACCCACTTTCAATTTCTAGATTGTTGAGCTTATCCTCTAAAGATTTTTTCTGGATAGGGCTTAATGTTTTAGCTAAATCAATTACGGGTGTTTTTTCTTCTGGTAAGAGATTTGGATTATTTATAGCGAAAACGGGTCTATTTGAAATTAAAACTAATATAGATAGAAATATTCCCAATAAATAGTTAATCTTTGAAGGCATAAATAAGTTTTGTCTCTTTATATTTTCGCCGATGAATAGCTTACCCGCGAATAATCCTGATTGGATAGTAAAAAAAATAATAAAAATGGGTGGGGCTATAAGTTTTTATGACTATATGAATTTTGTTTTAAATGATCCTATCAATGGTTACTATGGCAGTGGTAAAGCTAAGTTAGGCGTTCGAGGCGATTTTGTTACATCATCCTCATTATCAGATGATTTTGCTTTTTTAGTGGGTAAACAAATAGAAGATTGGTTGATTCAGTTCAAAAGTATTCTTTTATCTAATCAGAAATTAGCTGTAATTGAATTTGGAGCTGGAGATGGAAGCTTTATGAGTGGATTAATTAAATATTTATTAGGAAGTGGCAAGAATTTTTTGAAAGGAGTTTCTTTTATAATCATTGAACCTAATAAAGGGATGGTAGAAAAACAAAAAAATAAATTGGAGAATTTTTTAAACTTAGGTATTGATATTTTATGGAAAGGTTTGGAAGAAGTAGAGGAAAATAATATCAATGGAATAGTTATAGCAAATGAGGTTTTAGATGCTTTGCCGGTAGAGAGAATTACCTTTTCAAAAGGAAAATTATTTCGTCAAGCAGTATCTATAGACAAAATATCCAGTAGATTATTTATTGATGAAATGCCAATTACAAGTGAATTAGGAAAAAGTATCGAACTTGCTAAAAGTAAACTGGGGATAAATATTCCGCCTAAAGATGCCCTTGAAGGATGGACGACAGAATGGCATGTAGACAACTCAAAATGGTTAAAAGCTCTTTATGGGAGAATCAATAATGGTATCTTATTGATAATTGATTACGCCAAAGAAGCTGAGAAATACTATACCTCTAGGAATTCTGATGGAACGATGGTTACTTATAAAAATCAAAGAATGATAAATAATGTTCTAGATTCTCCTGGGAATTGCGATTTAACATCTCATGTGTGCGTAGAAACTTTAATTAATGATGCTGAGAATCTAGGATTTAATACTGTTGGAATAACTAAACAAGGAGAGGCTTTGTTGGCACTTGGTTTAGCAGAGAGACTTTATGGAATTCAGAAAGAGTTTAAGGAGGATTTATCAAATGCTCTTTTAAGAAGAGAGACATTATTGAGACTGGTTGATCCTGTCTGTCTTGGTGATTTTAAGTGGTTTGTTTTTAAAAAGTTTAAGGAGAAGAAGATGAATATAAATTCAACCTGCCTTCGTTAAGAAAAAAACTTTAAAAATAATGAATCCTCTACGTCATCATATATATCAACCTCACCTATTTCTTTCGGTAAGATGAATCTCATTTTTCCATCACGAACTTTTTTGTCACCCATAAGTATTGTCATAACGTCTTCTTTATTTATGTTGGGGATCTCGGTAGGTAGATTGTAACTCTCCAAAAGATTCTGCTGTCTCTCTAATTGTTCTCTAGACCATAACCCTTTCTCAATTGCTATTTTCCCCGCAATATTCATCCCAATTGATATCGCCTCACCATGTAGAAATTTGCCGTATCCACATAAATTTTCAATAACGTGACCAAAAGAATGCCCATAATTCAATATTGCTCTAATACCATTTTCATGTTCGTCCTGAGAAACGACATGAGACTTAGTTTTAATTGAACTATTAATTACTTTAATTAAATATTCATTTTTTAGATTTATAAGTTCATTCTTGTTCTTTTCAATTTCTAAGTATTCGAAAAGTTCTTTATCTCTTATGACTCCGTATTTTATTACTTCGGCCATACCGGCACTAAATTCTCTTTTGGGCAAACTTTTCAAAGTTTCTGGATCAATAAAAACAGCTTTAGGTTGATTGAAAGCTCCAATTAAGTTTTTGCCTTTAGGATGATTCACCCCTGTTTTCCCTCCGACAGATGAATCAACCATTGATAATAATGTTGTTGGAATCTGAATATATTCGATACCTCTCAACCAAGTTGCCGCAGCAAAACCACTGACATCTCCAACAATTCCTCCTCCAAGTGCAATGATTATTGAATTTCTATCTAAACCAAATTCAAATGCAACATCATATATTTCACTTAAAGTTTTCAAGTTTTTATGAGATTCTCCGGCCTTGATAAGGCATATTTGGGCCTTAAAATTATTATCTTTTAAATTATTTAAGAATTTTTCTCCATATAAGTTTGATATTTCTTCATTTGAAATCACAAGTATTTTTCTATTTTTTGTTATTCCAATTTTTAAAAGTTCTTCGCAGATATTATTTAGTATTCCTGCTTCTAGAGTTACTTCGTATGACTTATCACCTAATGGGACTAATATTTTTCTCTTATTCACAATTAATTACCTAGTTTGGATTTATAAATATTTAATTTTAAATACTTCTTATAATAGCAAAACCTAAGCTCTATATACTTAAAAAATCAGTTGTTAAGAATTAGAAATCGTAATAAAATCAGCCTATGAGTTTAAAAAAAAATATAAAAAATATTAAGAAAAATTATTCTCTAGGAATAATTGGCGGTGGTCAACTGGCTTTGATGTTAACTGAGGCAGCAAAAAAAAGAAATTTAGAAGTATGTGTTCAAACAAAATCTTGTGAGGATCCTGCTGCTTCAAAAGCAGATTATGTTATTGAAGCTGATCCTTTAAAGATAAGGGGTAATAAATCATTAATTAATGAGTGTGAAGCTATAATTTTTGAAAATGAATGGATAAAAATTGATAAATTAAATTTAATTGATAATAATGATATATTCATCCCAAGCCTCGATGCAATTAAGCCTTTAGTAGATAGGTTTTCTCAAAAAAAACTAATAGATAATATGAATATTCCCTGTCCAAAATGGATAAGAATTGAAGATTTTAAAAATCTCTCGGATGAGGAAATCAATAATTGGAGTTTCCCTTTAATGGCAAAATCAAATAAAGGTGGATATGACGGTAAAGGGAACAAAAAAATAAAGACAAAAGAAGATTTAGATTCTTTTGTAAAAGAGAATAATTCTGATGATTGCTTAATAGAAGAATGGATAGATTATGAAAAAGAACTGGCTCTTGTCGGTTCAAGAGATCATACTGGTAAGATTAGATTCTTTCCAATTGTTGAAACATTCCAATCAAACCATGTTTGTGATTGGGTTCTTGCTCCAGCAGCAACTGAATATGATTTAAACTTATTTGCAATAAATATTTTCTCTTCAATAGTAAATGAACTTAATTACGTTGGAGTTTTAGGTATTGAGTTCTTCTATGGAGACAATGGTCTTTTAATTAATGAAATAGCTCCAAGAACTCACAACTCTGCTCATTTTTCTATTGAGGCTTGTTCTTCAAGCCAGTTTGATCAATATGTTTGTATTTCTTCTGGAATAATGCCACCTGAAATTAAAATGAATTGTGAGGGAGCAATTATGATAAATCTTCTCGGATTAAAAAATAATTTCCCAATTTCAATGGAAAAAAGATTTAAAATGTTATCTGAAATTGAGGGTTCTAATATTCATTGTTATGGCAAATCTCGAGAAATTCTTGGACGAAAAATGGCTCATATCACATTTTTATTGAATGGTGAAACTCATTCAGAAAGATATGATGAAGCTCAAGTTTTATTAACTATGGTAAGAGACATTTGGCCATCTCCAAATGCATAAAAAAATAAGTTAGAGTTAAGATACTGGATCTTTGGTTAAGTTCTTCTTTATGTGCTCTGATCTGACTCTCTTTCGACATGAGGAGACTGTCGTGATGCGGTAGTAAACCGATCTTGTAATCGGAAACGAAAGCCCACTTTGAATCCTCTTCTGGCATTTCCAGGTCGATGCAGCAGAGAACTGACGGGGGTCCGGTATTACCTATCAAAATGCTTTCTATAATAGGCTTTTGGTAGGTATTTTATTCTTTGGAGATTAGCGGGACTGTTTAAATTCTTTATGAGTGCAAATAATTTGTTTGCCAAAATACTTGACGATCCATTCCTAATGTATTTATAGTAATAGTACACATGTATTACTTTGTAATGACTTTAGGAGGAGCTAATGTTTGGACTAATTTTTCTTACGGTTATCGTAATGAGTCCCCAAGTGGTTGGTTGCTTAGCCCAGACCGCAAAAGATTAATTTTATTTAAAAGGAACGAAAAATCTCCAAGAAATAGTATGAGAATTTTTGCTCATACATATTATGCAAATCATTTTGGTGAGCCAATGGCAATCAAATCATCAACTCAAATGTATTTGGATAATGCCTGGGATAAATGGCATGACCTTCAATTAGAAGGTTGGACTTTTGAAGAACTTGAATTACCTGAATCAGTATGACTAACTTAAATCCAATCAAAAAAAAACTATCAAAACTAGATAGAAAGTTATCTGTCCCAGAGCCATCACAATTATTAGCAGAATTTTTTAATGGTGTTGTCATTGAACTTGATGAAGAATATAAATATGACTCATAAAGAATTGATAGATCAAGTTTCCGCAAATTTATTTAAACAAAGTGGAAAGTTAGAAAGTAGAAGATCTTGGTTGGCAATTAGAAATTATCTCGAACAATTAGATAGCGAACAACTTAAATCCATGCTTAAGGAGCACGGATGATTTATAAACTTTTTTATGAGTTATTTATTTTGTTTTTATTTTTTTTTAATTCTTAGAAAACCGTAAGTTCCAAAGCCAATCAAAAACATATCCAAGTAAATATGCCAAGTAGGAAAAATCTGGTGTATTAATTCCATTAACTTTTTATTGCTATCTGCCAATAAGGGTAATCTAAATTTGATTTTTCTCTTATTAATTGTAATTTTCTTGAATTGATCTTTACTACTATCCCATCAGTTGGATATTTCCTAAAAAGCTTCCCTTCTAGCCATTGGTTTCTAAATACTTGAACTTGGCTCGTAAAGTTGCATGAAATATCCTGAGGGATCGTGAAACCTAGCTGAGATAGACTCTTTTTGGACTCATATTGGTTAAGTGTTGAATTAATTATTTGAAATGCGCAAAAGGATAGACTTTTAGGAAATCCTTCTTTAGCTCTGAGAAATCCGGAAGAGATTCTTTGGGAGATATTTGGGTTTTGATTGGGTGCATATAGTTCACCTCTAACTTGAAGAACTCCTCGAATAGGGAGATGATTGGGAATATCTTGAAGTTTTACAAGTTTACTTGTTACGTCGGTCCCTTTTCTTGAAATTGCTTTCTCCAAGGTTCCATTCCTATATTGCAAAGCAACAGCACAACCATCAATTTTAGGCTCAATTATTAATCTGGTATCTGCTAATAATCCTTTCAAAAATTTATCTATTGAATCCCTTTCTAATGAAGGTAAAACTAGTTTATTTTTCTTTTTAAAGTAATCACAATCAGGGTTTATTCTCAATAAATTCTTTTCAAGTTGGTCGAACTGCTTATCAGAAATTAATGCATTACCATTTCTATAATTATAGTCATACCATTCAATTCGTTCTTCTAAATAAGTCTTCATTTAATACGATGGATTAAGTCTTTGGCTAGGTATCCAACTTGGTTTATCTATAATCCATTTTGCTCTATCTTCATATTTAACGGTCCATAAAAGAAACGAAGAAATTTGTTTTAGAGATATGCCAACCATGTATCTTGTTTTTGGGCTTATTGACAAGAATCCAATTAAAAATATTAATAAGATTAGTTTAAAAACACCCTTAATCATTTAAAAAACTCAGTGTAATTTTTGCAAACTTTTTAATTAATGCAATTCTTATAACCTTCAATCTTCGCTAGTTCGTCAATTTTTAAACCTGTTTCTTTTAATAAGGTTTCTCCTATATCGTCTTTATTAAATTTAGTTAATGCTCCCTTAGTAGAGTGCTTAATGCATTGGTTTTTATATTCTGCTTCTTTGACAACAGGAGATAAATAAAAACTAAATAAGACTATAAAAGCTCCATAAGTTACAACTTTTCTATGGTTTTTCCACCATTCATAAAATTTATTAGACACGATAAATAAAATTACTAACTTCTATTTTAAATTGACTGTCAACAAAATACTTTAATAAATGAAAGTTTACTTAATTTATTATTTTTCATTAATGGATCTAATCCAAGAATAATATCTTGATTTTCTAATCCTTTGTTCTTTATAGACTAATCTATCTGCAGTTTCTGAGGGTGATTCTCCTTTTTTCACTTTTGATGTAATCGATATACCAAAACCTTTTGCTTCAATTTTTGCAATGCCACCTTCTAAGAAAAATAGAAAAGACCAACCTTTATTCCATCCTAAATAGAAGGGATTTCGATACATTTTATTTTTTTGGATTTACTATTTGATGATATTTAGCTTTTGAAGGAGTTAATTGTATCCTCTTTTACCAAATAAGAAGTTTAGGGCTAATTATTTCTGGAAGAAATTATTTTAATTAAATAATTGCTTGGCGGAATACTTGACGTCGGTGAGTAGTACATTTATATTAATAGTACAACCGTATTACCCCTATGACTTCAGGAGTCGCTAATGTTCGGACTTATTTTTATCGTAGCAGCCTTATTGACCCCCCAACTGGCTGGTTGTTTAACCAAAAAAGTGGTTTCTTGATTTTTTTTGAGAGTTATAAGAAATCTGTATCTAATAACTTAAAAGTATACACTCACCTTTTTTATTCAAATGAATTAGGTGAACCAGCCCAGCTTAAAAATTCAAGGCTTCATTCTATTGAGTGTGCTTATGAAACATGGAATGAATTAATTTCAGGAGGTTGGCAAATTGTTACTAATAAATTCCAGTAATCATGATTAAGGTAAATCCGTAAAAATGGGAATATCTAAAACAATCAATCCTAAAACGAAAACGTACAAAGATTTGTATTACTTGCAATCAATTTCGCTACAGCACTACAGAAACTTTTGCTACTGTCTTGATTTCCCAAGATACGAAAAACGTATATCACAGTGTGATCATTTACTTAAAGGTTGAGAGTATTGGCAAAACAATAGGACTATATTTTTTCCTGAAGCTTCGTAATTATTCTTCAATTAAATTTTTCTAGGTAGAGATATTTAATTATGTAAATAAAGCATTATTTTATACAACCTCAAGAAATCTTTTTAATTATTTTAATAATTATGATTCAATTTTACTTTTCCATATTTCTATTAGTTGTGCTAACTTTTTTTGCTCTTTTGTTGGATGCACCAGAATTGGCTTCATTAATTCAAACATTTTAGAAAATTATAAATCAGCATTTTTACTGATTTACTTTCTTTATAAGTAGGACGTAAGTTTAACTTGTTGAATCGGAGGGATCTAATGATTGATAGTCCACCAGAGGAGTTAGATTATAAAATTTAAATCTAGATAAAACTAATGCTAAATCTGGAATGAATTTTCTATTTGAGATTCATTCCTTTTTAATTTCAATCTAAAAAAAGTGAAATTATAAATATTAAATTTTTTAAAGTGTAAAACTATTTATATTGAAATAATTTGATGCCACAGCCACTTCTATAGTGGGTAACTTTACCTGAATCCAAAACCAGTTTTTTGTTCTTCCTTTTCTTCCCATTCCTTCATAAGTAGTTTTAGTAAACTTTTAACTTCTAAATTCGAAGCATCAGTATCTTTTTGAAGATTTATACATATGTTTTTTATTTCCTCATAGGCATTATCAATAAATATTGTTTTTTGATCTGGAATAGTCATAGAATTTTAAAGAGCTCCATTACAATTAAATCCACTACAGTTAATAACCCTAAGAATATTCATTACAAAGTTGTGGAATCTTTCATCATAGAAAAATGCCCAGGTAGTAAATATAGCAAAACCAGAGACAGCAAAAGCAGCATATTGCAGCCAATGTATTCCATAGCTATCTAATCCATTTTCATCAAAATCAGAATTACTCAATTTCTGTTTTTGCATATAATAAAAAATTATTTTTTAAAAAGAGAGTTTGTTTTGTACGTGAGATTTATTTATTTTTAATCTTAAATAAATTAATAGCTTAAATAAAACCCGGAATCATCCAGCCAAACAAGCCGTAGTTTATTATTAAAACTAAAAAACCAATCATAGCTAATCTACCATTTGTTATTTCGGCATTTTTCCAATATTTACCCATATAGTTTTTAATTTTTTTTGAATTTTTAGATATCAAATAATTAGGTTCTAGAGGCTCCTGTAGCCTTTTAATCGCGTATAAAGAGAATTGGATTGTAATTGCGATAATAACAACTATAAAACTAGTAAGGGCATCCATTTTTAAATTTAATATGTGATCAATTAGTAAGCCAAAGAAAAAATGACATTTGTATGCATCAAACATTTCCTAATATCTGCTTTATTGACAGATGAAAACTTATCATTAATTATTAACGAATGTAACATATCTAAAAAAAATTAGTATGAAATCTTACTTTTTCTTTGGATTTAAAATTGAAAAAGACTTTTATGTTACATATATGTGTCAGTTATATCAAAGTAGTGCTCTTAATGGGATTAACGAATCAGCTTTAAAGTTTTATTTCTCTATATCAAGTGGGTATTGAAAAGTTTTCAATAGGAGTAAATTTTTAATTTAATTTATTTAAGATAATTTTTAATAAATAGAAATGATTATTTTTGTTTAATTTCGGGAAGGTAGAACTTATTGCCTAATGTATAACCAATTGACATAAGTACTAACCCAATAAGTTGAGGTAAATGAGAGTTTGCAAGAGAGATTTTTTCAATCATTTCTCAATCCATAAAAGATTATAATAGTAAATTTTTTTTAATTCCGTAAACTTATATTTTTCTTGATTCTTTAATCTCACCAGATTTTTTTAGTGAATTAAAAAGTCTTTCATTTTCTGTTTTTAAATTTTCTAATGCAGATTTTGTGAATTGCTCTTTAGCCTCAAATTTTGGTGAACTTATGACTTTTTTATTAGGAAGTTTTTTCTTCGGCTCAGGCTTCATATTTAATTGATTTTTTAAAATATTAGAAGATATTTAATTTGTATTACGTATGATTTTTTACAGTTTTATGGTTAATAATATTTGTTTACATAAACAAATTAATCTATATCTTTTGGAAGCCTTAACCAACCAGTATTCCATTCAGTTTTGAGTTTTGTCCAGGAAATCCTTTTAATATCTTTTTTATTTTTGGTAGGAAAAATATCAACCCATCTATTTTCATTTTTACCACCATAAGTTTTAACCTGGAAATGCCTATTACCATTTATAGTCCTAGGTGCTGTCCAGCAAAGAGTGGGAGGCCATTTCATAAGAAATTTTTAAAAATCAAAGGTTGCTTTGTCCAGTCAAAACTAAACCATAGTATGCAATCGTGCCAAGAATAAGTACGATACCTAGTATTCTAATAATCATGTTTTAAAATTTTTAATTTCATATTATATTTAAAAATTTTTATTTAAAAAAAATTATTAAAAATTCTATATATTTGATTTGAAGATTTAAAATTTTCAAATTTCTTTTTTTTTATTTCTAACTATGGAGTGGCAAGATTCAGGATGCCATTCATTCTGAATCTTGCCAATGAAATCATAAATAAATGAATCTGGACATCCAGTTTCTTTTTGAAGTTCTGAAAGCTCTTCTTTAATGGATTCATATACATGTGTTATTGTCCCTAAATTTTCTTCTTGGGAGGGAGCCCATTTTTTATTCTCCATCGTTATGGGTTTAATTATTTTCCACAATATCGTAATAAGTTATATCTCCATAATCAGCATCTGAACAACATAAATCACCATATAGTTCCTCTAACAAATCGTATGCGTCCGAATACTTTTCAAAACTCTGAGAGGTTAATTTGTCATCTTTCCCATCGATTCTAATTATTTTGTAGACCATCTCTAATTTTGGTGTAAAAGTACTTTTGATTTATTAGAACATCTTAAAATTTAAAAATTTTATTTAAGAGTCTTGGGATAAAGCTTCTGAATTTTATTTTTCTGAATTTCTATTTTTCTTTGTTCATATTTCTTTGCCATAATTTTTCTGATAAATAATTGTGGGATAAGCCAAATTAAAGCAATAGCTATAGCCATGAAAATAGGATTTCTCCAGGTTAACCTAATAATCTCTTGTATAAGTTCTTGATTAAAAAATTCCATAAATTAAATGTTCAAAATATCGATGCTTGCCTTTTAAAAACTTAATAAATACTAAAAATAATTATAACTTACAAAAATTATATTAGGAAATTTATCAACTTATTATCTTTTCTCGTTTGTTTTTTTATATTTAGCTTTAGATTAATCTTTTATTTCTTACTTTAAAGATGCTCACTTTTCTTATCACAGGATCCAATAGGGGTATTGGATTGGAATTATGTAGGCAAATTCATGAGAGGGGAGATAAGGTAATTGCAACTTGTAGAAAAGCTTCAAAAGAACTTAAAGATTTAGGAGTGAGTATTGAAGAGAATATAGAAATTACTTCCGATGAGTCAATAACAAATTTGTGTAAAAAACTGTCTGGAGTTAATTTAGATTGCTTAATTCATAATGCAGGAATTTATGAATTTAATTCTTTCGAAAACTTAGATAAAGAGAGTATTTTGAGTCAATTTGAAGTAAATGCATTGAGCCCAATATTTATCACTAAATCACTTAAACATCTTTTAAAAAGATCTTCTAAAATTGCTTTTATCACAAGTAGAATGGGATCTATTGAAGATAATTCATCTGGCAGTTCTTATGGCTACAGGATGTCTAAAGTTGCCTTGTCCATGGCAGCAAAATCGCTTTCTATAGATTTATCAAAAGAAGATATATATGTAGCTATTTTGCATCCTGGGTTAGTTAGTACAAGAATGACTGGCTTTACAAGGAATGGAATAAGTCCTGAAGAATCAGCAAATGGCCTTTTAAAACGTATTGATTCTTTAAATAAAAAAAACTCAGGTACGTTTTGGCATGCCAACGGAGAAGTTTTGCCTTGGTAATATCTATACTTTTATATTGAAGAGATTTATATCGTTAATTTGTTAAAAAACTTTTAAATTTTTAATGAATTTCGTTGCATGTTTAATTCTTTTAGTTATCTTAAAAAAAAACATTAGTAAAGGAGGTGATTCATTGTCGTATCTACCGAAAAATGCGGTTATTAAAGGGGCCGTGAATTCAGTATCTTCATCACATTCATCGGTCTCTTTTTCTTTAATTAAGAAAAAAGGTTTTATCATCAATAGATTTATATAAATCAGTCACTTAATCATTAATAGCTCTGCATCTCAAGTAGTCGCAGAGCTTTTTTTTATGAATTTAAATAATCTTTAAAAGTGTAAGCTATCCTTTATGGCCGAAATATATTAATGCTAAAAAAGATAAAGTGCTTACCAAAACGATTAAATACCAACCAGTTGAAGAGTTGGTAGTTACTTCTGTCATTAATTCTGATTTTTATCGGAGGAATTGATTATTTGAGAGAAAATCACAACTGATAGCATTAAAAAAACTAAAAGGATGTAAGTTACGTTCATTTATAAAAAAATGCTAATTATTAAAAAGATAATTCCTAGAACTACCGTAACAATTGCTCCATCAACTAATAAGTCTTTCCATGTATAACTTTTAAGCATCCTTGCTTTTTCTTCTTCATTCATAAGGTTCTTTAACCAGGTCCAATCTAAAAGCTGTGTCAATGCAACACCAAAAATTAAATGACCAATCAAAATACCAATTAGATCAATTCTAGAAATATCTTTAGAGAGACTTGTAATAATAAAAAAGTCCACTAGCTTTTATCTTTATTAGATAAGGCTCCACCTTCTTCTTTGTATTTTTCCCAAGCTTCACTTATTTTTGCTTTAGAGAAGTTTTGTTTCCCCTCAGAGAATTTATTTTTGAGATTATTAAAACTTTTAGTCAGTTCTTTTTTTGTTGGTTCATCGAGAAAGTTTGATGTTAATTTCCATAAGTACCAGCTACTAGCTAGAAGAAGAATTAATCCCAGAAATTGCATATTGTTTTTTTACTATGCTACAACTTTTTAAATGGTTTCGATAAATTAATTTATTTAATGCCTATAATTTTTTCTGATATTAAATCGAAATTAGAAATTTAACCAGTGAAAAAATATTCTATCTAGAAACCAAATAGTCAAACCTCCTTCCAGGAAAGCCAGCCAGTACATCCCATATTCAGATAACCCCATTTGTTCTTTTACTGTTTTAATTAATTTTTTATGGGCTTGAATGAGATCTTTCATTAATTAATCAAATTTGTTTTAAATATGTTGAATTTCTTTAATTAAAAAACCCTTTCCATAACAAGAAAGACAAGTTTTAGTTTCATCTAAAGAAATTCTAAGAAAACCTGCGCCATTACATCTAAAACAACGTACTTTAGTATTTGAATAGAGTTTTGACTTGATTGTAGCAGCACGATTTAAGTAAGAAACAGTTTCTTTACGACCGTTTGCTTTGGCCGCTTTGTTTAAAAGCTTTTTGTAGTTGACTTTAAGTTCTTGGGTATTCATCTTTTATCGGGAACTAGTTTTAAAATATAGGTAAAGGAGTCAATAAATAATTTAAATAATCCTTATGAATTTACCTTTTATATTTCTAATCTGATCTCTTATTGAGATTAGTTAAATATAACTAATATTTATTCTTAATGTTTAACTAATGAGTACTATTTCGAATCTTTAGTTGAAAATTTATATTTGATGAACTAATTTCAAATATTTAAAAAATTAATTCTTTTATTTCAGAAAATTAGTTTTATTAATTAAGTGATTTTTAAAGAAAATAGATCTTTGGAAGATCTAGGAGATTAGCCAGCCTTTTTTAAATTTTTAACTAAAAAATCATTTTCGTTAGTAAGTACATCAAACTTTGATTTTTTAAGTTTTTCTTTGATTTCAGTAGTCAAATCTTTTTTAATTTTGTTGGAATTCATATAGTTTAAAAATTAATTTAAAAAATGACAGATTAAATCCTACTGATCATCCAAACAAAATGTGGATATATTATTTGAAAAAAGAAAATATTTTATTTTGCACATAGAAGATTTAATTTAATCAACATATTGTGGAAAACCCTGTTGAAAAACACTAAAAAAGTGGATAACTCTCGGGGATCATTATCAAAACAAGCTTTTCTTGAATAAATTCTAAGTATTAATACCTCATCAAGAAAAGTTTAAATATAGTTTAAAATGCATCATCATCTATTGTTATAACAGTGGGATCATTACTTTTATAATTAAAAAAAGGATCTTTTCTAGAAAATAATGTTGAAAAAATATTAAAAATTATATTTTTGAATGATGTATCAAATTGACAATTAAAGTTAAGAAAAATAAAAGGAAACTTGAATTTTTGAAATTTTGTCTCATCTGTTTAAATTAAGTCTTGATTCGGTTTTCTCTATGGAAATATTCATCAAAGCTGAAATTAACCAAATATATTAAGTCAAGTTAATAATTCAAAATGTCAGAAAAAAAGGATTCAAAAAAATGTTCTGGAAAGAAAAACATTATGTTTGCCTATGGTTTTATACAACTTGGTTCTAGTTTCGTATCTGCAATAGCTATAGCTGCAATTGCTTTTGGATTCTGTTCAGTAAAAAAAGAGTCTAAACTTTTCAATAAATGTGTTGCCGAAATTATTGAAGATGGTGGTACCAATTCTGAGGCCGTAAGGTATTGCAATGGGGGCAATTAAAGGTCCCTCACAGAACAATTAAATGGATTTAACATGTGATTTGATTATTGATTCTTTAAAAGAGGAGCCAATTGGAGAAACTGATCATTTTATTTGGTTCATAACGGATATTGGCATTGTTGCCCTATTTAAAAGAAAGTCGAACTTTGAAACTTGTAGTTCGAATGTCGAAATTGAGGCAAATAAAATAGCTTTGGATATAACTAAAGAAGAGAAAGAGTACTTCAAAATAAAAGATATACAGCTTTTCTTGTTTTATTCATGATCTAGGATTAGTTCTTGATTTAGTAAGATGGCTCAAGGTTAAAGGCCGGCTCCATAATATTGTTTTCGCTAATTAATTCGTATGTGAGCTCTTTATTTAGGGCATTAATATAGGATGTATAAAGTTTTCCCCAAACAAATTCAAATTCATCTTTACTTAAATTTTTGAAAAGAATTTCTCCTTTGAAGTAAATGTGATAAGAATCATTCATAGTGGAAAATCAATCTTATCCTTTTTAACGCAAAGGATTTTATATGTAGTATTGTCTGCTACTAAAAAGGACTTTATAAGTGTAATGAGAAATACTCTTAGACCATTCGTGTATTCATTTTTTGTTTTTTGAATAAACCTACTGTCTCATCAAGATCCATACACGGCTGAATACTGATATCCATTAATCTCCTCCAGGGATGCCATTGTTTCCAAATTGTCTCAAGTGAATCTGCACTAACTACAGAATGTCCAATCCCATTTTGAACCATAAAAATCCAAGAATGAACCTCATAGTTTTCTGGACGGTTTTGGGGCCCACCTGATTCGTACCAATTAATTAGCATCTCTGCCCCTTCTTCTTGATCCTCGCCATCAGTAAATTCGTAGGAAATCAAATACCTTTGCATATAGATTATTATTAAAATCTCTAAACTATATTAACTCTAGATTTAGATATTGCTTTCAAATTTAATAAATGCTATGAAGTCTATAGAAGTGATTGTTTTAAATGAATGAAAGATTTGGAAAAATTAAAAAAAATGTCTTAAGTAATATATCTTTTATAAATAAGACAATTTTGAAGTATTTTCAAGATCATGATCTATTCGTATAGCTCCTGTTGATAGATAAAATTTGATACTTTTTAAAACACAATAAATTAGTTAATATATTTATACTTAAGAATTTTAATGAAAAATAAAAAGGATAATCGTGATCCAATTGATAATTTAGAGTATGAAAAAGTTCTCGAAGAAGAAATAATTAATTCATACGAAAGTAAATTTCAGAAAGATACTCAACCAGACAAAAAAAAGACTAAATTTTACAGACTTAAAAGAACTCCATTAGAAATATTAAATAGGTCATTTTTCTTTTTCTTTATTGGAAGTTTTCTTTTCTCTTTGTTTTTAGCTTATTCAGAAAGTAAGTTATGGTTCATTTTTTATCTAATAAGTGCGTTCTCATGTGTTTTTTATACTCCTAATAGAAAAGCACTTAAAGAATTAATAGCAGCTTGGCCAAATTTAGAGGATCTCATTAAAGGTAAAAGTTTTTGGAGAAAAGGTAAGTAAATTAGATTATGAAACCGTTAAGTTTATTTAAAAAATGGTTATTAAATATTCTTGTGCCATACATAGAGGGCACCAGAAAGAAAAAAGAGGATAAAAAATGAGTCTTTTAAATATTGGAATTATTGTTGAAATTTTTTTGTTTGTGGGAGTTTTTTTATGGGTTAAGAAACTAAATAGTAAACAAAGTAGGCAACCATCTCTATCAAAAAAGACAATAAAAAATCTTAAATTTTAAAATTTTGACCAGGAAATAAGAAATCTCTTAATAGAAATCACTTTTATCCGTTATTTATTATTTTTTTCTCTCACTTTGTATGCTAAATCGTTTAGAACATCTACATCGTTCTAAAAAATATGGTTTCCTCTATCCAAGGCCTTGCTCCCATAACAAATCCACTAAATAGTGTCTTAATAGAAAAAAAACTGATAAATGTTGATCAAAAGTTTATTCAGCTTGTTTCTCTAGCAGAAGGTTTACCTCGTACAGAAGTTATTGAAAGTGGAAGGAATTATTGGAGAGGTGTTTGTAGGAGCTTGATTTTTAAATTTCCTGATGATCTTGAAATTTTAAAGCTTGATGTAAGAAGTTATGTAGATAGATCTAAAGGAATTATTCAAATTAGATCGGCAGCAAGATTAGGCCAATCAGATTTAGGAGTTAATCTCAGAAGAGTTGAATATTTGTTTAATCAGTTAGAGAAATTTTAATTAATCTGATTTTTATAAATTTAAGGTTCTTTTTACCAAATAGTTGTGCTTTAATTCATAAGAATATTTGAAATACCATGGTAAAGATAATCTTAGTTGGAATTATTTTCGCGCTTGTATATTCTCAACCTGATCTTCGTCTTACAGTGGCAGATTGGTTAAAGACAGCTTCTGATTTTTTAATTGAATCGGTAAAAGTAAAACCTTAAATAGATTTTTAAATCAACAACTAAATAAGACCTGATACAGTAACCATTTGCTTAATGCAAACAGCTATGAAAATAAATATTATTATCCTGCTTAATATGTATTTCACTTAAACAAATAAATAGTTTTAGGAACATAATAGAAAATTTTTTTGAAATTTTTGAATAGTTAACGATAATAAGGGATATGAAGCTTAGATTATTTGAGTTCTATTTTATTAAAGATTATTTAAGGCCTTGGTTTGGTCTTATTTATTCTTTATTCTTTCTGTTTTTTTTAGGTGCAATTGGATATCGAATAACAGAGGGATGGGAATGGAGTGATTGCTTATGGATGGTTCTAATCACAATAACCACTATTGGTTTTGGAGAAGTTCAACCTTTAAGTCCTGAAGGCAGGATCGTGACTGTTTTAGTAATCGTTGGCGGATTGATCTTTATTCAATTTACCTTTCAAAAAGCTGTTAGATTATTCGAATCAGGCTATTTTCAAAGAGTAAACGAATTACGTTTTAAAAGACTTCTTAGAAAAATGGAAAATCATGTAATTTTGTGCGGATATGGGAGGGTAGGTCAGGAAATATCTAATCAAATAAAAACACAAAATATTCCAATTATCGTTGTTGAGAGTGATGAAGATAGAAAAAAGATTGCTGAAGAAAATGGTTTAGAAGTACTTTGTGCTGATGCAACTCTTGATGAGACTTTAAAACTGGCAGGATTAGAAAAATGCAAAAGTTTGGTTGTTACCTTACCTAATGATGCTGCTAATTTATATGTAGTTTTAAGCGCTAAAGGGATAAGAAGTTCTATAAGAGTAATTGCAAGAGCTGGAACTGAAGAAGCCGCAAGTAAGTTGAGATTAGCTGGAGCAAGTATAGTCGTAAGCCCTTATATCGCAGCAGGGAGAGCAATGGCATCAATGGCTTTAAGACCAATAGCTATCGACTTCCTTGATCTGCTTGCAGGAAGTGAATGTGAAATTGAAGAATTTGAATTAAGTAATGATATTAGTCTTTTTGAAACAGCAGAGAAAAGATCACTTTCTGAACTTGGAATAGGCAAAAAGAGCGGTGCAAAAATTTTAGCTATTAAAGAAAATGAAAAGTTGTTCACTAATCCTGGCGGTAATTTCATACTTCAGCCAGGTCAGGTATTAATAGCTTTTGGTAGTAAAGAACAACTGAATATTTTAAACGGATTATTAGGAAATCTTGTCGTAGCAGTAGAACTATTAAAATAGATAGATCGAGATAAAGAATTTATTGCTAAGCTAATTTTGGGTGGAATAAATCAAATGAAAATATTTAAATTTCTATTTGTAATTCCAGTAATAACTTTAATAATTATTTTTCAAACCTCTTTGCAAAATAGATATCTAATGGCTTCTGATATTAGAGATGGAGAAACCATTTTTAGAAATGTTTGTGCAGGCTGCCATGTTAGAGGTGGATCAGTCGTTCTCAAAGGATCTAAATCATTAAAACTTTCCGATCTTGAAAAAAGAGGAATAGCTGATGTAAATTCAATAACAAAAATTGCTAATGATGGGATTGGTTTTATGAAGGGTTATAAAAATAAATTGAAGGATGGAGAGGATAAGGTTCTTGCACAATGGATTATTCAAAATGCAGAAAAGGGTTGGGAGTAGATGAAAAGCTTATTTCTTGCATCGTTTTTATTTCTATTGGCTGAATTTTCTTTTGCTGAGGAATTAATTAATTACACAATTATATCTGATTCTCAAATAAATACTTTAGAAGGTGATTTGGAGGCTAAGGGAAATGTAGTTATTAAAAGTAATAGTGGTAATTTTGAGGCTTACTCTGACCAGCTTTCTTTTGACAAGGATGATAAATCTCTAAAACTTATTGGAAATGTATATGTAAAAAATTTAGAGTCTGAGGGAATTGCAATTGAAGAAACATCTGGAGATGAGCTGACCATATTTACTGATACGGGAATTTTTGAATTCAAATCTCAAAACAAAAACAGAGTAACAACAAAAATTAAATTCTAAATAAAGAGTTGATATTTAATTTCTAGTTGATCTCTTAATGCTGAGATATACATAATTATTATTTATATCAAAATAATTTGATTAATATATCTTGAAATTTTTAAATTAACTTTTGGCTGTAATTTATATTTAAGATTATTATTACTCATTAAAGGTGGGCATTTTCAAAAAAGTCCTTATTTTATCTTCTGCTATCTCATTAGTTCTCTCTCAAGAAGCGATTGCTTCAAAAAGATTGAGCGGAGCAGGTGCTACATTTCCCTCGAAAATTTATACCAGGTGGTTTTTTGACTTAGCCAAATCTGGTGGACCAAGGGTTAATTACCAAGCAGTTGGTTCGGGCTCTGGAAGAAAAGCTTTTATAGACCGAACTGTAAACTTTGGTGCATCAGATGATCCTATGAAAGATTCTGATATAGAGAAAGTAACTAGAGGACTTGTTCAAATACCTATGGTTGGTGGAACTATTGCTTTTGGTTATAACTATGATTGCGATTTGAAACTTACACAAGAGCAAGCAGTACGAGTCGCAATGGGTATGGTTAAAAACTGGAAAGAATTAGGTTGTAAATCAGGAAAGTTAACTTGGACACATCGTTCTGATGGTTCAGGAACTACTAAGGCTTTCACAAATTCTATGGAAGCATTTTCACCAACATGGACTTTAGGAACTGGTAAATCAGTTAAGTGGCCAGCAGGCGTTGGAGCAAAAGGTAATGCCGGTGTTGCAGGTGTAATTCAAAACACTCCAGGCGCAATTGGTTATGTAAATCAGTCATATATTAAAGGTAATGTTAAGGCTGCTGCGATTCAAAATCTTTCAGGTGAGTTTCTAAAACCATCTGCAGAGGCAGGAGCTAAGGCTCTTAATGGTATTACTTTAGATGAAAATCTTGCGGGTAAAAATCCTAATCCAACAGCGAAAGGCGCGTACCC
Organism: Prochlorococcus marinus CUG1416; assembly: GCF_017695965.1. Taxonomy (NCBI): domain Bacteria; kingdom Bacillati; phylum Cyanobacteriota; class Cyanophyceae; order Synechococcales; family Prochlorococcaceae; genus Prochlorococcus; species Prochlorococcus marinus. Next base: position 428,977 of record NZ_JAAORM010000002.1, read on the forward strand.
TATCGCTTCATTGACATGGATACTTGCTTACGAAAAAGGTAATGGTAGAAACACTAAAGCAATAAAACAAGCATTTAATACATTATTAAGTGATGAGTATCAAGATAAGGCTTCATCCCTTGGATTTATTCCCTTAAAAGGGAATATCCTTTTGAAATCAAGAGCTGCCGTTGAAAAAATAGGTAGTTAAATTTTTTAATAGATGTCAAATTATCATGACTTTCATATACCTTTAACCCCTCTTAAAGTCTTTTACAACATTTAGTAGTAGATTTATAGAGATATTCTTTTTTTAATGGAAGAGAAATTAACTCTTTTCAAGAATCGTAAAAGATTCGGTATCGAAAAAAATATAGATATTATCTTCAAGAATACTGCTCTAGTCTTGTCTAGTTTTGTAGCAATAATACTTTTAGGAATTATTTTAGTAGTCTTTTTTCAGTCATTTGAATCCTTTTCAAGATATGGATTGAAGTTTTTAGTAACCTCTGAATGGAATCCAGTAAAAGATGAATACGGAGCTTTTACTGCAATTTATGGCACATTAGTGACCTCATTTCTTTCGTTATTAATAACTATCCCTTTGGGCGTTGGAACTGCAATATTTATTACCGAGGACTTTGTACCGAAAGTTTTTAGAGAAATAATAGGTTCTTTTGTTGAATTATTAGCAGCTATTCCATCAGTTGTATTGGGACTTTGGGCAATATTTGTAATGGAACCTTTTTTTAGAGCATTTTTTGTCTTTTTGCATAATTTCTTTGGTTGGATACCTTTATTTAGTACAGAACCTACAGGTAGGAATTCCTTGTTAGCAATATTGATTTTAGTAGTTATGCTTTTGCCAATAGTGACTGCTATAGCAAGAGATTCTCTTAATCAAGTTCCTAAAAAGTTAAGAAATGCAGCCTATGGAATTGGAGCAAGTAGATGGAAAACAATATTTTCAGTAATCTTGCCAGCAGCGTTATCAGGAATCATGGCAGGAGTTCTATTGGCTTTAGGTAGGGCAATGGGAGAAACAATGGCTGTCACAATGATTATTGGTAATTCCAATGCATTTAGTTGGTCTCTATTATCTCCTGGATATACCATTTCCTCCATGCTCGCAAACCAGTTTGGTGAAGCTGATGGAAGTCAGGTTTCATCACTTTTTTATGCGGCTTTTGTACTGATGATCCTTTCTTTAGTGGTCAATATCTTTGCTCAATGGCTAGTTAAGAAATTTAGTCTCAAATATTAGATAATTATGAATTCACTCTATTACCAGAAAAGATTATCAAGAAATATAGGAGATAAATTCTTTACTTCTTTATCAGTAATTTGTGCATTGATAGCAATACTTCCTTTGATTTTTCTAGTGACTTATATCCTTTACAAAGGTGGATCTCAAATTACACCAGAATTATTTACTTTAGAACCAAATCCTCCTGGAGATGATTTAGATGCAGGAGGTATTAATCCTGCATTAATAGGGACATTAATAATTACTACCATTGCTTCAATTATTGCGATACCAGTAGGTGTTGGCGGTGGTATATATCTAGCGGAATATTCTAAAGGCGGTTCTTTTTCAAGATTTATCAGATTTGGGGTAAATGTTTTAGCAGGAGTCCCCTCAATAATTGCCGGTGTTTTTATTTATGCCTTAATTGTTTCTACAAAGATCTTATTTGGAAGTATGTACAGTGGCTTGGCTGGAGGGATGGCGCTTTCAATATTGATGTTGCCTACTGTGATAAAAACAACTGATGAAGGCTTGAAGTTAGTGCCCAATGAGTTGAGATATGCTTCTCTCGGTGTTGGAGCAAGTATGTATACAACAATATTGAAAGTTACTTTACCCTCTGCGTTTAGATCTATCGCTACTGGGGTTGTACTTGGAATCGCAAGGGCGGCAGGCGAAACAGCACCTTTGATATTTACGGCTTTATTCTCTTACTACTACATAACAGGCTTTGAAGACTTGTTTTATGAGATGGGTTCCTTGGCTGTATTGATATATAACTTTGCCCTTGAACCTTATGATGCACAAAATAAACTAGCCTGGGCAGCTTCCTTTATTCTTGTTTTATCGATACTATCAGTAAATATATTTTCAAGGATATTGGCCGCTTTTACTGAGAAAACCAAGAGAGTATAAATGATTAAAACTAATAAAAAAACACCAAAGAATATCATTTTATCTCTTGAGAATGTCTCTATTAGCTATGGAACTTTTGAAGCTGTAAGAAATGTTTTTTGTAACTTTAAAAAAGGAAATATAACTTCTCTTATTGGCCCTTCTGGTTGTGGTAAATCAACTGTCCTTAGATCTTTAAACAGAATGAACGATTTAATTCCTAATTGTTCACTAAAGGGAACTGTGCTTTTTGATGGGACTAATATTTATGACAAAAGAGTAGATCCAGTTGAAGTAAGAAGAAGAATTGGTATGGTATTTCAACAGCCCAATCCGTTCCCAAAATCTATCTACGAAAATATTGCATTTGGGGCAAGAATCAATGGCTTTACGGGAGATATGGATGAATTAGTCGAAAGTTCACTAAGAAAGGCTGCTTTATGGGACGAATGTAAGGATAAATTAAATGATAGTGGTTACTCTTTATCTGGAGGACAACAACAAAGATTATGTATTGCTAGAACCATCGCAATTGAACCTGAAATAATTCTCATGGATGAGCCTTGTTCAGCGTTGGATCCAATCTCTACTTTGAAAATAGAGGAAACGATGCATGAACTTAAGAAGAATTACACAATAATAATCGTTACTCATAATATGCAACAGGCATTAAGAGTTAGTGATATGACTGCATTTTTTAATGCTATTGAATATGAAGATGGAGATGGAGGCAAAGTCGGATATTTAGCAGAATTTGATACGACAAAAAAAATTTTTAACTCTCCAAAAGAAAAAACCACTCAGGAATACATATCAGGTAAATTTGGTTAATGTTTAATTTTTACCTCTACAATAAAAAGCCTTGCATCGAACAAGGTTAAGGGGTAGACAAACAGTATAAATACCTATATAGTTATCTCGAACTAATATTTAAACGTTGAAAAACTTTCCTTATCTACCTTTCTTGATTTTTGCAGGAGCTATAATTACAACTGCTACTATAGGTTTACCTGTATTTACTTCATAATTTAAAAGTATTTCTATTTAAGGTAATATTATGATTTTTTTATTAAAAAAAATTAATTGGAAGTCCTCATAAATCATAAACAAATGGAAATTTATTTGACTTTATGAAAAAAAGAGAGAATATGAATTTGTGTGGGAGTGAAATCTGTATTAAAACCATTTTCTAAGGTGGTTTATTTCTAATTTATTTATTATGGATAAAACTAAAGAACAATTAGAAAAATTAAGAGAAGTAGCTGAAGCATCTTTAACAAAAACTGATGAACTTCAGAAAGTTCTTGCTCAAATCGAAGCTTTAATGTCTAGAGAAGAATCACAAACATTATCAAAGAAGAAATAATTATTAAAAAATTTTTTAGTTTATGTACTTTTAATTACAACTCTGCAATACCGTAGTCGTTATTAATTAAATATACAGAACCCGTTCCTAAGTATTCTGTTAGGTCTCGAGGTCTTACCTTCTTTAAGTAAAAGACCTCTTTAATTTGTTTATTTTAATTATATTTTTATAGTCAGCTTATTTAGTTGATTAATTTATGAATTTCTTTCTTACAAACATTTACATCGAAAGATTCAGTTCTTATAATTTCTATTCCTGTTTTTTCAGTAACTTTAACAGTTGCATTGCATTCATCTTGTTTAAGAGACAAATAACTAGGCTTATGATTGTTTAAATCTAATTCAATATTTGATTCAGAATCTTTTTTATATTTTTCCATCACCAAGGTAAGTGCCTCTATCTCAACGGAAAAATTTTCATTTGCTTTTGCCTCAAATGGAATAATGAGAAATGGAAATAAAATAAAGATTATTAATTTTTTCATTTCTATAAAATGGATTTATTTTTTTTATAACGTGAATCTTCTTCTAAAGAAAGTGGCATTAGCTGTATTTATTCTAAAATATCTATTTCAGTATTAAAAATAGATTTATTTTTGTAATTTAATTGATAGAAATGTTAAATGAGACTTTTAAGTATCAATTGGAATATTCTATTGAAAAACTTAATTCACTTTATTGTGATTTTTATTTAAGATCTGCGAATAAGTCTGTTTGCAAAATACTTTATCTTTACTTTTCCCTCAATTTTTCTTGCAATAGTTTTTTCTTTGACTTTATTTTTATTTAGATTAACTATTTCATCTGAAACATTTTTACCAGTTTCAAAATAACCTTTAATTTTTTCTAATTCTTCTTTATTTAATCTTTTTGTTGCACCTTTTGCATTGATTCCAAGTTTCTTGCAAGCTAATAATATTCTATTACTTTCTACGTTAATCTCTTTGGCAATATTAAAAATTGGAGTGTTGATAGACATTATTTTTTTACTGTGGAGTTTATTATTAATAGTATATTTGTAAATTATTAATTTATTGTATTTTTAACTAATATTAATTTCAAAATGTTTTGTTAGATTAAGCAACTTCATCTTCTAAATTGTTTAAATCATTAAATTTATTTTTCATAGTTGGGTTATTTCTAGTTAATTTTTTTACCGTTAAATCTTGAGATTTGCTGTCGGCTGATATGAGGTGTTTTTTTGAAATAATTAAAGCCTCCTTAGTTTTTTGTAAATGAGTTATTGATTTATCTATTTCTGAAATTGCATCATTAAATCTATCTTTGGCGAGTGATACATTTTTACCAACTGCACTCTTAAATTGCTCAAGAGTACTTTCAAAGTTAGTTATGTCGTAGTTCTCGCGTTTCATTAAATCAATTTGTGATTTGTATTTTATAGTTTCCATAGATGCATTTCTTAGTAGAGAAATAATTGGCAAAAAGAATTGTGGTCTTATGACATACATCTTTGGAAATCTATGAGAAACATCTACTATTCCTGCATTATATAATTCACTATCTGGTTCTAGAAGCGAGACAAGTACTGCATACTCACAAGATTTTTGTCTTCTGTCTTTATCTAATTCTTTTAAAAAATCTTCGTTCTTCCTTTTATTAAATCCATTTATACTTTCATTCTTCATCTCAAACATTATAGAAACGATTTCAATTTTGTTATTATCAAATTCTCTGAATATATAGTCACCTTTGCTTCCAGAAGTTGCATCATTATCCTTTTCAAAATATGAGTTTTTGAATGCAGTAGCACGATTTAGGTTGAATTGGGTTTCGCAATGGATTTCTAAAGTTTCGCCTACCATCTTTGTAGACAATCTAGATTTCATTTCTCTAAGCTCCTGAATAGTTAGGTCCCTTTCACTAATTTTGCTTTTAAACTTTTCTTCAATTAATTTTTCATTAATTGAGTGCTCAAGCCTCATCTTTTCAATAGAATTTGTTAACGATGAGTTTTCTTTTTCTAAATTAATAACAGCTTCATTGACTTTGTTTTTTAAAGATAATTCTGAAATTAATGACTGGTTTGTAATCTCATCCTTTAATTTGGTTAATTCATTATTCAGTGAATTAATTTTATTTGTTGCTTGATTCCTTAAATCATTTAGGGCATTTGTTTTCTTTTCTTCTGCGATATTTAATTGAGATTCAAGAGCTTGTATCTTAGTCTCTTTAATACGGTTTTGCTCTATTAACTGTATTTTTAATTCTCGCTTTAGAATTTCCAAAGCTTTTTTATTATCTTCTTCGGCTAATTCAAGTCTTTCTTTTATTTGTTTATTAAATTCTTCGTCTTTTATTTGTAGAAGTATTTCTTCAAAGCTGCTTGGATCAATTCGGAAAGTTTTGCCACATGATGGACATTTAATATCTTTCATTTTTAATTAAAAAATTAATATTAGAAAGGATTTAATATTCAACTAATTTAAATAGAATATTATTCTTGACTAAGAATAAACAATGATTCAATTTTATGCATTAAAAAATAAAAAAATTCTCAAAGTAAGTTATATTAATCCAGATTCTTTAAGAATATTAATTTTATTTGCTAATTCGATATCGGCTGAAGATATTGAGCGATCTAATGTTTTGTGAGAAGAGACTGTGTAGCCACTATCATCAACAAATTCATCTTCTGCATTTTTTAAATGTACATTCTCATTTTGGATGCCTTTGTAATTATCCGATTTATATGAATTTGAATTACTAATATTGCTATATCCAAAATTTGCAATTCCTCTAGCACCTAATGCTTCCTCAACTAATATTCCAACAACTTTAGATCTACTTATAGATTCACTTTTAGATATTTCATCAATAATTTCAAGCACCCTTTTTCTAGGAAGATATCCTATCCTTTTTACCTTATTTTCCATTGGATTTTATATATGTCATTATTGTAACACTTCTGTCAAATTTAATTAGATTTTAATTGAAAGTACTAATTTTAAAATTAAGTAATAAAAGAAAGTATAATTTTTATAGAAGTTTCATAGAAATTTTGTCTTAATTAGTGATTAGGATAGTTTTATAAGCATCCTTTAATTACTTTTTCTAATTATTTAATAATTTCTAAATCATTTAATTTAAATTCTTAAACCTTATGAAAGATAAACTTTATGACAATGCTGACAGCTTTGCAATGTCATTTGACGAGGAATGGAAAAATCTTGATTGCGAGGATTCACGATTAAAGATAGATAAAGTATTTGAACTTTTATCTGACCATCCTTTTTTAGTTTCTAATCCAGAAAACGCAAGAAAAATGGCTGAATTTAGAATATTTTCATTAAAGAAGTTTCAATAATAATTATTATTTTTTGAAATTACTAATTTAAGTTAACTTTTCAATACTTGGATTTAAATATTTGGTGAATTAAAAAATCCCTTGCTATACAAAAATAATGTTATGCCTATTATTGGACCTATTCCAAATATGAAGAGAACTAATTTTGCAGAATTTTTTGTTTGACCTAATTCATTATTTTTTTTATTTGACTTAGTTTTAATTTTTTTAGAATTTTTGTTTTTCATGATGATTATATTACTACATTGCAACTTTCAAGATTTTGATAAATTATTAAATCAATAATGTTTTTCAAATTTAACTAAATTTAATTAGGAATCTTAAAAAATACAATAATGTATAATGTAATTAATGAAAAGCAAATATGAGTGCAACTAAGAGAGAGGAAGTTAGTTCTCACCTTAGATATATTAGGTTAGAGCTTAGACATATGCATCAAATGCTTATCAAAGATGATTTGTTGCCAGATCTAAATGAAGCAAAGGAAGTACATGCACAACTAGATGCTTTATTGGATTTAATCTCAGATAAAAGAGTAAAAAAGATAAAAAGTCAATTTGATAATTTTTAAATCATTTGAATAAATTTATAAATAATTAGTTTCCGATTCTATTTTTTTTCGATTATCGTGCATCATTTCTAGTTTATTGTATATTTCTTTAATTTGAATTTGTAATAGATCAGTTGAATTAATATTGCTTAAGGAATCCATTGCTGAAAGAAGATTTTCCTTTGCCTCAATCAAATGTCTACATTCTTTACTGCCGGCTTCGTATGACATAAGTATTATAAAAAAAACAATTATCACAAATATATAGAAAACTCTTCAGTATTGCTTGATACGCTTATTAAATGAAAACTTATTATTGTTATTTGTAATACAGAGTAGATAATTATATTTACTAAAATTATTAAAAAAAACTAATGAATCAAAATTCCAATAATTATGAATTCTGTATTAATTTAGCCATAGATAATGCAAAAAAAAGAATTAGTTTATTAGATGATTCTGATAAAAATTGTGTTTTAGAGGAATATAAGGAATGGATTAAGGACGGTTTGAGTAACCATACAGTCTTACTACTTAGAGAAGATCCAATTATCTAAAATATTTTTAATTCTTTGCATTTGAAGTAACCTTATATAAGAAAAAAAGGCTTACAATAAATGTAAAAATTAATAAAATAGTTATAAATGAAAAGTTATACATAATTACATTTAAAGTTTTTTTTTAATAGTAACAGTTTTTATTATATTTCCCTTTGAATTTAGTTTTCTTTTAAAAGTGAAAAAATAAATTTCTTAAAGACTTCTTTATCTAAGTGAATTTCTTTAGAATTGTAATCTTTTAATTTCTTGAAAATTAAATCTACTAAATATTCTGATTTTGGATTCATAATATAAAGTTATTTTTCTAATAAATAAATCTTCTCTTCTCCTATTTTATCTGGTTTTGTTATTTTGCATCCCTTATCTTTTTCCATATCACAATTCTTTGTGGCAGGAATAGATTTCCAAGTACAAATTTTTTCTTGAGTATCTTCTTTTAAGATAATCCATCCATTATCTAAGTATTCTGAAATCCCATCATCTCCACAGGAAAACTTTATTTCCATCCTTTGCGTTTCTGAAATCTTATTAATATTATTATTAATATTTTCCTCAGAATTAATTATGGGGTAATCATTATTAATTGATTTTCTGCAGGAAGTTAAGAAAATTACAACTAAAAATATTCGTAAAAATTGTTTTATTCTTTTCATTTTTTTTTATTTTGATGAAGCAAGCAGTATAAATTATAGTTTATTTTGATTCTATTAATTTTAATAGATGATCAAGTTTATTCATCAATGTTTTTACTTCCTCTGGCTGCGGCAATATTAATTCTTCTGTAACTGCTAAATGCATTTTTTTTAAGTTTTGCCTTAAATCTTTTAAATGCATTTTAACGTGGTCTTTCTTTTCTCTTATATCAGTCATGGGATTAAAATTTAAATAAACTTTAAGTAAAAATTATTGTGATATGTAGGAGATACATTGGAAATGCTTAGAATTTTAATTTTTAAGATTTTCAATTTCGTAGATCTCTTCACCACCATAACAAAAATTTGTTGACAACATTTTCAACTCCCTCTTGTTAATTCGGATTATATTTTTATTTTTAATAATATAATTTTTAGCAATCGCTTCACAATCTAATTTATTTTTGGCATGTTTAATCACTGGATAAAAATATGCGAACATAGCTATTACAAAAAAGAATGTTATTAATGACTTTTTATCATTTTCTATTATTTCTTTAGATTTCTTTTTTGCTCTTAGTATTTTTATTAATAAGTTATCTGGTAATCCGATTTGAACAAATAAAAACTCTACCCACCATGGAAGGTTCTTATCTTTCTTTCTCTTAGAGTCTTCGGAAGTATTCATTTTCTTAGCTTCATGATTTTGTTTTTTAACCACTTTAGGATTACTTGTTCCTTTTTTATTCATATAATTGAATAATTTATTTGGAATATAGGAGTTTTATTGTGATTTGGAAACTATATTTTTATTTTATAAGTTTTAATTTAATTTATCTAAGAATTTGGGTATTGTAAATTTGTATTTAAAATAAAATTTATAGATGCCAAAAAAAAGAAGGAAGTTAAATAAAGATTTCGAGAAGAAAATATATTCATCAAGAAAAAATGTCGAATTAGTTTTGGCCAAAATATATGATATCGATGATGAAGATATACAAAAAGAATATATGAGTTCATTCAAAAGAGTTGTCCATTTGTATGATGAATTAAAAGAAGATTATGAACAAAAAGGATTTAATGATAATTCTGAAGAACTTCTGAAAAATTATAATAATGCTTTTAATCTTTTCGAATCAGAATTTGAAATTTAAATTGTAATTACCTTTTATAGGGTATTACTGGTATTTCAATTAGATTGCCTTTTTTTAAATTAGACCTTTTCTCTTTTAAATTTTTTATGCAAATTGACTCCCTTTTCTCTTTCTCACAGACTTTTCTTATTTTGTAATCAGTAAGTGAGAATGATTTGTCCCCCATCATTAGCAAAGCAAATATAAATAAAAAGAAATTTAATATTAATTTCATTAATTTTTTGAAAAATTTTTATTTAATTATATTTTATTAAATTAATTAATTATTATAAATATCTATTATTTGTTTTAATTCATTTTTACTTAAGTCTGTTGAAATAAAAACTTCTTGGGCTGTTTTACCCTTTCTTGCTATAGCTTTATATCCGTTTATAGTTTTCACTGATAGTCTTATTATCAATTTAGAAGATCTTCCTCTAACTCTTGATATCGCAGCAGGAGTTATTGTTTTGATGTCTATGTTAAGGGCTAACTTCTGCAGAATTGGAATTAGACCTTCAATATTTGTACTATGGTTTAATACTAGTCTTCCCAATTTCAATTTATGTTTATTATATTTACAAAATACTATTTCTGAGAAATTAACTTTAGCTCAGAAATGATTATAAATTTTGAAGTTCTGTTATATTTATGTAAGTGATTCAAATCTAATGATTTTTCAGATTGGGTGGGCTGCCTTAGCCGCAATTTTTACTTTTTCAATTGCAATGGTTGTTTGGGGAAGAAATGGCGACGGCTCTATTGACATATGATTTTATTCTTAACTTATGAAGTCAATTTAAGTCAATTTCTTATCTTTACTTCATTCGTTTTACTTATATTCATAACATTCGCTGTGATTTACATATCTTATGTCTCTTGGAAAGATAAAAAAAGATCAAAAAAATAAATACTATTGTTTTTGTTCTTTTTTCTTATCCTTTATTCTTAGTTCTTCAATTAATTCTTTTGCTTGTTCCATTTTTGATAAAGTGCTTTTGTAAATTCCAATATCTTTTTCAGCTTTATTAATAGATAGGCCTAACTTTTCAACTATATCAGAGATTATCTGATTCATTTCTAATTCACTTTTCCCTTTTAGATCTTGGGAATTTGAAATTAATATATACACTCCTAAGTTCAATATCCTTGACGGATAAAGTTTAGAATTGCTTTTTTCTTTTAATAAGTTCAATAAATCTTTAGATGATTTATCCTTGAAATCTTCTTGAGAATTTTGAGAGATTTCTTTAATTTCTTTGGCTTCAAAATTGGTAGAGCTACATAAAGATTTAAAAAGAAGATTTAAATGTTTATCAGGTTTGTATCCTTTCATTAATTCTTTGAATGTTTCGGTTAGACCAACGCAAAAGAGATAATCCTGTGTAAATTCATTTTGATGATTTAAAAGATTTAGTTCTACAAGCATTTCATCAACTATTCTTTTATATAAACCTGGAATAGCGTAAGGGAATTGTTCATAAAATAACTTTTTGCTATCTGAAACAGTCAATTTTTCTTTCAATTTTTCTTTCAATTTTTTATATGTAAACCTTAATAAGGTTAGCGCATGTTGACTCAATATCGTTAATATCTAATAAGCAGATGAAAATTATTATGATCCCTTTAGTTTTGGAAGAATCTGGCGGAAGCGAAAGAGTCTTTGACATATATTCGAGATTGTTAAGAGAGAGAATAATCTTTTTAGGAGAACAAGTTACTAGTGACACTGCTAATCGAATTGTTGCTCAGTTATTATTCCTTGAAGCAGAAGACCCCGATAAAGATATCTATATGTATATAAATTCACCAGGCGGATCAGTCTATGATGGGTTAGGTATATTTGACACAATGCAACATGTTAAGCCCGATATTCATACAGTTTGTGTAGGCTTAGCAGCTAGTATGGGCGCTTTTTTGTTGTCGGCAGGTACTAAAGGTAAAAGAAGCAGTCTTAGGCATTCAAGAATAATGATACATCAACCACTTGGAGGGGCTAGAGGCCAAGCTAGTGACATAAGAATCCAAGCAAATGAGATTTTGTATTTAAAAAATCGTCTTAATACTGAATTATCAGAGAGAACTGGTAAGGATTATGAAACTATTAAAGAAGATACTGATAGAGATTTTTATATGTCTCCGAAAGAAGCCGTTGAATATGGGTTAATAGATTTAGTCTTAGATAAAAAACCTATTGGAAATTAATTTAATAATTGAGGTGTTCTTTCTTTTTCAGGAATGGAAGTGTATTTAGATAAAATATTAACAAAATCTTCACCATCCAAGGTTTCTTTTTCTATCAATAAATCAACTATTTTATCCATTGCTTCTCTATTTTTACTGACGATAGAGTAAGTTTCTTTATAACATTCCTTGACCATTACTCTTACACTTTCATCAATTTGTTTTGAGATAGAATCTGAAATTTCGCTTCTAGTCATCAAATCTCTACCTACAAAAACTTCCTGATTACCTCCTTCGAGAGCTATTGGACCTAAATCACTCATCCCAAATCTTGTAACCATTTGGCGGGCCATAGAAGCAACTTGTTGAAAATCACCACCGGCACCTGTCGTAATTTCTCCTTTCCCAAAAACAACATCTTCGGCAGCTCTTCCTCCTAATGCGCCCATTATTCTAGCCTTTAGTTGAGCTCTGCTCACTAGGGTTTGCTCATCATCAGGAGTGAACCAGGTTAATCCCTTAGCTTGACCTCTTGGAATAACAGTTACTTTTTGAACAGGATCATGAGCCTTTACTAATGTACCGATAAGAGCATGACCCACTTCATGGTAAGCAATTAATCTTTTACTTCTCCCATCTGTTAAAGGAGAACCTTCCATCCCAGCTACAATCCTATCTACAGAGTCATCAATTTCTGAGATACTAATAGAATCTTTTCTTCTCCTGGCAGTTAGGATAGCTGCCTCATTAAGTAAATTTGCTAAATCTGCTCCGGTAAAACCTGGAGTTCTTCTTGCAATACTTTCAAGTGTTAATTCCTCTTGTAGTTTCTTATTCCTCGAATGAACTTCTAGAATTGATAGTCTACCTTTGATATCAGGGGCGTCTACAGTTACTTGCCTATCGAATCTACCTGGTCTCATAAGCGCTGAATCTAATACATCAGGCCTGTTTGTGGCTGCAATTATGATTATGCCACTATTACCTTCGAATCCATCCATTTCAGTGAGAAGTTGGTTAAGAGTTTGTTCTCTTTCATCATTACCGCCTCCAATACCAGCTCCTCTTTGCCTTCCAACAGCATCTATCTCATCGATGAAAATTAAACATGGACTATTTTCTTTCGCTCTTTTAAAGAGGTCTCTTACTCTACTTGCACCGACACCAACAAACATCTCAACAAATTCAGAACCTGATAATGAAAAGAATGGGACCCCTGCTTCCCCTGCAATAGCTTTAGCTAAAAGGGTTTTACCTGTTCCAGGAGGTCCGACCAATAAAACCCCTTTAGGAATTCTTGCTCCTACAGAAGTGAATTTTTCTGGTTTTTTTAGAAAAGTGACAACCTCTTGTAAGTCTTGTTTGGCTTCATTAACACCTGCTACATCATCGAAAACAACTCCTGTCTCGGCTTCCATGGCAAATCTTGCCTTTGTCTTTCCAAATTGCATTGCTTGCCCGGGACCTCCAGGCATGCCATTTGATCTCCTAGCTAATAAAATTAAACCTCCTATCAAAATAGCTGGAAAAAGTAAATTACCCAAAATTCCTAAAGCAGGAGGTGCTGTTTTGACAGGATGCACATCAAAACTAATTCCTTCATTCTTTAGATTATTTATGAGTTCTGGAGTTAAGCCTGGAAGATCTACCCTCAATCTTTGAACTTTATTATCTAAATCTGAGTCTATTGTCTCTATAACTGCATTTCTACCACCCTCAAAAATGTCTACTGATGTAACTCTTCCTGACTTAATGTAATCTAAGAATCTTCCATAACTAACTCTTGCTACCGCAGAATTTCTTGGAGCAACTGTTGTCCCATTTGATTTAAGTGAATCAATATTACTAGATGATAAAAATTGGTAGGAAAGTGCAATTACTAAAAGTATAGGTAAAGCCCATAAAATTAATGTTTTAAATTTCTGATTCATTAATTTATTTGAAAATATTTCATAGATTCTAGAATGAATAAGCACATTTCGTTGATATTTTCTCTAACTTTATGCTTATATTAGTTTGGGTATATTTGATCTTTTAATGAAATTTGAAATTAAAGATAAAGTTAAGTTGATTATGCCAGTTACCTATTTAAAGACTTCAGATAATATGCCAATGCTGCGACCACCTGATTTAGTAGCAATTGATGAAATTGGAGAAATACTTTCAATAAAATCTCCAGATACTGTTGAAGTAAAGTTTAGAAGAGGCTCATTTATAATTGATATTGATAAAATTGAGAAATTCTAAACTAAAAGTTTTTGCTCCACCTAGTTTTAATTTCTAAACATATTTTTTTATTTCCAGAAATACTCAAAAATGGTTTTGAAAAATATTTATTAGTCAATTTGAGAATATCTAATGAAGATATTGCATCTATTTTTGAATCTAAATCAGTTTCTGAAATAGGTTCTACACCATAGCTTATCAATTGAATCTTTCTCTGTAAAATTTCATCTAAGGATTGATTCCCTAAAAGAAAAGAACCTTTTAATTTTTCTTTAGCTAAGAATATTTCAGCATCAATTAAAGGCGTAAAAAGTAACTCTTTCCAGAGGGCAGATAAAAGTTCAAAGGCAAAAAGGGCATTTGTATTTGAAACCGATAAATAGACTAAAAATGGAGATTTCTCACTCCTAATAGGATTAAAAACCCCAAGATCATAGGTAATTCCATTCTTTTCCCTAAATATTTTAAATAAAGCAGCACTCATTCCATAAGATAAATATGACTCCAATAACTTAAGTGGAAAGTATTCACTACTTCTACGAGAACATGTTTGATTCCCGATCATTATTATTGTTTGATTTGAATCATTATTAATGTAATTAAATCTATACATCGGATCTAAAATATTAATTTGAGAGCTTGATTTTTCTTTTGAAATTTTTTGATCTACTGTTGCTAAATTTTCTCCATTTATTTCCAAATTGTTTGAAATTATATACTTTTCTCTTATCTTAAAATTTTTATACTCACTTAAAACATCGTTATAGGTAATATTTGAGATATCCTTTTCATTGCCAATTGGATTGAAAGCATAAGGATGGCCTAAATAAACAATTTTTCTCCATTTTTCAAAACAAATATTAAATGGATTCTCTTTATCTTTTTTTATCAAATCCATAGAGGATTTTTTTACTTTTTGAAATTCAATTTCCGAGAGAATCGGCTTGTTAATTATTAAATCCAATAAAGGAAGTAACTTACTAAAATGTTCATTTAGGGATTTCATACTTAACGAAATACCATCTTCAAATACTTCTTGATTTAATTCTGCTCCGTAGGATTCGATATATTCAGAAAGGGAAAAATTATCAAATCCTTCACAACCTCGGGTAAGTAATGAACAAAGAATCTTGTTGATTCCTCTTTTTCCAACACAATCCTTATTACTTCCCCCTTTAATCCAAATTGAGGCAGTAGAAAAATTTCTTTTTTTATAATTTAAGAAATATCTTTTTATCATTTACTAGGTGAGGCAATTAGAGTGAATTTATCTCCTTTGATGAATTGAGTGATTTCTTTGAAATTATCTAAATCACTCCAATACTTTAAATGTCTTTCTAAATTATTAATTGAAGATTTCCTCCCCCAAAGAAGTTCATTTCCAAAGAATGAAGAAAGCTGTGTAGATGTTTCTAAATTAAAAACATAGTTGCTTTTTACAATATTAATAGCTTTTGCTATTTCATCTAAAGTTGAAATTTTTTTATCTGAGATTTCATCTATTGTTTTAATAATTTGATTCTCTACTAAATCAATATCTTTCTTTTCACAACTCGCTTCAATAATAAATAATCCTCCTAATTCACCAGCATTGACATCTACATAAACTGATTCAACTAGATTTTTATCCTCTTTTAAAACTTTTACTAACCGGCTGTTTCTTCCTACAGAGAGTATTGATGCTAATATTTCTAATCCAATAATATTTTTTTGATCAGTGAGGTTTGGGATAAACCAGGCCATAAATATTCTTGAAAACTCTAAATTATCAAACTCAATTGTTTCTCTACCTATTCTAATTCGTAAGTTAGGTTTATTATTTTTTATATTTACAACATTTGAATTATTAAAAATTGGTTTTTTATTTATCCCAGATAGATCACTTTTCTCAAAAATTTTATAAATATTTCCTGTGATATTGCCTGCAATTGAAATACATATATTTTCTATATTGTAATGTTTACTATGGAAACTCTCAAGATCATTTATCTCCAAATTTTTAATACTTTGCTCTGTTCCTAATATCGAATTAGAATAATTAGAACTTAGCCAAACCCTTTTTAAAAAATAATTAAATAAATTTTCCTCAGGTTGATCATTTTGTTGTTTTATTTCATCAATGACTACCCCTTTTTCTTTGGCAAATTCATCAGCATTAAAATTCGGAGAAACAACTATATTTGTCAAAAGAGCAAGTGATTCTCTAAAGTTAATTGGGGGAACGAGGACATGGTAATGTACATCATCATAACCAGTTGAAGCATTGCTTAATCCGCCAAGTGATTCGATTTTATGATCAAATTCACCGGGCATTATTTTATTAGAGCCTTTAAATATCATATGTTCTAAAAAATGAGCAGTGCCATTTTTACCAACTGCCTCAAATGAAGAACCTGCTTTGCACCAAATATCAATGCTTATAAGCGGTAATTCTTTATTATCCACAAATACACATCTAGTTTTGCTTGAATGAGTATAGTAGTTAACTTCTCCTACATTCATTTAAATTCTCTCTTTAAACTCTATTTTGCTCCTTTTTAACCTTGTTGTCTGAATCTATAACTAAAACTAAATTAACAGACCCTCTTATTTTGGACTTGTTACAAAATATTAGAGAGCATAGATCCATGCTTGAAAACCTTGAGAGTTTAAAAATTGATCCAAATCTTAAAAATATAATATCCAACGAAATAGGTAGAGAACTCTATATAGAAAACGAATTTCATAAGGCGAATGGATTTAGAAAGCTACATATCGAAGTTGCAGAATTTTCAAAGAATCTTAAAATCTTACACTGTGTTTTTTTTCCTGATCCAAAGTTTGATATCCCAATTTTTGGAATGGATTTAGTCAAAATAAATGATATTGTTTCGGCCGCCATTGTTGATTTATCCCCGGTATCTCAAAATCAAGGGATAAAATACGAAAATCTTCTTTCTGAAGTTGATAAAAGTTCTTTCACCTCTTTGAGGGAGATTCCTAACTGGGGGGAGATCTTTTCTAAAAATGTATTTTTTGCTTCTTTAAAAAACGAATCTGAAAAAATCGCTTTTCGCAGAGTTGTTGATCAATACCTCTCTACTTTGATCAAATTAAGCAATGAAGCTAAACCCGAATTTAAGGAGGAAATTATTCAAGAGAGAACAGATTATCAAAAGAATTATTGTGTGCAACAAATGAAAAATGAAAAAACAAGCATGGTCCTATTAAAATATTTTGATGAAAAATGGGTTGATAACTATATAAAAACCGTATTATTTGATTTTTAATGCATTTAAAAACACTTAAAAAGTCATTTGTTTTTTTGTTGTTATTTGGACCATTAACTCTTGGAATTATTTCCTGTTCTGGTAATAACAAATCAAGTTCCCGATTAAAAGTGGAAATAAATGACGATTTCATTCCTCCCATTATAGCTGTCGCAGCATTGGGTCAACTTTCTCCTTCTGGAGAAATAAGGCAATTAGCAGCTCCCATAAGTCAGTTTGGTTCATCTCCTAGAATTACTGAACTTTTAGTAAATGAAGGCAACTTTGTAAAAAAGGGTGAGGTCCTTGCGATTTTCGAAAATAGAGAAAAGTTAATAGCAGATCTGGAGAGAATTAATAATCTAATACGAACTATTAACGATGAAATTGCCCTAAAGAAAGATCAAATTGAAAGGTATGAGTTAGCTATGAATAAAGATGCATATTCTTTTGTACAGTTTTCGCAGAGGAAAGACGAATTATTAAAGTTGCAAAAACAAAAAATAAATCTTAATGGAGATCAAAAAAATATCAAGATAGATCTGTTTAATTCAAAACTAAGGAGCCCAATTGATGGATTTATACTAGGGATAAATACTAGAGTTGGTGAGAGGCCCAAAAATGAAGGGATATTGGATATTGGTTCTAGTCAAAAGATGGAAGCTCTAATAGAGGTTTATGAATCTGATATAGATAGAGTCTTTATCTCTCAGAATGTTGAATTGAGCAGTGAGAATGGAGGTTTCCAAAAAAATCTAAAAGGTAAGGTAATTAGGATAAGTCCTCAGGTAAAACAGAGGAAAGTTTTATCGACTGATCCAACAGGGGATGCCGATTCGCGAATTATCGAGGTGCTCGTAAAACTAGATCAAGATTCTATAGATACTGTACAAAATTATGCAGGAATGAAAGTGATTGCAAAATTTATTCCCTAATGAGTTTTTCTTTTTTAAAATTCAGAAAAATACCATTAGCTTGGTTGTTATTAACTAGGCAACCACTAAGGTTGGCAGTCGCTATTGCAGGAATCAGTTTTGCCGGGATTTTGATGTTTATGCAATTAGGTTTCAGAGATGGTTTATTTGATACGAGCGTAACTATCCATAAGCTTTTAGATGCTGACTTGGTTTTGATAAGTCCAAGATCAAAAAGTTCTATAAGTATGAGTGGATTTCCAAAAAGAAGACTGATTCAAACTCTTGCTCTAGAAGAAGTAGAAGATACTGCGCCTGTTAATTTAAATTATCTACTTTGGAGAAATCCTGAAAATCTCAAAACTAGATCTATACTTGCTTTAGGTTTTAATCCCTCTGATTCCCTACTGTTAGATGATGGATTTTCAAACAAAGCTTATAAATTAAGAAATCCATCAAGAGTACTTTTTGACAAACTCTCTAGACCTGAATTTGGCCCAATTGAAGAATGGTTTTTGTCAGATCAAAAAGTTGAAACAGAGGTTGCTGGTAAAAGAGTAATTGTCGAAGGACTTGTTGAGTTGGGACCATCTTTCGGCGCAGACGGGAATTTGATAACGAGCCGAGAAACCTTCTTAAGACTTTTTCCTTCAAATCCTCCTGGAAGTATAGAAATTGGTTTAGTAAAGCTTAAAAAAGGTTCTGATCCTGAATTGACTTCAAAAATTTTAAACAACTCACTCCCTACTGATGTTCGAGTTCTAACAAAAAATCAATTTATAGAATTTGAAAAGAATTATTGGAAAAATAGTACTGCAATAGGTTTTATATTTAGTTTGGGAGCTTTGATGGGTTTTGTTGTAGGTTGTGTGGTTGTTTATCAAATTCTTTATAGTGACGTTACAGATCACCTACCAGAGTATGCGACTTTACTAGCGATGGGGTACAGATTAAAGTCTCTTTTCTTTGTAGTAGCAAGAGAAGGATTTTTGTTGGCTTTGTTTGGTTATTTACCTGCTTATTTCTCTGGTCAAATACTTTACTCAGTTATAAGAAGTTCTACTAAACTCCCAATAATAATGGATGCAGATAAGACGATTTTAATTTTCGTATTAGTTTTAGTAATGTGTATGGGGTCCGCCTCTATTGCTATGCGTAAATTAGTTGATGCCGATCCTGCAGAAATTTTCTAAAAATAAAATTTAAATGGCTAAAGATAACAATTCAAAAAAAAATATTAAAAACTTAAAAACAGTTTCAATTAATAATTTGAGTCACTTTTATGGAAAAAATGAAAATAAAAAAAAAGTTCTTAATGATGTTAATTTAAATATTGATAAAGGAGAATTGGTTCTTTTAAAAGGACCTTCTGGATGCGGTAAAACCACTCTTTTAACCTTAATTGGTGCTTTGAGAACCTGCCAAAGTGGCGATTTAACTGTATTAAATAATCAGTTAAATGGAGCATCAAGAAAAACGCGTCAGATTCTTAGAAGAAGCATTGGCATGATTTTTCAAGGTCATAATCTTCTGAGATGTTTGACAGCAGAACAAAATGTTCAAATGGGCGCCGATTTAATAAAAGGTTTAACATATTTGCAAAGACGCGAAATAGCACGCAATTGGTTGTCAGCAGTAGGGTTAGAAGAACATCATAAAAAGTTGCCCAATGACTTGTCTGGCGGGCAGAAACAGAGAGTAGCAATCGCCCGAGCTTTATCTGCTAACCCAAAACTGTTACTAGCTGATGAGCCCACTTCTGCTTTAGATAGCGTTACAGGTAGAGAAATAGTAACCCTTTTAAGGAAACTAGCAAAAGAGCAAAATTGTTCTGTACTTATGGTGACTCACGATCCAAGAATTTCTGATATGGCAGATAGGATATTAAATATGGAAGATGGTAAAATATATAGTGCTCATAGTGAGCTAATATAATTAAAAGTTAAAAATTTCATGTCTAAGAGAAGGAATCTAAAAAAAGAAAAGCAGGAACGAAATCGAGCATATGCTAGAAAGTTCAAAAAAAGGACACTTAGAAATAATGGTAGACCTGATGGTGGAAACGTTACGGGTACAGCAAATAACGGAGGGGCTGCTGATTAGGAAATATCTTTTATTTTCATCTTTTCGGGTTCCTTTTCTAATGCATATTTAAAGCGTGATCATGAATGTAAGTATTGTTATACCGACTTACAACAGAAAACCTATATTAGAGAAATGTCTTATTGCGCTAGAGAATCAGAAATTAAATACAAATATTATTAATTATGAAATTATAGTTGTTGATGATGGTTCAACTGATGGTACAAGCTCGTGGATAAAAAACAATAAAGCTAATCTTCCACACGTGGTTCTATTTCAACAACAACATGGAGGACCTGCACTGGGAAGAAATCTTGGGGTAATTAAATCAAAATATGAAATTATTATATTTATTGATAGTGATCTTATCGTTTTAGATAATTTTATAACTTGCCATGTAGAAAAATTACTTGTCTCTTGGAGAAAAAATGATAAAAAATGTTTTACCTATGGCTCAGTGGTCAATACATCTAATTTTCTAAATCCTCAGAGTGAAAAACATAAAATAATGGATACTTCTTTTGCGTACTTCGCAACTGGGAATGTTGCGATATCAAAAGAATTAATTTTAAGCGTCGGCTTATTTGATACTTCTTTTAGTCTTTACGGTTGGGAGGATTTAGAACTAGGAGAAAGATTAAAAAAAATAGGTACAAAATTAATTAAATGTCCAGATGCAGTTGGTTATCATTGGCATCCACCATTTAGTTGCGAACAAATAGAATCATTAATAGCTCAAGAAAAAGAAAGGGCAAAGATGGCTTTAGTCTTTTATAAGAAACATCCAAATTTAAGGGTTAGATTTATGATTCAATTAACTCCTCTTCATAATTTACTTTGGCAGTTTCTTTGCCTTGGAGGATTAATCAGTGTTGATAGAATTCTGCCATTATTAAGACTTTTAGTTACTTTAAGGAGAAATAGACTCGCACTGGAGATACTTAGGATACCTCTTAATTTGATTTACATTAAACAGTTAACTAAATCAAGTTAAAAACTTTTAGAAATACTCATGACTTGCTACAATTAACTAAATTAAACCCACACATCTGACAGTTTCGGGTGATTTATTAATATTAATTTCCCGTCAGATGGAGGCTAACCCGAAACCCTTTTAAATTATGGCTGTTGTATCACTATCTGAAATGATGGAAGCTGGTGCTCATTTTGGGCATCAAACTAGACGTTGGAATCCTAAAATGTCCAAATATATATATTGTGCGAGAAATGGAGTACACATAATTGATCTTGTAAAAACGGCATTATGTATGAACGATGCATATAAATGGACGAGAAATGCAGCAAAAAGCGGCAAACGTTTCCTATTTGTCGGGACAAAAAAACAAGCATCAGAAGTAGTTGCTCAGGAAGCTACTCGATGCGGCGCTGCATATGTAAATCAAAGATGGCTTGGAGGTATGTTGACAAATTGGACAACCATGAAAGCTAGAATTGAAAGATTGAAGGATTTAGAAAGAATGGAAAGTAGTGGTTCAATTGCAATGAGGCCTAAAAAAGAAGCGGCAGTACTAAGGAGAGAACTTGAAAGATTACAAAAGTATTTGGGCGGACTTAAGGGCATGAGAAGATTACCAGACGTAGTCGTCATGGTTGATCAGCGAAGAGAATCTAACGCAGTTCTAGAAGCTAGGAAATTAGATATCTCATTGGTATCAATGTTGGATACTAATTGTGATCCTGATTTGTGTGAAGTTCCAATTCCATGTAACGATGATGCCGTAAGATCTGTTCAACTTATTTTAGGCAGACTTGCAGATGCAATAAATGAAGGAAGGAAGGGTTCTAATGCCGAAAGAAAAAATTAAATTCTAATTTAAAACTTACTAATTACTATTTTTTATTACTTCAATGGGAAACATTACAGCAAAACTTGTTAAAGATCTTAGAGATAAGACTGGTGCAGGAATGATGGATTGCAAAAAAGCACTTAACGAAACTGACGGAAATGTCGATAAAGCTCTGGAATGGTTAAGAAAGAAAGGTATAGCCAGTGCTGAAAAGAAATCGGGAAGAGTTGCAGCTGAAGGCTCTATTGGAAGTTATATTCACACAGGATCAAGAGTAGGAGTTCTATTAGAGTTGAATTGTGAAACTGATTTTGTTGCTAGAGGTGACATATTTCAATCTCTTTTGAAGGATGTCTCAATGCAGGTAGCCGCTTGTCCAAATGTTGAGTATGTCTCAATTGATGAAATACCTAGAGATGTAGTGGAAAAAGAAAAGCAGATTGAAATGGGTAGAGATGATTTATCAGGAAAACCAGAACAAATTAAAGAAAAAATAGTCGAAGGAAGAATAGCAAAAAGACTAAATGAGCTGGTTTTGCTTTCTCAACCTTATATTAAAGATAGTGCTCTTACTGTTGAGGATTTGGTTAAACAAGCAGCAGCAAAAATTGGAGAAAATATTAAAGTAAGGCGCTTTACAAGATATACATTGGGAGAAGGTATCGAAAAGAATCAGATGGACTTCGCTGAAGAAGTTGCATCAATGAAATCAAACTAATAATTTGAATAATTTCAATAATTGCATAGAAATAGATAAAATAAATTCTCAATTAGAGAGAGCAGAAATACAAAAAAATAGAATAATTCGTAATATCCACATTGAATATGAACATTACCTTAATCTTGTAAGAGATCTTTTATACATTTCTGTAGAAAAAGGGGTTAATGAAATATGTAGTGATCCATCAATTAAAAATGTATTTTTAAATGCAAATGAACTTTGTGGTTTCTTTGAAAAAACAATAAATAAACTCATTTATTCGATATTGCCTTTTATAACGGTAGAACAATTAAAAATAAATAAAATTGAAGAAAAGATAAATAAGGAAATTAATTCTAATAGTTTAGGAAGATCCCTAAAAACAAAGGATCACCAGAAAGAAAAATTTGAATTTGAAGATGGATTTCTATTCGAAGAACCTATGGAGTTTCAGATTAGTGAAGATATTTCTAATACCTCTGAATATTATCAAGACAAAAATCATGAGAAATTCGTATCGCTTGACTTAGATAAAAATGACCATATAAACTCTTTATCAAATAATCATATTATTGAAAATATAGGTTTAGAAAAACAATTTATTTCATCTCTACTTGAATTAATAGAGGAATTTAAGGTTGAAAAAACAAGAAATCTTGAAAACCACAATATTAATCAAACGGATATGTCTTCCAAACATGAGAGTCTTAAAAACTTTAATTTAATTGACAAGTCATTGGAAAATTTACTATTAAATCTTTCATATAAGATCAACCTTGAATTATTTAATGTCAATCTAATAAAAAAGATGATATCTCAAGATTCCTTTGATTACTTGGTAAGCAAAAGATTGATGATAAAACATCCACACCCTTTTATTATAAATTTCGATTTCAATATGAATCAGTTATCGTCATTTGGCGATAATCTTTCAAGTATTATTTTCTTTAATATATCTACTGTTGAGTTAGAATTTAAAAATTTAAATCTTTCTATTCAAAGAAATAAAATAAATGAGCTAAAAAATCAATTTCAGCGTTTGATTAAGAAAGAGAAATACTGGAGGCAAAAAGAAATAACTTTGAATAAGATACGATGAAAAAATAACTCTTTTTTCAGATGTGACTAGTAGCTGGAATAATAATAAATTAATTAAGGATTGGATAAGACCTCTTCAGAAGTCTCTAACTATTGAAACGGAAAATAAATTTATCAATATTTTAGGACGAAATAAATATTTTAATGATTATTTGCATGAATCATTGACAAGATTAGATAATCTAAATTTATCAGACGAATATTTGAGGATATTTAATGAATTTTCCAAAAAATATAATGAATACAATAACTTAGATATTAATCAAAGAAAAAGGTTAATTATAGATACAAGAAAAACTCTTTATAAACTTGGTAAAACTTTAGAAATAGAAAGTTCTAATAATATTTCTAAGGCAGTTATTTTGAATAAAACTGAATCAAGTTTGTCTCTTGATTCAGATATTTCATTAATAAAAAATGTTGGCAAATTTTATAAAAATAAGCTTAATGAATTAGGTGTTTTTAATATAAAAGATTTAATTAATTATTTCCCACGAACATATTTAGACTATACGAATAGAGTAAAGATAATTAATTTAAAACCAGATAATTTATATACCTGCATCGCCAATATTAAAAGATTTTATATTTATAAGAGTAAAAAGAATAGTAATTTATCAATAATGAGCTTAGTAGTTTCTGATGAAACATCTTCAATAAAGGTCACAAAATTTCTTTTAGGAAGGAGATTTAGATCTTATTCCTTCTTCGCCTCTCAAAAATCTTTATATACGCCTGGAACTAAATTAGCAATTTCCGGTAAGGTTAAGTTGACAGATTATGGCAAAACTTTTGTAGATCCGCAGATTGAAATTCTTAAGGACAATAACGATAATTTTAATTTCTCAGGAAAAATTTTACCCTTGTATTCATTAGCTGAAGCGTTATCAAATATGCGTTTTATAAAAATCATAAAAAAGGTACTAATTCATGCAAAGCAATATCCAGAAATTTTAAACCAAAAACAACTTGATTCATTATCCTTATTATCTAAAGGAGAGTCTTTGATTAATATTCATTTACCACCAACTCAACAGGCACTTATTGAGTCAAAAAAACGTTTGGTTTTTGATGAGTTATTCCTACTTCAAATAAAGTTCTTACTTAGAAAAAGAAAGAAGAATAAAAATTTAATTGCTAAAAAATTGCCTCAAAAGAAATCTTTACTAAAAGAATTTTTAAGTACTTTCCCATTTGACTTAACAAAATCTCAAGTCAATGTTTTAAATGAAATTAAGAAAGATTTATCTAATAATTTACCAATGTCGAGATTGCTTCAGGGCGATGTGGGAAGCGGTAAAACTATAATTGCAATTGCATCTATTTTAATAGTTATAGAAAAAAACCTACAAGGTGCTTTTATGGTCCCTACTGAAGTTTTAGCAGAACAACATTATAATAATTTATTGAAATATTTGAACCCACTTTTAGTCTCGGTTGAACTTCTTACCGGGAATACTCCTCAAAAAAAGAGAAAAGAAATTCTCTCGAATTTAAACAATGGACTAGTTGATATCCTCGTCGGTACTCATGCATTATTTGAAGATAAAGTCATCTTTAATTCATTAGGGATTGTAGTAATTGATGAACAACATAGGTTTGGTGTTACTCAAAGAAATAGATTAATTAATAAAGGTGATAATACTCACTTGTTATCAATGACAGCAACACCAATTCCAAGAACACTTGCGCTCTCTATTTATGGTGATTTAGATGTTAGTCAAATTACAGAACTTCCTCCTGGGAGAGTTCCTATAACTACAAAAATAATTTCAGAAGATTATTTAACTAATTTGTTCAAGATTGTTGAAGATGAGATCACTAAGGGAAGGCAAGCTTATGTTATTTTGCCACTTATAGAGGATTCAGAAAAAATGAATTTAAGTTCTGCAAAGAAAACATTTAAGCATTTATCAGAAGAGGTCTTTTTTAAGAAAAAAGTTGGATTATTACATGGCAAATTGAATTCACAAGAAAAGAACGAAGTGATAAATTCTTTTTTAAAAAACGAAATTAATATATTGGTTTCAACTACTGTAATTGAAGTTGGAATTGATGTGCCTAATGCCACAATTATGATTATTTATAATTCGGAAAGATTTGGATTGTCTCAGCTTCATCAATTAAGGGGAAGAGTTGGCAGGGGATCAACTAAATCTTTTTGTTATCTCGTAACCTCTGATAAAAATGGATTAGAAAACAAGCGACTAAGTGTTATGCAAAAATCTAATGATGGCTTTTATATTGCCGAAAAAGACTTGGAGCTAAGAGGTCCAGGCCAGATTTTAGGATATAGACAATCTGGACTGCCTGATTTTGTACTAGACAATTTACCAAACAATAAAATTCTAATTGAGAAGGCTCGTGAAGAGGCTATTAAGGTTGTTAGTAATGATCCTGATTTAAAAGAAAATATAGCTTTAAGGAATATACTAATTGATAATTCTGATAATAAATTCATTCATGATTTCTTGAATTGAATACTATCATTGTCATTGCATATATATATGCCAGTATAAATAAATTGCATATTTCAATTGAAAATTTGGAATAAAATACCAATTAAAGAGAATGGAGATAAATTAATAGCTATACCTAGCTACTTAAACTTTTTAGATCCGCACCCTTACTCTCATTTAGGAGCTCCTTACAAAGACAAAAATTCTCTTTGGAAATTAAGAGAGGAGGTTGTAAATAGATTAGAAAAAGTAAATGATTATTTGATTTCAAAGAATAGTTTTTACCTTTTAATTTATGACAGTTGGCGACCTCTAGAAGTCCAAGAATTTATGTTTAAAAGAGCATTTTTATTAGAGTGTGAAAAATTGGATATTGATGCTTCTGTAAAAAATATGAAATCTTATCCATCTATTTTAAAAAAAGTTGAAAAATTTTGGGCATATCCTTCTTATGACTCTAGATGTCCTCCACCTCATTCAACTGGAGGAGCATTGGATGTTTGTTTATGTTATAAGGACGGAAATCTTGTTGAGATGGGAAGCAAAGTTGATCAAATGGATAAGACTTCAAATCCTTATTTTTATGAAAATATAAAGAATGAAGAAGGAATTATTTGGAATAGTAGAAGAAATTTATTAAGGGAAATTATGACTAAATTTGGATTTGCTCAACATCCTAATGAATGGTGGCATTTTAGTTATGGTGATCAATTATGGGCTTGGAAAAATAAAAAAGCAAATGCCATTTATGGGGAAATTTAAATTCTATTGAATTTCATTTAGTAAATTCAAAATAGAACTTTCATCTTGCGTATTTATAAAATCTCCAAAATCCAAATCGGAACTACTTTTCCAATGATCAAATAATGGTTGTAGAGTTTTTTCTAAATCATTTAATTCCATTCTTTGTAGGAATGGTTTTGCCAGCCTCTGTAGATTTTTACTTCCTCCCAACCATAATTGGTATTTGTTTTGCCCACTTCCTACAAGTGCTAATTCTGCCATGTAAGGCCTAGTACATCCATTTGGACAGCCTGTCATTCTAAATAATATTGTCTTTTCTATTTTTAGATCTAATAGTAATTTTTCAATCCTTTTAAGTACATCAGGTAAAATTCTTTCTGCCTCAGTCATCGCAAGACCACAAAGTGGTAAAGCTGGACATGCTAAGGCATGTCTTTGTATTTCATTAATGTCTTCTAAATTGTCGTATCCAATTTTTGAAAGTGCTTTTTTAATTTCACTTTTGTTTTTATTAGCGATGTTGCAAAGTAAGATATCTTGATTAGGCGTAAGTCTTAAATCAAGATTATATTTTTTTACGATACTAGTAATAATATTCTTCTTCTCACCGGATAATCTACCTGATAATAAAGGTAACCCTACAAAAAAAGAGCTCTTATTTTGTTTATGCCAACCTAGATAATCAATAAGAATTTGATTCGGTTCTTTTCTGATTTTTTTAATTTCTTTTTTGAAATACTTTTCTAAAAGTAACTTTTTGAACCATTTAATACCTTTTCTATGAAGAAGGTATTTCATTCTTGAATTTTTTCTTGATTTTCTATCACCATAATCTCTTTGAATTGCCACAATACTCTGAATTAATTCATAAATATCTTGTTCGTCAACATATCCAAGCGGATCTGCAATTCTGGCAAAAGTTTCATCATTATTATGTGTCCGTCCCATGCCACCTCCAACATAGAAGTTGCATCCCTCTAGGTTCCCCTCTTCTGAAGTAAAGGCAACTATTCCAATGTCATTAGTAAGAAGATCAACAGAATTATCTCCAGGAACTGTAACCGCACATTTGAATTTTCTTGGTAAATAAGTTGAACCATATAGAGGCTCATCTTTTATCCCACTAAAAACATTATCTTTAAATTGAAGTCTCCTAATATCTTCAATATCTTTGTCGGGTTTAATGGTGTATTCTAAATCCCCATCAGCCCAAAGCTCTAAAAAAGTACCTTGCCCAGCTAAAGGGGTGAGAAGATCTGCAACTTTTTTAGCCAATGCTCTTGCAATGTTGTAATCCGGCGAATCAAATGGAGCCGCTGGGGCCATTACATTTCTATTTATGTCTCCACATGCAGCTAATGTTGAGCCCATTGAATTTACAATTGTTTGAATCACTTCCTTTAGATTCTCCTTTCTTATTCCATGCATTTGAAAGGCTTGTCTTGTAGTTGCCCTTAGTGATCCATTACCTAGTTTGTTAGATAATTCATCTAATGCTAAAAATAATTTCCCAGGGATTTCCCCACCTGGACTTCTTAACCTAAGCATCATTTGCCAATCCTTACTTTTACCAGGCTTCCTATGCTCCCTGTTATCTTGTTGATAACTACCATGGAATTTCAATAACTGAACCGCATCATTAGTAAAATGATCGCTCTCATTAAATAATTCCGTAGCAAGTGGTTCCTTAAGGAATTGGCTACTTTTTTTGAAATTTTCAAATTTAGAAACTTCTAGTCCATTTGCTAAACAAACAGTTTCTTCTTTGGTAGAATCTTTTTTCTTTTTTACTTTCTCAACCTTGATCAAAGGACCAAAACATATCTCTTTTTATACATTAGCGGAAAGCTTATTTAACTGGTAGTAAATTATAGTAATAGAAATCATATTTTTTCTTGTCTAAATATTTACTTGAAATAGGAACCGAAGAGTTGCCCGCAAATTTTTCTCATTCTGTTCTAGAGCAATTTAAATCTCTAATAGAATTTGAATTGGATAAAAAGTTAATCAAATTCAATAATATTGTTGTTACCTCTACACCAAGGAGGATAGTTCTACTTCTTGAAGGTTTAGTAGATTATGCCGAAGATAAGACGATAATAAGAAAAGGACCTAAAGCAAGTTCAGCTTTTTTAAATGGATCTCCCACTAATGCTGCTTTAGGATTCGCTAATAGTTTAGGTATAGATGTAGTTGAGTTAGAAGTAAAAAATACAGAAAAGGGTGACTTTGTTTTTGGAAAGAAAATTGAGAAGGGACAGTCAACAAGAATTTCTTTGTCTTCAATTATTCCTAAAGTAGTGAAGAGTCTTCAAGGCCCTCGTTTTATGAAATGGGGGGCTGGGGACATAAAATTCTCAAGACCTATTAGGTGGATTACCTCTATTTATAATGATGATATTCTTGACTTCGCATTTGATGGATGTGATCCAAATATTCAAATAAGTAACAAATCAAAAAGTCATAGACTAATCAATGAAGACTTTGAAGTTAAGAATCCTGATAAATTTTTTGAATTATTGAAACAAAATAGAGTATTAGTTAATCGACATGAAAGAAAAGAAAGAATTGAAAGTCTAATAAATGAGGCTTCTAATTTACTAAATCTGAAACCTGACCTTTCTAAAGGATTGCTTAATGAACTAACTGATTTAGTTGAATGGCCAGATTTAATTATTGGTAAATTTAGTGAAGAATTCCTTGATCTTCCTGTTGAAGTTCTTTCAACAGTTATGAAAAGTCATCAGAGATATGTGCCTCTATTATTAAAAAATAATACTTTTTCAAAACTAGACTTAAGCTCTGAAAAAAATATTAGTACAAATTTTTTCGTTATTTCAAATGGTCTTGAAGAATCAAATAATAATATTACCAGAGGTAATGAGAAAGTATTGAGGGCAAGGTTTTCAGATGCAAAGTTTTTTGTAGAAAGTGATAAAAAAGTTGCTTCAATTGAAAGAAATGAAAAACTTAAATCTGTCTCTTATTTGAAAGGACTGGGGAATATTTTTCAGAGAGTAGAGAGAATAGAGGAAGTTACTAAAAAAATCCTTATATTTTTAAATGATAAGTCTTTAGAAGATAAAAAAATAATAGAAGCTGCTAGATACTGTAAAAACGACTTATGTAGCGAAATTGTTTTCGAATTCCCAGAATTGCAAGGAATAATGGGTGGTAAATATCTGAAAGACGAGGGATTTAGTGATGATATTTGTTTGGCTGTGGCTGAACATTATTTACCTTCTTTTTATAAAGATGCTTTGCCCTCTTCAAAATATGGTGCAATAGTTTCTATCGCAGATAAGATTGAAACTTTAATAAGTATATTTATTTCCGGCAAGCGTCCAAGTGGATCATCTGATCCTTATGCTTTGAGAAGAAATTTAAATGGAGTTATAAAAATAATTTGGGATTATGAACTTGACTTACCTTTAGATGATTTATTTAACGAACTTATTGATTTTTGGAAAATCGCATTCCCGAATTTGAACTTCTCAAAGGAGAAGGTTTTTAATGATTTAAATGAATTTTTAGTTCAAAGAATCGTTAGTCATCTTGAAGAAATATCACTAAGTAAAGAATTAATAAAGGCCGTTTGCTCTTCTGATGAACTTTATCAAAAAAGAATATTGAATATTGTTGATCTAAAAAATAGGCTTAAATCTATTGTTGATTTTAAGGAGAAAGAAACTTTTTTTGAAATTCAAAAGGTAATTACTAGGGTAAGCAAATTAGCTAAGAGTAGTAATCTTTCAACAAACATTTTCTCAACAAGAGATTATGTAAACACAAAACTCTTTGAAAAAGAATGTGAATTGAAAGTTTTTGAATTTATTAGAGAATTAGAAAAACTTTTTTCAAAAGGTTATTGCAATTATTTGAAACTTCTTAAGTTGTTCGAGATTAATATAAATACTATTGAGGATTTGTTTGATAATGAAAAAGGTGTTCTGGTAATGTCAGAAGATATAAAAATAAGAAATAATAGACTTAACTTATTAAGCCTAATTAGAAATTATTCTCTAAAGATCGCTGACTTTACACTTTTGAACTCTTAACTTTAATACCACCCTTAATTGAATAATTTTTAAGCATTTTTTCAACTTCTTTCTCTTCTCTCACAGCACTATTAACGGGTTTGTATTTTAG
The DNA here is from genome assembly GCF_017695965.1 of Prochlorococcus marinus CUG1416. Classification (NCBI taxonomy): domain Bacteria; kingdom Bacillati; phylum Cyanobacteriota; class Cyanophyceae; order Synechococcales; family Prochlorococcaceae; genus Prochlorococcus; species Prochlorococcus marinus. Next base: position 460,276 of record NZ_JAAORM010000002.1, read on the forward strand.
TGGTGCCAATGCTTTTCCTCTTAAAATAGATCCAAGAGTAAGCATTGTAAGTTTTATTTGCTGTATGGGCTTCATTGCAACAACTTTTTTATATAAATAACTATCAAAAGTCAGCCTTTGAACGTCCATGTCATCACACATTTCTACAAAAGCTTCTCTTGCTGAGTCATTCCTGTAAAAAATATTTTGAAGAATTTCTAGGACCTTATATGTCGTTCCATATTTTTTATCCCATTTTTTTAAATAATTTTTTAAATCATTTTCTGATGGTATAGTTTCTCCACTCTTTGACGATTCAACAATTTCTTCTGCACACATTCTCCCACTTTTTGCAGCAAAATATATTCCCTCTCCAGAACTCTTAGTAACATAGCCAGCGGCATCACCTACTAAAGCCATCCTACCAACAACTCTTCGAGGTCTTGGATGTTCAGGAATAGGATGTGCTTCCACCTTGATCACCTCACCATTTACAAGTCTTTTTTTTGCTCTATTTCTCACACCTTCTTGTAGTCCTTTGATTAATAATTGATTCTTTTGCATTGTCCCTGTTCCAACAGCAACATGATCATACTTAGGGAACACCCAACCATAAAAGTCGGGAGATACATCAGTTCCTACATACATCTCAGCAAGGTCTTCATAGTAACTCATTTCTTCTTTGGGTAATTTAATTCTTTCCTGAAAGGCAATGGCTACTTTGTAATCTCCTGCATCCATGGCTTTAGCAACTCTGCTATTAGCTCCATCAGCGCCAATTAAGAGATCCACTGTAAGTTCTTTAAGCTCTCCTTTCTTATCTCCAGAAGAATAGTCAGAATATGTAAGTTTATATGGTCCTTGGTTATTAGCTCCAGTGTCAATTGAGGTAACTAATCCATTAATTAATGTAGTCCCAAGATCAGCAGCCCTATTTCTCATAAAAGCATCCATGACTTCTCTTCTGCACATTCCTATATATTCATTATCACTTTTCCCATAAACCTTATCTAAACTTATGTCTACTTCTCTATTTGATGGTGATATCATTCTCATGTGCCTTACTTTCCTATCAATGATTGATTCTGGAAGGTCAAATTCTTCTACCATGCATAGTGGGATTGCTCCCCCGCAAGGTTTTGCATTGTCTAATTTCCTCTCGAAGAGCCAAGTTTTTATTCCAGCTTTAGCAAGTATTTCTGCAGCACATGAACCACTTGGACCTCCTCCAATAACCGCTACCCTCAACATACGAAAAAAAATAATACTGTATTTAAAAGCTACATCTTTTTTGCTTATAAAAGTGCATTTCTTAAAATAATAGTTAATATCGAAATATGTTTTTCAAATTCATCTATATCTATTGGAACAAAACAAAGAAATAAATCAATTTGATATACAGCTAGCCAAAAGAACCCATTTAAATAATTCAAACTCAATATTATTAAAAAAATTTTTAATATTTGCTCCATTTCTTTTACTTCTTTTTTCTTCAGTTGCATTGAGATTTATTAGAAATATAGAAATAGACCCTATAGTTAATCTAAATTCCAAGTTTGAGAGGAATCACGGCCATAGAATTTTGGGCCATCTACCATATAACGAAATTCCTAAAGAGAAACTAGTTTTAATTGAGCCTAATATTGAAGTACACATTGATATGCGTGATTCTCTATTAAATATGAGAGAAGAAGCAAAAAAGGATGGTATATATTTAGTCTTCTTGAGTGGTTATAGATCAATAAATTTGCAAAACAATATCTTTTATTCTTTAAAATCTATTAGAAATCAAGAAGCTGCAGAAAGAGCTAGAGTTTCAGCACCTCCAGGATATTCTGAACATAGTACTGGTTTCGCAATTGATATTGGTGATGCGACTCAAAGAGGAACTGACTTTGAGAGCGAATTTGAGAATACTGATGCTTTTAGATGGTTAAAAAAGAATGCAGCTAAGTTTCACTTTAAGTTATCTTTTAACAAAAATAATAAATATATAGATTATGAACCCTGGCATTGGCGATATGAGGGCTCAATTGAAGCTTTAAAAGTTTTTGAAACTTCAAACAGAGAATTATAAATCTAATTTTATTAATTAAATTATTCAATATGATTATATTTTTCAAAGTCTTAAAGTGAAAATTGTCATAATAAGCATTCTTTGAGTTAGCCTTAATAAAGTCAATCTAAAATTTATATAAATTTCATAAATGTCATCTTCGATAAAAGAAATTAGAAATGTTGCAATTATCGCCCATGTAGATCATGGGAAGACAACTCTTGTGGATGCATTGTTATCTCAATCAGGAATATTTAGAGACAATGAAGTTATTCCTACATGTGTAATGGATTCAAATGATCTTGAAAGAGAAAGAGGAATAACAATACTCTCAAAAAATACTGCAGTTAACTATAAAGATACCAGAATTAATATTATAGATACACCTGGACATGCTGATTTTGGAGGAGAAGTCGAGAGGGTTTTAGGAATGGTTGATGGTTGTTTGCTTATTGTTGATGCAAATGAGGGGCCAATGCCACAAACAAGATTTGTTTTGAAAAAAGCATTAGAAAAAGGACTTAGGCCTATAGTTTTTGTAAATAAAATTGATAGGCCAAGAGTAGTTCCAGAAATAGCAGTTGATAAGGTCCTTGATTTGTTTTTAGAATTAGGAGCTGACGATGATCAATGTGATTTCCCTTATCTTTTTGGGAGCGGCCTATCTGGTTTCGCAAAAGAAGAGATGGAATCCAATAGTGACAATATGATGCCTCTTTTTGAAGCTATTATTAGACATGTTCCACCTCCAGTAGGTGACTCGAATAAGCCTCTTCAGCTACAAATAACTACCTTGGATTATTCTGATTTCTTAGGCAGAATTGTGATTGGAAAAATTCATAATGGAACTATAAAAAATGGACAACAAGCCAGTTTAATTAAAGAAAATGGAAAAACTATTAAAGGTAAGGTTAGTAAACTATTAGGATTCGAAGGATTACAAAGAATTGATATAAATGAAGCATTCGCAGGGGATATTGTTGCTGTTTCTGGCTTCGATGACGTCAATATTGGTGAGACCATAGCATGTCCAGATTCTCCTCATCCTCTTCCATTAATCAAGGTTGATGAACCCACCTTAAATATGACTTTTGTTGTCAATGATTCCCCATTTGCTGGAAAAGAAGGGAAGTTTGTTACTAGTAGACAATTGAAAAATAGATTAGAGAGGGAACTTTTAACAAATGTCGCCCTAAGGGTCGAAGAAACTGATTCTCCTGATAGGTTTTCAGTTTCAGGAAGAGGAGAATTACATTTAGGGATTTTGATTGAAACTATGAGAAGAGAGGGTTTTGAGTTTCAAATTTCGCAACCTCAAGTAATTTTTAGAGAAATTGATAATGTTGAATGTGAGCCTATAGAGACTTTGGTTTTAGATGTCCCTGAAGTATCTGTTGGCCCATGTATAGAGAAACTTGGATCGAGAAAGGCAGAGATGAAAAATATGCAGACAAGTTCAGATGGGAGAACTCAATTAGAATTTCTTGTGCCATCAAGAGGATTAATTGGATTCCGTGGTGAATTTGTTCGAATAACGAGGGGTGAAGGTATTATGAGTCACTCTTTTTATGAATATAAACCTAAAACAGGAGATTTTGAAACCAGGAGAAATGGAGTTCTTATTGCTTTTGAGGAAGGTGTGGCTACATTTTATGCCTTAAAGAATGCTGAAGATAGGGGAGTTTATTTTATTAAACCTGGAGTTAAAGTTTATAAGGGAATGATTATTGGAGAGAATAATCGACCACAAGATCTTGAGTTGAATATATGTAAAACTAAGCAGTTGACTAATATGAGGTCTGCAGGGGCAGAAGAACTTGATACTTTGCAGTCACCTGTTGATATTACCCTTGAAAGAGCACTCGAATATATTGGCCCAGATGAAATGCTAGAGGTGACACCTGATTCAATAAGAATGAGAAAAATAAATAAGAAGAAGAAATAATAATAATTAATTTCATGGATGAAGAAAGTACAATAGATTTTAAAGATTCACTTTTTATTGCTTTAAATCTTTTTAATAATCATGAATGGTATGAGGCTCATGATGCTTTTGAAGAAATTTGGAATTTTGTTGATGGTGACGAAAGACAAGTCATACAGGGGATTTTACAAGTAGCCGTCTCACAGTTTCACCTAAGTAAGGGTAATTTAAATGGAGCTACTATTTTGCTTGGAGAAGGTTTAGGTAGAATAAAAACTAGAACCAATATTAATTTAGGTATTGATCTTGAATCCTTCTGCAGATGTTTGGAAGATTTATTAAGGAAATTACAATATAAGGAAATTTTAAACGATAATGACAAGCCTTATTTGAAAACTCTTTGATGAATATGAGTATATCTTTCAATCTAATTAAAAGTTTGTTTTTTATTTCATTTTTCTTTCAAGAAAATAAAATAACTAATCGTTCTAAATGAAGATGAATTTAACAATTCAAAAGGTATCACTTTCAATTAAGGGAAGGTTAATAGTAAATGATGTATCCATAACTGTAAATCCAGGAGAAGTTGTAGGTTTGATGGGACCGAACGGTGCAGGGAAAACTACCACTTTTAATCTTGCGGTTGGGAATATAAAACCTGATAAAGGTGAGGTTTTAATGAATGGTGAGAATATAACTAATCTTTCACTACCAATTAGATCAAGACTTGGTTTGGGTTATTTAACTCAGGAGTCGAGTATATTTAGAGATCTCACTGTTAAAGAGAATATAGATTTAGCTTTGCAGAATTCAACTTCTAGTCGAGCGGTAATTAGAAATAGAAGAGAACAACTAATTAATGAATTTAATTTGAATAATTTTGTAGACAATTATGGTTATCAACTTTCAGGAGGAGAGAGAAGGAGATGTGAGATAGCGAGAGCTTTAACAGTAGGTAGAAAAGGGCCTAAATATTTATTATTAGACGAACCTTTCGCTGGTATCGATCCTCTAGCGGTTACTGATTTAAAGAAACTAATTCTTAAATTAAGTAGTGACGGGGTAGGGATTCTTATTACAGACCATAATGTGAGGGAAACCCTTTTAATTACCAACAAGTCATATGTATTAAGTGAAGGACAAATTTTAGCTTACGGATCATCAAGTGAATTAGCAGATAATCCAATAGTGAAGAAGTATTATCTTGGAGATAATTTCAAACTTTGAAATCCTTTTGCAAATTAAATTAAAACTTAATTATTAAAGATTTACTCATATAAGAATGATTTAAATTATTATTTGGTTGATATTGACTATTAAAACTGAATTAATTTATAGAAATGATACTAGATAATCTTTTTAAAAATTTAATATATGACCCTGTTTCGGTATTAGGCATTTTAGTTTTTTATATATTATTAGTTAATTTACCAATATCTTTAGTTGCATTTTTCAAAAAAGAGTCTTCTTCTATTGTAAGACTACTTACCATTCTGGTTAATTTATTCATAACATTACAATTACTTTTTAGGTGGTCAATTTCTGGACACTTTCCTATTAGCAATTTGTATGAATCTCTTTATTTCCTTACTTGGGGGATCTCAATGGGACAACTTTTGATTGAGAGGGAATATCAATCTCCAATAATCCCATCAATAGCAATACCTATTGAGTTGCTGACTGTGGCTTTTGCTTGTTTTGTTTTGCCTGACGATTTGAAATTATCATCCAACTTGGTACCAGCTTTAAGATCTAGTTGGTTAGTAATGCATGTTAGTGTCGTCATGCTTAGTTATGCAGCACTAATAATAGGTTCTTTACTTTCAGCTTCTGTTTTGTTTGTTAATAAAAATAAACCGCTTCAAATTAGAAGTAGTTCTACAGGTATAGGAGGGTTCAAAATGTCTAAAAACTATTCTTTAAATGATTTAGTTAATCCTATTGAATTTTCTCATTCAGAAGAATTAGATACATTAAGTTATCGTTCTATATTAATTGGTTTTGTTCTTTTGACTCTCGGTTTGATTTCAGGAGCAGTTTGGGCTAATGAGGCATGGGGTACTTGGTGGAGTTGGGATCCAAAAGAAACATGGGCATTTATATCATGGTTGTTTTATGCCGCTTATCTGCATATGAGAATAAGTAAAGGTTGGCAAGGTAGAAGACCAGCTTTATTGGCTTCAACCGGTTTCCTGGTGGTTTTAGTATGTTATTTAGGAGTTAATTTTTTAGGAATAGGTTTACATAGTTATGGCTGGATTTTTGGATGATTAGATAGTATTCCAGATTATTTATTGAGGTTCTGAAAGCACCTTTCCATCTTGTGCTTCTTTCGCAACTTTTCTCAAGTCATCACACCCCTCTTTTAAAGTTTGATAGGCAAACATCCCGCTGCCTGCAATAAAACAATTAGCACCGGCATCGGCACATTGTGAAATAGTCCAATTTGCTTTTATGCCCCCATCAACTTCAATGTCGACATTTAAGCTTTTTTCGATAATATAGTTTCTTATCTTTCTGATTTTATTAAGCATTGTCGGTATGTAAGCTTGTCCACCAAAGCCTGGATTAACTGTCATAACCAAAACATGATCAACCATATCCATAATGTTTTCAATCATCTCAAATGGAGTATGAGGATTTAATGCAACGGAAGGAGATCCTCCTAGGTCTCTTATTCTTCCAAGAATTCTATGTAGATGAATATTTGCTTCGGCATGAGCTATTACTACTCCTGGTTCACCATTAGCTCCTTTTGTAGCGTTTACGTAAGATTCAAGCATGGTTTCACAATTATATTGGCTCACCATTAATTGAGTTTCGAAAGGGACATTGCAATATTTCCTGCATGCAGTAATCATCTCAGGACCAAAAGTAAGATTTGGTACGAAATTTCCATCCATTACATCAAATTGAATTCTATCTACTCCAGCATCCTCTAGCTCTTTAACACATGCCCCCATATTTGCCCAATCTGCTGGTAAAACAGAAGGAATTATTTGAATTGGTCTATTAACACCAGCTAAATTTGTTTGATTTGACTCAGTCATTTAATTTTTAAAAATATTTAATAAAGATACTATATTTAGTTGTTTATTCCTAATTTCAAGTCACGGCCTGATAAAGTAACAGCTGTAAAGAGTTAAAAAAGCTTATTAGCGTAATAATTCTCATAAAAAATAAATTTTTTATGAGATTATACTTAAAACCTTTTAGAAAATCCTTAAAAAATTTTAATTGTGAATCAAACTTTAATTCAAGAAATTCTCGAAGTTGTTGAGCAAGCAGCAATTGCTTCAGCAAAACTTACAGGACTTGGTCAAAAAGATGAAGCTGATGCTGCGGCTGTCGAAGCAATGAGATTGCGAATGGGCAAAATAGAAATGAAAGGGAAAATTGTTATTGGAGAAGGCGAAAGAGATGAAGCACCTATGCTTTATATCGGTGAAGAGGTAGGAAGTGGAAGTGGACCAGGAGTTGACTTTGCAGTAGATCCTTGTGAAGGAACTAATCTATGTGCAAATAATCAAAGAGGATCTATGGCGGTTTTAGCTGCTTCTGATACCGGCGGGCTTTTTAATGCGCCTGATTTTTATATGAACAAATTAGCTGCTCCTCCTGCAGCGAAAGGGAAAGTAGATATTAGAAATTCGGCTACTGAAAACTTGAAGATACTTAGTGATTGTCTAGGTCTTTCTATTGATGAACTTACTGTCGTTGTTATGGATAGAACTAGGCATAAGGATTTAATTAAAGAGATTCGTGGGTGTGGTGCAAAAGTACAACCAATTTCTGATGGTGATGTTCAAGCTGCTATTGCATGTGGTTTTGCCGGAACTGGGACACATTGCTTGATGGGTATAGGAGCAGCTCCAGAAGGTGTAATTTCAGCAGCAGCAATGAGAGCTTTAGGAGGACACTTTCAGGGACAATTAGTATATGATCCAGCAATTGCACAAACATCTGAATGGGCTGATTACACAAAAGAAGGAAATATTAAACGTCTTAATGAAATGGGAATAACAGATATAGATAAAATATATGAGGCTAATGAACTTGCATCAGGAGAAAACGTTGTGTTCGCTGGTAGTGGAATAACTGATGGATTATTATTTGACGGAGTTAAATTTGAAAGGGATTGTGTTAGAACAAGTAGCCTTGTTATTAGTACATTGGATAGTACTGCTCGATTTACAAATACTGTCCATATAAAAGATGGTGCAAAAAGTATCAGCCTTTAAAAATTTACATTTGATTTTATGCATATTGTTGTCGTCGGACTAAGTCATCGCACGGCACCTGTCGAAGTGCGTGAGAAGTTAAGTATTCCTGACCAATCCATAACAGAATCATTGAAAGCCTTAAAGGCTTTCAATGATGTATTAGAGGTGTCAATTTTAAGTACTTGTAATAGGCTAGAAATATATGCGCTTGTAAAAGATAAAAATACTGGAATTTCATCAATTAAAGAATTTATTGTAAATTATTCTGGAATTATTTTTGAGGATTTAAATCCGCATCTTTTTTGCTTTAGACAAGAAGATGCAGTGTTGCATTTAATGAAAGTTTCGGCAGGACTCGATAGTCTCGTTTTAGGTGAAGGACAAATCCTTTCGCAGGTAAAAAAAATGATGAGATTAGGTCAAGAGAATCAATCTACTGGACCTATTCTTAATAGATTGTTAACTCAATCAGTTAGTACAGGTAAAAAAGTTAGATCAGAAACAAATTTAGGAACTGGAGCTGTATCAATAAGTTCAGCAGCTGTAGAACTTGCTCAATTAAAAATTGGACAAGAAAAAGGGTTTGATACTCTTGTAAGTTTGTCATCAGAAAAGGTTCTTGTAGTTGGCGCTGGACGAATGAGTAGGCTTTTAATTACTCATTTAAAATCAAAAGGATGTCACAAACTTATTCTTGTTAATAGAAATATTGATAGAGCATTAAATCTTGCGGGAGACTTCCCTGACTTGGAAATTGTTTGTAGAGGTTTAAACGAATTAGATGAAAATATATCAATATCTTCTCTTGTTTTTACAAGTACAGCAACTGAAGAACCAATAATTAATCTCGCTAAAATTGAAAAATTAAATTTGAATAATAAACTTAAATTTATTGATATTGGGGTACCGAGAAATATTTCCAATGATGTTAAACAACATCAATTTGTAAAATCATTTGATGTAGATGACTTACAAGAGGTCGTGTCAAGAAATCAAGAATTTAGACAGAAAATTGCAAAGGAAGCAGAATCTTTAGTAGAAGAAGAAAGAATTATTTTTCTAGAATGGTGGGCAAGTTTAGAGGCGGTTCCAGTAATTAATAAACTTAGATCAGATTTAGAGTTAATTAGAAAAGAGGAATTGCAAAAAGCACTTAGTAGAATGGGACCAGATTTTTCTGCTCGAGAAAGAAAAGTTGTGGAAGCTCTTACCAAAGGAATTATTAATAAAATTCTTCATACGCCTGTTACTAAGTTGAGAAGTCCTCAATCAAGAGAAGAAAGACAAGCTTCTTTAAAAATTGTTGAAAAATTGTTTTCTTTGGTAGAAGAGGATAAAAATTCTTAAATTTTCTGAATTTATATTAAGTTTTTCAAGTAATTTATCGAAATACCTTTGTAAACTGACCATTCCTATTTCTAAATCTACCCATAATCAGTTACTTTAAATAGTTGTATCTACCTCCATTAGATTGAATGAAGCGTGTGTTGGCAATCATCCTCGGAGGAGGAAAAGGTTCTAGACTTTACCCCTTAACAAAAATGAGGGCGAAACCTGCTGTTCCACTGGCAGGCAAGTATCGTTTAATTGATATCCCAATTAGTAATTGTATTAATTCAGGTATTGAAAAAATGTACGTATTGACTCAATTCAATAGTGCATCTCTAAATAGACATATAGGTAGAACCTATAATTTAAATGGCCCTTTTGGACAAGGATTTGTAGAGGTTTTAGCTGCTCAACAAACGCCTGATAGTCCAAAGTGGTTTGAAGGTACTGCTGATGCTGTAAGAAAATACCAATGGTTATTTCAAGAATGGGATGTTGATGAATATTTAATATTGTCAGGTGATCAACTTTATAGAATGGACTACAGCTTATTTGTTCAACATCATAGAGATAATGGTTCAGATTTAACTGTTGCAGCTTTACCTGTTGATGAAGCTCAAGCAGAAGGTTTTGGCCTCATGAGAACAGATGATTTAGGAAATATAAAAGAATTCAGTGAAAAGCCCACTGGAGACAAGTTGAAGGCAATGGCTGTTGATACTTCAAAATTTGGATTAACTAAGGAATCAGCAGCAAAAAAAACGTATCTTGCCTCTATGGGCATTTACGTTTTTAGTAGAAATACTCTTTTTGATCTTCTAAATAAATTTCCTAGTTATACAGATTTTGGTAAGGATATTATTCCTGAAGCTCTTAAAAGGGGTGATAATCTAAAAAGTTATGTTTTTGATGATTATTGGGAAGATATCGGAACCATCGGAGCATTCTTTGAGTCAAATTTAGCATTAACAGAGCAACCAAAACCTCCATTTAGTTTTTATGATGAAAAATTTCCAATCTATACAAGACCAAGATTTCTACCCCCTTCTAAACTTGTAGATGCTCAAATTACTGATTCAATAGTTTGCGAAGGAACAATTTTGAAGTCATGCAGTATTTTGCATTGTGTTTTAGGTGTAAGAAGCAGGATTGAAAGTGATTCTGTCCTTGAGGACACTTTAGTAATGGGCGCCGATTTCTTTGAATCGCCCGAAGAAAGAATTGAATTAAGAAAAGGAGGTGGAACACCTCTTGGAGTAGGCGAGGGAACTACTGTAAAAAGAGCGATTCTTGATAAGAATACAAGGATAGGTGATAATGTCGTGATTATTAATAAAGATCGAGTGGAAGAAGCTGATAAGCCAGAATTAGGTTTCTATATTAGAAATGGAATTGTTGTAGTAGTTAAAAATGCAACTATTGCAAACGGAACAGTAATTTAATTCTTTTCGATCATTTTTCGCTGACATAAGTATTTTTTTTGAGCAATTTTCTTGAGTTGTAGGCAAACTATATTTATTGAGTTTTTTATTTTTTATGTCCAAGGCACATTTTGGTTTAATAGGTCTTGGTGTTATGGGGGAAAATTTAGTTCTTAATGCAGAAAGAAATGGATTTTCTAGTGTGGTTTTTAATAGAACTTACTCAAAAACTGAGGAATTTTTAGAGGGTAGAGGCTTAGGGAAGAATATAGAGGGTGCTAAAACTCTTCAAGAATTTGTTAATAAACTTGAGAGACCTAGGCGAATTCTTATGATGGTAAAAGCTGGACCTGCAACTGATGCTGTTATAGATAATATTTCTGGATATCTTGAAGAAGGTGATTTATTAATTGATGGTGGTAACTCCCAATTTAAAGATACAGAAAGAAGGGTAAATACTCTTGAAAGTAAAAGTTTTGGATATATAGGAATGGGAGTTTCCGGGGGTGCTAAAGGTGCTCTTGAAGGGCCAAGTATGATGCCTGGCGGTACTAAAACCTCTTACGATGCGATAGAAAGCTTACTTACTAAAATGGCTGCCAAAGTTGAAGATGGACCTTGTGTAGCATATGTTGGGCCAGGAGGCTCGGGACATTTTGTAAAGACTGTGCATAACGGAATCGAATATGGAATAGAGCAAATACTCGCAGAAGCTTATGACCTTATGAAGAGAGTCAAAGGTATGGATGGTCAGCAGATGTCAGAGGTTTTTGGTATTTGGAATAATACTGATGAATTAGCTTCTTATCTTGTTGAGATAACAGAGATTTGTCTGAATACAAAAGATGAAATAACTGGAGATGATGTTGTGGAGAAAATATTGGATAAAGCTGGCCAGAAAGGTACTGGGTTATGGACTGTTGTAAGCGCTTTAGAACTTGGGGTTTCAGTTCCAACTATTTATGCTTCTTTAAATGCCAGAGTAATGAGTTCTTTAAAAGATCAACGTATTGAAATTGAAAAAACTATTCCATCCAAAGATATAGAGGATTTCGATTTAGGAGATATTTCAGATGGAATGAAACCTTTATTTGATGCTGTCGTCCTTGCCACTATAGCTAGCTATGCTCAAGGGATGGATATATTAAGAGAAGCATCGTCTGTATATAATTATGATCTTAATATGCCATCAATCGCTCAAATATGGAAAGGAGGTTGCATAATTAGATCAAAATTATTAAGTAGAATTCAAGACGCTTATAAAAAGGACCCTAACCTTAAAAATTTAATTTTTGATGATTGGTTCAATAATGAAATCGCAACAAGATTAGATAACTTAGCCAATGTTGTTTCTTTATCTACAAAAGCTGGAATACCAGTTCCCTGCCTATCTAGTACTTTAGATTACTTGAATAGTTATAGAACAAATAGACTTCCTCAGAATCTTGTTCAGGCAATGAGAGATTGTTTTGGATCACATACCTACGAAAGAATTGATAAAGAAGGTAGTTTTCATACTGAATGGATGAAATGATTGAAAAGGTTAAAAATGGATATACCCTAAACATTTATAAAGACAAGTTAGAACTATCATCAGCAGTTTTTAAGTTTATTGAAAGTCAAATTATTCATACATTAAAAAAGAATGATAGATTCAAATTCTGTGTAAGTGGAGGTTCAACTCCTAAGTCTGTATATCAGCTTCTTTCAAATAGTGATCTTAGATGGGATATGGTTGATGTTTTTTTAGGAGATGAAAGATGTGTTGATCCAAATTCAGAATTAAGTAATTCCCTAATGTTGAAAAATTCATTGTTAACTAATTTTGGATCTAAAGCTTTTTTTTATGAAATCTTTAGCGACTTAAAAGCTGATGATGAAACTATAAAAAATCTTTTTATTTCTAAACTATTTGAAAAATGCGGATCAAAACATCCATCTTTTGATTTAACTTTATTAGGTCTTGGAGATGATGGTCATACAGCTTCACTATTCCCTTATCAGCAAAATAATAATGTGGATGATTTTGTTATTTTTAATGAAGGTAAAGGATTAAAAAGAATTTCATTGACTCCAAAAGTCCTTTCGGCCTCATCAAAGATAGTATTTTTGGTTAGTGGTGCCTCTAAAAAACTAGCTCTTGAGAGGTTATTAGATGAAAAAGAACCTCCCGATAGAACACCATCAAAATTAATTAAATCTAGAAATCAAATTTCAATATTTTGTGATAGAGAATCAGCAAAAGAATTATAAATTTAGTTAAAGTCTATTAATAATTAAAATTATTTAATGAGTAAGAAAAAATTTTTATTCCAGAAAAAGTATTTTGATGGTTGGAATACATTAAATGACACGGTTATGGGCGGATCAAGCTCAGCTTTATGTGAAATTTCAAATTCTGGTTTGTTATTAAAGGGTATTATTGTCGAAAAAGCCGGAGGATTCGTTAGTTGTAGATCTTCTATATATAAACCTTCTTTAAATCTTTCTGAATATTCATCCTTTGAATTAAATATTGATGGACAAGGAAGAACTTTCAAATTTGCCGTCGCTTGTGAAGATGATCTACTTGGACTTACCGAATTTATTCCAGGTGGTCTAAGGTGGATTAAATCATTTCCAACAAAAAAATTCGGAACAACAAATGTTCAAATTCCTTTTAGTTCGCTTAAGCCCTCGGTAAGAGCTAATAAAGTAAGTTTCCCATTTAAATTCAAGCCATCTAAAATTAAAAGATTGCAATTACTACATTCTAAGTTTGGAGATGATGGATTACTTAATAATGAGTTTAAACAGGGTTCGATAAAAGTTTTAATTAAATCAATAAGTGTTTTTTGAAAATCCACCAAAGAATATAGAGAGCTTAATCGCTAAGTCAGCAGATATAACAAATAAACCTTTTGTTCATTCTGTAGTAAAAATAAATGGTGAATACGCAATTGAAGAAGAAGATATTGATTTGACTGTTAATATCCTATGTCGAGATAAAGAAGGTAAAAGATTAGAAATTTACGATCTTGAATTAGAACTTTTTAAATCGAATAAAGAGTTAGTTTTAGTAATCTCTAAGCTTAATTTTCCTGACGAACCAATATTATGGTGTGGAGTTAAAACATTATGGATGGATAGCAATAATGGGAAAAAATGTAACGCACCAAAATACAGCTCTAGATTGGAAAATTTAGCAAATAGGATAAAAAGTTTTATTGATTAAGAAAATAAACTTTGATCTGATTTATAAATCAGTTACTGCCCCTAGACTTGATGTGCTTACGATCCGCGAATATTTTGAAAGTATCCCTCTTTTGTATTTTTGTGTAGGTTTTACCCAATCTTTTTTTCTTTTTTCTAATTCTTCGTCAGACAAATCAACTTCAATTAGTTGATTTACGGCGTCTACGGTAATTAAATCACCTTGTTTTATTAGAGCAATATTTCCGCCGATGGCAGCCTCTGGAGCTATGTGACCCACAACTAGACCATAAGTACCACCGCTAAATCTGCCATCAGTAATTAAAGCCACCTTCTCTCCCAGTCCTTGACCAACAATTGCAGATGTAGGGGCTAACATTTCTCTCATGCCTGGCCCCCCTACAGGGCCTTCATTTCTAATAACAACAACATCACCAGCTTTAATATCATTATTTAATATAGATTTTAAGCAATCCTCTTCACTTTCGAATATCTTTGCTGGACCAGTTAGGACAGGGTTTTTTACTCCGCTAATTTTCGCTACAGAACCTTCGCTTGCTAGGTTGCCTTTTAAAATCGCTAGATGTCCTTTTTTATAAAGAGGATCATATATGTCTCTTATTACATCTTGATTCGCTGGAGGCTTATCTGGAATTTTCTGTAAGTATTCTGAGATGGTTTTACCTTCAATGTTTTTGCATTCGCCATGAATTAATCCTGCATTCAAAAGTATTTTCATTACTTGTGGAATACCTCCTGCATTATGAAGATCCACCGTTACATATTTACCACTCGGTTTAAGGTCACAAATGACTGGGACTTTTTGTCTTATCCTCTCAAAATCATTAATATTGATATCTATTCCTGCCGTATTTGCAATGGCTAAGATGTGCAAAACCGCATTTGTTGAACCTCCAATTGCCATAATTACTGATATTGCATTTTCAAATGCTTTCTTAGTCATTAGGTCTAGAGGTCTAATATCTTTTTCTATTGCAGAGACTAATATCTCAGCACTTTTATCTGCACTTAATTCTTTTTCAAGATCTTCAGCAGCCATCGTTGAACTGTGAGGAAGACTTAAACCTAATACTTCTATAACCGCAGACATTGTATTGGCTGTAAACATCCCGCCACAGCTACCAGCACCAGGAATACAATTTTTTTCAACTTGGATTAGCCTTTCTTCATTAATTTTTCCTGATGTTAATTGTCCTACAGCTTCAAATGCACTTACAACAGTAAGATCTTCTCCATTTAATTTGCCTGGTTTGATTGTTCCTCCATAAATGAAAATTGAGGGAATATTCATTCTTGCAATCGCTATCATGGCACCTGGCATATTTTTGTCACATCCTCCTATAGCAAGCACTCCATCCATACTCTGAGCATTGCACGCTGTTTCTATTGAATCAGCAATAACTTCTCTGGAAACTAGAGAATATTTCATGCCCTCTGTTCCCATAGAAATACCATCACTTACTGTAATCGTTCCAAACATTTGAGGCATCCCACCGGATCTTCTTATTGAATCTTCAGCTCTGAGAGCTAACTTATTTAACCCAATATTGCATGGTGTTATGGTGCTGTATCCATTTGCAACTCCAATAATAGGTTTATTAAAATCTTCATCACTAAATCCAACAGCTCTTAACATAGATCTGTTAGGGGATCTTTGCACACCTTGTGTTATTGCAGATGATCTTAGTTTATTCATGTTATTAGAGAACCTTTTTTATTCTATTGCCCTAACTCTTCAAGTTGCTTCCTCACATCAGCAATTGCAGAATTAAGTTGCTCAACTTTCTTCTCAAGATTCTCTCCTTCAACTTCATTTATATTTTCATTTGAATCAATCGCTTCAGAGCCGTCTTGAATTCTGGAAGAATACATCATTGCTTTTTGTTTTTTTTCCTCCTTTCTTTTGTCTGCTTCAGATATTAACCACCAAGCTAGACCAGCTGCTCCAATAAAAGCACCGCTTATTAATGATAAAAGATTATTTGAAGACGAATCTCTGTATTCAGACATTGGTAAAATATTTACTCCTACATTATATATTAGTTCTTATCTCGAAATATAGTACTCAAACGCAATAAAGGATTCCCAATACCCGGTACCAAAAATGTTGTCTTTTCGTCTTCCTCATCAATGCATGAGGTGTAGATTACCTGATTAGGGAATAATTTCGCAATTTCATTTAACCCTTTATTCGAGCAAATAGCAGTTATTAATAAAATCCTATTGGAATCAACTCCTAATTCCTTTAATTTTAATAAAGTCTCAATTGCTGTGGATTTTGTCGTTATTTGTTCCGAATAAAAAATAATTCCTTCATTTGATTCAATACTTTTAGGAATTTCTCCTAGTGAAAGGGTTGAATTAGGAATTACTTCTTTAGATCCTAACCAAAGAGATAAGCCTTCGGGCATCATTGCGAGAACTTTTATTGGATAATCATTATTAATAAAATATCCGTCCGTATCCCCATGATCAGTATTTACTATTTCTTTTTTATATGGCAACCAATTTCGTAATGCTTCATAAGTAAGCCATTTACCTAATTGTTCATATCCTGTTGAGTACAAAATATTTGGAGTGTTTTTTTCTCGCAATATTGAAAGCCAATGTTTTATTAATGGATGAGGAGGAACAATAACCTTTAGTGACATTGCCATATATTTTCCTTTAAGATACTCTTACAAACTTTAAATACATAAGTTCTAAAATACAGTCTTATTATGATTAAATCAATTAATTTCCCCACTCTAAAGAATGCGTTAATTACATTATTATTCATTGGAATTTTATTTTTTAATTCTGTAAATTCTGCATGGGCCAAACGTCCTCCTGAGATTAGAAACCAACAAGACCTTGATTTAGAGCCGGATATGCATGGTCAAGATTTAAGTGGTAACGAATTTGTTAAATATGATCTGAATGGATTTAATTTCAGTGAAAGTAATTTGGAGGGTGCGGTATTTAATAATAGTAAATTGCAAAACTCAAAGTTTACGGGTGCCAATTTAAGAGACGCACTTGCCTATGCAACAGACTTTACAGATGCAGATCTTTCAGATGTTAATTTTACCAATGCTTTATTAATGGAGAGTAATTTCGACGGAGCAATAATAGATGGCGCGGATTTTACGGATGCTGTTCTTAGTCGAACACAACAGAAACAATTGTGTGCTATTGCTAATGGCACAAATAGTTCTACAGGAGAGAGTACAGAATATAGCTTAGGATGTTAATCATTTAGTATGAAAAAGAAAATACCAGTAATAGTAGTTTCAGGATTTCTTGGTTCAGGTAAAACAACTTTTCTTAGATATTTATTAAAAGAGAGTAATAAAAAATTTGGTTTAATAATCAATGAATTTGGTGATGTTGGAATTGACGGCGATTTGATTAAAAGTTGTGATAAATGTGATGAATCTGAAGACGACTGTGTAATCGAATTAAACAACGGATGTTTATGTTGTACTGTTCAAGATGATTTTGTTCCATCAATAAAAGCTCTCCTTGAATTTAATCCTCCTATCGATTCAATAATTATTGAAACAAGTGGCTTGGCACTGCCAATCCCCTTAATTCAAGCTCTTAACTGGCCTGAAATAAGGTCTTCTATCTATCTCGATGTAGTAGTTGGGATTGTAAACGGAGAATCAATGCTTAATGGTTCACCAATTAATGATTTAAATAAAATAACAAAACAATATAATGAAACCGATAAAATTGATCACAATGCCTCTATAGATGAACTTTTTGAGGAACAATTAGAAGTTTCTGATATCGTTTTAGTCTCTAGATCAGATATCTTAAATGATGATCAATTTGATTTTGTAAAAAATAAAATCCAAGGAAGTCTAAACTCATCTGTGCCAGTCCTTAAATCCAAAAATGGCAAAATTGATTTAAATTATCTATTTGATTTTAATTTTAAAAAAGAAACTTATAAAGAATTTTTAACGGAAGAACATGACCACAATCATGTTGAGCTTGTATCAGATTCAATTAAATTAAATTATTTCCTTGAAAAAAATGACTTTGAAAAAGAGATGTCAAAAATCTTGGATGAATTGAATATTCTTCGAATAAAAGGACGCATATGGATACCAAACAAATCATTACCTTTACAAATACAAATAGTTGGTAAAAAAATTAATACTTGGTTTGAAGAGGCTCCAGATCATTGTTGGAGACCAAATGATAATGCTGGCCTTGAATTAGTCATAATTTCATTTGATGAGAAATCGATAAAAACTTTTAATAGAAAAATTAAAGAGAAATTTAAGATTTTAAGTGACCCAAAAATAAGGATTTGATTTTATAGTTA
Organism: Prochlorococcus marinus CUG1416; assembly: GCF_017695965.1. Taxonomy (NCBI): domain Bacteria; kingdom Bacillati; phylum Cyanobacteriota; class Cyanophyceae; order Synechococcales; family Prochlorococcaceae; genus Prochlorococcus; species Prochlorococcus marinus. The sequence goes on from NZ_JAAORM010000002.1 coordinate 478,739, forward strand.
CTGTCGGGATATTTAGAAGAGTTAACAGTCCTTAATGAAAAATTCAAAAATTGCTTTAAAAGAAATTATCTCTGATGATGCATTCTCTATTAATAAAATTAAATGTTCCAAATGTGGAGGTTCAGGAAATTTTAAAACACCTGAAAATTCAAGAAGAACTTGCTTAGTTTGTTTTGGTAAAGGCTACATAAATATTTAATAATTCAGAAAACCTTAAAGTAAAAATATTTGTTTATTAATCAAGAGTACTTTTTATTAAAATTTAAACTAATCTTCTAGTAGAAATTAATTTTTAATTGGACCAATTTGCTGTAAAAGTTTTTGTAAGACTAAGACCCTCAGTTTTAGATCCGGCAGGGGAAGCTACCAAATCTGCTTCTATAAAACTTGGAGCCGAGGGAATAAAATCATTACGTATAGGAAAAATGATTGAAGTAAAAATAGAAGGTAATGGGGAAAACGAAGTTAGAGAAAAAATTGATTTATTGTGTGATAGGTTATTTGCAAATACTGTCATTGAAGATTACGAGTATTCACTAGAAAAATTATAAAATGGATAATTTCACTGTAGGAGTTGTAGTCTTTCCTGGATCTAATTGTGATCGTGACGTTTCATGGGCATTGGAAGGTTGTTTAGATATGAGAACAAAATATTTGTGGCATGAGTCTTCAGATTTAAGTGATGTGGATGCAATAGTTTTACCTGGAGGATTTAGCTATGGTGATTATTTAAGATGCGGAGCAATTGCGAGATTCTCTCCATTAATAAATGCCTTGAACGACTTTGTTAAAAGCGGAAAAAGAGTTTTAGGAATATGTAATGGCTTTCAAATTTTGACAGAATCAGGTTTTTTGCCTGGTGCCCTAGTTTCAAATAAAAATCTAAATTTCATCTGTGATGATGTTGAACTTGATATTGTTTCTTCAAAAGGAGGTTGGTTTAATAATGTAGATAAAAAACAAACTATTAATTTGCCAATAGCTCATGGGGAAGGAAGATATCATTGTGATTCTGATACTTTAAAGAAACTTGTAGATAATGAATTGATTGCTTTGAAATACAAAAATAATCCTAATGGATCCTTATTCGATATCGCAGGCATAACTAATGAAAAGGGAAATGTTTTAGGTTTAATGCCCCATCCAGAGCGAGCGTGTGACGAGGTAATTGGTGGGACTGATGGTCTCTTTACATTAAAATCATTAATATTGAAATAAAAAAAAGACCTCCAAGTTTGGAGGTCTTTTTTGTTTGACTTGGTTAGGAATTAAACAGTCGCTTTTACTTTTGGATCTAAAGCACCTTTTGCATAAAGATCAGCAAAATAATTAGTGCTGTTTTGTTTGATTTTACTTGCTTGACCTTCACACCAGAACTGCTTGTATCTATCAAGACAAACTTGCTTCATGTATTTTCTAGCAGGTTTGTTGAAATGTCTTGGGTCGAAGTTTGCCTTGTCAGCAAATGCGGCCTCTCTTACAGCAGCAGTGAAAGCAAGCCTGTTGTCTGTATCAATGTTAACTTTCCTGACTCCATTTCTTATCCCCTCTTGAATCTCTTCAACAGGAACACCATATGTTTGAGGAATTTCACCACCATATTTGTTAATGATATCCAACCATTCCTGTGGAACTGAACTAGATCCATGCATTACAAGATGGGTATTTGGAAGTGCTTTATGAATTTCAGCAATTCTGCTTATTGCAAGAACCTCTCCTGTAGGTTTTCTTGTGAATTTATAAGCACCATGACTTGTACCTATAGCAATAGCTAAAGCGTCAACTTTTGTTTTAGCAACAAAATCTGCAGCTTCATCAGGATCAGTCAAAAGCATATCTGTAGAAAGTTCACCTTCAAATCCATGACCATCTTCAGCCTCACCTTTTCCTGTCTCTAATGAACCCAAGCATCCTAATTCTCCTTCAACACTAACCCCAACTGAATGAGCAAAATCAACTACTTTTTTAGTGACTGCAACATTATATTCGTAACTAGCTGGTGTTTTTGCATCTGCCTCTAGAGACCCATCCATCATTACTGATGTGAAACCATTTATTGCTGCTGAATAGCATGTAGATGGCTCGTTACCATGGTCTTGGTGCATTACGACTGGAATATTTGGATAGGTTTCAGTTGCAGCAAGTATTAAATGACGTAGGAAAATTTCTCCTGCATAACTTCTTGCCCCTCTTGAAGCTTGGAGGATTACAGGACTATCAGTTTCATATGCTGCTTCCATGATTGCTTGAACTTGCTCAAGGTTATTAACATTGAAAGCTGGAATACCGTAACCATTCTCAGCAGCGTGATCTAAAAGTAGTCTTAGTGGAACGAGGGCCATAATTAAAATAAGTTAGATGCTATACAAAGCACTTGTTTCCGCGAGTTTAGTACAAAGAGGGATCAAATGTCACGTAATTAGATATACAAAATCTATATTTTTATATTCAACCCACTCTTCGAAGATTCTCTTATTGCTTCGCAAACTTTATGACTTGCAAGTCCCTCACACAAGCCTGGGATTACAGGTGTTTTATTAATTATACTCTCAGCCCATAAATTTTGAATTCTCAAGACTGGAGCTATCCTGCCATCAGTCCATGTTTTTTCAAAATTAAAAATTGAATCTGCAGATAGATTTTGTACTTTATTTTCGTTGTTTGAATATTTCAAATTAAAACCATGAACATAATCTTTTTGGTTCTCGCTTTTAAGAATAAGTGAACCTTCTCTTCCATAAATTTCTAAACTAAATCCTCTACCGTTCCTAGAAATCGATGATAAAGATACCTGGCATGGAATAAGATTCGAACTGTAGTTTGATATTTCTATGTTAGCTAGACAAACATCCTCGCTAGTAACATCATTTAAATTAGAGGAATTAGGTAAAGGTCTTTTTTTTATTGATGTTGCTAACTTGCCAGATACGTTTATTGATTCTCCAAAAAACCAATTCAACATATCGAATGCATGAGTACCTAAGGCACCAATGACTCCTCCACCTTTTTCTTCCAAAGAATACCAATTCCATACTCTTTTAGGGTCTGATCTGCTTCCCATTAACCAATCTAATTTGACTAAATATATATCTCCTAAAATATTTTCATCAATAAGTTTTTTTGTCTGAAGGAAAAGGGGTACTGCTCTGTATTCGAAATCAACACATACGCTTAAGTTATTAATCAAAGATATTCTCTGAAGCTCCTCAATTTCAGAAGACGATATTGAAACAGGTTTTTCAAGTAGCAAATTCTTATTATTCTCAAGCGCTTGTTTTGCTAATTTAAATCTTGATTCAGGAGGGGTCGCAATAATAATTCCATCAATTTCTGGAGATTTTACTAAGTCTTCCCAATTATGAAAGAACTCTAATCCCGTTTCTTTCTCTAAAATCGATTTTTGTTTTTCCTCATAATGATAAATAGCTACAGGCTTTAAATAAACAGACTCTTTTAATGCCTCTAAATGAACTTTTTTCCCAAACCCAAGTCCAGCTATTGCTATTTTTAATTTTTTATTTTTAGTATTCATTCTTATCCATTAATAAACTCTGAACAACTACTTTCAATAACAACATCTATTAGTTCATCATTATTAGAAGCTTGCCATTTTGAATTAAATTGAGGAATTCCATTTATAGAAGTATCTTTGAACTTTTTTTTATCGCAATTAATTCTCATTACATAAAGTGATAACGCTCCTTTATCTGAATTAGTTGGATTTTTAAAAAACTTGGTCAGGACACTTATTTCACCATTTGGAAGCGGTTTAATACTCCCTTTATCAAGCCATTCTTTCCCATCATTATTCTCTTTTAGGAGAACCCAATCAACATTTCCTATTGCATTTGAATAGGAAGAAAAATTTAAAATGAAAAATAAAAGAGTTAATGAAAAATAAAATAAATTAGAAATAATTTTCATCTTATGTGTTTGCTTCTGCAAGTGCTTTTACACCGTGAATTTTTAAAATTTTGGTCAAAGTATCCTTGAGATCTTTCCTTTTTACTATTACATCAACAAAACCATGCTCAAGAAGATATTCAGCTGTTTGAAAATTATCGGGTAATTTTTCTCTTAATGTCTGTTCAATAACCCTTCTACCAGCAAATCCTATAAGAGCTTTAGGTTCCGCCAAAATTAAATCACCTAACATCGCAAAGCTGGCTGTTACCCCTCCAGTAGTTGGATGAGTTAATAAGGGCATATATAGAAGATTTTTTTCTTTATGTTTTTTTAGTGCTCCAGATATTTTTGCCATTTGCATGAGACTTAGCATGCCTTCTTGCATCCTTGCTCCACCTGATGCGCAAACAATTAGAACTGGGTAGTTTTCTATAGTTGCTCTCTCAATTATCCTTGTAATTTTTTCACCAACTACTGAACCCATGGATCCCCCCATAAATCTAAAATCCATAACAGCTAATGCTAAAGGGATTGAATTTACAGAACAGAAACCTGTTATGACTCCATCTCTTAAACCTGTACCTGCTTGACTTTCTTTGATTCGATCAGCATATGCCCTTCTATCTTTAAAACCTAAAGGATCTGTAGGACTTAGTGAACTGTCAAATTCTTTGAATGAATTTTTATCAGCTATTATACTTATCCTTTCATCGCTATTAATCCTATTGTGGTGTCCACAATTACTACAAACATTGAAATTTGAAATTAGATCTTTTCTATAAGCCACTTGGGAACATTCTGAGCATTTAACCCACAAACCATCCGCCTCGTCAGTATCTTGCGAAACTTTCCCAACAAATTGATCTTTACGCCTTGCGGCAAACCAGTCGATTAATGACACAACGTTACCTGTTTTTTCTATTTAAATCTAAGTAAGGTACTTTTATCAAGAAAGATATATAAATATTTGAGATTTTTAGATTAGGAACTCCTTAATCCTTAGAAAAAATATAAGTATTTGAGTTAATAATTAAAAATTAATTATTAATTATCCTTTATTTTTCTCCTCAATCATTTTATGAATTATTGGAGTAAGAATAAGTTCCATTGCGAAACCCATTTTTCCACCATTTACAACGATACTGGTTGGACTTGACATAAATGAATCGTGTATCATTCCAAGCAAGTATTGAAAATCAATTCCCCATTTTTCTCTCGCCCCTTTTCTGAAATGTATAATCACAAAGCTCTCGTCAGGAGTTGGAATATTCCTGCATATGAAAGGATTGGAAGTGTCAATTGTAGGAATTCTTTGGAAATTAATATCGGTTTTACTAAATTGTGGACAAATGTGATTTATGTAATCAGGCATTCTTCTCAATATAGTATCAACAATGGTTTCAGCTGAGTAACCTCTTTCTGCGTTATCTCTATGAATTTTTTGAATCCATTCTAAATTTGTTATCGGAACAACTCCAACAAGTAAGTCAGCATAAGATGCCACATTGTATCCATCACCTTCCACCCCGCCATGTAACCCTTCATAAAATAGTACGTCTGTCCCCTCAGGAATATCTTCCCATGGAGTAAATTGTCCTGGCTCTAAGGATGTCCCAAGTCTTGTATTATGTTCTTCCGCTTCTTCAGGACTATGTAGATAATATCTTTTCTTCCCTCCTCCAGTTTCACCATAGATTTTAAAAAGTTCTTCTAGCTTGTCAAAAAGATTAGCCTCTGGACCAAAGTGAGAAAAATTTTCACCTTTTGAAAGAGCCTCTGCCATAGCTTTTTTCATAGGCATTCTCTCAAACCTGTGATAACTATCACCTTCTACAACGGCGGGAACAATATCTTCTCTGGCAAAAATATGCTCAAAGGCTCTTTTTACTGTACTTGTTCCTGCTCCTGAAGATCCTGTTACAGCGACTACTGGATGACGTTTTGACATTTTATAAAAACAATATCTAATGATTCTGACAGGTCATATGCCAACTTTATGTTCAACTTAAAAATATTTTTTTATTTATTAATTTATTTTTAAATTTCATCTATTATTTTATCTCCGATTTCACTGCAAGATAATACTGCGGAAGACCCATCAGCTAAATCAGCTGTTCTAAATCCTTTTGATAAAACTTTATCAACAGCAGTTTCTAAACTTTCTGCGGCTTCTTCTTCATTTAAACCAATTTTTAACATCATGGAAGCGGATAAAAGCATCGCAATAGGATTTGCTATGTTTTTACCAGCTATATCAGGAGCCGAACCATGAACAGGTTCAAAAACTCCTGGCCCATTATTGTTTAGAGATGCAGATGGAAGCATACCAATAGAACCAGTTAACATTGCGGCTAAATCGCTTAAAATATCACCAAATAAATTACTAGTTAAAATCACATCAAATTGACCAGGATCTCTAACTAATTGCATTGCTGCATTATCAACGTACATATTGCTTAAAGATATATTTTTATCTTTCGAGGTGATATTTAAAACTGTATCTCTCCACAATTGACTAACCTCAAGAACGTTTGATTTATCAACAGAACATATTTTTTTATTTCTTTGGTTAGCAATTTTTATTGCTATTTCAGTTATTCTCTCTATTTCGTCCGCATCATAAACCATCGTATTGAAAGCTTTTGGGATTTTTGTATTTGTTATTTGCCCTCTTGGTTTTCCAAAATAAATACCTCCTATTAATTCTCTTACAACAATAAGATCTACATTCTCAACAATTTCTTTTTTTAATGAACTTGAATCTAAAAGAGATTTTCTTATTTTGACAGGCCTGATATTTGCGAAAAGGTTTAGGGCAGATCTTAACTTTAGTAAGCCAGTTTCAGGTCTTAATTCTCTTTCAAGAGAGTCATATTTAATATCTCCAACACATGCTAAAAGTACTGCATCACTTTTTTTGCATTGATCTAGTGTCTCATCTGGAGCAGGAGTCCCATATTTTTCATAAGCTATCCCTCCAAATAATTTTTCAATAATCTCAATTTCGAAATTATGATTTTTTGAAAGCTTTTTTAAAACTTTTTTTGAAACTTCTGAAATCTCTGGTCCAATTCCATCTCCTGACAATAAAACAATTTTATATTTCTTCATTTAAATTTTTGTTTAATAGAACAATAAATTATTGCTTGTCTAATTGTCTAAGTTTTTTTGCTAATTCTGGTAATTTTTTAAAAATACTTGAACTCCTTAGCCATGATTTATTATCCATCGCGGGGAAACCACTAATTACCTTGCCATCTTCTATATCGCAATGGATGCCGCATTTTGAACTTGCTATGACATTATTCCCAACTTTTACTCTATTATTTACGCCTACTTGTCCTGCCAAAATAACCCCATCCCCAATTTTTGCTCCTCCAGCGATACCAACTTGAGCTGCAAATGCACAATTCTTACCGATTTTAACTCCATGACCTATTTGTATTAAATTATCCAACTTTGTTCCCTCATCAATAAAAGTAAATCCTACTGCAGGTCTATCAATACAGCAATTTGTTCCAATTTCTACAAAACTCATTATTTTTACACCACCTTTTTGAGGCATCTTTACCCATTTACCATCTTTAGGAATAAAACCAAATCCCTCTGATCCAATAACAGAATTTGAATTAATTACACAATTATTTTTTAGAGTGGTATTTTCGTAAATAACACAATTTGGATGGATTATATTATTATCTCCTATTCGAACATTTCCTAAAATTGATGTTCCAGGGAGTATATGATTATTCTCACCAATTACAGTATTTTCTCCAATATAGACATTAGGTCCAATATGGCAATCTGCTCCAATTATTGCTGTTTTATCTATAAAGGCTGAAGCGTGAATCCCAGCTTTGAAATTGATAGGTTTAGATAAACAATCCAATACTTCTGCAAATGCAATTCTTGGATTTTTAACAATTATGTTTGATATATTGAGTTTCTTTAGGGAACTAACAATTTCATTGTTGTTAGAAGTTATTATTGCTGATGCTTTAGTTTGATCTAATTTTTCTTTAAGGATATTATTTTCTTCTAAAAAAGATATTTGATGGTTATCTGCATCATCTAATGAGGCAGCATCATCTATATTTAAATCTTCAACAATATTGGCACTAATAAAATTTGAATTTCCTTTTTTTATTAGATCAACTAAATCACTTAAAAGCATTTTTCAGTTTTAATTTTTTCTAAGAGAGAGCAAGAACATCTCTATGTACGACAATTATCGAGGAGTTGTTATTTTCTTTATTATTTAAGATACTTCTTAATTTGTCGCTACTTATTGATACTAAACCTTTTGCAACTTCTTGATCATTTGTATTTACGATTTTAACTGCCTGATTAATCGTAAAGTTTCCTTCTACATTCTTAACACCAACCGCTAAGAGTGAGGCACCTTTTTTTTTAATTGCAAAAGAAGCGCCATCATCTAAAGTAATTTTCCCTACTGTTTGAATTGCATGTGAAAGCCAACTTTTTTTGTTTCCAATAGGTTTTTCTACTGGATAAAATAAAGTTCCAATTTTATTATCATTAAATATTTTAATTAAGTTTTTTTTATTAGTTCCATCAACTAGTTGGACTTCGACTCCTCCTTTTGTTGCTATTTCTGCAGAAATTAATTTTGTAGAAATTCCTCCTGTTCCCCATTCATTATTTGAGTTTTGAATATTTTTATCTTTAATATCCTTTAATTCACTATTATGAACTTCTTTAATAGGTTGCGCATCTTTATTATTACGTGGATCTTTTGAGTATAGATTTTCAATATCGGTTAATAAAATAAGCTTGTTAGCATTTATAGCCAAGGCAACTAAAGCAGAGAGGGTATCATTATCCCCATATTTAAGCTCTTCATTTGCTACGGTATCATTTTCATTTACTATTGGAATAACATTCAAATCGATTAATCTTTTTAAAGTTTTAGAAGCGTTATTAAAGGATTCTCGTGAATTGAAATCAGCTTTAGTTATTAAAATTTGAGCAATTTTAAGATCTAATTTATTAAATACTTTATCGTATAAGGACATTAAATTAACTTGACCTACTGCAGCAGTAGCTTGAAGGGTACTTAAATCATTTGGCCTTGTTTTAATATTTAACTTTTGGCAACCTAATCCAACGGCTCCACTAGTTACTAAGATTAACTTGTTTCCTTTTGAAAGAAAACTTGTAAAGGATCTAGAAAGGTTTTCAATAACTTCTTCTGTAGATGTTTCCTCTGTTCCTCTTAAAATACTAGTACCAATTTTTATAACCCAAGTTTTCATTTTATAAAATGAGAAATTAATTTTTCTATTGTCAAAGTTAAATTAAATTTTATAGGCAAGCCATCTCTATTTAATCTCTTAACTAATATTGTTTTTATATCACATCTATTCCCAACAATAATATCTGTAAAAATTCTGTCGCCAATAATGGCTATATTTTTTGGCTCTCTGCCAATTTCTTTGATAGCAGACAAAGTTACATTTTTTCTAGGTTTTGATGCATTGTATTTATACCTTAAATTTAATTCTTTCGCTATTTTTGCGATTCTTTTTTTTGATGGATTATTACTTATTAGATATAAGGAGAAAAGTTTTTTAGATTCTATGATCCAATTTTTTACAGCTTTTGGGATCATATTTGATTTTCTATTTACTAGAGTCCCATCCACGTCTAACAATAAAGAATTAATTCCTTTTTTTTGCAACTCAGATTGAGAAATATTATATATTGGTAAGTTTGAATCCCAATTGACTTTTAGGATAGATCTCATTTATTTTAAGAACTACTTTTTTCAAGCTCAGTTTCAATCAAAGGTTGAATTTTATCGAACTCATCATCTTCAACTAATAAGGCACCTTTGTCTTTTAATTTACCCACAATAAAAAAAGGATCTAGTGGTATGTATAAGCCATATTCTTGGTCAAAAAGATTAAAGTTAACGAGCAATTCATAACTCTCACTATCATCATCGACGTAATCTTCTTCTAATTCATCGTAAATTGGTTCTTCAAGTTCTCCTGATACTGTTAATGTAACTGCTGATCTGATAAGTCTTAAATCATGTTCTTGAAGGACTGCTTCAGCATTTTTTAGTATTTGTTCATTTTTATCTATTTTCTCAATTAGTTCAGGTTCATCTTTTTCATTTATCTTAAAAAGACTTACTGGTGTATCAACTGGCGTTAATAAAGCATATTCTTGGCCTTCAACACTTACTAATTGTTCAAGATAACAAAATAGCTCGTTTCCATTTGAGTCATTTAATAAAAGAGTCTGTGCATCATAATTGTCATTTGAATTGGCTTCTTTCATTTAAAAATTATCTATCCTTTTTAATACTAATATTTTATCTGACGTTTACCAGCTATTTCTTCTAATTCAGGACCTTCTTCGATCCATTGTTCAAGTATTATTTTTGCTGAAAAACTATCAATCAATCCGGATTTATCTTTTTTTATTCCAAATCTTTCTGAAGATTCCCAAGTTGAACTATGTTCGTTGACATAAGAAAATGGAAGCTTTAATTCATTTGCAAGTATTTGACCGTAATTTTTACAGTCAATAGCTTGAGTGGTCATTTGACCTTCCTCATCTAGCGGAATACCCACAATAAAACCAGTCAAATTAAATTCATTTATATAATTCCTAATGATTTTAATCTCTTGATTATTTTCAAATCGTTTTACTGCTGGAAGTATATTTGATGTTATGCAGAGGGGATCACAATAAGCTAATCCTATTCTTTTGGTACCTATATCCAAACTCAAAATTGACTTGGGTTTGGGTTTGCAAAACTTCACTTTGTTTTTAATGGAAAAGGAGATGGATATGGATTACCTTGTGGACTTAATTTTTCAAAGATTGATTCCAAAGATTGATTTATTATATTTACTTGTTTGGCTTCATTCTTAACTATTGTGTTCCTGATAAGAATTATTTCTTGATTTTTTTCTTTGAGATTACATTCTTCGAGAAAAAGATTTAATTGAGAATTTTCTTTATAGGTTTTTAAATATGAAACAGGTGATTTTTCAAAAAATCTTTTTATAAATTCTTTTAAAATAGAATTGAATCTTTTATCCCAATATCTACTTATAGTTAATGTATAAATTTCTTCGTTTTGATAATTTATATCTTTTAAAATGGTACATAAGACTGAATTTTCATATATTAAGGCACCACTTTTAGAGTTATTTCTTTTAAGAATGTCGTCTTGATCAAAATCTAAAATATTTCTTATTAAGGGGGATTGATTCGATCTTATGAAATTCACTATCTTTAATATATTTTGTTTATTAATTTTTTGGAATTCATTAATTAATTGAGAGGCATTGTTATTTTGCTTCATAGATTTATTTAGATCAGTACCATCCCAAAGGATTATCTCTCCTAAAGGCTGAAAGCCTAATTCTCTTGAGGTTGATATGAGGTCAACATTATTTATATCAGCGTTAATTATCCAACTTGAAGTTTTGATGTCTTTTATTGAGATAGATTTTTTTATCAATCCTAAAGTTAATTGTTTATCTGTTAAATAACACTTGTTGTTAATCAACTTGGGCTTAGATATTTTTAAGCAAGTCTCCTTTTTATTTAAAGGAAAAATATTCAAATAACCAATAATTTCGTTTCCATATATAGCAATTATGCATTTATTTTTATTTTTCTTAAGATTATTTAAAAAACTTTTTAAGTCGTCAAAGGTATTTATAATTGCCATCTTTAAAAACCAATTATTCAATTCTTTATTTTTAATATCTATTAAAAGATTAATGTGCCTTATATGGAGTTCTTCAAAAGTTACTTCTATTCCTTTTTTAGATTGAAAAGAATAAGAGGTATCTTTTTTCATTTACTTTTTTTCTCTTATTAATACTATAGGGGTTTTTTCATCTCCATTGCCAGCTGGATTAGATATTAAGTTTCTTTTGAGTATTTTGTTTACTTTTTTATTTGAACTAGCTAAGACTTTCACACCTCCAAGATCATTAACATCGACTACAGCAACATCTATATTTAGATAGTTCGAGACCTCCCTACAAAATAACTCCGCATTGAGAGGACCCATAACTATACTCTTGTCGTAAGGCGTAACTGTACCGCTTATATCATCAATGAGAGATGATTCTGAACCAGTTAACCTATAAAACATACCTTTAATACCAACTAATTTGAAGAGAAATCCAACAATTAGTGCAAAGGTTATTCTTGTGACTCCAATTCTATTTATTAACAATTGCATTCCGCAAGCTGTTGCGAGACTGCTTGTAGGGTGAAAAAAATAACATAAAGCTTTCGAAAATAAACTATAGTCTAAATTTTGAGGGGAAATATATCTATTTTGCATAATCGCTAGCGGACTCTCACCGATGGTTAAAATATCATTTTTTTCTACAATTCCATTACAGTATTTGATCACAGTATTTACTGGATTATCAAAGCAACCAAGTAAATCAGTTTTAATAGCAAAAGCATTATATTTATTATTTATTGGAATTTCAAAAACTTCTTTCGGCCTTTGTTTTTGACCATCTAAATTAATTAACAAACAATCATTATTAGTTGAAATTCCAAAATGTCCATAGTTCTCCCAATATATTTTTAACCATAGATATTTTATTTTTTTTCTAAAATTATTATTGCTAAATCTATATATGATTCTTACAAATAATTCTGCATTTGACTTGATAATTGTTGTTGGCCAGTAATTATTTAAATTCTTAATTTTATTATTTTCATATATATAAATATCTTCTTGATAATTTAAATTCTGGCAATATTCGTTTCCTTTACTTTTAAAAAAATCCAATTCAAAATTCATATTAGTTACCATTGTCTCTTTGGTTTTACTTTTATTAGTTATTTTTAAATCAATAATTAATTCGTTTAAACCATCCTTTTTTTTGATTTTGTAATTTATGGGTACCAGATCTAACTTTGATTTGGGTGAGTTTTTAATATATAAATCTGAAAGAATTAAAAAAAACAGTAAAAATAAAAGGATATTTATAAATAACATGTTTTCAAATTGTTAATTATTTTTAGTGTCTTTTGTTTCTGAAATTGTACTATTGTATTCATTAAAAGCTTCTACTGAAAATGAGCTATCAGTTTCTATTTCGATTCCTGTTGATTCACTAATAAGTTTGTTCAAATCACCAAAGTCAACCATCCCATTGCTATCAAATTTAACTTGTCCATTACTATCAATAATAATTGTTTGAGGAATTAATCCATTCCAATAAAAATTGGGTTGAGTTGGTAGATCAGATTTCAATTCATTTTGTAATTCATCTGTGGTTAAAGCAATAATATCTATATTTTCCCTCCATATTAAATCTAAACCTGATATGACCGGAGCCATTGCTTTGCTGTCAGAACTATCGTCAAGGTAGAAAAATAGAATAGATACCCTTTTATTCTTTAATGAATCCTTGAGTGTTGTCTTTGGAGGAACTATTGCACCATTACCTGCATATATAGGAAAGATGTTGCCGTCATAACTATTAGTATCTCTATAAGCATTTGCTTTATATGGACTTAAGAAGATTAATGCTATTAAGAACCATTGAAATATTTTCATTAAAGATTTAAAACTTACTTGGAACTTGATCTTCCTAATCCTTGGAGGATTCCTTTACCAACTAAACCGATAGCTTTGCCTACGACTTTTGTTAGGAAAGTTACGAAAAGATTACCGATATACTTTACCGCAATTTCTAACTGGGGTGCTACGGCATCTCTTATCTCAACTAATAATGTAACTTGTTTTTGAAGCCATTCTAAATTCTCTAGTTCTTTCTCCCTATTTTCATTTTTAAAGTATCGGGTAAACTTTTCATCTATAATATCAATATATTCTCTTTTACTCTCATATAAGTATATAGGCATATAAATGTAGTCATGCCAGCGATTGTAGTTATTAATATTATTTCTGAACCTTTCAAAATTTCTTGTTGATTGTAACTCAGGATTTATAAGTACAGTTCTTAATTCAGGCCAAGAAGAACAAATATTAAAGATCTCAGAAGCCAATAAATTACAGTTCCTTATTGTCCAATTCGAAATTATGTTTTCAAGTATTAGAAATGATTCTGTCTCATATAAAGGTAGTAATTTTCCATCATACTCAAGAGCTTCATTTTTAATAATTGGCTCAATAAACATTATTGATTCATGAGATTCTCTATCTATCTCTTCACAACTTACTTCACTGTAAATAAAATCATTTATTGAAATAGATTCGTTTCCTTTTCTTAATCTAAAATAGCTGTCTGTAATGTTTGATATCGTATTAACTTTAAGTTCTTTTATAAGAGAATTTAAATCATCTTTAAAATCATTTTCTTTATAGTTTTCTTTAATATTTTTTACTAAATTATTTAATTCGTCTAACATTTTGACTATTAGACGTGAAATGAACTCTTTCTTTATTCCAGAGAGAATTATTGATGAATTATTAAATTCAACCTGTAAGTTAGTTGAGCTATATCTTTCTTTTAGTCTATTTAAGATTAAATTCCATATTTCTATAGTATCTTTATCTTTAATAAATATAGTATTTTTATTTTCAAGATTAATTGTATTCTCGGTATAAATCGCCTCTGTATAAAGTTCTAGTGAATTACCCCATAAGAAAATAAGAAAAGATTTAGCAGTAATAAGTTCTCTTAGTCTTCCTTTTAAAATAAATTTATAAAATTCTGGAGTTGAATCAGAGTTAAGATATTTGAATATATAGTTAATTTCAGAATCTATTTGTTTAAGACCAGAAGTTAGAATTTTTTGACTAAAAGAGAGAGGCTTATTTTTGTTTAATTGAACTCGGGAATTATTTTCAATATCAAAGACCCTTCCTCCATTTAAAATGGTATCAATGGATTCAAGAACTTTTTCTGCACTGGGATTTAAAAGAAAACCTTCAGCATTTAACGATGGAGAGGTATTTGCTTCATAAATAAGTTCTCCAGAGAGAATTATAAGAAACTTTGACTCATCATATCTTTCTCTTAATTTTAATAATTCTAACCTTATAAGATCTTCTGATTGGAAATTAAGAACATTCCATATAACTAAATCCGGAGTTTTATCACCTGTTCCATTATTAAAATTAATGTCTAAATTTTGGTCTAGTGATGTTAACTTAAGCGATAAAGATTCTGCTATTAAGCTTGGAGCAATAATCAATATCGATTTTTTTGAAATTAATTCCAAGACTAGATTTCTTATCTCTAATACAAAATTAACTAACAATTACTGCAAACACCAGCCTTAAATCAATTTTTACAATCTTTTAAGCGTAGTAATTTCTGTTTAAATCAAAGTCATTTAATCTTTCTGATGACAATATATTATTCGCTTCGTTGATCGTGAATTTATTTTCATATAGAGCTTTACCTACAATAACTCCAAATAGTCCAGAGTTTTCAAATTTTACTAACGATAATAAATCAGAAATTGAACCAACACCTCCTGAGGCTATTACTGGAATATCTGTAATCTCGAGTATGCTTTTTATGAATCCTTCATTTGTCCCTTCTAATGTCCCATCTGTATTTATATCTGTAACAATAAAACTAGCTATTTTAAATGAAGAAAACTCCTTTACTAGATCTGTGGCAAAAATATTAGATTGCTCAAGCCAACCCCTTGTACTAACTTTTCCATCTTTTGCATCTATCCCAACAATTATCCTTCCAGGAAATTTATTTGATAAGTCTTTAACTAGTTCTTTATTTTCTATCGCAGAGGTTCCCATGATAACTTTCTCAATGCCATATGAAAATAATTGTTCTATCCTTTCTTGAGACCTTATCCCCCCACCTATTTGAATAGGTATATTAACTGTTTTTGCAATCTTTTTTATTGATTTATCGTTTGTTGGGGACCCAGTTTTTGCAGCATCCAAATCAACTATATGTATATATTTAGCCCCTTCGCTTTCCCAAAATTTAGCTTGCTCATGAGGCTCTTTGGTAAAGTCTTTTCTTTTATTAAAGTCGCCTTTAAAAAGCCTTACACACTTACCATTCATTAAATCAATTGCAGGTATTAGGTCCATAGAATCATCCTTTTCATTAATTACTTATTAGTAGTACTATTCAATATGTAATTCTATTTAAGATTACTACTTCAGTTAAATATTTTTTGAATATGAAAATTCTTGTAATGGGTGGCACTAGATTTGTTGGCAAGTCTTTGGTTGGAAAGTTATTAAGTAAAAATTATGATATTGATATTTTCACAAGAGGTAATAAAAGTAATCCTGAAAAAACAAATTTAATTAAGGGTGATAGAAATAATTCAGAAGATATCGTCAAGCTAAGAAATAAAAAGTATGATGTTGTTTATGATATTTCTGGACGAGAGTTAGAGCAAACCAAACTTCTTTTAGAAAATTTAGATAACTCTTTCCAGAGATATATATATGTCAGCTCTGCTGGTGTTTATAAAGATAATTGTGAACTACCCTTATCCGAAGTTGATCCAATTGATCCAGATAGTAGGCACAAAGGAAAGTTTGAGACAGAAAATTGGTTAAAAAACCAAAAAATTCCTTTTACAAGTTTTAGACCTACTTATATTTATGGACCAGGAAATTATAATAAAATTGAAAATTGGTTTTTTGAAAGGTTATTTACTAAAAAATCTATACCAATCCCTGGTGACGGTTCTTTAATTACTCAGCTAGGCCATGTTTCTGATCTAACTGATGTAATGATTAGGTGCATAAATTTTGAAAATTCCAAAAATAATATTTACAACTGTTCAGGTGAAAAAGGAGTTACAATAAAGGGTTTAATTTATTTTTGTGCGAATGTTCTTGGATTAAACCAAAATGAGATTTCTTTGAGAACATTTGATTATCAAAAATTAGATCCTAAATCTCGAAAGGGATTTCCAATTAGATTAAATCATTATCAGACTGATATCTCTAAGATTAAATGTGATTTAGAGTGGATGCCATCTTTTGATTTACGTAGTGGTTTAAAGGATAGTTTTATGAAAGATTTTAATAATAAAAAGAGTGAGGAGTTTGATGAAAATTCAGATAATATTCTTTTTAATTCTTAAATAGCCTAATAAAGTCGCAAAAGTCAGAATGAATCCTAACCAATAAAAAATTAATGCCAAATTATTCAATAAGCTTATTTTCAATGGTGTAAAGAAAGTGATTACTGATATAAAAAAGAAAAATGTTTTAAATTTACCCAACATAGATGCTGGTAAACCGTCTTTTGTAGAGTTCCTCAGGCTAGAGATAATTAATTCTCTAAATAAAATTAATGACAAAGACCAGAAAGGTATTAAATTATTTTTACAAAGGAAGATTAAGGGAATTAAATAGAATACTTTATCGCTTAAGGGATCAAGGATAGCTCCTAATCTGGTTTTAAGATTAAATTTCCTTGCAATTAACCCGTCAAAATAATCAGTTAAACCTCCAATAATAATCAATATAAAGACATAAAAAGGTCTGTTAATTTCTAAAAAAAGTATTAATGGAAATACAAGAAAAAGGCGAGATATCGATAATAAGTTGGGAATATTCAATGTCAAACTTTTAAGATTTTTTCAAAATAACAAACTAGGGTTTGTATATAAAAAATATATTACACTCTCAACAAGCTTAAATTTTTAGTGAAAACTTTAAATGGTTTTTAATGTTAGATTCTAAAATTTAATTTAAATCTGAATCCTAAAGATTATAAACTCAACTTCTCTTTATGAATGATGATGTTTTATATTACAAAATTATTCCTTATATCTAATGCAGCCTCATAGCCTAAAGCTATCTCCAGAATCTGATTTGATAAATTCAATTAAAGAATATTCTTTATCGAATAATTTATACGGGTATGTTTCTGGAGTGGTTGGTAATCTTAGAACAGTTTGTATTCAATGCCCAGGAAATCAAGAGATAAATAAATTTGAGGGAAATCTAGAGATAGTTTCTTTAAATGGACATTTTAATAAAGGAGATGTTCATTTACATTTGAGTTTTGCAGATGAGGGATGTAATGTCTTTGGCGGGCATCTTGAGGAGGGATGTATTGTAAAAAAAGGTACTGATATATTATTACTTTCTTTTGAACAAAAAATTATTAATATCTCTAGTAATGATTTATTAAAAAATGAATCACGTGTAAAAGCATATATTTTAAAGGATTGTCCTTGGTCTAAAAGAGCAATTAGGTTGCTTAATTCTTTATCTATTCCTCATGAAGTTTTTTTAATTGATAATGATGAAAACTTTCAGAAAATAATGGCTAAAAGTAGCCATAATACTTTCCCTCAAATATTTTTGGATAATAAATTTTTTGGAGGATATGATGAACTTTCAGAACAAGCAAAATTGGATAACTTAAGTTCATTAAAGTAATCTATATTTTTTAACTATCACGATTTATAAGTTTTTCAGATACTAATTCATCCTCTAACTGCTTTATTAACCTTGATACAAGACTTTGGAATTCTGGTTGACAGCCTTTAAATGCTGCTTTATGTCTTATTGGTTCATTTCTAGTTCTTAAATCAGTAAGCATTAATTGTAATGCGTCAATTTTGGGGTTTATTTTCATTGTTTTATTTTATATATTTACATCTTTTAAATCATTTGCATAGCTTTTTTAAAAGATATTTTTTTATTATCTTTCGAACTTGTTACTTCTATTAATTTATTTATGGATTCTTTGTTTTTTAAAGAATCTATACAACATTGTGCTACTAATCTTCTTGGGATTGATCCATTAATTTGAGTATCCTCCTTTGAATAATTTATATTTTCTGATTTAATTTCTTCATTTTCCTTTAATCCTCCAGGTCTAATAATAGTCCATTCCAAATCTGAATTTCGTAGAAGGTGTTCACCTATTTTCTTACAAATAAGAATTAAACCAAACAAGTTTAACGGGTGAAATAATTTACCAGTGCAAAGAGAACTAACTAAAATAACTCTCTTAATACCAACTCTTTTGCAGCTCTCTAATTGCCTGTATACGCCTAATGCATCAACCTTTGCAGGACCAGTTAAATCTATTGATGCTCTCGCACCAGTGGCAATTACCAATGCATCAATATCTTTTAAAGCTTTATCAAGTTCTTCTTTTTTGTCTAATTCGACTCTAATTGTTTCTAAACTCTTTAGTCCTTCCGAAACTTTTGAATTCTTTCTAATGATTTGCCTTACTTTATATCCTTTCTTAACTGCCTCTTCAGAAATTCTAAAACCTGTTTTCCCCGATGCACCAGTAATTGCTATTTTCATAATTAAAAAACTAATTTAATTATTATAGAAATTTCTCAGGGCTTTTTACATATAAATTTCTTTTTTCTTTTGGGATAAAGAGTACGACATAAATAACATTTTGTTCCATCACAGCCTCTTGCGGTGCAGTATTCTCTGCCATAAAAGATTATTTGCAAATGTAAGGTATTCCAATCTTTAACAGGAAATATTTTCTTTAAGTCTTTTTCTGTCTGAACTACGCTATCTCCATTTGTTAGCCCCCATCTTTGTGACAACCTGTGTATATGCGTATCCACTGGGAAAGAGGGGATTTTAAACACTTGTGACATTACAACTGAGGCTGTTTTATGACCTACCCCTGGAAGAGATTCAAGCTTCTCAAAAGTATTTGGGACTATACTTTTATGCTTCTCAATCAAGAGTTTAGATAGGTTAAAAATGTTCTTTGATTTTTGATTAGATAGTCCTAAAAATTTTATGTATTCATAAATGCCATTAATACCTAGTTTCACCATCTTTTCTGGATTATCTGCAGCCTTAAATAAGCTTTTTGTTAATTCATTAACTTTCTTATCTGTTGATTGAGCGCTTAAAACTACGGCGACGAGAAGTGTATATGCATTTGTATGCTCAAGAGGGATTGGAGGAGATGGAAATAGCTTTTTGAGTTCCTTTCGTATTATTTCTGCTCTTTCAGCCTTTCTCATTAATGTGATAGATGTATCGGTGTATAAAATTATACAAGAGATATTTTAGATTAATATTTTCTGCTAATTTAATATATTTAAAGAAGAAGTTTTTTTGTGAAAAAAGATGCGTTAATAATTGATGATCTGCATCATAAATATGATAAACAAGAATATTCAAAATGGATATTAAATGAAATTAACCTAAAAATTGAAAATGGTGAATTATTAGGTTTGCTTGGTCCTTCGGGTTGCGGAAAGACCACTCTTTTGAGATTGATCGCAGGTTTTGAATATCCTTCTAAAGGAAGGATTTCTTTAAATGATAATGAAATTTCAAGTAGGAAAAGAATTCTTAGTCCTGAGAAAAGAAATATTGGTATGGTTTTTCAAGATTATGCACTTTTTCCTCACTTAACTGTTATTCAAAATGTAATGTTTGGCCTGAAAAACAAAAAAGATAGATCTAGAGTTGACTATCTATTAAATGTTGTAGGTCTTGATAGTTTTGTTGGAAGGTACCCTCATGAATTGTCTGGGGGTCAAAAACAAAGACTTGCAATAGCAAGGGCTCTTGCTCCAGGGACAAATTTTATTTTATTAGATGAACCCTTTTGTAGTCTTGATATGCATGTAAAACTTAAATTGAGAAGTGAACTACCAAATATTCTAAGAGGTTGTAATGCAAGTGGGTTAATGGTTACTCATGATCCTGAAGAAGCCATGTCAATTTGCGATAATGTTGCAGTTATGAATGAAGGTAAAATACATCAAATTGATACACCAATTAACCTTTTAAATAATCCTAAGACTCTGTTTGTTAGTAGTTTTATTTTGGGAAATAATATTCTTAATCTAAAACATAATGGCAATTCATATATGTCTTCTTTAGGTGAGATAAATAGTTCAGGTTTATTAAACAATAAAAATATCAAAAGTATGTCAATTTCCCCTCAATTTATATCACTTAAAAGATCTGAATCTGGTAATGCGATTGTAATATCTAAAGAATTCCTTGGCGAGTTTTATATCTATAAAGTATCTATTAATGAAGACATTTTGAGGGTTAGAACTGATATTAATAATCTCCTAAATAGTGGTGATAAATGTTCTCTTTCAATTAATAAAAATAGTCATTATTTTTTATATCCTGGAGCACATAAAGTATATATTTAAGCTTTTTTTATAGGCAATTACACTTTCCACCCTTCCAATTAGAGCATTTTTTCTTTTTACATTTCTTTTTTTTACTTAAATATATTTTATTAGTTAATAGCAGTTCAGAAAAACTGTAATCTAAATTCATTTATAGTATTGCTATTGATATTCATTATCATATTATTTTATTTAATTTAAAGATCTAATGAATTACTAATTAATACAAAATGTTGTACTATTTAATTAGTTTATTTTTTGAATAATGAATGAAAATAATTTAAAAACAAAAAAATTAATTAATTTTGGCCCATCTGGAAGAGCTATTGCACAACCAATGGACAATAGCTTATTGGATAATTTTTTTGAACATCTAACAATGGAAAGATATGCTAATGTTCAATATTTCTCTATATACCTCTGGTTTCAAGAGAGAGATTTAAATGGATTTGCCTCCCATTTTCTCACTGAATCACAAGGTGAAATGGAACATGCCCAAAAATTTGCAGATTACTTAATTGCAAGAGGACAAAGTGTGAAACTAAATGAACTTCCTGCACCAGTTCAGACATGGGATTCAATAGAGGATTTGATCTCATATTCTTTCAACATGGAGGCTGATTTGACTTCATCTCTTCAACAACTTTATTCGATTTCAGAAAGAATTTCAGATACAAGAACCAATGTATTTTTAGATCCAATTATAGAGGCTCAAACAAAATCAGAAGATGAATTTGCAAATATACTTGGGAAAGTTAAGTTTGCTTCTGATCAACCTTCTGCAATCTTATTGATAGATAGTGATTTAAATAAAAAATAAATTACTTTCAAATTTATTTTCATTCAATGTCCTTTTAGTTTTTTCAAAAAGTAAAATCGAAAAATTGATTTTTCCACTGCTTCTTTTGTTTAAGATCTCAGCTATTTTATAAATCTCATTAACTCTTTTAAAAATACTTTTGTTTTCAGAAACTAGCCTTTCTTTCAATCCTTTATTATGAGTAGTTTTGAATGATTGCTTTATAGTTCTGATTCTATTTGATAATACATCAACTTCCATTAATAGGTTGTTTGTTATTGATTGTGATTCCTTCATGTATCTATAGTGGTGATGTTTCAATAAATGAAGGCGCAACACTTACTGTTTGTGTTCCAATTGGAGCTATTAATAATTGAGAAGATCTTAATTTAGAAATTAATCTCGTTGATGTTACGCGTGTTGAGCCTATTAATTCACCTATCCTTTCATGAGTTAACCTAAAAGGTAACTCACACCATTGACCACATCTTTTCCCTAAACGATTTACTAGTATTGAAAGTAAAGCTTGTAATCTTTGCTCTGCATTCCCCAAGTGCCTAATTCTGAGGAGTTGTAAAGTCCACTCATTTACTGCATCGAAACCAATATTCTCTTCAATATTTACATTGCTATGAAAAGATAAATCTGTTAATGCTTCAACACAGACCCCCTCGCTACATAAGAGGTCCGTCCTTAATTGATCACCTGATTGTAAAAATGCAAGCGTCATCCCTTCAGTTTCTTCGCAAGGACAATAAACTCTAGCAATTCCACTTTCAACTTCTAGACATGTGCCTTTTGGTCTTGATGTTGGATCTATTAAAACTGATTGACCAGTTACTATTCGTACTGTCTTAGAGTAAGGCCCACCATAATCTTGAAAGTTCACTACTTATTAATTTGATAATGAGAATTATTATCAATTATCCGTTATTTTTGAGTTTATTGCAATAGATTCTCATTATCATAAATTATTTTGTTATTTTTCTTTACAGAGCTTTCAGCAATATAATCTGAATAGATTGCCTTAAAAATTTTTATCTATGAGTGTAAATAGAGTATGTTCTAATTGTGGTAGTGCTTCATTCGTTTCAGATCGATCTTTAGGAGGTAGGATGGTCTGCTCTAAATGTGGTTCTTCTTCATTTAGAAAAAAATCTTATTCATTTTTTAATAGTAAAAACTTAATTTTTACTGCTATTGCTATCGCTATTTTTATAATTATCATTAGATAATCTTTTAATAATCCAAAATCCATTATTTTCAATTACTTCTACATCAATACCATATAACTTATTAAGATTTTTACTATTTATAATCTTTTTTTGATTACCATCAGCGATTACTACCCCCTCTTTTAGCATTATTACTCGGTCATAAATTTTTGTAATCATCGAAATATCGTGTGTTACACAGAAAATTTTTGTATTTGATTTTATTAATTCATTAATCTTATCAATTACAAAAAACTTTGATTTATAATCTAAATTTGCAATTGGTTCGTCTAGGATTAATATATTTGGTTTATTAATTAATGCTCTGGCAATGAGAGAAATTTGTTTTTCTCCTTCTGATAAATAGGAAAAACATTTTTTAGATAAACTTGATATGTTCATATTTTCCATAAGACTTTCAACTTTATAATGGTCTCTTTCAGATTTATTTGATATGTAACCATATTTTCCATATAGTCCACTTAAAATTAAATCAAAAACTGGTAGATTTGGATTTATTCTATTTTTAATATCATTATTGACAGTACTTATTCTTTTTCTTAGTTCCCATAAATCTATAAGTTCATTGTTAAATATTTTTAGTGATGATTCATTAGCCATTACTGGATATATGTTTCTATTAATTACTTCTATTAATGAGGATTTACCTGAACCATTAGGTCCAATTAATATTACATTCTCTGAATTGGCGATTTTTAAATCTAAATTTTTAATTACTCTATAACCGTTCTTAAAACAATTTATTTTTTTGGCTTCAAACCAAAATTTATTAACCACTAAAACTTATTACTCCAAAATATAATTAATTGAATTGAACTTAAAATAAATATAAAAAGATAAAGCCAATTCAACCATGAAGGTCTATTTACTTTCTTCATTAATTATATGATTAACATAAAAATTAGTAGCGGAGCGGCAAATCTTACAAATGTTTTTCTGATAATATCTATATTGTTCATAACTTCTAAATTCTTAATCTCTGGAGGATATTTCAATATCACATTATCATATACGCTATAATTTTCGGTATTATTAATATTTTTCCAAGGTCTATCTTTCTCTTCAGACTTCTTATACCATTTCCAAAAGTAATTTATTATTCTATCTTCTCCCAATAACTTTATTTCATCTTTTTTTATAAATCCCAATTTGTGATTATATGTTTGTGTCTTTAAAATCATATAATCCTCATTAAATATCTTATAAAAAATCTTTCTTTGAGTCTCTTTAAATAATATGAGGTTATTAAGTAGTTTATTTTTTAAAAATTTCCTATAGTGTCTTACTATTACTCTTGCTTTATTATTTCCTAGTGGAATATGATCTAAAACTTGTAAATATCGACATACCGAAGGATTTCCTTTATAAATTAATATCCTTCCTGGTGGAATGTATTTTATGCGGATAAATTCTTTTGAAGGATCATTTTTGTAGAAGTAAATACTTTCAATGAATTTGGGAGTAACATTAATTTTTTGTTTAAAACTAACAAGTACGTTTTTATTAACATCTTTATCTGGAATTGTATCCCCATGAACCCAAAAAAGATGAAGTATATCTAAGTGATTTTCAATTATCCTTGACCAATCACATTTGAAGTCAACTAACACCTGTTCTGATACATAATCCTGATGTGAAAAGCCATTATCAGATAATTCGTAGTTACTTATAGGTGAGTCCTCACTTATATTATTTAAATCAGTCTCAGACTTTTTTGAAAAATGTACAAAAATATATTCATCTTTTTCTAAAGCTTTGTATTGAGATAAATGTATTTTTTTTGCGTAGTTATCGTAGTTATTATCAATTATGTGGCTACAAGTTATTCTATCTAGATTTTGGCAACTTCCCTCAGATGAGAATTTAGCTCCGTGATATGGGCAAGTTATTACTCCATTTGATAATGTTCCTCCAAAAAAGGATGCACCTCTATGAGGACAAATATTTTTAATGCACCTTACATTTTCATGCTCATCTCTGTAAAGGACAAGAGGTTCATCATAGAGCGAAAAATAATGTAGCTTATTATTTTTTAGTTCTTTTGAAGGACAAATTGCATACCAACCAAATAAACCGATATTTAAATCTTTATGATTTTCTTTAATATCAAAAGAGTCAATTTTAATTACAGATCCTTTCTCAAAAGGCTTAAGAACGGTATTTAAGTCTTTAGATTTAAAAAAATTAATTTGTTTGTTTTCCATAAATTAATTTCTTTTTTTATTGACTAGTTATCTATGGAAACTATAACCCAAGTAAATAATTAATTTCTTATAAAAATATAATTCTCTATTATTTGTAGCAATAATTATGTTGTTATTAAAAATTATGAGTCACTTATGTTCTTATTTTTCATTATTTCATGATTTTTGTATCTTTTGTAATTCTTTCAAATTTTTTATGTAATTATTAGCATCATCAATATTTTTGTGGAAATTACACTGACCGAGATAACAACCTATAAACCTTAAGAACTTTCTTTTACCACCACTAATTTCATATCTATGTATTGTTCCTCCATCAATAGGAGCATATATTAATTCTGGTAAAGCCATATGTTTTAAAGCTTAATTGTTAATTAAACAATAATTCAAGCGCAAATACATTTCCATAGCTGAAGTAACATTTTTAATAATTAATTTACTTATTTTGGATAATTATTTATTTAATTCAAAAGAAGCCTTGGTATTTATTTAATTTAGATATAAATTTTATATTAAGCCAAATATTATTAGACGCAATTTATGAATTTTCCTAAAAAGATCCAAACTTTATGAAAATCAGAGAGAGTTTTTGACTTCCAAAATATTTAATGTTTTTTATATTCAAATTTTTGATTTTTGTAATTTTTAATAAAATATATTCATTTTACTTTAATTCTAAATTATATTAAATTTTCAATTTATGAAATATTATGATCAAAAGAATTTTTACGATCTTTATTTTAACTTTGCTTGTTGTATTTAATAGTCCAGCTTACTCATTAGATACTTCGTCTAAATCCCTTGAGAAATATACTAAAAAGATTTCTAATAAATTTACTAGAACTTTTTGCAACACAACCCAATTTGGTATTTCTAATGAAGGAGCTTTAGCTTTTGCTATTGGAGAAACTAATAAGGAATTTAAAAATAATAAACTTAATAAGTTGATAGATTATTCTCTACTAAAAAATTCAATAGTTAATGGTTTAGAAAATAATTGCCAGATTTATGATTTTCCTATTAGTAGTTTAGAAAAATTAGAATTTGATTAGAAATATAGAAATGGTAAAAGACTTATTTTCTTCCTATCCAATCATTAGGTTTCTCCATCATCCACTCGAAAATACCTTTTGTATCGAGGTTTATAGATGCATAAACAAACATTATTGGAAATAGTAATATGACTGATCCAATAACGGCGATCTCTATTTTCCCAATCCCCATTTCGTTGATAGTTAATGCGAAATAGTTAATCATTACCTTATATAATTAAAGTTTGTTAATACATAATTTATAAAAAATTATTCACTCTTTTTATTTTTGATAAAAAATCTTAATTGTTTATCGTGAAAGTTATTTGTATAAAGTACCTATTTTATTGAGGCATAATTTTTTATAATTTAAATATTAGATGATTATTCTTTAATGGCTATGAATTATGAAATCATAATTTTTACTCCTTTTTTTATAGTATTTATTGGATTTATAGTTTTTTCAATTTTAAGGAAAAGAAAAAGGTCAGCTAAAAGCATTTATAAATTAATAGATGATTTAGAAAAAAAATACATATATTAAAATTTTCTTATAAGGAAAAAGATTAATCAAATTCTATCCCAACTTCTTCTTTTAAATCTCTATCCAAATCTGGAAGATGTGGTTCAACCCAATGATCTTTGTTATCAATACCAGCTGCATTTATATATTTTATAATGTGCTGATCTACCTGTTTATAAAGATCATGCAAATTTATATCCATACGAATGTCATGTGCAATTTCAGATACTTGTTTTTCAGTTAAACAATGATCGGGATGAAGTAAATCACAGCATGGTATTCTCCTCTCAATCAATTCATTTAGGTTGATTTTTATTTCGTAATCTTGATGAACAGTCATAGGTTTATGGCTTTAAATTAATTCTAATTATGGTTTAGGTTTTGTATATCTTTAGTTAAGAAACAAAGTTTTTAAGTATTATTATTTAATTTAAATAAGAAGATCTTCCAAGTCTTTATGGATATCATCATTCTCTTTTGGATTTTCTAAAGAGTAATCATCATCCAGTGAAGGTTCTTTTTTTGAAGTGTAGAAAAGATATCCAAGGGCGCCCAAAAGTAAGGCTGTTGGTAAAATCATTAGAAATTAATTGACATATTCCGAATATAGTGCAACACTAATTGCAGTCAAGTGCTGAACTTTAATTCATTTATATATGCCTACAAAGAAAAAAAGAGTTGGTTTTATTCCAAGAGAAGACGTCATGTTAATTATTGATAAATTGAGTATTGAGAATAATTTAAGTAATTCAAAAATAATCAGTATTTTAGTAGAGGAAGCACTCTCTAAAAGAGGTATTTTTAACAAAAAAACAGGTAAAGTAAGTTTGTTATATCAAGACATCCAAGATTCATCTCAATCCTTATCTGAAGAACCTATTGATTTTAAAGATAATGAATCATTTACTATTAATACAAAATTAAGTAGTCATAAATATACTGGCAAAAAAAACCTTTTTAAACAAACAAATCAGGAGACTTTTGATTTGCAAACTTATAAAAAGTTCTTATCTTTCCTTAAATTTCAAGAAATGATGGATGAATTTAAAAATTGATTAGTGTTGTAAAGTGCTGCACTTTGCGTTATGTTGAATATGTATTTATTGATTTGAGAGCTAACTACTAAAAATCATTTATTCCCATTTTTAAATTCCTGAAATCAATTAATCCATAAAAATTAATTTATTATGAAATCATCCTTTCCTATTTTATCTATAAATCTATTACCTCCTGAAAAGTTATATTGCAACTTTAATTATTGGAGCTCTTTGTTCTCTCAGGATATGCAAATTCTATGGGATAGAGCTCATGGAGTTCCATTAGAAAAACTCCCCAAAGGGGTTTCTGATATGATTTTCCCGTATTTATTGCTAGCACTTTCTGACTATAAGACTTCTCAATTAAATCATATGAATGGGATAGGATTAGATAATCTATTAACCCTTTGGTTTGATAAATACTTATTGAATAAAAATGGATATTTCGAATTAATAAAAAATAATTATTAAAAAAAATTCTTACATAAACAATTAGATCAATATTAGGAACTTTGATTACTTAATCAATATATTTTTAGTGATTCTTTTTAAATTGGCACATAAATAATCTTGCTATAAATTAATTAAATGGTTTGTCGATGATTTCTTTAAATTTCTTTTTAGAAAATTTTTGTATTGTCGTTTTGATAATACTAATCAGGAGAGATATTAAATTAAGAAGATTAAGATAAATGAAAATTAATTCAAAGACTTTGAGTTTAATTTTAAATCTATTATTTTTTTTGATTATATTTGTTATTTAATTTTTTAGTATTTGCTAATTTATTC
Source organism: Prochlorococcus marinus CUG1416 (assembly GCF_017695965.1). Taxonomy (NCBI): domain Bacteria; kingdom Bacillati; phylum Cyanobacteriota; class Cyanophyceae; order Synechococcales; family Prochlorococcaceae; genus Prochlorococcus; species Prochlorococcus marinus. The sequence goes on from NZ_JAAORM010000002.1 coordinate 507,351, forward strand.
TTTAAATATTTAAAGCTATTTTTAAAAATTTCTTTAACAAAATACTAAAATAAATAGAAATTACATTTTAAAAATAAAGAAGCATCTGTTTTCACTTTTCTGAGGAATTATTTTCATTTGTATATTTTGTTGACTTTTATTGTTGATGCGATGATAATGACAAAAATAAATTTTAATTGTGAATCCTCTTTCAGATACTTTTGATGATTTTGTAGACGATCTACTTTCTTCGGATGTGGATTTATTGAAAGGTGAACTTGATTTTTTACTTATTCAACATATTTTCAATTCAATTGATTTAAAGGTTTTAAAAACATCTGAATCTAAAGATAACGATTCATTAGCGGCTTAGTTTTTTTATGAAGTTTTTATATGAAAAAGTTTGGGTTCCTTTTTTTGGCTCCATTTTATCCAAATTTGTTTTTTTAATAGAAGGTAACAAGCCTGATTCTAAAAATAAGAAACAATGAGATCAATTACTTTTTCTTCTTCATAAAGTGTCTTTAAATACATAATTAAAATCAATATATATTGATAACAACAAAAGATATACTTTTTATTTATAAACACATGCATTGTTGAAATATAAACCAATTGCTTTTTAGCAAATTAAAATGATCAAAAATAATTCCTTGAAGCCATATACTGTTCATTATCGTGACTTTCAAAATATAAGATTAGAAAATTGTTTTTATGCTTTTGATGCTTACGAAGCTAGAACACTAGCGATGGAATTTAATAAGTATATTAATGAACATCCAAACAGTATTGACCTTATAAGATGTGAAAATTAATTAAAATTACTAAGTAATTTTAAAGAAATAATTTATTTAAACACTTAAGAATTTGTCAATAACTGCTTGACTTAACTCACTAGTATTCCCGCTCGCAACAATGCCTCCGCGTTGCATAGCATAATATCTATCGGCTTGTCTTACAAAATGCAAGTGTTGTTCAACTAATAAAACACCAATTCCTGTATCTCTAATTATCTGATTAATTGCATTTTCAATGTCTAAAACTATATTGGGCTGAATACCTTCTGTTGGTTCGTCAAGTAATAGAAGTTGAGGTTTGCCCAGCAATGCTCTTGCAATAGCTAGTTGCTGTTGTTGGCCTCCACTAAGATCACCTCCTTTCCTTTGTAAAAAATCTTTTAGGATTGGGAAGAGATCATAAATAAATGAATCTATTTTCTTATTCTTAGATAATCCACCTGGCAGAGACTCCATTCCTAACATAAGATTCTCTTCAACTGAAAGATATGGAATAATTTCTCTCCCTTGAGGTACGTAAGCCATTCCTTTCCTAGCTCTCTGATGAGGGGCGTTTCTATTTATATTTTCACCAATCAAATAAATATCGCCTTTTTTTTGTTTTAACAAACCAATAAGTGATTTCAATAAAGTTGTTTTGCCCACTCCATTTCTACCAATTAAACAAACCATTTCTCCTGATTTAACATTTAAATCTATATCTCTGAGAATATGGCTCTCGCCATAATAAGTATTTAATGATTTAATTTCCAATAAATTTTTCATAGCTAATCCTCAGGTCTTCCTAAATAAACGTCAATCACTTTTTTATCCTTTTGTATAGTGTCCATCGTCCCCTCACATAGTACTGTGCCTTGATTTAATACTGAAACATTACTATCAAGTCTTCTTATGAATTCCATATCGTGGTCTATTACAACAACCGTATTTTCTCCCGATAAAGATTTTAATAAATCAGCAGTAAGATCAGTCTCTTCATCAGTTAAGCCTGCAACAGGTTCATCTACCAGCATTAAATCGGGCTTCTGTCCTACTAACATGGCTATTTCAAGCCATTGTTTTTGGCCATGAGACAAAGATCCTGCTTTTGAATTGACTTTTTGAGATAAATTAACAATTTTCATAAGACGTTCAATCTCATCAAGCTGCTCATCTTTAATATTTTTATTTATTAGGTTCAAGGGACTTTTAGGAGTTGTTACTGATATTTCCAGATTTTCTTTAACCGTAAGATTTTCAAAGATTCTTGGACTTTGAAACTTTCTACCTACTCCAAGTTGAGCAATCTTATGCTCTTTTCGACCTATTAATGATTTCCCTTTAAAAATTACTTCCCCTTTTGTGGGCTTAACTTTTCCAGTTATTACATCAAGAAATGTCGTTTTGCCGGCGCCATTAGGTCCAATTACAGCTCTTAATTCTCCTTTAAGTAAATTCAGATTAAGCTTGTTAAGTGCTAAGAAACCTTCAAAATTAACTGTAATATCAATTAAATTTAGGAGAGATTTATTATTCATTAATTTTCATCCTTATTATTAACTTCCAAGCTTGGATAGGTTTCAATTTTTCTTTTAAAACCAAATCTTTGAAGAAGATTCCTAGGGCCATCTCCTTGTATCCATCCTAAAACACCTTCTGGCAATGCTGTAACAACTAAAATAAACATTCCTCCTTGGATAAACATCCAGCTAGCAGGTAAAGCTTCACTTACCAGACTTTTTGCATAGTTAATTAAAACAGCTCCTAATATTGCACCCAATAATGTTCCTCTCCCTCCAACAGCAACCCAGATAACCATTTCTATAGAAAAGGGAACTGTCATGAATTGAGGTGATACTATTCCAGATTGAACAGTATATAAAGCTCCCGAAATTCCAGCGAGGCCTCCAGCTATAGAAAATATTATTGTCTTGAATATCACTGGATTGTATCCTGTAAACCTTACTCTTGGTTCATCATCTCGAATTCCTATAAGAATATTGCCAAATCTTCCTTTGACGACCCATTTTGCAAAAAACCATGCCGCTATTACAAGTATGGAGGTTAACCAAAAGAACATTCTTTGCATAGACTCAGAACCTACCATCTGACCAAATAGCAGGGTTACATCTGTTTTTAATCCATTTGTTCCGTTTATAAGTTTTTGTTGTCCATTAAAGAAGTTAAAGAAAACGAGAAGAGATGCTTGAGTAAGTATAGAAAAATATACGCCTTTGATTCTATTCCTGAAAACAAGAAATCCAATTAAACCTGCAACCAATGCAGGAATAATCCAAATAGCAAAGAATGTGAAAACTGGCGATCTAAATGGTTCCCAGAAAAAAGGTAATTTTTCTACGCCATATAAAGCAAAAAATTCAGGAATATTATTTGGAAATTCAGAAGAACTGGTTATTTGTAAATACATTGCTGCACAGTATCCACCGAGTGCAAAAAATATACCTTGTCCAAGACTTAATAAACCTGTATATCCCCAAATAAGATCAACACCAAGAGCAACTATGGATAAAGATAAGTATCTACCGAGAAGATTTAATCTGAATACAGGAAGTAGAGTAGGTGCTGCAATAATTAAGGCTATTAATATTATCCAAAATGATAATACTATTTTTTTATCGAATTTAATTTTACTTAGGGTCATTAGTATTCAACCATCCTGCCTTTTTGAGGAAATAAACCTGTGGGTTTAAATTGTAAGAATATAACTATTAATGCAAATATCATTACTCTTGCCATACTTGTTGTCGCAAAAAAGTTGATTGTATTTGAGAGAGGTAAAGGCATATCTGGCCATATTGATAAGAGCCTTCCAGCTCCAATTAAATCTGTCATTATTCCAATTCCAAAGGAAGCAAGTACTGTTCCTAATAAATTTCCTACTCCTCCAAGAACTACAACCATAAAACAACCAACTATATAATTCCCTCCAACATTTGGTCCTACAGAACCTAATAGTGATACTGCTACTCCGGCAACTCCTGCTAAGCCAGATCCAATCCCAAAGGTAATTATATCCACTTTTTCAGTAGATATACCCAGACAATCACTCATTTGTCGGTTCTGAGTGACTGCTCTAATACGCATCCCCCAAGAACTTTGATTAAGAAATAATGTTATTGCTATTACAGATATTAGTGTAATTACAATTATCATTAATCTTGTTTTAGGAAATGCAGTTCCAATAATTTCTACTTGACCTCTCATCCATGAGGGTGCTGTTACATCAACATTACGAGCACTTGCTCTACTAAGTTTGCTTACAGTGGATGAAATAACGCTACCGGTGAGAACCCCAGTTAAAGCAGCAAATATCCAAGAACTAAATTTAAAATATTTGAAATTAATTGATTCTTTTATTTTTGAAGGAAACGTTATTGGTAAAAACAAACCAATTATCAGACTTATAACCAAACCCGTCCCATAAGCTAAAGGTACACTTCTGACAAATTGTTGCAGAATTAAGCTTACGCCCCATGTGGCGAGAAGTGTTTCTAGAGGACTTCCATAAAGCTTTCTTATTATAGTTTTTTCAAGGAGAATACCTACCACTCCACTAACAATAAAAGCTAGAAAAATTGAGACTATAATATATGAATTGTAGAAGGGTTTTAATATAGGTAATTTGAAAATTAATTGTGTAACGTATGTTGTGTAAGCCCCAAGCATCATAAGTTCTCCATGGGCAAGATTAATTACACCCATAAGACCAAAAACAATTGCCAGACCTAATGCAGCAACAAGTAGTACAGATCCGATTGCAACACCATTAAAAAGACTATCGAGAAGTAACTCCAATTTAGAAAAAGAAAATATTTGATTATATAAAATAAAAGGAGGGGTTAACCTCCTTTTATTTAGAAGTATAGGTTCTAATTAAATTAAAGCTTATACTTTTCACCTTTTGAAGGATCTGTCCAATCGCATGCAAATCCTTTTGAACTTGGATGCTTTTGGTTCCATGCTTGAGGAAGAACAACTCCTGTCTCTTCAAGAATTGTAAATCCACCCTCTGCATTAATCTCTCCAATTCTTACTGTTTGAGATAAGTGGTGATTAGGCATAACCTCAACAGGACCTTGTGGTGCATCAAAAGTTTGTCCAACTAGGGCTTCTCTTACTGCGTTGTCGTCGAATGTCCCAGCATCTTCAACTGCCTGTTTCCATAAATAAACCATGTTATAAGCAGATTCTTGAGGATCAGCTACAACACGATCAGATCCCCATCTCTTCTTGAAACTTTTAGCGAATTTCTTAGATGCAGGAGTATCAATTGACATCATGTAGTTCCATGCACCGTAGTGACCTTCAAGGAACTCAGGACCAATTGTACTAATCTCTTCTTCAGCAATCGAATAGTTCATTACGTAGTAGCCACTTGAAGGAGTGATACCTGCGTCTTGAATCTGTTTGAAGAATGCAACGTTTTGGTCACCATTAAGTGTATTAATGATTATTCCACCTTCAGGTAAGGCTTTTTTGATTTTTGAGATAATTGGAGCAACTTCAGTATTTCCTAATGGAAGGTAATCTTCTCCAACAACTTTACCTCCTAATTGTTTTACCTGAGCTTTTGTAATTGTGTTGGAAGTTCTTGGGAAAACATAATCAGAACCTACAAGGAAGAAATCTCCACCAGCTGCGGGAGAACGCTTATACATGAAATCTGTGGCTGGTTCTGATTGTTGGTTTGGTGTGGCTCCTGTATAGAAAATGTTGTTAGAACATTCTTGGGCTTCATATTGAATAGGGTAGTAGAGGAAGGCATCTTTTGATTCGTAGACTGGTAACATTGCCTTTCTACTTGCAGATGTCCAACCACCAAATACGACAGGAACTCCGTCTTGATCAATTAGTTTTTTAGATTTTTCAGCAAAAGTAGGCCAGTCAGATGCACCATCTTCTACTATGTACTCTATTTTGTAGCTTTTGCCGCCAACTGTTACACCACCAGCAGCGTTTATCTCTTCAATAGCCATTTTTTCTGTATCAACAAGGGTTGATTCAGAAATAGCCATTGTTCCAGATAACGAATGCAAAATACCAACGGTTACTGTGTCATCGAAACTTCCGGAGGTTCCACCTCCACCACATGAAGTTGCTGTGACCGCAAGTGAGGCAGTAGCTAATCCTGCCAAAATACGCCTTGAAATTCTCATGAATTAGGATAATTTAGGTAATTGACCCTCATTAAGGGGATAAAGTAAAAGTTATTAACGAGTGAGGATAAGTTTTGTATCTGTCGTAACTTTTTGTTGAATCCAATATAAAACAAATAATTATTTTTCTAGTTTCAATTGTTGGGTATGTGTGATTCTAGAAATTGAGTTATTTCTTCAACTCCTTTGCCGCTACTTAGGTTGGTGAAAAACCATGGTTTCCCTTTTCTCATGAATTCCGTATCACTTTTCATAATTTTTAAATCTGCACCAACCATATCTGCTAAGTCAATTTTATTTATTAATAATAAATCTGACCTTGTTATCCCTGGTCCTCCTTTTCTAGGGATTTTGTCTCCAGCAGATACATCAATTACATAAATTGATAAATCTACAAGTTCTGGACTAAAACTAGATGCTAAATTATCACCTCCACTTTCTACAAAAATAAAATCTAAAGGATTATATTTATTTTCTAAATCTAAAACTGCATTTTTATTTAAGGAACAATCCTCTCTGATCGCTGTATGAGGACAACCTCCTGTTTCTACACCAATAATCCTTCCTTCCTCTAAAACTTTTTTATTTATAAGAAAGTTGGCATCTTCTTTGGTGTAGATATCATTGGTGACAACTGCTATCTCATAATTTTTTTTCAGGCTTAAGCATAGAGACTCTACTAATGCAGTTTTTCCTGAACCTACAGGCCCAGCAACTCCAACTCTCATTTTACTGCTCATAAATTAATTTCTAAAAAGTTTTGTATATAGGTCATTATGATTTTGTTGTGCCATAGCTAAACCTACATTGCCAAAATAGATGTCATCAATTTCTTTGTCCATAAGTTCTTCAGAAACTTTTGAAATTATTGCTAATAAGTCTCGCTGAATTAATTGTGCTTTTGTTGAACCAATAGGAATAATCCTTAATGCTGCACTTAGTTGGTTTGCACTCCAAGCGTAGAAAAAATTCTCAACCATTTCTAACTTCGAAATTTCAAAACAATAACAAGCCCAACTCCACGACAATGGCCAGGAATTTCTTTTATTATTTTCATATGGATATTCAAATCCAAATTCTTTGGTTAAATCAAAGAGAGATTTTGCCATTTGAGTTTGTTGTTCTCTCATCTCGATAGAGTCCTTTGATGAGAGGATCCACTTATCCAAACTAAATAACTTTTGTAAATTTCTTTTTACATTTTTCCCGTCGTTTATCTCATTGAAAATATCAAAAAAGTCAAGTAAGAGTTTTGCATCTAGTCTGATCTGGCCTATTTTAAGTTCACTTATGATTAATTCTTTTAACGAATTTGCGTCTTTTAAATTTTTATTATAAAGATAACTCTCCATTCCCTCCGAATAACAAAACCCTCCAACTGGTAAGTTAGGGCTTGTTAATAAATATTTTAATAAGTGACTTTTACTCATGACTATGCGCACCTCTCTCAGGAAAAAATTTTTTCTGGGTATTTACGATGTCAACATTAAAATTTTTAAGCATATTTTCAATAATGTAATCACTTTTTGTTAAAAGAATGTCTTCTAAAATTTCTACTTCTACGTGCCTATTTCCTAGATGATAAACAGTTTTAATAAGTTCAAGTTTAGATTTTGAACTTATTTCAATTAAATTTTCTGTTTTGGCAATTATCTCTACATAAAAATTGGATTCATTAGTTGAAAGAATATCTCCATCATTTAATTGCCCCTTTCTAGGTAATTGTAAAATTATTTCTTGATCACAATCAGTTAATCTTTTACCTCGTAAGATTCTTCTTTCATCTGAAGTTAAGGTTAGTTTTAAAAAAGAACCAAATCGAGGTTTTTCCTTAATCCAATCAGTTACAACAATTTGTTTATTCATTCTCATAATCAAAATTTTTGGTTACTTTAATTTAGTAATTAAAGAAAACAATTTATGATTAAAACTTCATGGGAAGGTAATTGTTTCTTAAATTTTTTCAATAATAAATCAAGTTTAGGAAATGTTGATAAAACAATCTTTAAATCTAAATCAACTTCTCCTTATAAGTTATTAAAGTCTACTCATGATCATGAGGGTAGATGTATTTTACCTGTTCTTCATACTGCAGGGGGATTGGTTGGTGGAGATTTACTTAAGTTTGAGGTAAATCTTGAAAAAAACTCTAAGGTTTTGTTGACTACTTCTTCAGCTCAGAAAGTATATGGATCAGTTGGAAGATCTAAAATTAATCCAAAAGGAAGTTTTTCAAAGCAAAAAAATCTCATAAACATTCTTGATAATTCTCATTTGGAATATCTCCCCCAAGAAACAATTATCTTTGCAAATGGTTTATATGATCAAAAGTTTAAAGTATCTATTTCAGAAACTTCAAGTTTTTTATTTACTGATTTAATAAGACTTGGAAGATCTTCTTCTGGAGAGTCTATTGAAAGTGGAGTTTTTAGGTCCAAATTAGAAATTATAAGAAATAATGATTTATATGATGACTGGGAATATGTTGATCAAATTGAATTATCTAAAGCTAGTTATGTAGCTAAGTCTGGTATGGATTACATGCCCGTTTTTGGATCCTTAATTTGGATTTGCGAAAAAGATTTTTCCAAATCAAAAAAAAATAATCTAGTGAGAAATATAAAAAAGATTTTCCAAGAAAGTGAAAATCATTTATCTATTGGAATTCTTGAGAATGGAATCTCTGTAAGATTCCTGGGGAGTTCTTCTCAACATGCTAGGAAATGTTTTTTTTGTATTTGGAAACAAATTAGGTCTGTTTGTGGATTTTGTGAGCCAAAATATCAAGGTGTATGGCCTCTACAAGATTCTATGAATTATTAATTATGTTCAGAGAGAACCTTTTTTAAGAATTTATAGATTAATTTTTTATTATGCATCTTTCCCCTCAAGAAAAGGATAAATTATTGATTTTTTCTGCTGCGCTTTTAGCTGAAAGAAGACTTAATCGTGGTCTGAAGCTGAATTATCCTGAAACAATTGCTTTTTTAAGTTTTCAAGTTCTTGAAGGAGCTAGAGATGGGAAAAGTGTAAGTCAATTAATGTCAGAGGGAACTACCTGGCTTTCGAGATCACAAGTTATGGAGGGTATTCCTGAAATGGTGGATGAGGTCCAAATAGAAGCGGTTTTTCCTGATGGGACCAAATTAGTAACTATTCACAATCCGATTAATTAGTTATGAGTAATTTAATTCCTGGTGAAATAATTCCAGAACAAGGTGAAATCGAATTAAACCTTGGTAAGGAAGTTAAAACAGTAACCGTTTCAAATTCTGGAGATAGACCTGTTCAAGTTGGATCTCATTATCATTTTTTTGAAGCTAATAAGGCGTTAATTTTTGATCGAGAAATAACATTTGGTATGCGTCTTGATATTCCTGCAGGAACAGCAATTAGATTTGAACCAGGAGATTCAACAGATGTCAAATTAGTTCCATATTCAGGTTTTAGAAATGCATATGGTTTTAATTCACTAGTTAACGGTTCTTTAGATATTTAACATTATGTCCTACAAAATTGACAGAAAAACTTATGCTCAAACTTACGGACCCACCACAGGGGATAGAGTAAGGCTTGCAGATACGCAACTATTCATTGAAGTAGAGAAGGATTTAACTACTTATGGAGATGAAGTTAAATTTGGAGGCGGTAAAGTTATTCGAGATGGGATGGGACAGTCTCAAGTAACAAGAGGAGATGGGGCTGTTGATACCGTAATAACTAATGCTTTGATTGTAGATTGGTGGGGAATAATTAAGGCGGATGTAGGACTAAAGGATGGAAAGATTTTTGAAATCGGAAAAGCTGGTAACCCTGATATCCAAGATAAAGTTAATATTATTATTGGCGCCTCAACAGAAGTAATAGCAGGAGAGGGTCATATTCTTACTGCAGGATCAGTAGATACCCATATACACTTTATATGTCCCCAACAAATTGAGACAGCACTAGCTTCAGGAATCACAACTATGTTGGGAGGAGGAACTGGACCTGCAACCGGCACAAATGCAACTACCTGTACTCCTGGTTCTTTTCATATTTCTCGTATGCTTCAATCTGCAGAAGCATTCCCCATGAACTTAGGTTTTTTTGGTAAAGGAAATTCAACAAACGAAAGAAATCTTATTGAGCAAGTTGAAGCTGGGGCATGTGGATTGAAGCTTCATGAGGATTGGGGGACGACTCCATCAACAATAAATTCTTGTCTTAATATTGCAGATAAGCTTGATGTTCAAGTTTGTATTCATACTGACACTCTAAATGAGGCAGGCTTTGTTGAAGATACTATAAACGCTATTGCAGGAAGGACAATTCATACTTTTCATACAGAGGGAGCAGGTGGTGGACATGCCCCAGATATTATAAAAATTTGTGGAGAAAAAAACGTTCTTCCAAGCAGTACTAATCCAACAAGACCCTATACGAGAAACACATTAGAGGAACATCTTGACATGCTAATGGTTTGTCATCATTTAGATTCTAAAATTCCTGAAGATATTGCATTCGCCGAATCAAGGATTAGAAGAGAGACTATCGCAGCGGAAGATATCCTACATGATATGGGCGCATTCTCAATTATCGCTAGTGACTCTCAGGCTATGGGAAGAGTTGGGGAAGTAATAACAAGAACTTTTCAAACTGCTCATAAAATGAAAGTACAAAGAGGACCTCTATCACAGGATTCTGATAGGAATGATAATTACAGAGTCAAGAGATATATTTCTAAAGTTACAATTAATCCTGCAATAGCCCATGGTATTAATAAATATGTTGGTTCAATTGAAAAGGGTAAAATTGCAGATTTAGTATTGTGGAAACCTTCCTTTTTTGCAGTAAAGCCTGAATTGGTTGTTAAAGGAGGATCTATAGTTTGGTCTCAAATGGGTGATGCGAATGCTTCAATCCCAACTCCTGGTCCCGTTTATGGTAGACCGATGTTTGCAAATTTTGGTCAATCCCTTATTAATAGTTCTTTTACCTTTTTAAGTAAGAATTCAATAGATCATGATATTCCTAAAAACTTAGGATTACAAAAAAATTGTATTGCGGTAGAAAATACAAGAAATATCAATAAATCACACTTAAAACTTAATAGCAAACTGCCAAATATTTCAGTTGATCCAGAAACTTACGAGGTTTTTTCTGATGGGGAACTCCTTACTTGCGAACCACTTGAAGAAGTACCAATGGCTCAGAGGTACTTTTTGCTTTAGAAGTTTTTAATTAGTTCTTTCTCACTTGTCTTTATATCTTTTGACCCCGCTATGGCTAAATCCTCTTGCAGTTTGTTCTCACAGGAGAGGACTCTAGACCAGCTTGGTAACTGCTGTGTTGTAGGGCAAGCTAGGTAATCTTCTGTAGCAGGTCTCAATAGTTTCGCAAATTTTTGTACTGATAGTTCCTCTTCATGCCTATCATATGGAAGTTGATTAACTGCTGAATCTAATCCAAATTGTTTTACCCGATCTTCTCCCACTCGTTTATAAAGAACTTCTAAAGTTGCAAGTTGAGTGCTAGTTAAGGTCTCTGCTTGATGCTCCATAAGACCTCTTAACACACTCGAAAGGATCTCAGTACACATTTTTTGCAATCCTTCTCTAGAAGAATCACCAATATTCTTATGTTTATGATCAAACAAACCTAGGTCAACTTGGGCTATCTTGGAGGTTCTTACGTTTCTATAAACTTCTGATAATAAACCTATTTCTAAACCCCAGTCACAAGGTATTCTTAAATTCATAGCAAGGTCTTTAGTAAAAGCAAACTCACCTGCTAATGGATATCTAAATGATTGCAGATATTGTAAAAAAGGCCCCTTCCCAACTAACTGCTCCAGACTTGCTAATAGAGGACCAACAAATAATCTTGTCGCCCTACCTTGTAATTGGTTTGTTTCTAAAGATAATCTACTATAAAAGGCTTTTACATAAGATATTCCATATGATTCATCGAGAAGTGGAAGTATCATTCTTGAAGGATACAAAGGACTAAAAGTTCTTATGTCAGCATCAAAAAGAGCCACAACCTCTGATTTTCTAGTTGCAACGCCTATACCCTGCCAGACAGCCCATCCTTTGCCAGGAGTTCCTAATAATTCTAATCCATTTTTTTCTTGGTTTTTTAAAAGCTCTATTACATAAGGAGAATTAGTCCATTGCACATGAACGGGGAATGGCATTGAGTTAAAAAATGTCTTTGCTGCTTTAACTTGCTCCTCAGTTTTTGCAGAGAGAGCTATAACTAATTCGTTTAATTCTGAAAGGTTTTTTAAAACTTCTCTTATATCTTTTAATGCAGGACGTTCAAATTCTTCATATAAGCAAGGAATTAATATACTAGTTGTTCTTTTTTTTAGACTTTTGTTTAATTCTTTGAGTAGATCGCTAGTAACACCATATTCATGTATTGTTGTGATTAACCCTTGTTGAAAGTCCATTTTCTAATTGATGTGCAGAATAGTGTTAATACTTCGATGATTTTTTCAAAGTGAAGCAAATTGATTCAGAGAAAAAATTAGATAGATTAAAGCTTAATAAATTGTTGAAAACAATTTATTCAAATAATACTACAGAAGAAATTAATTTTATTTCAAATCAATTATTGCAGATTTTAGATAATTTCTCAGAGAAATCTGCTTATGAAGAAATAAGCAATAAAGAAAGGTGGGATGAATCTCATTCGGTTTTAATAACTTATGCAGATAGCATTTATAAAAATGGTGAGCCAACATTAATTACTCTTGGAGATTTGTTGAGCAAACACTTTGGCAGTCTTTCTAAAGTTGTACATATTCTCCCTTTTCTCAAATCCACAAGTGATGGAGGCTTTGCAGTTTCTAGTTATGATTCCCTTGAAGAAAAATTTGGTTGTTGGGATGATCTAAAAAGCATATCTAAAAATCATGTTTTGATGGCTGACTTGGTACTTAACCATGTTTCATCCTCTCATCCCTGGGTTCAACAATTTATTAAATCCCAAGAACCAGGAATATCAAATGTTTTTTCACCTGAACAAAATCTTGACTGGTCAAAGGTGGTTAGACCAAGAAGTTCTTCTTTGTTTTCTCAAATAAATACCCAATATGGTCCTAAGCAAGTTTGGACAACTTTTGGTCCAGATCAAATTGATTTGAATTGGCATAATCCCAAAATGACTCTTGAGTTCCTTACTTTAATTATTTCTTATTTAGCAAATGGTATTAAATGGTTAAGGCTTGATGCTGTAGGTTTTATTTGGAAGGAATCAGGAACAACTTGCCTACATTTGCCAAAGGCACATTCAATTGTAAAAATTTTAAGAATTCTTTTAAATGATCTTCTTAACGATGGAGTTTTAATAACAGAAACTAATGTCCCCCAGAAGGAAAATTTATCTTATCTTATTCCAGAAGATGAAGCCCATATGGCATATAATTTCCCATTGCCTCCTCTTCTCCTAGAAGCAATTATTACTTCAAAAGCTGATATTCTAAACTCATGGATTTTTGATTGGCCAAGATTACCTGATGATACTACTCTTTTCAATTTCACTGCATCACATGATGGCGTTGGTTTAAGAGCTCTTGAGGGCCTAATGAATGAGCAGAGAATTAAAGATTTGTTAATTAATTGTGAGAAAAGAGGGGGACTAGTAAGTCATAGACGTTTATCAAATGGTGTTGATAAACCTTATGAATTGAATATTAGTTGGTGGAGCGCAATGGAAGACTCCAGTAGAGATTCCAATCGATTTCAATTTGAGAGGTTTATCTTGACTCAATTATTAGTGATGTCTCTAAAAGGAGTACCTGCCTTTTATTTGCCAGCTTTACTGGCTTCAGAAAATGATATCAAAAGTTTCTCTATGACAGGTCAAAGAAGAGACCTTAATAGAGAGAAATTTAAATCAGACAATCTTTTATCTGTTTTTAATAATCCTGAATCTAATGCTAATAAAAACTTAAAATATCTTTGTAATGCTATGGATGTAAGGTCAGAATTAAAGCAATTTCATCCTTGTTCACAAATGAAATGTTTGTCTAAAGATAGAAGCGACATTGTTGTAATCAAAAGAGGTAAAGGTCCAGAATCTGTTTTTGCAATCCATAATATGACAGAAAATAAAATTAATTATCAATTGAATGATAATGATTTAACAGAAAAAATTGATAATGATTTTAATATGCGAGATTTTTTAACATGCACTAAATACAATTGTAAAAATATTAGTCTTGATCCTTTTCAAGTCGTTTGGCTTGGTTCTTTATAAAATGATTGAAAATTCTCCTATTTGGGTTGTGAGTGATGTTGATGGCACTTTAATGGATCACTCATATGATTTAACACCTGCAAAAGAAACTATAAAAACACTACAAAAATTATCTATACCTGTAATTCTTTGTACAAGTAAGACAGCATCTGAAGTTAAAGTTATTAGGAAGGAACTGAATTTAACGGATCCCTATATTGTTGAAAATGGCGCAGCAATATTTGGTGAATCTCTTAGAAGTGTGAATGGGAAGATTATTCTTGGAAAAAAATACGAATTTCTTGAAGAAATCTTAGGTTTTATTTCTAAAGAAATTAATTATAAACTTATTCCTCTTAATAATCTTACTGATCAAGAAGCAACTAAGCTCACCGGTTTAAGAGGCAATTCATTGAACTTAATGCGTGATAGACATTGGAGTATGCCTTTTTTAAACCCGCCTAGTTTTTTAGAAGAGAGAATTAATATATGTTGCAAAAAGTTCAAAGTAGATATATTTAAAGGAAACAGAATGAGTCACTTATTATCTATAAATTCTAATAAAGGAAAAGCAATAAATGCCCTTAAAAAATATTCAAATAATCAAAATATTCAAATTATTGGTCTAGGTGATTCTCCAAATGATTTGCCATTACTTTTGAATTCAGATTTTAGAATTGTTATTCCAGGAATCGAAGGACCTAACTTAAATTTACTAGGTCAATTAAAAGATATGGAATTTATTTTGGCTTCTGAACCAAATGGATATGGTTGGAAAAAAGAAATCAATAAATTAATAAATAAGCTTGAATTGATCTAGAAAAGTGAAAGATTTAGATATTAGTTTTCCTCTTGATAAATTTGAAAAATTAATTATTGATATTGGCTGGGAATCGTTGAATAAATGGATCAACTTTTGGGATAATCAAAAAAATATTCTCTCAATTGATCAATTTTGGAATAGCAAAGTAAATGATGATTGGATTTGGGGTTTGGCTTTACCTCTTTTATCTCAGTCTTATGAATTTCATAATAAGTTTTCTGATCGAAAAATAATCGGGATCTCAGCTCTCCCTGGAACGGGCAAAACAACTTTAGGTAAATGGCTTGAAGCAATCTCGTTAAATTTAAATTTTAAAATTGCTGTTATTTCAATTGACGATTTTTATCTTCCTTCAGATGAAATGAATTTGGCTATTAATAATAATCCTTGGAATGTCTCAAGAGGTTTTCCTGGAAGTCACTCAGTAAATTTAATGTATGAAAAATTATTAAATTGGAAAACAAATGGAGAGTTAAATGTACCTGTTTTCGATAAGTCTTTAAGAAATGGCTTAGGAGATAGATCTCATTGGAGAGCAGATAATCCTGATTTATTAATTCTTGAGGGATGGTTTTTGGGAATTGAACCTTTACCTCTTAATGTTAATGATCAAACCATGAATTCGGAAGAGTTGAGCACTCATGAATCTTCATATAGATTTAAAATACAAAAAAATTTAAAAGAATATTTAGATGTTTGGAATTTAATAGACAATATATGGCACTTAAAGCCCTTAAAGTATGAATATATGAATATGTGGAAGTTAAATCAAGAAAAAGAAATGTTCTTAAAGAAAGGAAACGCCCTTAGAGATGAGAAATTATCTAATTTCCTGAGAATGCTTAATGTCTCAATACCTCAAAAAAGTTTTGATCTCATAAATTCTTATGCTGTCTTATTGATTGATCAAGAAAGAAATTTAGTTGAATCTCGATTAAATTTGTAAAAGTTTATAAATTTCTTTTTTTAAGTAATTTTTTATACATTTTTAGTTGATCTAAATGGTGTTTAATTAATTTTATTTTGTTACTTAAGTGATGGTTGAGTTTTCTTACAAAAATGAAGGTTGTAGGATGATTGTTTTGAGATGTATTGGTCCTTCAAACTTTTTTTTAGAAAGAGTTTTATTCCCAACTGACATTCTTACTTTTAATGCCCCAGAAGATTCAAGAGTTGAAATCTGGGGAAATGAATTATATGGCCCTAAGTTGGAAGAGAGAATAAGAGTTTCATCTGATAATGAAGATTCCTCTTTAGTGGCATAGACCCTGGACCTGTAATTGTCTTCGAGTCACAATTTTATACAAATAGCTATTTTTTACTGATATCATCAAACTAGTTTTTTAGTTTATTGTGACATACCAATTTTCTTCTTTCGCAATAGGAGGATTTGCTCCCTCTACATCTATTGCGGGCGTTTTACTTCTAGTTGGTTTGGTCGACTTCTTTTGACTTGGTATCTAAGGTCCGACGGATTATTAATGCTGAATTTTATTTAACAAATGTTTATTTAAAATTTTTATAACCACATTATTTCAACTATTTTCTTATGGATTTAACAATCATTCTATTTATATTAAGTTTGCCATTCGTTTTATTAACTGTTTACTTTGGCACAAAAAATGATTTTTACGAAAGTGAAAATTATAAAGGTGATGGCTGTGCTCACGATGTAAAAAGGTAACTTCACTAATTATTACCGCTAAATACACAAGTCCACTTACTATCAAATTGCCAGACCGGTTTATATATATCTTTTGTGATTTTCTCACCTGCCTGTTTACATGTATCCAAATCCTCCATGGGAATAGAGTGTAACGAAGGACTTGTTATTCCACTTACCTCAGGTCTTCCTCCTGGCCCTTGCCTATAAGTTCCAATTACTAGCCAATAATTATTAGCCCATAATGAATTTGAATAACACAATAAAGAAAAAAGAAATAAAATTATTTTAATAGATTTTTGTTTCATTAATTTATATTAGAGTTTACCTATTATATTTAAATTATATTTTCTGATTTGCTAATTATAAAATAGGAATATTTTTAGGTTTTTGAAATATATAGAATTTATTTTATACGGCGTAATTCAAGGTTTAACAGAATTTATTCCAGTAAGTAGCACTGCTCATTTAAAAGTCATATCTAATCTTTTAGGAATTGATGATCCGGGCTCCTCTCTTTCTGCAATTATTCAATTTGGAAGTGTTTTAGCGCTACTTTGGTATTTTAAGAATGATGTTTTTAAATTAAAAAGTAAATCTTCAAAAAGAATTTATGATTATTTCTTACATGAACGCTTATTGAGATCTATTTTGGTCGGGACGATCCCAATTGTTTTGCTTGGTTTTAGTCTTAAATTGTTATTTCCCTATTTTTATAATAATTTTCTTCGTTCAAATTTATCAATAGCCTTAGTTTCTTTCCTAATGGCTTTTTTTATGTACATAGCAGATCGTTCGAAAAAAGGTTCTATAAATTTAAAAAATCATAATTATACTGATAGTTTTTTGATAGGCTTTTCTCAAGCATTTGCTATTTTTCCTGGGGTCTCAAGATCTGGGATTACTATTTCTACCGCTCTTATATCAGGATGGGAAAGAGCTGATGCAGTAAAGTTCTCTTTTCTTTTAGGTATACCCGCTATCTCTATGGCCGCAATTGTGGAGTTCATTTTTTCTTTCAATGAATTTTCCTCATATGGTCTTTTTCCTCTAATGGTGGGTTTTCTTGCGACATTTTTGTCTTCTTTATTAGCTATAGATTTTTTATTAAAGTATTTTTCTTCAAATGGTTTAAAATTATTTATTTTCTATCGAATTATATTTGGTATTGTAATTCTTCTGAATTTATAATTTATTTTGAATAAAATTTTGCAATTATGTTAAGGTTTTAAAAAAATAGTGTCTAATGAATATTTTTATATCTTTTCAGCTAGGTGAAGTTGAAGTTTCAAACCTTACCATATTAGTATTAGCATTTTTTTCTTCATTTACTTTCATAGCTGTCGGCATAAGCTCATATAAACTATACAAGTCGCTTATAAATGATGATGAAGAGTGATCGGAACGGCGGGATTTGAACCCACGACCCCCACTACCCCAAAGTGGTGCGCTACCAAACTGCGCTACGCCCCGTATTATTACTATAAGGATAAGATGGATTTAAATGTTATTCTTTATGGGATTGTTATCAGATCTCAATACACACTTATCAACTTCCCAATTAAAGTTTTCCCAAATATAATCATTTAATTTGTAATTACTCCCAGCGAAACTTCCTAACTTAACTTTTGTAGGAGAAGCGGAACAATATTGCCTGCTGCCTGTTGATGCAAGATATTGTTGATGGTAATTTTCTGCATAAAAATATGTATCAATCATTTTTATTTCTGTTTCAATTAAACCAAATTTCTTTTTATTTAGTTCTTTTTGATATTGTTCTTTACTAGCTAATATAATTTTTTTATTATTTTCATTTTTATAATATATCGCTGACCTATATTGAGTACCAATATCATTACCTTGACGATTTTTTTGTGTAGGGTCATGACATTCCCAAAACATTTTTAATAAATCACTTATATCTATTTCACTTTTGTCCCAGATAACTCTTACAACTTCTGAATGACCAGTTAAACCAGAACAAACTTCATAATAAGTTGGTTTGGTTTTATCTCCACCAGCATAACCTACTGAAGTTGTCACAACTCCTGGAAGTTTCCAAAAACATTTTTCAGCTCCCCAGAAACAACCACATCCAAATATTATTTCCTCTTCTTGTGGATTAGGATCCTTTTTGATATCTGTTTTTAATATTCTATGAAGTGAACTAACATCATTAGTTAAAGTTTTCTCTTCTTTATTCATAATGTTTTTTAGAAATTCAAACATAACTTAATTTTTATATAATAATTTAACAAATTACTTTTAGCTCTTAACAATTTTAGTGGCCAGTTCTCTTTCCCATAGTTGTTTATATAGCCCTTTCTCTTTTACTAAATCTTTATGATTACCTTCTTGTACTATCTCTCCTTTGTCCATTACTAAAACCCTGTCACAAGTTGCAGCAACAGATAGTTGGTGACTAATCATTAATATTGTTTTATTACTTCTTTCTCGCATTTCATCTATTATTCTTGCAGCTGTTTTATTGTCAACGCTAGCTAAAGCATCATCAAGAACGACAATAGGAGAATTTATTAGCAATGCTCTTCCAAGTGCTGTTCTTTGCCTCTGTCCACCACTTAGTGTTATCCCTCTTTCTCCCACAATAGTTTTAAACTTTTTAGGAAAATTATTAATATCATCCATCAACCCAGCCTTTTTTGCACTTTCTTTGACTAATACCTTAGAAGCTTTGGGTTCTCCAAAACGTAGGTTTTCTGAGATTGTAGAAGTAAACAAGAATGCCTCTTGCGGAACGATTGCAATATTTTTTCTAAGATCACCTAATTTAATATTTTTTACATCAATTTCATCTAAAAATAATTGACCGTCGGGAATTTCAATAATTCTTCCAAGTGATTTTGCTAGAGTTGTTTTGCCACAACCTACAGGGCCAACTATTGCAATAAGTTCACCAGGATAAATTTTGAAATTGAGACCATTTAATGAATTAAATTTTGACCCAGAATATTTTATAGTTAAATGTTTTGCTTCTAATAATCCTTTTACCTTTCTCTTTAAAAATTTGGTGTTTTCTCCGTCTACAATATTTGGACTATTCTGAAAGATTTCTTCTACACGATTTAAACTAACTTGACCAAGTTGAAAAGTATTCAATGTAAAACCTAAGAGAGCTGTAGGGAAAACAAGTCTTTCGACGTAAAGAATTAAAGCTACTAATCCACCTATTGAAATAAATCCACTTTCTAATTGAAAAGACCCTAATCCTAATAAAATTAATAATGAAATTGATGAAATACCTTGTAGCAATGGGAATAGGGTACTTGCTGTTCTTGCAAGTTTTATTGCGGAATTTCGATAAGCATTATTATATATATTAAATTCTTTCAGCTCAGCATTTTCTTGTGCATAGATTTTGATAGCGCTTATGCCAGAAAGATCTTCTTGTATCAGATCACTAAGTTTTGATAGTGATTCTTGTTGAGCTTTTCTTTGATTCACCATTCTTCCTCCGAATAAGCTTACAATTCCAAGGATTAATGGGAATATCATTAATGCGGATATTGTTAATATTTTATTAATCGAAAACATCGAGGGAATAGTGAGTGAATAAGCTAAAACAATGTTGCATAAACTTAAAACAGTAAAACCTAAAAGCCTTCTAATATTTTCAACATCGCTGGTAGCCCTACTGATAATGTCCCCACTGCCTTTTTTTTGAATCCATTCTGGGTCTTGAATAAGCAAATGATCGAAAAGTTTCTGACGTAGATTTACCTCAACCTTTCTTCCTATCCCAAAGACAATCTGTCTTGAAATTAATCTAATTAAACCCATACAACTTGCTAATAAGATTAACCACAATGATTTTGAAATTACAAAATCTGAAGAAAACCCATTTTGTAATTGGTCAATTATATTTTTTACTTCTAGGGGTATTACAACACTCAAAATATTTACTACCAAGAGAGCTAAAGCTCCATATAGAAATTCTTTTTTGTATGGTTTGAGGTATTTAAATATAACCTTCAATTTTAAATTGCTCATTTAATTTTGCCGATATGATTAAGATAATGTTTCATTTTTAAATATGTGAGCTAGTTTTATGAATGATTTAGTATTTATTTATGAGTAACGAACAAACTCATCCTTTGCATGCAACAGACAAGATTATTATAGATTCTCTTATCACTAAAGAAAAACCAGAAGATCTTGACTTTATTAATTTAGCTAGATTAATAAATCGTTATGCTGATTTCCCTGGTGAAATAGAGATTAAAAATGATATCGGAAAAATTTTGAAATTTTGGAAAATTACTAAAAATCAACTTTTTTCAAAAACAAAAGAAATTTGGTCACTTAGCTTCAGGCCATCCAATACAAATAAAGATTTAGTTGGGTCAGGTTTTGATACTTCAAATTGAATCTTTTCTGGATAATTCCCTTCAATAAATAAATGTCTTCTAATCTATCAAACGCTGAAATACTAAATATTTTGCTAGAGGGTGGGAATCTTGAAGATTTTACTTCTAGAACGTTAATGCAAAGATGGCTTAATGATGAAATATCTGATGTTCAAACAGGAGCTTTTTTAAGCGCTTTAAGAGCTAAGGGCTGCACAGGGGTTGAGTTGTGTGCTATGGCTGAGGAACTCTTAAATGTTTGCAACTTACCATTAGCTAGACCAAATTTTTATATGGTAGATACATGTGGAACTGGAGGTGATGGGGCTAATACATTTAATATTTCTACTGCAGTTGCATTTGTAGCCGCTTCTTGTGGTGTAAAAATTGCTAAACACGGAAATAGAAGTGCTAGTGGGAAAGTTGGCTCTGCAGATGTTTTGTTGAATCTTGGTTTAAATTTAAATTGTTCATTAGAAAAAGTAATTTCTGCAGTCAATGAAATTGGAGTAACTTTTTTATTTGCACCTGTTTGGCATAAATCTTTAATAAAACTTGCTCCTTTAAGAAAGTCCCTTGGAATAAGGACTGTTTTTAATCAACTTGGACCACTAGTAAATCCTTTAAGACCAAATGCGCAAGTTTTAGGTGTTGCCTCTGAGGATCTTTTAGAGCCTATGGGAAGTGCACTATTAAAAATGGGCATGAATAGGGCAATAGTAGTTCATGGTTTTGGTGGCCTTGATGAAGCCTCGCTTCAAGGAGAAAATAAATTAGTATTTGTAGATAATGGTAAATTAAGATTTTCAAAAATAAATGTTTCAGATTTTAACCATGATAATGTTCCAAACGAAAAGCTTGTAGTTACAGATAGTGACTCTAACGAGGAAATATTAAAGTCTGTTTTAAACGGTTCTGGACAAAAATCACATAAAGATGTTGTTGCTTTGAACACTGCCTTAGTCCTTTGGGTAGCAGGAATTGAGGAGGATTTACATGAAGGCTTTAATAAAGCTATATTTTCAATTAATCAAGGAAATCCTTGGAAAACATTTTTACTGTTGAAAAATTTTTTATCCTCAGATGAATTAATATCAAATTGATGATTAATCCCTACAAGAAAAATGCAAAATTGGTTTTAAGTAATGGTATTACATTCCCTGGATTTTCTTTTGGTGCTTTAGGTACTACTTTTGGCGAAATAGTTTTTAATACTGGAATGACTGGATATCAGGAAGTTATTACTGATCCAAGTTACTATGGACAAATATTAACATTTACTTATCCAGAAATTGGAAATACTGGTATTAATCTTGAAGATTCAGAATCAAGTATTAGTGTTAAAGGAATAATTGTAAGAAATTATTCATCAAATAATAGTAATTGGAGATCTCTAAAGAATTTTAATCAATGGTTAGTTGAAAAAAATATAATAGGTCTTTATGGAATTGATACAAGGGCTCTTGTCAAAATCTTAAGAACCTATGGCTCGATGAATGGAGTTCTTACCTCTGAAGACAAAACCGTAGATAGTTGTTTAAAGATAATTAATCAAACGCCAAAAATGGAGGGGTTGAATTTATCAAAAGTAGTTTCAACGAAGGAAAAATATTTATGGAGTAGTCCTACAGAAACAGATTTTGACCTTAGAAAGAAATACACTAAACAGTCTAATGTATTAAAAATAGTAGCAATTGATTTTGGAATTAAAAAATCTATTCTAAACAGACTTGTTTCTCATGGTTGTGAAATTTTAGTTTTACCTTCTAGCTCTTCTTTAAAAGATGTTCTATCTAATAAGCCTGATGGTATATTCTTTTCAAATGGGCCAGGCGACCCTTCTTCTGTTTCTGAAGGGATAGATTTAGCAAGATCACTTATTGAACTTGGTGAAATACCTATGTTTGGAATCTGCCTTGGCCATCAAATATTTGGATTAGCCTTAGGAGGTTCTACTTATAAACTCCCTTTTGGACATCGTGGTTTAAATCACCCTTGTGGAAAAGATCATCAAATTGAGATAACTAGTCAGAATCATGGTTTTGCAATTGATCCTAATTCTCTCTCAAAGGACATAGTCAAAATAACTCATTACAACCTTAACGATAGTACTGTTGCAGGATTGGAAGTGAATAATAAGCCAATATTTAGTGTTCAATATCATCCAGAAGCTGGGCCGGGTCCTCATGATTCAGATTATTTATTTAAGAAATTTGTTTCTCTAATGTTAGAAAGATGTTGACATATTGTTTTCTTTTGATTTGATTTGATTATTACATTTGATACATTATTTTTTTGGAGGGATTAGATCATAGAAGATTTCCAGAAGCTAACTGTTTCTTTAAGAGGAAACCTCGATGTAAAAACAAATATTATTGTTTTTACTTTTAAAGGCCAACTTGATGCATTTTCAGAAAAACAATTTAAGACTTTTGTTACTAATAATTTAAGAAATGAGTTTCCATTCATTATTGATCTTACAAAAATTGATTTTCTAGATTCTTCTGGTCTTGGGGCTCTTGTTCAGACTGCTAAAGAATGTAAAAAATTGAAGTTAGGGTTCTCAGTTGTTGGTAATTCTAGAGTTGCTCAAACTATTAAACTAGTACGTTTAGGTGATTTTCTTAACTTAAAGTTAAATCTTGAAGATGCATTAACTTATTTGAAAAATTGAATTATTGGATTCAAAACTTGGTTCCATATGGATCTCCTGATGAAATAGGTGTTATTCAACTTGCTTGGCTTGGTGATTCGGTATGGGAACTTCATCAGAGACTAAGACATGTTCATTTTCCATTGAAATCTAAAGAACTCCATTTATCAGTAGTAAACGAAGTAAAAGCAAAATCTCAATCAAAATCATTAAGTCAAATTGAACATTTATTAAATTCAAATGAAATGGATTTAATTAGACGTGCTAGAAATAAAACAAAGAGATACCCAAAGTCTTCAGACCCTACCATATACTCAAGAGCAACTGGTTTTGAAACCCTTATCGGTTGGCTATTTCTGAAAGATCCTAAAAGATTATCAACTATTTTTGAATATCTTGAAATCACAATGCATTGAATCTATGAAAAACTCCTCAAAAAGTAATTACTCTGCAAAAAATAGTAAACAATACAAAAAAGATTATGATTCTAATTTTTTCTCTAAAAATTCAAATTCTTCCAAGAAAAATAATAGATTTTCGAAAAATCCTACTAAAAACAAGGGTCTTAACAATTTAGATGAAAGTGATCAGAAGAATAGTAAATCTTCATCTTTAAAAAGAAGTAAGCCAATATATAAATCCAATATAGAAGTTTCTAGCAAAGCTACTAATACTTATCAAGATCCTACAAAGAAAAGAAATTTTGATGACTGGATATGGGGTAAACATTCTGTTTTTGAGGCCCTTATTAGTGAAAGAGCTATTAACAGGATTTGGTGTACATCAGAAATTTTTTCTTCAGAGAAATTCTATATCTTACTCAAGGAACTTAAATCAAAAGGAGTACTTATTGAAGAAGTTTCTTGGAATAGGCTTTCGCAATTAACTTTTGGTGCTTCACATCAAGGTGTCGCGTTGCAGTTGGCATGCTCTAAAACAATATCCCTAGAAAAATTAATTGATCTTTCTAAAAATTACTCTGCAAATCCAATTATCCTGGCCTTAGACGGAATAACTGATCCACATAATGTTGGTGCAATTATAAGATCTGCTGAAGCATTTGATTGCAAGGGTATCATTATTCCTCAAAGAAGATCTGCTGGATTAACTGGAACAGTAGCCAAAGTGGCTGCAGGAGCCTTGGAACACTTACCAGTAAGTAGAGTTGTTAATTTAAATAGGGCGTTAGAGGAATTAAAGAAAAATGGTTTTCTTGTTATTGGATTATCTGGAGATGGTCAATTATCGATCTCTAAGTTTCATGAAAAAACTCCCTTAGTAGTTATTGTTGGTGCAGAGGATAAAGGTATCTCTTTGCTTACTCAAAAAAAATGCGATTTCCTATTAAGTATCCCTCTTAAGGGTAAGACATCAAGTTTAAATGCCTCTGTGGCAGCGGCAATATCACTATTTCATTTGACAAGTAAATAAGTTTATTTATTTATGAAACTCCTTTTAATATGATTTGAAATATTGTTGTTTCAATATATTTATATAATTAATCAAAATTTATTGAATTTCTGCTACAAAATTGTATAGAATTTAACAAGAATTAATGGCTTAATAAGGCCAATAAAATTGATTAGAAATTTTGGAAACAAACTCGGATTAGCTTGGTGGGCTAAGATTGAAACAGATCAGCCTTCAACTACGTACTGGTATGGTCCATTTATTACAAAACGTAGTTTAAAAGAAAATTTATCTTTTTTTATTAAAGATCTTTCTGATGAAGGTTCTACAAATATTAAACATAGTTTAGTTCGTTGCAAAAAAGAAGAACCATTAACTGTTTGATAATCTTAAATTTTAAGAAAAAAGTTTTGAAATGAATTTTGATTCTTTAAGAAAGCAAATTAATAGTAAAAATGCTTCTGTTAAGGAATTAGTAAATGATTTTTTATCAAAAATCGATTCTAATGATCCTAAAATTAATTCATATATTTGTACGACTAAAGATAAGGCAATAGAGCAAGCTGAAAATATAGATAAATTAATTCAGAAGGAAGAAATACTTCCTCCTCTTGCGGGTATGCCAATAGCAATTAAAGACAATATTTGCACTAAGGGTGTTGTAACCACTTGTGCAAGTAAAATGCTTAAAAGCTTTGTAGCACCATACGAATCAACAGCTTCTAGTAAATTATGGTCTTCAGGTGGTATTTGTTTAGGTAAAACAAATTTGGATGAATTTGCAATGGGTAGTTCAACAGAAACCTCTGTCTTTGGGGTTACTTCAAATCCTTGGGATATTAATAGAGTTCCAGGTGGAAGTTCCGGAGGCAGTGCTGCTTCAGTTGCGGCTGGATTATGTGCGGCTGCTATAGGCTCTGATACTGGAGGATCCATAAGACAACCCGCTTCTTTTTGTGGAGTGGTAGGGCTTAAGCCTACTTATGGCAGAGTAAGTAGATGGGGACTGGTAGCTTTTGCTAGTTCTCTTGATCAAATTGGCCCAATAACAAATACTGTTTCAGATGCCGCTGAAATACTTTATTCAATATCTGGTAAAGACCCCCTAGATTCAACATGTCTTGATAAACCAGTGCCAAATTATTTAAGTGATTTAAATAAATCTATAAAGGGTTTAAAAATTGGAATCATAAAAGAATGCTTTGAACATCCGGGCCTTAATCCAGAAGTTAAAGAATCCGTTCTTTCTGGAGTTGAGAAATTTAAAACTTTAGGAGCTGAAATTATTGAAGTTGATTGCCCAAGGTTTAACGATGGTATCGCCACATATTATGTAATTGCTCCATCTGAAGCATCTGCAAATTTAGCTAGATACGATGGAGTTAAATATGGTTATAGGTCGAATGAAGGGTCTAATCTTTTAGATATGACTTCAAAAAGTAGAGCTGAAGGATTTGGAGATGAAGTACAAAGAAGAATTTTGATAGGAACTTATGCTTTGTCAGCTGGATATAGTGATGCATATTACAAGAAAGCACAAAAAATTAGAACTTTGATAAGAAAAGATTTTGATAATGCTTTTAAGAAAGTAGATATCTTATTGACTCCGACTTGTCCAACTACTGCTTTTTTGAAGGGTGATTTTGCCAATGACCCACTTTCTATGTATTTGTCTGATCTCTTAACTGTTCCAGCTAATTTAGCCGGACTACCAGCTATCAGTATTCCATGTGGTTTTGATACCAAAGGATTGCCTATAGGACTTCAACTTATAGGTAATGTATTGGAAGAGAATAAAATATTGAATGCAGCAAATATCTTTGAAATTGATGCTCAGGTAATTCAGGCTAGGCCCTTATTCTAAATTTGTATTAATAATTAATTTGTAATTAAGATCTATAGACCTTTTAGAAATTTTCTCTATCTTATATATATAAATAGATAGAGTATGGGTTTCGTTCCACTTCATAATCATAGTGATTACAGTCTGCTTGATGGAGCAAGTCAAATTTCTAAAATAGTAGAAAGAGCTTCTGATCTGGGAATGGATTCTATTGCTCTGACCGATCATGGAGTTATGTATGGAGTTCTTGATTTGGTCAAGAAGTGTAAAGAGAAAGGTATAAAACCAATTATCGGTAATGAAATGTATGTGATTAATGGTTCTATTGATGACCCTCAACCTAAAAAAGAAAAAAGATATCATTTGGTGGTGTTAGCAAAAAATCATACTGGCTACAAGAATCTCGTAAAGTTAACAACCATTAGTCACTTAAATGGGATGAGAGGTCGAGGTATTTTTTCTAGACCATGTATTGATAAATTTCTTTTAAGTAAATATAGCGATGGTCTTATAGTTTCTACAGCTTGTCTTGGAGGAGAGATACCTCAGGCCATCTTGAAAGGAAGATTAGATGTGGCGGAGGACATAGCTCTTTGGTATAAAAAATTATTTGCAGATGATTTTTATCTAGAAATACAAGATCATGGCTCTATTGAGGATAGAATTGTTAACGTTGAATTATTAAATATTGGGAAGAAGCATCAAATAAAAGTCATCGCTACCAACGATGCTCACTATATATCGAATATGGATGTTGAAGCACATGATGCTTTGCTTTGTGTATTAACTGGAAAACTAATAAGCGATGAGAAAAGATTAAGATATACCGGTACAGAATATATTAAAAGTGAAAGTGAAATGCTTGAACTTTTTAAAGACCATATTGATGATGAATCAATTAAAGAGGCAGTGAACAATACAGTAGAAATTTCAAAAAAAATCGAAGTATTTGATTTGTTTGGTAAATATAGAATGCCAAAATTTCCTCTTAATGAAGACACAGATTCATTTTCCCTACTAACACAATTATCTAATGAAGGTCTTTTAAAAAGATTGAAAAAAAATGATCTTACAGAAGTTGATGAGAATTATAAAAAAAGACTATCTTCGGAATTAAAAATTATAAAAGATATGGGTTTCCCAGATTATTTTTTGGTGGTTTGGGACTATATCAAATTTGCCAGAGATAACTCTATACCAGTAGGACCAGGTAGAGGTTCTGCTGCAGGCTCACTAGTAGCCTATTCTCTTCAAATTACAAACATAGATCCTGTAGAGCATGGATTATTGTTTGAGAGATTTTTAAATCCTGCAAGAAAGTCTATGCCAGATATTGATACTGACTTTTGTATTGACAGGAGAAATGAGGTTATTGATTATGTTACCAATCGATATGGAGAGGATAAAGTTGCGCAAATAATTACTTTCAATAAAATGACCTCTAAGGCGGTTTTAAAAGATGTTGCGAGGGTTCTAGATATTCCTTATGGAGAAGCCGATAAATTGGCTAAGTTAATACCGGTTGTAAGAGGAAAACCTTATAAACTTAATGAAATGATTGATAAAAATTCTCCTAGCAAAGAGTTTAGAGATAAATATATTAATGATAATAGAGTAAAAAAATGGATTGATTTGGCTTTGAGAATTGAAGGAACTAATAAAACATATGGAGTTCATGCTGCAGGAGTTGTTATTGCATCAGATCCTCTCGACGAACTTGTACCTCTTCAAAGAAATAATGAGGGTCAAATAATAACCCAATATTCTATGGATGATATTGAATCACTTGGATTGTTGAAAATGGATTTCTTGGGTCTTAAGAATCTAACAATGATTGAAAAGACAGTTTCTCTTATTAATCAATCCACTGGGAAGAAAGTAAATATTGATAATTTACCCCAAAATGATTGTAAAACCTTTGAGCTTATTGGTAGAGGAGATCTTGAAGGTATATTTCAACTTGAATCTTCTGGTATGAAACAGGTTGTAAAGGACTTTAAGCCTAATTCTCTTGAGGACATTTCATCTATCCTAGCTCTTTATAGACCTGGCCCTCTTGATGCCGGTCTTATACCTAAATTCATAAATCGAAAAAATGGGAACGAAAAGGTTGATTTCCCTCATCCTTTTATTAAGTCAATTCTTACCGAAACCTATGGAATTATGGTTTACCAGGAACAAATTATGAAAATTGCTCAAGACTTAGCTGGTTATTCTCTGGGTGATGCTGATTTGCTTCGAAGAGCAATGGGAAAAAAGAAAGTATCAGAAATGGTAAAACATAGGAATATTTTTGTAGAAGGATCTATGAATAAGGGTGTAAATGAAAAATTAGCTAATGATCTTTTTGACCAAATGGTTTTATTTGCAGAATATTGTTTCAACAAGAGCCACTCAACTGCTTATGGTGCAGTAACTTATCAAACTGCATTTTTAAAAGCCCATTTTCCTGTTGCATATATGGCAGCCCTTTTAAGTGTAAATTCTGGCTCCACCGAAAAGATGCAAAGATATATTTCTAATTGTTATTCGATGGGAATAGAAGTTATTTCACCAAGCATTAATTTCTCTGGAATTGATTTCACTATTAAGAATAATCAGATTTTATTTGGTCTTTCTGCAATTAAAAATTTAGGAGATTCTGCCATAAGAAATATAATTGAAAATCGTAATAATTTTGGAAGTTTTAATTCATTATCAGATTTGTGCGATCGATTACCCTCTAATGTTCTTAACAAAAGAAGCATTGAATCTCTAATTCATTGTGGGGCATTAGATGAGTTCTCAACTAATAATAATAGAGCTCAATTGTTGTCAGATCTTGAACATGTCATTGAATGGGCTTCTTCACGATATCGCGATAGAATGTCAGGTCAAAGAAATCTATTTGATTCTAATGAAGGATTTTCAAATGTAGCATTTTCAGATTCACAATTAGCCAAGGTTGATGATTATTCACTTATTGAGAAGTTAAAGTTAGAAAAGCAGCTTTTAGGCTTTTACTTATCTGATCATCCGCTAAAACATCTAACTAAGCCAGCAAAACTTGTATCTCCAATTAGTATTTCGCAGTTAGAAGAAACTAAAGATAGAACCAAAGTCTCCTTAGTTGGGATGATCCCTGAGTTGAAGCAAATTACTACGAGAAAAGGAGATAGGATGGCTATAGTTCAGCTTGAAGATCTTTCTGGAAATTGCGAAGCGATAGTTTTCCCTAAAACCTATGTTAGATTATCAGAATTTCTTTTAACTGATACCAGATTATTGGTTTGGGGAACTATAGATAAAAAAAGTGATAAAACTCAATTAATAATTGATGATTGTAGAGAAATAGATAACCTAAAATTGCTTATTATTAATCTTGAAAGTTCTCAAGCATCAGATGTAAGAGTTCAAAATACTTTAAGAGACTGTTTAATTAAATTTAAGCCAGATAAAGGCAAATGTGGAAACAAAATTCCAGTTTTAGCTGCAGTAAAAAATAGAAATAGTGTTACTTACGTTAAATTTGGCGAACAATTTTGTATTGGAGATATCCAAGGAGCATGCAAACTACTAGAAGATAAATCATTTCAAGTTAATCTGAAATCTTTAGTTTCCTAGATTAACCATTCTCCTCAAAATTTTGAGTCGCAGGTTTGAAGGCCGCTTTTGCTCTTTGTATATTCATAGGAATATTTTCAATACCGAAAAAAGATCCTGGCTCCTTATCCCAACTAGCTGATAATATTCCAAAACTCAATCCTGCAAGACCTAATAAGAAGAACAATGCTGAGATTGCAATTGTTGCAGAAGGAGGTATTTCAGCAATATTTCTTGTAACGATAATGTAGCTCAGAATAAAAACTGACATACCCATTATCGTCGGTATTCCTGCGGTAAAAAATATTCTTCTCGCCATTCTATCCGCTATATATTTAGGTATTCCACTTGATGATTTCTTTTGGGTATTTACTAGAATAGGTTTTTTTTCTAGATTAGCAAAAGCAGTTTCATCAGATAATGTTTTTTTCTTTTTATTAAGTACCTTTTTTTTTGATTGTTTTTTATTCATTAATAGAAATCAACCTCTGATTCCAATTTTCTTTACTAAATCTTGATATCTTTGGACATTTTTATCTTTTATGTAAGCTAGTAATCTTTTCCTTTTCCCAATCATTTTTAATAATCCTTGCCTTGAAGAAAAATCATGAATGTTTCCTTGAAGATGTTCACTTAATTTAGAAATTCTTTTAGAGAGCATTGCAACTTGCACTTCCACTGAGCCTGTGTCAGTTGCGTGAACTTGATGGGTTCCAATAAGCTTCTGTTTTTCAGCTGTATCTAATGACATAAAATTTATTTTCCTTAAAACTATATTACTATGTTATCTGACTATATTACTACTATTATTGTCTAAATAATTCATAGCTAATTTCAATAAATTTTCAAATGATATATTTTTTTCGTTTTTTGTAAGGAGATCAGTTTCTTTAATAATAATTGGCAAAATAGTCTTAATTTCTTGATTTTTATAATTTAATGATTGAAGGGTTAACTGAAGGTCATCCACCATTTTATTAATTTCAGGATTCTTAATCGCGATTTGATCATTGCCTTTATTTTCGGCAATTGGTATTTCATTTTTAAATTTACTTTTTAATTCTAAAATAAACCTGTCACTCATTTTTTGTCCTATTCCAGGTACGGAACAAATTAATTTCTTGTTTTGCGTTTTTATTGCATTGATAACTTCATTAATGGAAAATTTATTTAATATCCCCATACCAATTTGAGATCCAACACCTCTAATACTTAAAATTTCAATAAAGAAATTTTTTTGATCCTTTGATGTAAAGCCAAAAAATAAATCAGAATCTTCTTTCTTAATATGTTTTATCCAAAGAGTGATGTTTTTATTAGATATCTTTTTTGTTTTTAATTTAAGAAATAAAGTTTCTAGTATTTGAATCTCGTACCCTAATCCTTGACAATTTATTAAAACAAAAAATTTTTGATTAGTTTGCCATAATTCAACTAATTCTCCATTTATCCAACTAATCAATTAACCACCATCCACCTGACATCCAATTAGCGCTCCTGCCGTTCCGCCAGCAGGTACGGCCCAAAATCTGTCTTTCCCTCTAGAGGAGGAAAGTGCTATTCCAGCACCAAGAATACCTCCAATAACAGAACCTTCACTACAGTCATTATCATCTATTTTTTCAGCTTGACTTTGACCTCCACAAGGTATTACAACATCCACTTCGTAACTTTTTACGTAGCCTGGGTTTGATTTCGTTCCAGGAATATACTCCTCTCTATATTCGGTTCTTGTGCAAGTTACTGACTTTGGAGTTGTTGCATTAACTTGAACAATAGGGGAAAAACAAAACAATAAAGCTAGATAGAAAAATTTCACCATTTTTTTTATTCTTTTTAATATTCTATGTCCTTTTGATTATTTTGGTAGTAGATATAATAGTTCCTAATAAAACTAGTGAAGCTCCTAATAAAAAATTTATGTTTATTATTTCATTAAAAAACAAAACCCCCCAAATTGACCCGAATAATACTTGTAAATAGTTAATTATTGAAGCTTCAGAAGCAGGTAAATTTTTTAATCCTATAGTTAAGAATGTTTGACCTAATTGAGTAAATAAGCCAATGCCAATTATCCAAACTAATTCATTCCAATTTGGGGTAACCCAGTTGATTAATACAATTGGCAATAATGTTATAAAAGAAACAAGTGGAAAATATTCAATAATTACATAAACATCTTCAGTAAATGAAAGTTTCTTAACTGTAACGTAAGCCAAAGCAGTGCAAATTGCTCCAATAAAGGCTATCGAAATCGAAAAATTTTTAATTTCAACGTTTATATTTGATAACTGAGTTTGATTTAACATTACTAATATTCCAATCCATCCAATAATTAAACCAAAAACTAAATTCCGAGTTATTTTTTCGTTTATAAATATGCCAGCAAATATAGATATAAAAATAGGATATGTGTACTGTATGACAGTAGATATACTAAGAGGCATATTTCTTATCGCATAAAAAATACAAACTAAAGCTAAAGTTCCTAAAACACCTCTTAAGATAAGTAATGGTCTATTGTTGCCCCATGGATTTATATTTTTTAGATTAATTATGAATAATGTAATCATTAAACTTAACAGTGATCTGAAGAAAACTAATTCATAAATAGGTATCCTTTTATCAATATTCTTTACACACAAAGTCATTAAACTAAAGAAGAATGAGGCAAATACCAAATTAAACTTATTCAATGAATTAATTTTTCTTTCTAATTCTGCGATATTTATCATTTGATAAATAGTTTTATTGTGAAATTAAGTAGATTCTTATTTGATTTTGAACTATAACAAATAAATCATTATTTATTCTTTTATAAAAAATCTCAATGGTTCATTCTATACACCCAAGAACTATTCAAGAGATTAAAGAAAAGGCAGATATTGTTGACGTTATATCAGAGCATATTGTTCTTAAGAAGAAAGGTAAGGAATTTGTTGGAATTTGTCCTTTTCATGATGATACTAAGCCATCTATGACAGTATCACCTAGTAAACAATTCTATTATTGTTTTTCTTGTGGTGCTGGTGGTAACTCGATTAAATTTTTAATGGAATTTACTCGTGCAAACTTTTCTGATGTTGTACTTTCTCTCGCAAAAAAAAATAATATTAATGTTGAAAATCTTGAGGGTCCTCAAGTAGAAGCATATAAGAAACAATTATCCAGAAAGGAAGAACTCTATAAAATATTAAGAGTCACTAAAAATTGGTTTAAGTCTCAATTAAATAATTCTCTTGGTGCTGAAGCAATGAAATATTTAATATCAAAGAGAAACTTGAATAACAAAACTATTGATAACTTTGAATTAGGTTTCGCTCCAAATTCATGGAACGATTTATTTAATTATCTATCCAAGGTAGAAAAATTTCCTATTAATCTAATATTAGCTTCAGGTCTTTCAATTTCTAAAGATAATTCTGACAAGATTTATGATCGTTTTAGAAATAGGTTAATTGTTCCAATACATGATATGCAGGGAAGAGTAGTTGCCTTTGGGGGTAGATCTCTTGATGGTCAGGAACCCAAATATCTTAATTCTCCTGAATCAGAGATATTTGAAAAGGGAAAGATGTTGTTTGCATTCGAAAAAGCTTCTAGCAATATTAGGAAAAGAGATAAAGCCATTATTGTTGAAGGCTACTTTGATGTGATTTCTCTTCATTCAAAGGGTATTACTAATTCTGTGGCTTCTCTTGGGACTGCATTAAATAAGTATCAAATTTCTCAACTATGTAGATGTACAGATAATAAAAATATAATTTTGAATTTTGATTCTGATAATGCAGGGATATTAGCCACAAAAAGAGTAATTAAAGAAGTGGAGAGTCTATCTCTTCATGATCAAATAAATCTTAAGATACTTCAACTAAGTGATTTTAAAGATCCTGACGAATATTTGAATAGTCATACGCCTGAAGATTATTTTAATTTGATTGATAATTCATCCTTTTGGATTGATTGGGAGATTGATCAGATCTTTAAAGATAAAGATTTAACTAAAGCTGAAATTTTTCAGAGCGTTATTTCTTTATTGGTAAAATTGTTGAGTAAATTACCTCAATCATCAACCAGAACTCATTACTTACAAAAAGTTGCCGAACAATTAAGTAAGGGACAAGCTAGGTTAGCAATACAGTTTGAACAAGATTTAAGAAATCAAGTTAAGGGGTTTCGTTGGCATGGTAGATCAAAGAAATTTGAACAACCAAATGAAATTTCTCGTCGAGAGAAAAATGAATCGGAAATAATCTTTTATTATTTACATTGTCCAGATCTTAGGCTATTTATTCGAGATGAATTTCTCAAAAGAGAAATTAATGGTTTTAACACTAATTATATTCAAAATTTATGGGAATCTATTTCAAAAATTGAACAAAATAATTTGGGTTTAAATTATTTAAATGATTTAAAACAATCAAATAGTCAAATTCTTCAAAAAGAGTTTTCTGCTATTAACTTAATTTCACTTCTGCCTGACTACTTAGATCATAATAATCTTGAATCATCAAATAAAATTAATATTTTTATTAATCCAAATGAGTTTTTTTTAACATTACTGAGTAACCCTAAAGACAATTTACTTGGAACTTTATCACTTCTTGAGAAATATAATTCTCTAAAAAGATGTAGGCACTTAATCGAATCTTGGGGATCTCAAAGATTAAAAACTTTAGAAAATTGTATATCTATATTAATTGATAATTCTTCTTCAGGTTCCTCAAATACTAATAATGAGATAGACGATCTTTTTAAAGATTTAAATTCAGATGCGATTAAATTTCAGGAATTATATTATTTAGAAAGAGAACATATTAATTTTTTAGATAAACAACGCTGTGGTAATTTCATTGCTAGTTAATACGTTTACTTTTAATTTATAGGCAGTATTTTTTAATCAAGTTTTTTACCTTTTTGGGTTTGTCTTCAAGAACATATGCTTCAACTTCTTTTGCATAAGTTCCAGAAAAATTAGAAATAGAGAACTCTAACGCATTCCTCTTAGTTGGATGTAATTTACTTTCTAGTTTTTCTATATCTCCTACTGTTTTATTGTTATTACATTTTTGTATTGCATGCGTTGCTTCATGTCTTAATGCTTTTCTTATCGCTCGTTCTGTTTTAAAGCTATCTTGTTTTGGTTGTTTCTTTATAGTTTTATAATTTGTTTTCCTTTTTGCATTTTCAGTACATATTATTATCTTATTTTCTTCAAAATTGTGTAGTCCTTTAATCTTTTTGTTTAATAGACACTCAACTTTATTTTCTTCAACTATGTAATTTGCTTTTGTCAATAATTCAAGAATCTCTTTATCTAATTTGCTTAAAAATATAATAAATTCCATTTTATTTTTTTATTTTACTATAGTTGGGATCTTATTGATATCGGTTGTAGATGAGGGACTTAAGAAATTTTTACTCATCGACCAACTTTGTGGCTTTTTTGTAATCGCCCATGTAATTGCATCGTGATTGAATCTTTTATTTAAGAAATCAATCGTTTTCATAAGGTTTGTTGATTTTTCTAGATCTTTCTGAGATTTGCAATTGATAACTGATTGCTGTAAATATTCGCTATTAGTTAAATCCTGCATTAAAACTCCAGCTTTTGAGAATTTATATTCGGGATTATAAATTTCTTTAGATAATGCGACTACTATTTTTAAAATACTATTTGTGTCGTCTGTTGGATTCGTAAGTTTTCTATGAGCACTTCTTTGGTAATTTTGAGTTGAATATTTACTGGTTCTGGCAAATACTCTAATATTAGATGATTGCAAATTTTGACTTCTCATTTTTTCAGATGCTTTTATTGCATGAGTAGCCAGTGCTTGAGTTAAGTCTTCTAATTTTGTGACAGGTGTACTGAAACTCCTGCTTACCTGAAGTTCTTTTTTGGATTTCTTGTTTTTTTCTATAGGCAGACATTTATGACCTTTAAGTTCTAATTGCAGTCTTTTTCCTACGATGCCTAGTTTCTTAATGATTTCATTTTCTTCCATATCTCTTAATTCTCTTGCATTTTTAATACCTTTACTTTGTAACCAATTAGAGGTTTGTTTCCCGACTCCCCAGATCTTATCTATACTAATTATTTTCAAATAATTATTCTCATTTCTGGCTCTAGCTAAATCAAATATTCCAGCTGAATAATCAATATTTTTAGCTAATTTATTAGCAATTTTTGCTCTTACTTTATTTTCTCCTATTCCTACGGTTATGGTAATCCCTAGATTCTGATATATTAATGCTCTTATGCTTCTTGCCCAAGGATATAGATTTTTATCATTAGGTCTAGAAATTGAGACAAATGCTTCATCAATAGAATAAATCTCTATCTGTTCACAGCAGTCTTTTAGTAAATTCATTAGTCTTCTACTCATATCGCCATAAAGAGAGTAATTTGAGCTTAAAACTGCTACACCTAATTTATTTAATCTTTCTTTTACCTTAAAATAAGGAGCTCCCATTTTAATTTTTAAAGCACGCGCTTCAGGACTTCTCGCAATGATACATCCGTCATTATTAGATAGAATTACTACTGGTTTATTCCTTAAATGAGGATTAATAGTTTGTTCACATGACGCGTAGAAATTATTAGCATCTATAAGAACTATCGCATTAATACTTGGAATCTTCATAAATAGCTATGTATTGAATAAATGACAACGCCCCATATCTGTACATCAAGATGGTTTTTAAATCTGAAATCGGGATAATTATGATTTTCTGCTTTTAAATATAATTCATTATTTTTTATAGATAATCTTTTTATTGTAAATTCCCCGTCTATCATTGCAATGATAATATTCCCTGGCTTGGCTGTTAAACTCTTGTCTACTATTATTAAATCTTTATCTTTAATTCCAGCATTTATCATTGAGTCGCCTTTAACTCTAAGAAAAAAAGTGCTAAACGGATTAGATATTAAATGTTCATTCAAATCAATATTTTCTTCTGTATGGTCATCTGCAGGAGAAGGAAATCCTGCTGATACCGAATCAGTTAATAAGGGGATCTGAAACTTTTTAGTAGTTGAATCAAAGGAATCCAAGACTTAAATTAATAGTATATATGTACTATATAACAAAATTCAAAAATTAGTTAGTTATTAAGCTTTTATAAATTAATTTTAGATTAAATCTAATTTTTTTAAGAGCGATGGTAAGGGGAGTTGTTAGATATAGAAATAGCTCTATAGATTTGCTCGATTAGGATTAATCTAGCTAATTCATGAGGAAAAGTTAAAGGAGACAGACTTAGTATAAGATCTGATTTTTCTTTTATATCTGAACTAATTCCATCAGTATCACCGATTAAGAAATTAATTTTTTTATTTTTAAAATTTAAGAGTAAAGAACATAGCTCAACTGAATTAAACTGTTTGCCTTCTTCACTTAGGCAGATAATAATATGGTTATTTGATCTTAGATTATTTATATTAAAAGTCTTTAACTCATTAATGATAAGTTCAGGCATTCTTTTTTTGTATTGATTAATTCCATCTCTAATCCAAATTTTCTTTATTTTGCCGATAGCATAAATTGTTAATCTATTACTCTGAAGCATAGGTAAATATTAAATTTAATTATTCCTCAAGAAGATAATTAAATTCATCATACAGTTTCTCTTCATTTGTTAATTTCTTAGAATAATTAGCTTTTCTAGAATTCATATTGATTTGATTAAGCTCGCTTTTTCTTAGTGAATGATTAACATTAGAAGTCTTGTCTAGAGATTCTGAATTGTCAATTAACGAATAAAAAATTTTATTGGGATCTTCTGATTTAAGTTGCATTTTGGTTGAATTATCGTTGTCATATATTTTTGAATAATTACTTACATTACTAGTATTGTTATTGAAATTTTTATTTTTTTTATATTTATTGAGTTTATCTAAATTTTTTTTTGATAAGCTCATGATATAAAGTATTAAATAAATTCATATTTAATTTAAACATATTATTTATCTTTTAGATGAATTCTAAAAACTATCATCAAAAAAAAAGATTTGGACAACATTGGTTGGTAAATAAAAAAATATTAGAAAAAATTAAGGAGGTTGCTGATCTAAATGAAAATGACTTTATTTTAGAAATCGGGCCAGGAAGAGGAGCTTTAACCTCTAAGTTATTAGATTCAGAAATCAGAAAATTGCATGCAATTGAATTAGATAAAGATTTAATTAATTTATTGAATATTAAATTCAATAATAATGTTAAGTTTTCACTTCAGCAGGGAGATATTCTTTCTGTGAATTTAGATTCGATTAATAATAAGATTACAAAAGTGGTTGCAAATATCCCCTACAATATAACTGGCCCAATATTGGATATATTTGTAGGGAGATTGGGTGTTATTAGAAACTATAATTACGCAAAGATAATTTTTTTAATGCAGAAAGATGTTGTAGATAGGATTTTGTCACAGGAAGGAAGTTCAAATGCTGGTGCGCTTAGTATAAGAATGCAACTTTTATCAAAAATAAAAAAAATTTGCGATGTAGAGCCTTCATCATTTAGTCCACCTCCTAAAGTTTTTTCATCTTTAGTCGTTTTTGAACCGTTAAAAAAAGATTTACGTTTAGATATTAGTGTAGAAAAATATATAGATAAACTTCTTCGTATTTCATTTAATTCAAGAAGAAAAATGCTTAGAAATACTCTTAATTCAATACTTTCAAATGAAGAAATAAATGAATTATCTGAATCTTCAAAAATTTGTTTTAATTTAAGACCACAAGATATTTCAATTAACCAATGGATTAAGCTTGCAGAAAATTGTATTAAAATTAAAAAATAAAATTTCATGATATGCAAGATCTATCTAAAGGAAAAATTATTTTAAAATCTCCTGCAAAAATAAATTTGCACTTAGAAGTTATTGGAAAAAGAGATGATGGATACCATGAATTAGCAATGATTATGCAGAATATTGATCTTTCTGATTATTTGGAATTGGAAATTAATAATGAAGGTTTAATTAAACTTGAATCTGATTGTAATAATTTAAGCGTGTCTAGTGATAACTTAATCGTTAAATCTGCCAATCTATTAAAGAAAATATCGAATATAGATTTCGGTGCAAATATATTTTTAAGAAAAAATATTCCAATAGGTGCAGGATTAGCTGGTGGATCAAGTAATGCAGCAGCAACATTAATTGGTCTTAATAAACTATGGAACTTAGAACTAGATCAAAATACATTAGTTTCATTGGCATCAAGTTTAGGATCAGATATTCCTTTTTTTATTAATGGTGGTATCCAATTATGTTTTGGAAGAGGCGAAATTTTGGAGAAATTAGATCCAAACTTTGAATATGGGGTACTTCTTTTAAAAAATCCAAGTGTATCAGTATCTACTGCTGAAACTTATAAAAAATATAGTAATAGATTTTGTGATGAATATCTTACGAGTAGAGAAATGATTCAGAAGACAAGAAAAAATCTAAGGGATAATGGTTTAACTGGATTAAATTTCGATAATCAACTAATTTCTATAAAAAATGATTTGCAGTTAGTTGTTGAAAATGAGAATGATTCTGTAAAGCAGGCATTATATTTACTTTCTAAATTAAAAAATTCTCTTACATTCTCAATGAGTGGATCAGGACCTACTTGCTTTGCCCTCTTTAAAGATTTTGAGACTGCTGAAAAAGAATTAAATGCAAATTATAAATTATTTAAAGATAAAGGTTATGATTCATGGGTTTGTAAGTTACTTGAAAAGGGAATAACATTCATTTAAATTTTTACTATGAACAAAAATAATATTGTGTCACAAAATAGTATAAATAAAAATAGTGAGAATATTAAAAATAATATTCCCGAAAAAGGCCCTTTAAATTTTATAGTTGGATCATTAACAAGTTTTTTATTATTTATATTTTTTTATTTCTTAAGTAATAAAATTGCAATTTATTTTTCAATACATAAACCATCTAATTCTTCTGAAATAGTCCAAAGTATTTCATCTAGTATTAATACTTTAATAATTGGATTATCTTTTTTGCTAACTTTTTCTTTCGCTTTTATAGGATTTGGACTTTTCATTGTATTTATTCGCAGTTTTTTTCTGAAGAAAAGTTGAATAACAAATATTATAAAAAAAACGCTTTATTTGAATGTCTTTACATGATCTAGGCCTCTTAATTCTTTTGCTATCACCAGGAATGATTTTGTCAATATTACTACTTATAACCTTTGCAGAAGGAGGATAAATTAACCAGAATGGTAAGATTTATATATCTGATTAATTAGGTAATTAATTGTGGCTGGAACATTATTGTTTAATGCTTTGAAAGAGGCAATTGATGAAGAAATGGCAAATGATGTTAATGTTTGCGTTATGGGTGAAGATGTTGGTCAATATGGAGGTTCATATAAGGTAACTAAGGATTTATATGAAAAATATGGTGAGTTAAGAGTATTAGATACTCCAATTGCAGAAAATAGTTTTACAGGTATGGCTGTGGGTGCAGCCATGACTGGGTTAAGACCAATAGTAGAAGGAATGAATATGGGTTTTTTGCTTTTGGCGTTTAATCAGATATCGAATAATATGGGTATGCTTAGATATACAAGTGGTGGAAATTATAAGATACCCGCAGTAGTTCGAGGTCCTGGAGGAGTTGGCCGTCAACTTGGTGCTGAACATAGTCAAAGACTTGAAGCATATTTTCATGCAGTTCCTGGTATAAAAATTGTGGCATGCAGTACTCCCACAAATGCTAAAGGTCTAATGAAAGCAGCGATAAGAGATGATAATCCGGTTCTGTTTTTTGAACATGTACTTTTATACAACTTGACTGAAGAATTACCAGAGGGCGATTATACCTGTGCACTAGACCAAGCTGATGTCGTAAAAGAGGGAAAGGATCTTACTTTATTAACTTATTCAAGAATGAGACATCACTGTCTTAAAGCTGTTGAAGAATTAGATAAAAAAGGAATAGATGTTGAGTTGATTGATTTGATAAGTTTAAAACCATTTGATATGGAAACCATTGCCAAATCAATAAGAAAAACAAATAAAGTAATTATTGTTGAAGAATGTATGAAGACTGGAGGTATTGGTGCAGAATTGATTGCCTTAATAACAGAAGAGTGTTTTGATGATCTTGATGCCAGACCAATTAGGTTATCAAGTCAGGATATACCAACTCCATACAATGGAAATCTTGAGAATTTGACAATAATACAGCCACATCAAATAGTTGAAAAAGTTGAACATTTAATAACTGGGAGTATATAGTCAATGAAGAGAAGGCAAGGGTGGCTTTTTTTTATAATATTTCTACTTACTTTATCAATTTATTTATTAATAAATTACCCCCTACAGTTGGGACTGGATTTACGAGGGGGTTCTCAACTTACACTTCAAATTATAAAAGAGGAAGGTAAGGTAACTAAGGATGAACTTGAAGCGGTTAATTCGGTTATAGATAGACGCGTTAACAATTTAGGTGTATCCGAGTCTAACTTACAAACCCTTGGTGGAGATCAATTGATTTTAGAATTACCCGGAGAACAGAATCCCTTAGTTGCTTCAAGAGTTTTAGGTAAGACTGCTTTATTAGAATTTAGAACTCAAAAATTAGGTACATCCTCAAATTTAAAAGAATTGCAATTTCAGAGATTGAATATTAAAAATTTAATTGAAGAATATTCCTCTATAGGAAAAAATCAATATTCAGATGAGTTCTTAAACACTATGCAGGAGAGTCTTAAGGAGATTGAAAAAAAATTAAATTACTCTGCTAATAATAAAGAGTTATATGCGAAATTAATTGAAATTAAAAAGTATATTGATAAAGAAATTACAAATTTATTTATTAAAACTGATTTATCTGGTAAGGATCTTATTAACGCAGGAAGGAGACAAGAACAAACAAATAGTAATTGGGAAGTTTTATTAACCTTTAATAATTCAGGAGGTGAAAAGTTTGCCGCAATTACAAAGTCAATTGCTGGCACTAATCAACTATTGGCTATAATTCTTGATGGGGAATCTATAAGTGAAGCTAGTGTTGGTAGTCAGTTTGCAAATACTGGGATTACAGGTGGATTGGCAACTATAAGCGGTAATTTTAGTGCTGAAAATGCTAGAGAATTAGAAGTGCAACTTAAAGGAGGTTCTTTGCCCTTGCC
This sequence comes from Prochlorococcus marinus CUG1416, assembly GCF_017695965.1. Lineage (NCBI taxonomy): Bacteria > Bacillati > Cyanobacteriota > Cyanophyceae > Synechococcales > Prochlorococcaceae > Prochlorococcus > Prochlorococcus marinus. Next base: position 550,004 of record NZ_JAAORM010000002.1, read on the forward strand.
AATTGAAATAGTCGAAACTAACACGATAGGAGCTCTGCTTGGATCCAAGAATATTTTAAAAAGTCTTTATGCAGCTATTAGTGGATTAATTTTTGTTGGTATTTTTATGATTTTCAATTATAGAATTTTAGGTTTTGTTTCAGTTCTCTCTCTAGGACTTTATGGTTTCTTTAACTTGGCCCTGTATTCTTTAATTCCTGTGACTTTAACTTTACCTGGAATATCTGGACTTATACTTAGTATCGGTATGGCAGTTGATGCAAATATTCTAATATTTGAGAGGATTAGAGAAGAATTATATGATGGCAATACACTTACAAGATCTATTGATAGTGGTTTTCAAAGAGCTAATTCATCCATAGTTGATGGTCACATTACAACTCTTTTAAGTTGTTTTGTATTGTTTTTATTGGGAACAAATTTTGTTAAAGGTTTTGCTGCAACATTAGGAATTGGAGTCTTAATAAGCTTATTTACCTCATTAAATTGCTCCAAAACTATTTTGAGATTTTTGACAACATATCAATCTTTAAGGCAAAAAAATCTTTACGTACCCAAAAACAATTTATCTAATTAAATTTTTATTTCTAATCTTTCCATGAAATTATTTAATCTTGAACTAATAAAAAATAAAAGAAAGATAATTGGGTTTTCAACTTTTCTAATTATGATGAGTCTTTTAGGAATTTTATATTCTACTTTTAATACTTCTTATAAGAAACCTATAAATCTTGGGATGGATTTCGTTGGGGGAAATGAATTAAGAATAGAGAGAGTTTGTGACGAGGAATGTTCTGATATTTCTCCTGATTCAGTTCTAGATGATTTAAGAGAGATCTCTAAAAATAAAAACTTTTTAAATAATATTAAATTACAATTCCAAAATAATAATAAATTAATTTCAATAAGAACTCCTTATTTGAGTATTGAAGAATCAAATAATCTTATTACTAATCTTGAGAACATTATTGGTCCTCTAAATTATCAGAGTAAAGATTCAAGATTAATAGGTCCAAAGCTTGGGAAAAGATTACTTACTAACTGTGTTGCCTCTTTGTTAGCTTCTTTATTTGCAATATCTTTATATATAACTATAAGATTTGATAGGAAATATGCATTATTTGCATTATTAGCTTTATTCCATGATTTATTAATTGTTTTCGGTCTTTTTTCTTGGTTAGGAATCATTTTATCTATAGAGGTAAATAGTTTATTTGCAGTCTCTTTGTTAACTATTGCGGGTTATTCAGTAAATGATACTGTTGTTATTTTTGACAGGATCCGTGAGAATTTACGATCGAGCAACTTAGGCTACAACGAAACTATTCAATCATCAGTTAATGAATCATTTAGAAGAACAACTTTTACTAGTATTACAACCCTAATTCCATTAATAACTCTAATTTTCTTTGGTTCTTATTCATTATTTTGGTTTTCTGTTTCTCTATCATTAGGAATAATTATTGGTAGTTATTCAAGTATTTTATTAGCGCCATCTTTTTTGCTGAAAGATTAAGTTTAAGTTTCTAACTTTATGAGATTGAATTACTATTTAATACTTTTACTTTCTTTAGTTTTAATTGATCTTTCTACTGAACTAAGAATATTATTTGATCATTTTACTTTTAATTCCTTACAATTTGCTTTTGCTAAGCATCCCTTAGCTTTCTTTATACTTTTTTCCTATCCATATTTATATAAAAAGTTAAATAAGTAAATTCTTATATATCTTTAATTGATTCTTTGATAAGAACTTGAATTACTACAGCTAGAGGAAGAGATAAGATTAATCCTAATGGACCAAAAATGAATGTAAATCCAAATTGTGAGATTAGTGTTAAACCAGGTAGTAAATTTGCTTTTTTCTTCATTATTGATGGCATTATTATGTAGCTTTCAATATTTTGAATGATTACATAAGCTCCTAATACTACCAGCGGTTTCCAAAAATTATCTAGTAGTGCAATTGAAATTGGAAATATACCACTAATAACTGGACCTATATTTGGAATTATATTTAAAACCATTGCTATTAAAGCATTAGAGACAACATATTTGACATCTAATATCGATAAAACTATTAATGACAAAAGGCCTACTGATAATGAGCTTATGACCATAGAAAAGGTCCAGTTTGCTAGTGCAGTATTGCATTTTGCCAGAATATTTCTAGATTTATTACGATAACTTTTAGGAATTAATAGAAGTATATTTTCTATATATTGTTTTGGTTCAATAGATATCATCAAACTGACTACTAAAACGAAAATTAATTTTAAAAATCCTGAGCCAAGATTCCCAGCTATATTTATTAAGTTCTTAAAACTTTCTTGAATAGCTTTAGCAATAGTTGCAGCATCTGGAATAGTAACTACATTATTTATAAGATTAAATATGTCTATAACATTTTCTGATTCTTCACCATAAAATAAGCTATTTAATTTGTTAATATTTGTATTTAGTAGAAAATTTATTTTAGATAAACCATTTGGAATATCAACTAGTATTTCATTAAATTCTTTTATAAATGGAGGTAAGACAAGAATAAAAATAGTAAAAACTATTACCGATATAACTGTTAAGACAAAAAACAATGATAGTGACCGGGGGATCTTTAAACCATTTTGAATTTGATTACATAAATTACATACAATATTTGAAATTACTAAAGAGCAAATTATTAATAGTATGAAATCTCTTAAAATCCATATTATTAAAGATGTTATTAAAATTACTGCTAACTTGAAATATGCTGAACTATTCAATTTAGAAAAATATTCTACTTCTTCTCAGAATATCCTAATCCATTTGATTTGGCATAACTATTTGCAAATCTCATAAACCTATCAAAGTCTGAACTGTTCTTCCAAATATAAACTGCTTCTAAAAATATAGGCTCTCCATCTACAAACTTTACTTTAACTTCCCTCGTTAATAACTCACCTTCATTATCAATCATACGCATTCCCGTGATTTCACCGTCTGCAATTGATGATAATGCCTGAGGTTTCTCAAAGGAAAATAATGCTTGACCTGTAGTGCCGTCTTTACTCCTAGTTAGTCTTATTTCTGGAACTACTGGTTCATCAGTTCCTTGATAAAATTGTATTTTTGCCTTTTTATTTACTGTCATAATATTCGTATAATAATTTTTTATTTTAGGAAAAAATTTTCGCTTTTGTTTATAAATATTTTATAAAACATTATTTATTAATTCTAAGATCTTTTCATCATACTTTTTATCTGTTAAATCTAATAACGTTATGTTTTCTTTCCCAACCTTTTCATATTCATAACATCTATCGTAATAATCCAAAACTGATCTGCAAACCAAGTCCCATCTCTCTTTTTCAATTGATTCTATAGCTATTTTTGTTCTTTGTGGTCCTAATCGTTTTTTTATCCTTAGTACAGATTCTTTGAGTTCTTCTTTATTAAATACACTATAAGTATCTATTAACTCATCTAACCTGTTTTCTTCGCTCCTTAAAATCTCAATTCTCCTTGAAGTCTTCATCTGCTTGAAGACTTCATGAGGTATTTTGCATTTGCCAATATTTGCACTTTCAGCTTCTATAAAAATTTTATTAATAGCTTTAAAGGAATTTAATTTTTCTGCAATTTTATTTTCAAATTGTTCATTTGAAGGTTGTTCATTCATTCCTAAACTACCAAATGTACTTCCTCTATGACAGGCAAATCCTTCAAGATCTATAGTTTGATATTTATATTTCTCTAGTAAAGTCAATAACCTTGTTTTCCCAGTTCCTGTTTTCCCCCCAATAATTAAAAAATTCCACTTTTTTGTGAAACTTTCTAATATCCATCTCCTATACGTTTTATATCCTCCTTTAAGTGTAATGGTATTATATTTATATTTTTCTAATAACCAAGCAATACTTTGTGATCGCATTCCACCTCTAGAACAATATATTCTAATTGATATTTCATTATTATTTTCAGAAATAATTTTATGAGAGTCAATATTCATAAATAAATCATCAAGAAGTAATTTCAATTTTTTTTCAAAAAATTTTAATCCCTCTATTACTGCTATTTCCCTACCTTTTTTTTTATAAATTGTCCCAATTATTGATCTCTCATTATTATCAAATAATGGAATGTTAATAGAATTAGGCATATGTCCTTTATAATATTCACTCGGGCTCCTAACATCTATAAGTGGTCCTTTAAAACTTCTAAATTTCTCTAGTTCTATACTTTTGGAATACATTGATAGTTTTTATTTTTAGGTTAATTTATTAAAATGACTAACAAAGAAAAAGATGACCATAGTAATGCTACATTAGATCTGATAAATAAATTTGTAGATTCAAATCAAAGAAAAAGAATAAATTTATTAACTCAAATAGAAGATGAAGTGGATAATATTTTTAAACTTGGCCATTCATTGTTTGAAATCTTTGATAGTGACGGTGATGACTGGGCTGCTGGTTGGTTATTGCAAGTTTTAAAAAGATATAAGCCTGATTTCTTTGATAATACCAAATTCAATGATTGGTTTAATACCTATTCAGAAATTGATATTAATTATGCAGAATTGCAATTGATGTTAGTTGAGCAAAAATTTGAAGAAGCTGATAGATTAACAAGCAGCTACTTAAGGAAGTTAGCAGGAAAACTAGCGGAAAAACGTGGATATGTTTTCTATAGTGAGGTTAATAATATGTCAGGTAAAGATCTACAAACAATTGATAGATTATGGACTATTTATTCTACTGGTAGATTTGGCTTTTCTATTCAGGCAATGATTTTAAAATCAGTAGGAAAGAAATATGAATTGTTGTGGCCTAAAATAGGATGGAAGAAAGATGGGTTATGGACAAGATACCCCTCTTCTTTTTGTTGGTCATTAAAGGCTCCTGATGGACATATGCCTCTAATAAATCAATTAAGAGGAGTAAGGCTTATGGACTCTATTCTTAGACATCCTGCTATAGCTGAGAGACACAATAATATACTTTAAAATAAGGTATTTAATAAGTTAAGATTAGGTTAGTATCAAAATATTATTATGTCCTTCTTTCAGGGCAAAAATATTTTTAAAAAATTCCTAAAGAGTTCAAGTATTAACTGGTCTATTTTTGAATTTGAATCTTCATTACAATTAAATGAATTTGTAGATCAATTATTAGAACCCATTGAAAGATCTCAATCAAGTTACCTCATCAAACTTGGCTTACATGAAGCCCTTGTTAACGCAGTTAAACATGGAAATAAATTAGATCCAACTAAAAATATTAGAGTTAGAAGAATCATTACTCCTAATTGGTGTGTTTGGCAAATCCAGGATCAAGGTAATGGTTTAGAAATAAAAAAAAGAAATTACAAATTACCAAAAAAAGTAAATAGTATTAATGGACGTGGACTATACATTATTAATGAATGTTTTGATGACATTCGATGGAGTAATAAAGGTAATAGGCTTCAATTGGCTTTAAAAAGGTGATTTTTACTAGGACAAGGTTTATCTACGTTAATTTCTTTTAACCATTTAATACTTTCTTCCATATATTCAATGGTTTCTTTCTCATTACAAGAAATAATTAATTGACATAACGCTGCTGAAATAAGTTCTGCAGATCTTTTATATTTATTACCTTTATCAATATGCCATTTTGAATGATCAATTTTTAATTTTCCATTAAGACTTTGCACAAGCTTAATAGTATCTTTATCCCAATATGTCATAGATGTTTTTTGATCTACTTTACAGCAGACCATACTTTGGTCATAAAAAAGGAATTTGAATTAACATTTTTAAAACCAACTTCTTCAAGTTTAGAATTTATGTCCTCTTTTATATAATCACAATAAAAAGGCTCATGAAAAGTTTTATAGAAATTTTCCATTATGGATGTAAAGTCAGGGGAATCACTTATTTGAATCGAATCTGCTAAAACTAATGTTCCGGAAGGTTCTAGTACTCTAAAAAATTCATTTAATACTTTAGCTCTAACTGTTCTCGGTAATTCATGAAATAAAAAAACACAAGAAATGCATTGAATGCTGTTATCCTCGAAAGGTAATTCTTCGGCATTACCTTTTATTAATTCAATTAAATCCCCATCAAGATCTGAAATATATCGACTCGCCTCTTTCAAGTATGAATCAGATAAATCAATTCCTGTGATTTTTTCTTTGGGGAATGCTCCTCTTAATTGTTTTAACGTCCTTCCTGAACCAGTTGCCACATCAAGAATTTTTATAGAACTTTTTTTTCTATCACTAAAACTTTCAAGTCCTTCTTTTATTGGCTTTATGATTCTCCTTCTCATTGAGTCAGCACTTCCATTAAAAAGTATCTCTACTTGTAAATCGTAAATACTAGCTGAAAATTCTGATAAATAACCATCTGTTTGATGATGAAAGTTTCTTAAGTAATAGTGAGGATAATTATCTTTTTCAATCGATTTTGGAAGATCATCAAAGTTTTGGCTTCTTCGCCTATTCCATGTATTAGGCATATCTAGCCAAATTTTAGGATATTGACTCAAATATCTAAGCCATGGCTCATCAAACAATAATTTTTTTGGATATATATTTTTTTCTGCGTCATTCCAATCTTCCTCTCTTAATAGATCCATTGAATTTTGGATTTGTAATAAAAGGTTCTTATCTATATCAAAGTTTTCAAGATTAGAATCGGGAAGAATAAAGTTCATTATCCTTGAACTAATTTGCTTATGAGCAAATCCAGCAATGCTTTTACTCTGTTGAAGCGTTTTATATGCAATTTTTGAAATAGATTCCCTAGCCATTTTTAAATTTATATATATATATTCCAACAAAAAAAAAATCAATTTGAGAATATTTTGTGATAATTCTCAAATTGATTAATTTGAACCTTTAGATTCTCTTACTTATGCGTCATAGTACATGAAGAATTCATGTGGATGAGGCCTCTGTCTTAATTGTTGTACCTCTTCATATTTTATATCGATAAAGTTATCAATAAAATCTTCTGTAAATACTCCACCAGCTAATAGATAATCCTTATCTGCTTTGAGTGCATTAAGTGAATCATTAAGAGATGAAGGAACGGTATCGATTTTTGCAAGTTCATCTGCTGGAAGTTCGAATAAATCAACATCTACACCATCACCAGGATCTATTTGATTTTTAATTCCATCAATACCAGCAAGCATCATTACTGAGAAAGCTAAATATGGGTTGGCAAGTGCGTCACCTGATCTAAATTCTAATCTTTTAGCTTTTGGACTTGGACCCGTTAAAGGTATTCTGACTGCAGCGGATCTATTACCCTCAGAATAAACTAGATTAACAGGTGCTTCGAACCCTGGAACCAATCTTTTATAACTGTTTGTAGTTGGATTAGTAAATGCTAGGAATGAAGGGGCATGCTTAAGTATTCCTCCTATGTACCATCTAGCTGTTTGAGATAAATTTGCATAGGCACCTTCACCAAAGAATAATGGCTCTCCACTCTTCCATAAACTTTGGTGTACATGCATTCCAGTACCATTATCGTTAAATACAGGCTTAGGCATAAAGGTAGCTGTTTTGCCATACTTTTTAGCTACGTTTCTAACCACGTATTTATACGTCATAACGTTATCAGCAGCATTTATTAAAGAATCAAATTTCATTCCAAGCTCGTGTTGGCCCGCACCAGCAACTTCATGGTGATGTTTTTCTGTAGGGATACCTAATTCACCCATAAGAAGAAGCATCTCAGATCTGATATCTTGCGCAGTATCATTTGGAGCTACTGGAAAATATCCTTCTTTATATTGTATTTTGTATCCTAAGTTTCCACCTTCTTCTATTCTCCCTGTATTCCATGGTGCTTCAATAGTATCTACACTGTAAAAACAACCTCCTTCTTTAGAGTCATATCTGACATCATCAAATAAAAAGAATTCTGGCTCTGGTCCAAAAAATGCAGTATCTGCTATGCCAGTAGAGTCTAAATATTTTAATGCCTTTTGAGCTAAAGCTCTTGGACATCTATCATAAGGCTCACCGCTTCTTGGCTCTTGAATAGAGCAAATCATGCTAAGAGTTTTATGTTTATAAAAAGGATCGATCCATGCTGTACTTGCATCAGGCACCATTGACATATCAGATGCATTAATTGCTTTCCAACCTCTTATTGATGACCCATCAAACGCTAAGCCTTCTGTAAAAGAATCCTCTTCTATCATGTCTGATGTAAGTGTTAAATGTTGCCATTTTCCATGAATATCAGTGAATTTTAAATCGATGAGTTCAATTCCTTCGTCTTTAATTTGACTTAAAACATCTTGAGGTGACTTAGACATAATTTTTTAATACCTTATATGAAATTAATAACTTGATGAGTCTTGTTTTGTATCAACCGTAACCTTTTTTAAGGTTAGATGGCTTCTTTTAGTGTTTCAAGTCATAAGTTTAATAATTGTTTACGTAAATATTTAAATTGAATGAATTTCTTTATATAAATCTCGCTTATGCGGTGATATTAGTCTAATTTAAAAGTAATTGAATGTAATGCTTTGACAGAGGCGAAACTTATTTCTGCTTTAAATGAAGAGAATTTATCTCATTTCTCAAAGACTTATGTTCCCTCTAGACTTTTATTAGGTCCCGGTCCTTCAAACGCTCATCCAGAAGTTTTAAACGCTCTTTCTCTAAATCCAATTGGTCATTTAGATGAAGCATATATTTCATTAATGTCTGATGTTCAAAAACTTCTAAGATATACCTGGCAATGCAATAATCGTCTTACTCTCCCAATGAGTGGTACTGGAAGTGCAGCTATGGAAGCTTCAATAGCCAATTTTATAGAGGAAGGAGAAAAAATTCTAATAGCTAAAAAAGGATATTTTGGAGACAGACTTGTTGATATGGCTACTAGATATAAAGCAGATATATCTGTTATGGAAAAACCTTGGGGGGAATCTTTTTCTTATGAAGAAATCAAGTATGAAATAGAGACTAAAAAACCAGCTATATTTGCTATTGTTCATGCTGAAACATCTAGTGGGGTTTTACAACCTCTTGATGGAATTGGTGATGTATGTAGAAAAAATAACTGCTTGTTTTTAGTTGACGCTGTTACTTCTCTTGGCGCTTTAGAACTATTGATAGATGAATGGAAAATAGATTTAGCGTATAGTTGTAGTCAGAAAGGACTAAGTTGCCCCCCTGGATTAAGTCCTTTTACAATGAATGAGAGAGCTGAAGAAAAACTAAGTTCAAGAAAAACAAAAGTTCCTAACTGGTATTTAGATTTATCCCTTTTAAATAAATATTGGGGTTCAGATCGCGTTTACCATCATACAGCCCCTGTAAATATGAATTTTGCTATACGAGAGGGTTTACGATTAATTGCAAATGAAGGTTTAGAAAATGTTTGGATTAGGCATAATACCAATGCAAGGAAACTGTGGAATGGTTTAGAAAGTTTAGGCATGGAATTACATGTTTCAAAAGATTATCGATTGCCAACTCTTACAACAGTTAAGATTCCACCAGCAGTTGATGGAGATGGTTTTAGAAATCATCTTTTAAGAAACTTTGGAATAGAAATAGGAAATGGACTTGGAGAATTGTCTGGTAAGGTATGGCGTATAGGATTAATGGGCTATAACTCAAGTGAAGAGAATGTCGACAGGTTATTAAACCTATTTGATACTGAGTTAAAGAAATATTCTATTTTTGAGTCCTCAACTTTTTAAACCATAATTGTAATATTTGACTGCATTCTTCTTCTAATATACCCCCTACAATTTCCATCTTGTGATGAGAGCTTTTATGCTTTGATAAGTCAATTGACCCTCCCAATCCACCTCTTTTCTTATCGTAGGCACCAAAAACAACTTTACCCATCCTCGCTTGAATAAGCGCCGATGCACACATGGTACATGGTTCTAAGTTTGTGATAGTAATACATTCATTAAACCTCCAATCATTTTTTATTAGAGATGCCTGCCTTAGTGCCATTATCTCAGCATGACCTAATGGATCTTTATTTACACTTCTCCTGTTAACCCCTCTTCCAATACATCTTCCTCTTTCATCTAAAATTATTGAAGAGATTGGTAGCACAACTTTTCCAATTTCTTCTGATCTTCTTAATATAGAATTCATCCATTTAATGTAATTTAAATTATTTGTTCCTTTATGTGGATCATTACTACTATTTCCATTTTCAAAAATATTCCTCATTTAATAATATTGAGAATAGACTTGTTAAAAGATATCTTATCTGATGACTGAAGATTTAATTAATAAAAAAGATATATACTTCCCTTCCTCTTTAGGGACTAACGATAACTTTATTACTCTCCTCAATAGAGCAACTCAAATTCTTTGTGACTGGTTCTCTAATGCCGAGAAATATGGTCCATTAACCTTTGATGAGAATTTCAAGTGCTTAATGCCTGATGAGTATGGTAATTCTACAGAAGATTTGTTTTCTGAGATTCAATCCCTTCTGAATAATTCATTTAATCCCGTTCATCCTGGCTCTCTAGCTCATCTTGACCCCCCACCTTTAATTTTTTCTATTTTAGGAGATTTAATTGCTGCTGGCTTAAATAATAATCTTCTTGCTTACGAGTTGTCTCCAAGTGTTACTTTGCTTGAGGAATCATTATGCAAATGGTTTGCAAAGAAAATAGGGTTTAATGATTCTTCAGGAGGTATAGCAGCTAGCGGAGGCACTTTAAGTAATTTGAATGCACTTATAGCAGCTAGACATAATGCTGGATTAGGTTCAGATCCTAATTCTGTATTACTTGTAAGTGAAGATGCTCATTCTTCCTTCATTAAATGCACAAGAATTATGGGTCTTGATGATTCAAATCTAGTAAAGATTAAAACTGATAATAAAGGTTGTATGGACATAGATAATCTAAAAAATTCTATAGATCAATGTTCGATAAATAATAAAAAAATCTTTGTTATTGTTGCCACATTAGGAACAACTGTAAGAGGAGCAATTGATCCTATTAAGGATATAAGTGATATATGCAAAGAAAGAAATATTTGGCTACATATTGATGGCTCTATTGGTGGGATTTTTGGAGTAACATCTATTCCAATAGAGGGTTTAAATAATATTAATCAGGCTAATTCCATAACAATAAATCCCCAAAAAATAATTGGCATTACAAAGACTTCCTCTCTGTTATTGGTATCAAATATGCGTACTTTGGAAAATACCTTTTCGACTGGACTTCCATATATATCATCTAAGGAAAACATAATAAACAGAGGAGAATTAGGTATTCAAGGTTCTAGACCTGCAGAAGTTATAAAACTTTGGCTTGGATTAAGATCTTTAGGTTTGAAAGGATTGGATGATATATTAAATTCATCAATTAATAGAAAAGACTTTTTTATAAAAAATATTAATAAAAATAAATTTGAAATATATTCAGGTCCTCTACATATTATTTCTTTCTTACCAAAGGGACTTAATACAAAAGACACGGATTTCTGGACTCAAACTAAAGTTAATGAACTAATGAAAAATAATTTTATGATTTCTAGACCAAAATTTAAAGGTAAATATTATTTAAGAGTTGTCATGGGTAATTACAATACTAACGAATCTCATATTGAAGAACTTTTGAAAATTTTACATGCTTAACAATGAATATAGGTAGACCAAAAATTATTGCAGTAGTCACAGGGTTTATCTCTATAGCCATTTGTATTGCCTACTTACTTTTAATAACTATCTTTGATTTCAGAACTTATCTAAATGATCAATTATCAAATCTTACATAGGAAATGGAGGCAAACTTTTATTTGACTTGAAATATTTTTTTATCTTAATTTTAGAAATAGCTTCTTTTACGAAGTTATTTAAAATGTCCTCTCTCTTACTTATTCTGTAGATTTTATCTACAACTTCTTGAATTCCTCCATCTCCCCAATCTTGTCCATTTTTAAAATATTCAATTAAACTTAGTCCTACTATTTTTATTAACCAACCTGCAGTAATAGATTGTATCGATTTAGATATTATTATTTTAGTCATACTTGTAGCTAAAGCAGGTGAAAGAATTGCGAGCCCACCTTTTAGTATTCCTTGTTTAGCCAATGCGCTTAGCAATGATTTCGATAAATCTTTGGCATCTTTTTTAGTAAGCTTTATTTCATATATTTTTGATAATTCCATTATCATTTGAAGGTTAACCGAGGTAGTAGTAAGAAAATCAACCGCTGGAAGTGGATTAACTAGGATTACTCCTCCTGTTACCCACATATATTTATTAATCACTTTATTTGACATTAAGTATCTTTGTTCTTGTACGAAATTTTTGCTTTTAATACCTAACTTATTTGAGCGAAAAAGGATATTATCTGCCAATAACTCTTCACCACTATTATCTAGCGTTTCAATTATTTCTTTAAATAAACTTCCTACCTCTGGAACTATATTTAAGGCCTCTGATTTTACATATGGAGATTGTTGAGGTATTGCAATTGTTTTAACAACTGAAATTTTATTTTTTCTAGCAGAAGTTATGGAAATTATATTTTCTTTGATGAGGTTATTTTCATCTCTAGACCTTAAATCACATTTATTTAGCACTATTATTATTTTTTTTCCTACTTTGAATAATTCATTAATTAAATATTTTTCGTATTTATTTATGTCCTGATCTAAGACAAAGAGAACTATGTCAGAATTTGATGCTTGTATAATTGTTGCTTTTTCTCTTTCTTCGCCTAACTTAGATGGTTCGAATAATCCTGGAGTATCAATTATATTAATGTTTCTTTTTAAGATTGGGATACGAATTTTATAGCTATTAATTTGCTTTGTTGTACCTATTTTAGCTGATGTTTGTCCGACAATATTTTTTAATAAAGATCTTGCTATTGAAGTTTTTCCTGAGGAACCTGCTCCAAAAAGAGTAACTTTATAATCTCCTGTTTTTAATTGTGCCTCAAGTTTATTTTTTTGGTAATTTAACAATTCAACTTTTACTTTATCGTTTATTTTTTTACTTATTTTCTCGATCCCTTCCAAACTTATCTTGGCAGCACCATATGTATTCTTGAATGAAAGTGTATTCTTTTTATTTTTGTATATAACTTTATAAACTATTTTCTTAAATAATTTTTTATCAATATTATAAAATATATACATAGTTATTATTAAAAATAAAAGCGTATAAATATTAACTACTCTTATTAATGTCGAAAATAAAATATATAGAAATAAAATAAAGAAAAAATATTTTATATACTTTAATTTAAAGTAATTCATATTATCGTTTCTTTTTAAAAATAGTATAAATTAAAAAAATAAAACCAATATTAATAGATATATCGGCAATATTAAAAACTGGAAAATTTATAATATTTAAATTTATAAAATCAATTACAAATCCTTTTAATATTCTATCTATTCCATTACCAAAAGTTCCGCCAAGAATAAAGCTATAACAATAGAGATCAAAAACGTTTAAAGTATTTTTTCTTAATATTAAATAAATAAGGAATATTGAAATAATAATACTTATGAAAGATAAAAATATTCTACTGCCACTAAATATGTTAAATGCTGCCCCATAATTTTTTACAAAGTCTAATCTAAATAAAAGAAAATCTTTATTTATAAGTTTTTTATAATTATAAAACATTAAATATTTCGTATATTGATCTATTAAAATAATAAAAATACTTAAAGAAAAGAAATATAATTTTGTTTGTATTTTGTTAACCATTATTTGCTATGTTTTAAACGTTTTATAGGTTCAATAAATAATAATAGTGGAAATAGCATTAAAAAATGATATCCAATTTTACCTAAAGAGTATTTCCCTAAATTATATAAAAATATATTAAATTGACTGTAAAATATAACTTGTATAAAGTTGTAAAATATTCCGGTTAAATGCATAGCACCTATTGCTATAAATCCATTTTTTAAAAAGTTGCCAAAATTTATTTTATTTCTTGTATTTAAATTATCAATTATTTTGATTAATGGATACACTCCTAATAAATATCCAAAATTTGGAGTGAGCAAATATCCTATTGACCCACCGTCATGAAAAACTGGGAATATAAATAACCCTAAAATTATATATATAGTAAATGCTCTAAAAACAACTTTTCTATTAAATAAAAGTGTTAGTAAAATAATTGTTGGAATTTGCCAAGTGATAGGTATGTCAAAGTTAATACTTGATTTATCAGTAAATGTGAGTGGAATATTTATAGGAATCAGGGTTGATACTATTATTGATTGAAAACATACCAGTATCTCAATTAATTTATACAAATTGAGCATGTTTATAAATATTATTTATAAGCTTCTTAAGGCAACAATCGGATCTAATTTAGAGGCTCTTTTTGCGGGTAAAACACCAAAAATTAAACCTATTGATCCTGAAATAATCATTGTGGATAAAGTAGTTGTAATACCTACAGATGCAGGAAGTGGTGTAATCAGAGATAATAGAAAAACACCTGATAATCCAGTTGTTGTTCCTATTAATCCTCCAATTGTAGATAAAATCAATGCCTCAATTAAAAATTGAATTAATATATCCGACTGTTTAGCACCAATTGCTTTTCTAAGACCTATTTCTTCAGTTCTTTCGCTAACAGAAACAAGCATAATATTCATTATTCCTATACCTCCAACTACTAAAGATACTGCACCAATACCTGCTAATAGAAACGTTAGTCCACTCGTAATATTAGTTACAATGTTTAATGCATCTTCTTGTGATCTAACTGCAAAGTCATCATCTCTTATTATTTTATGTCTTTGCCTTAATAAGTTAGTAATTTGAAATTTTGCTGCGCTGGTTGTCTTTTTATTTTTTGCTTCAACACTTATGAAGCTTAAACTTACACCATATGTAGGATCCTTCCCCGTAATCCTATTAACCATTGTAGTCAATGGAATATAAGCATTCCTGTCTTGATTACTTCCAAATACTGCCCCTTTGGGTTTTAAAATTCCTATTATTTCATAAGTATGATCTTTAATTCTAATTTGTTCCCCAAGTGATGAAGATTTATTTTCAAAAAATTCCTCTTTTAGATCAGGACCTATTACTACATAACTCCTGGCGCTGTTAATATCGCTTTGAGATAAGAATCTACCCTTATCCACTTCAAAACTTCTAACATCAAGAAACTCAGGAGTTACACCTGCAATTGATATATTTAGACTTTTAGAATTTGATTGAACTATTTCATTCGCAGATATTTGGGGAGCAACTTTGTTAACAGTTGGGACCTGATTACTTATTGCCAGTGCATCTTCTAAAACTAAGTTTTTAGGAAATGAAATACCTCTTCTTCTTGTGTCATTATTTCCAGGAACAATAAATAATACATTTGCTCCTAAATTACTTAATTGGTTTTTTGCTAATGTTTGTGCGCCTCTCCCAAGTCCAACGAGTGTAATAACAGATGCATTTCCTATAATTATTCCCAACATTGTTAAAGAACTTCTCAATTTGTTCGATACTAATGTTTTGGTAGCCATACCTAAGGCTTCATTTATTGAGATATTCCTAGACATATTTATATTTATCTATTGCTTCTTCATCATCTTCAATTTGACCCATATAAATTACCCCTTCATTAAGTTGCAAAGTTACTAGGTCGCCATTAATAATTTGAAGATCATCAATATTTTCCAGATTACATATTGTAGAAACCTTATTATTATTTTTATTAAATAATGAGTAAACATCATCGACATTTTGGTTCGTAACAATTCCGGCAATATTTTTGCTTAATGGTAAATTTCCTAATAGTTCTTTTGGAACAAATAAAATTTCTCCTGGACAAATCAATGACATATCAAGATTATTTTTTATTATTCTTGCTTTTCCTGTGACTCCAATTTCACCTATTGAAACCCCTCTTGAAACAATCTTTCTTACTAAACCGACTTTTATTAAATCTGTAGAGCCGCTTATCCCTGTTAGTGTACCTGCAGTTTGAACCACTAAATCTCCTTGATTTAGTATTCCCATTTCCTGAGCAATTTGCATAGCTAAGCTAAATGTTTTTGCTGTTCGTTCATCATTTTTTACTACTATCGGGGTAACTCCCCAAACGAGTTGCAACCTTCTTGCTACACTCCTCTCTGTTGTAGTAGCCAAAATGGGAGTTGGTGGTCTGAATTTACTTACATTTCGAGCAGTAGAACCTGATTTTGTTAATGGGATAATTGCTCCTGCGTCAAGTTGTCTGGCGATGTTACTTACTGCTGCACTGATAGCATTTGGTATTGTACTAGGTAAGTGACTCTCTATAGCTTTAAGTGGATAGTCCCTTTCAATTCTTCTCGCTATAGTTGCCATCGTTTCTACTGCTTCTACAGGATAATCACCAACGGCGGTCTCATTTGAAAGCATTACTGCATCTGTTCCATCTAGTATTGCATTGGCAACATCGCTTACTTCCGCTCTAGTTGGTCTTGGATTAGAGGCCATGGAATCAAGCATTTGAGTCGCGGTAATTATTGGTATACCTAATGTATTAGCTTTTCTTATTAATTCTTTTTGTAAAAGTGGAACTTCTTCAGCGGGCATTTCTACTCCCAAATCACCTCTTGCTACCATAACCCCATCACATAAGGGTAATACAGCATCAATTTGATCTATAGCTTCAAATTTTTCTATTTTGGCAACTACTGGAGTGGAATGCCCATTTTTATTTATTAAATCTTTTATCTCGTTTATATCAGATGGATTTCTAACGAAGCTTAAAGCTATCCAGTCAACACCTTCAGATAATCCAAATTTTAAATCCTCTTTATCTTTATCTGTTAAAGCTTTTACAGATAATTGAACATCTGGAAAATTTACACCTTTATTATTCGAAAGAACCCCACCAACAGTAACCAAACATTCTAAAAGATTAGATTCTATATCTACTTTTTCTACAACCATTTCAATTTTTCCATCGTCTAATAGTATTCTTTTTCCTTCGCTAACTTCTTGAGAAAGATTCTCGTAGGTTACATTAGCAATACTATTTGTGCATTCGACTTCATTTGAAGTTAGTTTAAATTTATCTCCTTTTTTTACTCTTACTGGACCATCTTTGAATCGTCCTAATCTTATCTTAGGGCCTTGAAGATCCTGAAGAATACCAATATCAATATCTAATTTTTTTGATACTTCTCTAATTGTTGCAATTCTCTCTGCATGATCTTTATGATCTCCATGTGAGAAATTTAATCTGAATGTTGTAACTCCAGCCTTAATTAAATCTGTAATAATCTCTTCAGATTGAGTTGCAGGGCCAATAGTAGCTACAATTTTTGTTCTTCTTTTTAAATCAATATTCGACATATATAAATAATATTGCTAGATATAAATAAATTTACCATACCCAAAGTTAGTTATTTAAGTCATGAATTTTAAAACTTATCAGAAAAAAGCAAGAGAAACAGCTCAATATCCAAATTTAGGCTCAAATAATATTTATCCAACTCTTGGTTTAGTTGGTGAAGCTGGTGAAGTTGCAGAAAAAGTAAAAAAAGTAATTAGGGATAAAAATGGAGTATTTGATAAAGAGTCAAAATTAGGTATAAAAAAAGAATTAGGAGATGTTTTATGGTACATATCTAATCTTTGTACAGAATTAAATTTCAATTTAGAAGATGTTGCATTACAAAACCTTGAAAAATTAAAATTCAGAGCTTCTAAAGGTAAGATAAGTGGTTCGGGTGATGATCGCTAACTTTTAATATTGATATCCACTGCCTTGGTTTAGTAAAAACATTATTAATTGAGGTATGAATCCTTGTATGACTTGGAAAAGAATTAATGCTAATAATGAAGATATATCAAATCCACCAATGGGTGGGATAATACCTCTAAATATATTTAAATATGGATCTGTGATTGATGTTAATGCGGATAATATTCCATTACTCCAATCGATTCCTGGGAACCAGGTCAAAAGTATTCTAATAATCAATAAGGCATAGTAAAGCGATAATGTAGTACTAATAACTTGTAAAATTGAAATTGTTATTGCAGCCATTAAAAAAAGTTAATCAATTCAATTCTAACATTTACTTCTTATTGCTGCTTGTTAATGCCGCTTCCTATATTTGAGAGATATTCATCACTTACAGCAAAAGTTTGGAAAAACTTCTCGGATAAGGACAACCAAAATGATCTGCCGTCTTTTTGCTTTCGTTTCACAATGAATTTCTTTTCTAGTAATTCTTTAATATGTTCATAAGCACCTGAGCCTCTTAGAAGTATAAGATCTGATTGTAGAATCTTCTTTTTAATAGCAATGGTTGCCAATGTCCTTAATTCTGATGTTTTAAGATCAGAAGGTAGTAAATCCTCTACAAAATCATTAAGACTAGATTTTAACTCCAGACAAAAACTATTATTTACTTCATTTAATACAATTGCTGAGTTTGGATTGGAATATTTATTTTTTAGATCTTTGATTGATTCATTTATTGAATTGATATCCGTATTAGTAATTTCAGAAAGATCTTTTCTTGTTATTGGCCTTCCTTTCAAATAAAGGACAGCCTCAATTCTAGTTATTAGATCTATATCAGATATTTTCTTAGTAATTAGATCAGATTGATTAATTTTAGATGACCAAATTCTTTCCTAATTTACCTTATATTTAATCTGATGCACCAAGGAATAATTTATACGTATTGTTATTGGTCTCATCCCAGTATTTATAACCTAAGATTTTTACAAATTTTTCCCATTCTGTAATTTCATTTTTATCAATTAAAACTCCAATAACAATTTTTCCTACATCAGCACCATAGTTTCTATAGTGAAATACACTTATTGTCCAATTAGATTTCATATTATTTAAGAAATTTATTAATGCTCCAGGTCTTTCTGGAAATTCAAATCTATAAAGCAACTCTACAAAATTTATATTATTCAATTCATTAATATTCTTTGGTAATCTTCCACCTACCATATGTCTGAGATGATTTTTAGATAATTCATCATCACTTATATCCATAAATGGATATTGTGAATTTTTAAATTCATCTAATAGGTTTTTTTTGTCAAATAATCCATAAACCTGCACTCCTACAAATATCTGTGCGTTTGATGAATTTGACATTCTATAGCTAAATTCTGTTAAATTTCTATCATTAAGCAATTTACAAAAATCAATTAAACTACCGGCTCTTTCTGGAATTTCAACAGCCATCATTACCTCTTTGCACTCTCCCAGCTCGGCTCTTTCTGCAACAAATCTAAGCCTTTCAAAGTTCATATTTGCACCACATGCTATTGCGATCATTTTTTTATTTGAATGATTAGACTCGAATATGTCTTTTTTCATTCCAGCAATTGATAATGCTCCTGCAGGCTCTAGTATCGATCTAGTATCCTCAAATACATCTTTTATAGCAGCACATATTTCATCTGTATTAACCGTAATCATCTTATCAATATATCTCCTACCAATATCAAAAGTATTATTACCAACTTTTTTAACGGCCACTCCATCAGCAAACTGTCCTACAGAAGATAATTCCACAATTTTTGATTCTTCCAAAGATTTTGACATAGCATCTGCGTCTTCAGGCTCTACACCAATTATTTTTACCGTAGGCCATATTTTTTTTATGTATAAAGATATTCCTGCGATTAATCCACCACCACCTACAGCAACATAAATTGCATATGGTTTTTCATTTGATTGTTGTTCAAGTTCAATAGCTATAGTTCCTTGTCCTGCGATTACGTCTGGATCATCAAAAGGATGAATAAAACATAATTTTCTTTCTTGGCTAATCCGTATTGCTTCTTTATAAGTTTCATCATAATTATCACCATATAATATAACTTTTGCTTTTAAATTTTTTACTGC
Source organism: Prochlorococcus marinus CUG1416 (assembly GCF_017695965.1). Taxonomy (NCBI): domain Bacteria; kingdom Bacillati; phylum Cyanobacteriota; class Cyanophyceae; order Synechococcales; family Prochlorococcaceae; genus Prochlorococcus; species Prochlorococcus marinus. The sequence goes on from NZ_JAAORM010000002.1 coordinate 569,852, forward strand.
GTTGATTTTAACTAGAGGTGTTGTTATGGGCATTAAAATAGTAGCTTGGCAATTTAACTTAAGAGCACTCAATGCCACCCCTTGAGCATGATTACCAGCACTAGAGGTAATTACTCCCTGAGTTAGCTGTGACTTATTGAGCTTACTCATTTTGTTATATGCACCTCTTATTTTAAATGAAAATACGTCTTGAAGATCTTCTCTTTTTAAATAAATTTCATTTTTAAGTGAATTACTTAGATTATGAGCTTTTTCTAGCGGTGTTTTTTTTGCCACTTTATAAACTTCAGCTTGAAGTATTTTTTCAAAATAATCATTCATATACATATTTTTAGCATTAATTATTAATCTAATAAAACATTACATGATCTATTTCATAAAAAGTACTCATTTTGCACCTCGGCGTTTTAAATTATATAGATAACTATTTTTATGTAATGCTTTTAAGTGAGTTAAGTCATCCGAATGAACTACATGGCTTAACAGTTGCACAATTAGAGGAAATTGCTTGTCAAATTAGGGAAAGACATCTTCAAGTAGTATCCACCAGTGGTGGACATCTTGGTCCTGGATTAGGCGTTGTTGAGTTGACATTGGCTTTATATCAAACTCTTGATCTTGATTTTGATAAAGTTGTTTGGGATGTTGGTCATCAAGGTTATCCTCATAAATTAATAACAGGTCGTTTCACTGAATTTGATTCTCTTAGACAACAAAATGGCGTAGCAGGTTATCTGAAAAGAACTGAAAATAAATTTGACCATTTTGGTGCAGGTCATGCAAGTACATCTATTTCAGCAGCATTAGGAATGGCTATAGCAAGAGATAGAAAAGGAGAAAATCATAAATGTGTAGCTGTAATTGGAGATGGAGCATTAACTGGTGGAATGGCTTTAGAAGCCATAAATCATGCTGGTCACCTACCAAATACACCCTTTGTTGTAGTACTAAATGATAATGATATGTCTATATCTCCTCCAGTTGGGGCTCTTTCATCTTATTTAAATAAGGTTAGACTTAGTCCCCCATTACAATTTTTATCAGATAGTGTACAAGAAAGTGTGAAAAATATTCCGTTAATTGGTAAGGATATACCAGAAGAATTAAAAAATATTAAAGGAAGTGTGCGACGTTTAGCTGTGCCTAAAGTTGGAGCTGTTTTTGAAGAACTTGGGTTTACATATATGGGTCCAATTGACGGTCATAATATTGGAAATTTAATTAATACATTTAATGCTGCTCATAGACTAAAAAAACCTGTGCTAGTTCATGTTGTTACAACGAAAGGTAAGGGTTACCCATATGCAGAAGCTGATCAAGTTGGGTATCATGCCCAGTCTGCATTTGATCTTACGACTGGAAAATCTATTCCATCTAATAAACCAAAGCCTGTTAGTTACAGTAAAATTTTTGGTCAAACCTTATTAAAAATTTGTGAGCAGGATAGTAAAGTTATTGGTATTACTGCAGCAATGGCTACTGGCACCGGATTAGATATTCTGCAAAAAAATATCCCAGATCAATATGTCGATGTAGGAATAGCTGAGCAACATGCGGTTACTCTTGCAGCTGGAATGTCCTGCGATGGTCTTAAGCCAGTTGTAGCTATTTACAGCACTTTCCTTCAACGTGCCTTTGATCAACTAATTCATGATGTAGGGATACAAAATTTACCTGTTTCATTCGTACTTGATAGAGCTGGAATAGTTGGTGCAGATGGTCCTACCCATCAAGGTCAGTACGATATCAGTTATATGAGATCCATACCTAATTTTGTCTTAATGGCTCCAAAAGACGAGTCCGAATTACAGAGAATGTTAATAACATCAATTAATCATAAAGGACCTACCGCTCTTAGAATACCTAGAGGTTCTGGATTAGGCGTAGCTGTAATGGATGAGGGTTGGGAACCAATTAATATAGGTGAAGGTGAAATACTAGAAGAGGGTAATGATATTTTAATTATTGCTTATGGTTCTATGGTCGCTTCAGCAATTGAGACATCAAAGATCTTAAAGGATATGAAAATTAATGCATGTATTGTAAATGCAAGATTTGTAAAACCTCTCGATCAAAAACTGATTGTTCCTCTAGCAAGTAGAATCAAAAAAGTAGTAACTATGGAAGAAGGGACATTAATTGGTGGGTTTGGTTCAGCTATCGTTGAATTATTTAACGATAATGAAGTAAATATTCCTGTATACAGGATTGGTATACCTGATGTTTTAGTTGATCATGCATCACCTGATCAGAGTAAGAAAAAATTAGGTCTTATGCCTGATCAGATGGCAGATAAAATTATTGAGAAATTCAAATTAAATAATTAAAAATTATTTTAAAAATTTCTATAAAACACCACGTGATGCTAATCCAAGTATCGCACCAATTCCAAATATGTGACCTAAGCAATTAGCTCCAACAACTGAGGCGTGACTTAAACCACCATAAAATGTTGAATTAGGTATTTCAAAACCTTCATTAGGTTTTTGAATATTTGCTCTTGCTATTGCATAAGCAATACCATTACATGTAATCATTATCATGGCACATTTGGGAGACCAAGAAAATGTTGCTGGATCAGCAGCTGCAAATAATGTAGTAAGCATAAAAATTCGTTATTTTTATATATTCTCTAATACTTTTGCATAAAAAAGACAAAATTGTTAAAGGTCTTAAGAGTTGTTTACTTCTAAATTATTTAATATCTTTAAGAAACCAAATAATATAACAAAATCACTTAGGGTTAGGAAAAACTCAGCTGAACCATGAAGTAGGTCAACTTCAACAAGTGTTTTATCATAATATGTTAATGATAAAATAGATAATAATATAGTTATAAATACAAAGAAAACTGTCAAGGAAAAGCCTGTCTTTACAAATCTATTAATTGATTTGAGTTTATATAAGTAAAACAAAAAGATTGAATATGGAATAATTGAAGCAGCAAATAATACTGTATTATCTAAAGTCGCTAATTTCTCTAAAAACATTAAGAAAAAATCATTCATAAGTAAAAGACGTTTTGTATATAACAATGGTTGCTATCGCTAATGTTGAGTTACCTATAAAAGTCAATATTCCTTGAAGAGTTACTAAACCATACAAAGATTCCTGATTATCAAAAATATGCCAGGTAATTGCGCACATGGCACTAATTAAATTTGGAATCATAGCTAGGCTTAACCAAAAAAAAGTTTTGTATTTTTCAAAATTACTTATTTTTTTAATTATAAATATTGCATAAATCCATTCAACTACTGATGAAATATGTATTAACCATGTTCCAAATGATAGTTCGTGCAAAATTTTACCTTTTTTTCTTTAATACGTTAAGGACTTCCTTAGCATGATTTATGGGTAGGACACTTATCCATCTATAAGAGATTTTACCTTCTGGAGAGATCAAAAAAGTATTTCTATCTGAGAATGGAGGTATCCAGGAACCATATTTATCACTAATGATTCCATTTGGATCAGATAATAAAGTATAGTTTATAGATTTCTCACGGCAGAAACTTTCATGAGAATCTTGATTATCAGCACTTATGCCAACAATTTCTGCATTATATTTTGAAAAATCATTTTTTAATTCTGAAAACCCTTTAGCTTCAATAGTGCAACCTACTGTAAAATCCTTGGGATAAAAATAGATAACAAGCCATTTACCTTGGAAATCACTTAATTCCCACATTGTTTTTGTTTTTATTTTTTTATTAAAACCTTCTAAATGAAAGTCTGGAGCCAAGTCTCCAACTTCAGGAGCAAAGTCAAAGGCTAATGCTGAATTAAAATTAATTAAAAGAAAAAATGATATAGATAGACATAAAACTAAATTTCTCATCAAATTTAGAATTTCTTTAAATCAACTCCATTTGATTTAGCAAATTTATCTAAACCTACTTTTTGAATTGATTTGAGAGCTTTAGTACTAATTTTTATATTTACCCATTTTTTTCCTTCCTCCCACCAAAGTCTTCTTTTTTGAAGATTAACTTGTTGTAATTTCTTTGTACGAATATGTGAGTGACTCACGGCCATTCCGTTATTAGCTTTTGCACCAGTCAGTTCGCAAACTCTTGACATATTTTTTGAGTTATATCTTTAAAAATTTTAACATACGACTTAGGTTGTTGAATTAAGTAATTCTGAAATTAATTCGGCATTATTATTTTGTAAATTAATGATCTGTTCTTGATCTAATCCACCAACGGATAGTTTAGCCATACTGTAAACATGATTAGCAATTTTAGATGCCAATGGATTTTCAATAGGCTCTTTTTTATCAATAATTATTTTATTGCCAGTAATTTTATTAAGGCCAATAATAAGTGGATGTTCTTTATTAATTAAGAGGACATGATATTCAGGTAAGCCAGGCATCTTCTGTTCCATGTAAGCGCCCATATCATTAATTCTTCTCATTTGCTCTGGAAGCAAGATCATTGCAGGTGGGGCACCTTGGCTTGAAAGTGACTGAACTTTAACTGTTACTTTTTCATTGTTAAGTGCTTTAACTATGGTCTCTCTAAGATTTTCTGTATTTGATTTGCCATCCTTATCTACAATTTCATTGGCTTCGTTATCTTGTAGTTCATTTATTTCCGAATCAACTCTTTGGAATTGATAGTCTTCGTTTTTGCTTTCCAACCATGGAAGAAATTGTGCATCAATTAACGGATCTGATTTAATAACTTCTTTGTTATCAGATAAACAGATATTTAATGCACTTGACTGAGCAATAATATCTGAACAATAAATAATTTTTTTAGAATCATTTATGTTATTTCGTTCTTTGTAGTTTGCCAGAGTTGTAAAATATTTATCATTGGATTTGATAAGGGACTTATTATCAATATCCTTAGTGACGTCTTTTTCCGAATTAATTATTGTTTCGAAAATTATACTTTTATCGACTAAATCAGCAAATTTTTCATCTTCGATAGCACCAATTTTAATAAAAGCAGAGATTGAATCCCATATTTCGGCATAAAATTCTGGAGAATTTTTTATCAAATCCTTTAATTTATTAGCAATTTTCTTTGATATAAATGAAGATATTGACCGTACCTTTCTATCCGTTTGTAATGCACTTCTACTAACATTTAATGGGATATCTGTAGAATCAATAACTCCTCTTAGAGGTAAAAGATATTTTGGTACTATTTCTTTAATTGAATCGCTTACAAATACTTGATTACAAAATAGTTTTATTTCGCCCTTTTCCCAATCAGCTCTACCAGACAACTTAGGAAAATACAATATACCTTGTATATCATATGGATAATCTGTATTTAGATGAATCCATAACAATGGATCTCCCTGAAAAGGGTAAAGGTATTTATATAACTCGATATAGTCCTCATCTTTTAATTCACTAGATTGTTTTCTCCAAGGAGGATTTTTCTTATTAATTGTTTCACCTTCTAATAAGACATCTATTGGCATGAAATCACAATATTTTTTTATTAATGATTTAATCCTTTCAGGTTCAATAAACTCTTTTTCTTCTTCAAGTAGGTGAAGTATCACATCTGTACCAATTGTTTCCCTTTCTGATTCCTCTAATGTGAAATTTGGCGATCCATCACAAGACCATTTGAAAGCTTTTGATTCCCCAATTGCTGATTTAGTTAATATATCGACTTTTTCTGCCACCATGAAACTTGAATAAAATCCAAGTCCAAAATGACCAATAAATTCATCATTATCTTTTTTATATTTTGTTAGAAATTCTTCTGCGCTTGAGAATGCTACTTGGTTTATATATTTTTTAATTTCTTCATCATTCATTCCAATTCCATTATCAGATATTGTTAGGGTATTTTTCTCACGGTCAATAGTTATTTTTACTTGAGCTTCTTCATTATTTTCGCAATCACCTGCCATAGAAGCCATTCTTCTTTTACTTATTGCGTCAACACCGTTACTAACAAGTTCTCTTAAAAAGATTTCATGGTCGGAATATACTGCCTTTTTAATAATTGGGAAAATATTCTCGGTATTAATACGAATTTCGCCTTTTTCCATTTACTGAAATAAATTAAACATTTAAATCCTATTTCCTAAAAACTAGTTAATCAAGTTTAATTAGGAGTATTGTCCGAACAATATATAAATCTAAAAGTAAGATTAATCAATTAATTATTGAGAAGTTATTTATCTGACCCACAATATCTCAGTACAATTATTTTCTTTCATTATTTGATTGGCTTTAGCTGAATCATCACATGGATTTAAATGTAAGATTGCAATATTTCCTCTTTTCTGTAGTTCTTTTTGCTCATTCATAGCTTTTTCCCATAAATAAGAATCTTTAAACATTAACAAAATCTTTTTCTTATCTGTCTTTTCTTGCTTAATTAAATTTCTTAAAACATCTATTGAGATAGTAAATCCAATTCCATTTAAGATTATCTCATTAGGACTAAAGAATCTTACTAATTCATCATATCTTCCACCTTTTGCTATCACGTTTTTATTATTACCACTATCACCTATAAGTTGAAAAACTATCCCTTCGTATAAATTCAAGTGAGGTTGAAATGTTGGATCAAGTTGTAATTTAACACCATATTTATTTGACATTATTGATAATGTTTCAAATAAAAAATTTAGGTCATCTATTGTTTTACTAGTGCCATATATCCTTTTCAATTTTTTTAATATTGCAATTGGTTCTCCTCTTGTAAATAATATATCTTTAAGAATATATTTATCATCTTCTTTAATTCCTAATTTAGATAATTTATCTTGATCAAAGTTAACCAAACTTTTTTTAATTTCTTCAAAATTATTATTCTTATATTTATTCAATATCAAGTCCATTATTTTTGTGGTGCTAACTAGTAGACACAAATTACATTCATCCTTCAAATTAATATTATCTATAGCATCAAACAATATATTAATAACTTCAATTTCTGGGTATTTTGTATCATATCCTATTAATTCAATTCCACTTTGGAGTTTCTCTTGCAACTTGGATGAATTTTTATTATTTTGTTTTTTATTAAACACCATTCCATTGGTAAATAATCTTATAGGTCTTTTCTTATTTATTAATCTAGTAGATGATAATTTGACAATAGATGTTGTCATTTCTGGCCTGAGACATAATGAATTATTACTTACTATTCCAACAACCTCATTTTCTTCAATAACACCACGACCTTTTATCGTCTCTAAAGTGTTTATAAATGAAGGTGAGACTTCTTCATAACCCCATAGTTTATAAATATTATTTAAATTATTAATTATATTAGAGTTATTCTTTACATCTACTAATTTAATTTCTTTTATATCAGTCATTTAACTATTTGACGGTTTTTAGGTATAAAGATTTTTATTAAATGGAAAAACATTCTCTAGTTCATTTTTTAATTCATTCTCAAGGCTGGGCGAGCATGCAAGAATTCTTCCGGAACTTAAATTAAATTCGCCTGATGGATAATCCGAAATAATTCCACCTGCCTCTTTAACAATAATAGCACCGGCCGCCAGGTCCCAAACCTCCAATCCCCTTTCCCAGTATCCATCAACCTTTCCTGCCGCAACAAATGCTAGATCAACTGCTGCGGCTCCTCCTCTTCTAACGCCTCTTGTTTTGTGTGTTAAATAACAAAATTCAGCATAATTATTATCTTCTGTCTCAAATCTGTCATAAGAAAAACCAGTCACAAGCAAACTATCAGAAAGATTTAGCGGATTCGATACTTTAAGTTCTATATCATTGCAGAAGGATCCTAAACCAATACAGGCTGAATATAGTTCATTTATATAAGGTACTGATATGGCCCCTATAATTGGCTTATTTTTATATACAAGACCAATAGAAGTTCCAAAGAAGGGATATCCATGGGAATAATTAGTTGTTCCGTCTAATGGGTCTATACACCAAGTTAAATCAGAGGATTTATTTAATTTCCCCGATTCCTCTGCATTAATAGATATGTTGGGTGTCTCTTCTATTAAATATTCTTTTATTTTATTTTCAACTTCCAGATCTACATTGGTTACAAGATCACCTTTTCTACCTTTCGATGAAATTTTTTGAATTTTATTGTAATTAATTTTTAGAATTTCATTACCAATTTGAGCTGACTTTTTGGCTATTTCATACAATTTAGAAAGGCTTATATGATTTGTAAGTTCTTCTATATCTTTGAGCTCAAACATTTTAATTAATCTTCCTCAAATTCCCAAGGTGGTGCAACTCTTGTATTTCCCCTGCCAAAATATTTACCAAATTGTAAATCGTAAAGTTCATCTTCGTAAGTTGTTTCAACCTCGAGATCTGAAGATGCTTTAGCGACACAGAGAAGTGCATAACCTTTATCTTTTAATGCTTGCGATACGCCCATAGCTTCAGGTTGTTGCAAGGTACCAGATTTTATTTTAACTGCACAACTTGTACAACAACCATTTCTACATGAAAATGCAAGCTTAAAACCTTTCTTTTCAAATTCATTAAGAATATATTCATCACAATTAACCTGCTCTTGGTAGACCTTTCCGGTTTCTTTATTTTTAATCGTGACTGTGAAAGTCTTATTCAAATAACTTTCCTCAAAAATTGGATGATAAAGGGTTAAAATAAGGTTGTTTGGAGAGGTGGCCGAGTGGTTGAAGGCGCAGCACTGGAAATGCTGTATAGGGGCAACTTTATCGAGGGTTCGAATCCCTCTCTCTCCGTTCTATACTAGTTGATATTGGTTAATTACATCAACAATTATGTCTACAGAGGATTTATAAAATAGATAGTAATCATTTTGACTAGGTAATTTATAATTTTATTTATTTAAATTAAGTTGAAAATATTTGATTTTTACTATTATATGTAAATATCTACGATAAAAATTAAGTAAATTATTAGTATGTTTTGCTTTAATTTAGCGATCTAAAAACATGGGGCAAATAGTTGGAATTGATTTAGGTACTACTAACTCTGTTGTCGGGGTTATAGAAGCTGGTCGTCCAATTGTTATTTCAAATTCTGAAGGGTCTAGAACTACACCTTCAATAGTTGGTTTTACAAAGGACAAAGAAATAGTAATAGGAGACCAAGCAAGAAGACAACTTGTTTTAAATCCAAAGAATACCTTTTATAACTTAAAAAGATTCATTGGTAGCGATTGGGACGAGTTAGATGATACAAGTATTTCTGTTCCTTATAATGTCAAAGCAAATAATACTGGCAGTGTTAGGGTTCTTAGTCCAAATACTGAAAGGGAGTATGCTCCTGAAGAATTAGTCAGCTCATTAATTAGAAAATTAATAAATGATGCTGAGACATATCTTGGAGAAACTGTTGATTCTGCTGTTATTACAGTCCCTGCTTATTTCAATGAATCTCAAAGGCAAGCTACAAAGGATTCCGCAATATTAGCTGGTATCAAAGTTGATAGAATCCTAAATGAACCTACTGCAGCGGCTCTAGCTTATGGTTTTGAAAAAAGTTCTTCTAATAATGTTTTAGTTTTTGATTTAGGGGGAGGAACATTTGATGTTTCATTATTAAAAATATCTAATGGTGTATTTGATGTTAAAGCCACATGTGGAGATACCCAACTAGGAGGAAACAATTTTGACTCCAAAATAGTAGATTGGCTTGCTGAAAAATTTCTTGCTAAATACGAAATTGATCTAAGAAGGGATAGACAAGCTTTGCAGAGATTAACTGAAGCTGCTGAAAAAGCAAAATGTGAATTATCAGGATTGCAAAAAACAAAAATATCCTTACCTTTTATCACCACATGTAATGAGGGTCCATTACATATTGAAGAGACCTTAGATAGAAAAATATTTGAATCATTATCTCAAGATCTATTAGATAGATTATTAGAGCCTGTGCAAATAGCATTAGATGATTCCGGATGGAACGCAGAAGATATAGATGAGGTAGTTCTTGTAGGTGGCAGCACCAGAATTCCAATGGTTCAACAATTAGTTAAGACTCTAGTTCCTAATGATCCCTGCCAATCCGTTAATCCAGATGAGGTAGTTGCCATTGGTGCTGCTATACAATCTGGAATAATTAATGGTGATTTACAAGATTTACTTCTAAATGATGTTACACCTCTTTCATTAGGTTTAGAAACTATTGGAGGTCTTATGAAGGTACTTATTCCTCGTAATACTCCAATACCAGTAAGAGAATCTGATGTTTTTAGTACATCAGAAGCTAATCAATCATCAGTTGTTGTTCAAGTAAGGCAAGGTGAAAGGCCATTAGCATCTGAAAATAAATCACTTGGTAAATTTAGGTTATCAGGAATACCACCAGCACCCAGAGGAATTCCACAAGTTCAAGTTGCCTTTGATATAGATGCTAATGGTCTTTTAGAAGTTAGTGCAACTGATAGAACTACTGGACGAAAGCAAACAGTTACAATTTCTGGAGGCTCAAATTTAAATGAGCAAGAAATTAATTCGATAATTGAAGAAGCCAAATCGAAGGCTAATGAAGATAGAAAAAAAAGATCTGTCATTGATAGAAAAAATAGTGCTTTAACTCTTATTGCGCAAGCTGAGAGAAGGCTTAGGGATGCTTCTTTAGAATTTGGGCCTTATGGGGCCGAAAGGCAGCAAAGAGCTGTTGAATTAGCTATTCAGGATGTTGAGGAATTCATAGATGATGATGATCCTCAAGAATTAGAAATTTCAGTAAGTGCTCTCCAAGAAGCATTATTTGGTTTAAACAGAAAATTTGCTGCAGAAAGGAAAACTGATAATAATCCACTACAAGGTATTAAAAGTACATTTGGCTCATTAAAGGATGAACTTTTTTCAGATGATTATTGGGATGATGATCCTTGGGACAATCAAATGAATAGAAATTATAGAAATTCGAGGTATGGTAACTCTAGGGATGATGATCCATGGGACAATGACTATTTCCTCTAAAAAAGACTATTTATCGATTTTGGGTTTATCCCTTGATTTTGACGATAAAGAACTTAAAAAGGCCTTTCGAAGAGAAGCAAGAAAATGGCATCCAGATTTAAATAAAAATGATCTAAATGCAGAAGAAAGATTCAAATTAATTAACGAAGCATACGAATACTTACGTGAACCAAATAATAGAAATAAAAGTTCGGATGAAAATATTCAGCAAGATCATGAAAAAAATAATTACCAGACAGGTTTTCCTGATTTTCAAGATTATCTTAATTCATTATTTGGATATGAATATACCTCAAAGACTTACGACGAATACGAAAATGAACCATTAGAGGATGAATCCATAAATATAGATAATGATCAATTCAATAATTATGCATACCCTACAACCTCTCCAGAAGAGCCTCCTCCAGTTAAACTCCACCAAGATATTGAAACAATTATTGAATTAACTCCTGAGGAGGCTCTAAATGGAGCTTCAATTTTAATAGAACTTGAAGATGAAACTGTAGTTGAAGTTGATACTCCTCCTTTCGCTGGAGATGGATGGAGATTAAGGCTTGAAAATATTGCATGGGGAGGAAAAGATCATTATCTACAGTTAAGAGTTCAAACTGAAAGTGGTCTAAGAATTGATGGTTTACGAGTTCTTTATAAATTAGAGTTATTTCCTCATGACGCACTTCTTGGTTGTGCTGTAGAAGTCCCCACCCTTGATGGAAATGTTACTCTTCAGGTGCCTCCAAAATCATCTACCGGAAGAATGTTACGTTTGAAGGGTAGGGGTTTAACATTCGAAGATAATGTAGGCGATCAATATGTTGAAATCTTGGTTGTTATACCTGCTGATATTAATGATGAGGAAATTGCTTTATATACAAGATTACAAGAATTATCACTTTCTGATTCTTAATCAAATACTATATATATAGAAAAAAATAGATACTTATGAACATATTTGTTCTTTTATATAATTCAGGAACAGATAAAGAAGGAATTCATTCAATTGAACTTAAAGGAAGAACTATAGTTCTTATGTTTGAAGACAAGGATGATGCGACAAGATACTGTGGTCTCCTTGAAGCTCAAGATTTTCCTCTCCCAACAGTTGAAATGATTGACATTGAAGAAATAAATGAGTTCTGTATTAAATTAGATTATGAATGCAAATTAGTGGAGAAAAATTTTGTACCTAAAACAGCCGAAGATAGGTTGCTAATTTCTCCACCTCAAAAAAACCTAGAATTTGATAATTGGGGAGGGGAAACTAATAATAAAGAAAAAATTGATATAAATACCATTAAGGAAAATCTTGAAAAGTTGCTTTAACCATTAAGATACTAATAATCTAATAAATAAATAAAATGGCAAAAGCGTTATTCGAAACAGAAGTAGGGAACATAAATATTGAATTTTTCTCTGAAGATGCACCAAATACCGTAAACAACTTTACTAAATTGATAAGTGATGGTTTTTATGATGGTTTAGCCTTTCACAGAGTTATTCCTGGTTTTATGGCTCAGGGTGGATGTCCAAATACTCGTGATGGAGCATCTGGCATGCCTGGAACTGGAGGTCCTGGATATAATATCAATTGTGAAATCAATTCAAAAAAACATCTTAAAGGTTCACTTTCCATGGCTCATGCTGGTAAGGATACTGGAGGTAGTCAGTTTTTTATAGTTTATGAACCACAACCCCATCTCGATGGAGTTCATACAGTTTTTGGTAAAACCGATGATATGGACGTCGTGTTAAAACTTACTAACGGTTCAAAAATTTTAAAGGCAACTCTAAAGTAATAATTTAACCTTCAAAAACAATACTAAATGTCTCTTTATCTAGATTAAATTTTCTTGTAGAAGAATATAAGATTTCATTATTAATAGTAAATTTAGTGTTGATAAGTTTGATACTACTTTTTGGATGTAGGGCTTGTTCAATATTTCTAGAAACAATAATCCCAATCTTTGTACTGTTTTCGTATTTTGATAAAAATTGAATAAATAATTCTATATTCTTTATTTCTTCATCAGTAATGTTGGTATTTGTTCTATTGCGATCATGTATAATTCGCCAAACTAATTTTGGTCGATTCCAAAAAGCTAATAATCTTGGAGTACTTTCCAGTTTAATGTTAATGTTTTGATCATCACAGAATTTAATAACTTTATTTTTTAATGGAACGAGATCTATAGATTTATAATTTCCGTCAAGAAAAATAGATATAAATGGATCTATATTACTTGTATTAGAATTCTCTTCATCAATCATGTGGCCTAACTTTGTTTTCTTAACACTCAAATATTCGGCATTATTATCATTTGGACAAATTACTAATGGAACTCTCTCAATAACTTCTATTCCATAACCACCTAATCCGGCTATTTTTCTAGGATTATTTGTTAGTAATTTTAATTTTTTTATACCAAGATCAGTTAATATCTGTGCTCCAACTCCATAATTTCTGAGATCAGCAGGAAAACCAAGCTTTTCATTAGCTTCTACTGTGTCTAATCCACCATCCTGTAAACTGTAAGCTTTTAATTTGTTTATTAGACCAATACCTCTACCTTCTTGTCTCAAGTAAACAACAACTCCCTCTTCCTCCTTCTCTATCCTTGATAAAGCAGCCTCTAACTGGGGCCTACAATCACAACGTAATGATCCAAAAGCATCACCAGTTAAGCATTCTGAATGCATTCTAACTAGTACAGGTTCGCTTAATTTTGATGATTTTTGTTTAACTAATGCAACGTGTTCAGAACCATCAAGTTCATTAATATATCCATAGGCTTTGAAATTCCCAAAAATACTTGGAAGAACAGCATCGGATTTTCTAAATACAAATCTCTCATTTTGAAAACGATAACTAATTAAGTCAGCTATTGATATTAATTTCATTCCCCACTGTTTTGCATACTCTTTAAGTTGTGGAAGTCTTGACATCGATCCGTCAGGATTTTGTATTTCACAAATCACTCCGGCGGGATATAGACCAGACATTGCTGCAATATCTACTGCTGCTTCTGTATGACCTGCCCTTTTTAAAACCCCACCTTTTTTAGCTCTTAATGGAAATATATGTCCTGGTCTTCTTAAATCATCAGGTTGTGTATTTGGATTTATAGCAACTTGAATAGTCTTGGCTCTGTCTTCAGCTGAAATCCCAGTCGAAACATTATTTTCAGGGCCAGCATCTATTGATATCGTAAAAGCTGTTTGATTTTCATCTGTATTTCTATCAACCATTAAAGGTAAATCTAAGGAATCAAGTTTTTCACCTTTCATCGCTAGACATATAAGACCTCGTCCCTCAGTAGCCATAAAATTAATTTGTTGAGGAGTTGCAAACTGTGCAGCACAAATTAAATCACCCTCATTTTCTCTTCTTTCATCATCAACGACAATTATGCATTCACCATTCCTTATTGCAGCTAAAGCATCACTGATAGGATCAAATTCAATTTTAAAAGATTCATTTATATCCAAAATTGTTCCATTATTTGATTTGGGACTTGTTTCTTTCATTATTCCTATCAATATAGAAAAATAGTGTGTTAGTTATCCTAAATTCAACACTTTATAATCCTATCTCAAAGTCTGCCAATTCAAAGAAATGAATGTTGCAATAGTAGGTGCTACTGGTTACGGCGGTATTCAAGCAGTTAATCTTTTAAAGAAAAATAAAAACTACAATATCTCATTTTTAGGAGGTAATAAAACATCTGGCTCTAAGTGGAATGATAATTTCCCTTTTATTTATCTTGATACCGATCCCTCTATAGAAAAAATTTCAGTAGAGAATATCTCAAACAACTCAGATATCGCTTTGCTTTGTTTACCAAATGGCCTGTCCTCCACATTGACAAGGAAATTATTAGATAGAGGAGTTAAAGTTATTGATTTATCAGCTGATTATAGATATAAGTCCTTAGATGAATGGAAAAAAGTCTATTCCAAAGAAGCTGCTATCTATAAAAGGAATGATTATGATTTATGCAAAGAGGCAGTCTACGGTCTTCCTGAGATAAATAAAGAAGCTATTTCAAAAGGACGATTAATTGCATGTCCAGGATGTTATCCAACATCCGCTCTTATTCCATTAGCTCCTTATCTTTCGCAGGGAATTATTGAAAATGAAGGAATAGTAATTGATTCTAAAAGTGGTACTTCTGGAGGGGGTCGAGAACCAAATCAAAAATTACTTTTATCAGAATGTGGTGAAGGGCTATCAGCATATGGATTGATAAACCATAGACATACTTCAGAGATCGAGCAAGTTGCATCTATAATTTCTGGAAATAAAATTGAATTGCTTTTTACTCCTCATTTGGTTCCAATTACAAGGGGTATGCATTCGACAATATATGGGAGATTAAGAGATCCTGGTTTAACATCGGATGATTGCAGAATTCTATTGGATAATTATTATAGAAATTTTAAAAATATTAAAGTCTTACCTGTAGATACATTCCCATCAACAAAATGGGTTAAAAATACAAATCAAATTCTTCTTTCTGTG
Source organism: Prochlorococcus marinus CUG1416 (assembly GCF_017695965.1). Taxonomy (NCBI): domain Bacteria; kingdom Bacillati; phylum Cyanobacteriota; class Cyanophyceae; order Synechococcales; family Prochlorococcaceae; genus Prochlorococcus; species Prochlorococcus marinus. The sequence goes on from NZ_JAAORM010000002.1 coordinate 585,276, forward strand.
AAAGTTGATATTCGGAATGGAAGGATTATTATTTTATCTGTGATTGATAATTTGTTAAAAGGACAAACTGGACAAGCTATTCAAAATTTAAATATTATGAGTGGATTTTCAATAGATGATGGTCTTGAGTTAACTAATAACTTTCCATAAAATTACTTCTTATCAAAAAACCAGCATGTGAGATTGAGTGAGGTAGAATTTTATGCTCAAGTATTTGTATTTTTTTAGAAAGTGATTCAATATTGTCGTTATTTAGAATTGGCAATGCAGCTTGCATTATAAGAGAACCACTATCTACCTCCTCATTAACAAAATGTACTGAACAACCAGTTATTTTTGAACCATTTAATATAGAATCTTTTATTGCAGAAGCCCCTTTATATGAAGGAAGTAATGATGGGTGAATATTTATAATTTTCTTCTTAAATTTATTAATAAATAATGAACTGACGATTTTCATCCATCCAGCCATTACAACAAGTTCAACATCGTAATTAATTAGAGTATTTATAATTTCTAATTCAAAAAGCTCTTTTTCCAAAAAGTCTTTGCCTTTTATTACTTTGTGAGGTATTTTTACACTTTCAGCTCTTTTTATACAACCTGCATCATCTTTATTAGTAATAAGAACTTTTATATCTATATCTAATTCTCCTTTTTCTGAGAGATTAATTAACTCCTGAAAGTTTGTTCCATTCCCAGATGCAAGTACACCTATTTTTAATTTTGGTGAAAATTTTCTAAATTCAGATATCTCAGGCGAAATTATGTAATTAAATGATTTATCCAATTTTTTTTATTTTATCCAATGATAAATTCATATGAAATAAAAAAAAACCTCTATTTAAATTGTTTATATTCAAAAACATATGTATTTAAAAATAAAAATTTAAACAAATTTAAATCGAAGTACTATTTGTATAGATATAATTAAAAAATAAAATAAAAGAAACAAATATATAAAATGAATGGAGATTCAAACTCTTGGGAAAAATTCTGTAATTATCTTTGGTTTGATAAAAAATTAAATATCTGGCTAGACATAAGCAAAATTAATTTCACAAATAACGATATAAATACTTTAGAACAGAAATTTATAGATGTTTTTTCATCAATTCAAGAATTAGAAAATGGAGCAATATCAAATATTGATGAAAATAGACAAGTTGGACATTATTGGCTTAGAAATCCAAAAATTTCTCCATCCTCCAAAATAAGAGAGGAGATTAGTGCAGAAATTAATGATATTTCTGAATTTGGCAAACAAATTTTAAATGGAAACATTAAGAATAAGAATAATCAGAACTATACGGATGTTCTATGGATAGGAATTGGTGGAAGTGGGTTAGGCCCATTACTTATTACGGAGTCACTTCAAAAGTGCACTGAAGGATTAAAATTTTCTTATATCGATAATGTTGATCCTTTTTTAATTAGCGAAAAGTTAGAAGAATTATCTGAAAATTTATCTACAACATTATTCGTAGTTGTAAGCAAATCAGGTGGTACGCCTGAACCTAGAATTGCTATGGAAATTATTAAAAGTCATTGTGAGAACAATTCTCTTGAATGGAATTCAAATGCTATAGCTATAACTATGAAAGATAGTAGGTTATTTAAAAAAGCTACTTCTGAAAATTGGTTGAAAATCTTTAATTTACAAGATTGGGTAGGAGGAAGAACGAGTATCACCAGCTCTGTTGGATTACTTCCATTAGCACTAATTAATGAAAATATATTTGAATTTATTAGAGGTGCAGCATTAATGGATGAGGCCACACGTACAAGTGATTTTAAAAATAATCCCGCAGCATTATTATCATCTGCATGGTACTTAACTGGGGATGGCTCTGGCAAGAGAGATATGGTCGTTTTACCTTATCGAGATAGGTTACAGGTATTTAGTAAATATCTTCAGCAATTAGTAATGGAATCATTAGGTAAGAAATTTAATAGAAATGGTGAAATAGTTAATCAAGGGATTTCAGTTTTTGGTAATAAAGGATCTACAGATCAACATGCTTATGTTCAGCAGCTGAGAGATGGTATTGATAACTTCTTTTGTGTTTTTATTGAATTATTAGATTCTCCATCGACTAATATTTTTGATGAAAAAGAGAATCCCAAAGAATACCTTTCTGGTTTCTTGCAAGGAACCAGATCCGCACTTTCTAGTGAAAAAAGACAGAGTATTACCATAACATTAGAAAAGTTAAATTGTTTTTCACTAGGTGCCTTAATCGCTTTATTTGAGAGGGCTGTATCCTTCTACGCTGAATTAGTAAATATAAATGCATATGATCAACCAGGAGTTGAAGCTGGAAAGAAAGCAGCCGCAAATATTATTGAGTATCAACAAAAAGTAAGTAATTTATTAGATGAAGGTGGAGAATATTCTATAAATGACATAACATCACTATTTGATCATTCAGTGAGTGAACCTATATTTTTCATACTTCGTGAAATGTGTTTCGGTAATGATGATTATTTAGTTAAGGGCGATTGGTCTAATCCAAATTCATTAGTTATTCGAAAAATAAATTCTTAAACAACAATATTCATAATTTTTCCTTTAACAATAATTATTTTTCTTATTTCCTTATCTTGAGTCCATTTTAATATGTTAGGTCTTTTAAGCGTCAATTCTTTAATTTGATCTTCACTCATATCATTATTAATATTTACTTTGTCTCTAACTTTTCCATTCACTTGTATTACTAGTTCATATGAATCTTCCTTAAGTGCCTCGGCATTAAATGAAGGCCAGTGTTCTAAATGCACAGATTTTTTAAATCCTATAAGATGCCATATTTCTTCTGAAATATGAGGTGCAAATGGAGCCAACAAAATACAAAATGTTTTTAAAGCCTCAATTTTTAAATTATTGTTTACGTCATTAATGGAATTTGATAATGAATTATAAAACTTCATTAGTTCTGATATCGCAGTATTAAATTGGTTATTTAATATGTCATTTGAAATTTCTTTTATGGCTATATTCATTGACTTTATTAAACTTTTTTCTTTATCTGGATAGGAATTAGATTTACTATTTATATCTTTTGCACAATTTATATAAAGCTTCCAAATCCTGCTTAAAAATCTAAATTGTCCTTCAACATCTGTATCTCCCCATTCCAAATCTTTTTCGGGCGGTGCTTTAAATAATATAAACATCCTTGCCGTATCTGCTCCATATTTTTTAATTACTGATTCAGGGTCTATTCCATTATATTTTGACTTAGACATCTTCTCGAATAGAACTTCGAGTTTGGTATTATCAATTGGATCTGTAGGATTTAACAGGTCATTAATATCTGAAGGAGAAACATATTTACCCGTTTTATTGTTTTTATAGGCTGCAGCCTGAACCATTCCTTGCGTTAAAAGTTTTTTAAATGGTTCGTCAATATCAAATAGTTGATTATCCCGTAAAGCTTTAGTGAAAAATCTTGCATATAACAAATGCAATATTGCATGCTCTACTCCTCCAACATATTGATCTACAGGCAACCACTTATTAATTTCAATCTTTTCAAATGGCTTATTTGAACATTTTGAAGATGGATATCTTAAAAAATACCATGATGAACACATAAAAGTGTCCATAGTATCAGTTTCTTTTTTTGCCGCAATTCCACATTTTGGACATGTTGTATTTATCCAATTATTATTTTCACCTAAAGCATTAATTTTGTTAGCCGAGATATTTATATCTTTTGGTAATGCAACAGGTAAATCAGATTGGTTTAAAGGAACAGATCCACATTTTTTGCAATTTACAATGGGAATCGGACATCCCCAATATCTTTGTCTAGATATTAACCAATCTCTTAAACGATATTGAATCTTATTTTCGGCCCATCCATTATTTACGCCTTCCTCTGAAATTTTTAATTTAGCAATAGTATTTGCCATATCATTGTATTCATTGGAATTAATAAGATATCCATTTTCCACATAAGCTTCATCAAGCTGTTTAATTTGTTCATTTTTATCCTTTATAATTACCTGTCTAATATCAATATTATTTTTCTTAGCAAATTCAAAATCTCTTTGATCATGAGCAGGCACGCCCATAACAGCACCTGTACCGTATTCATCGAGGACATAACTTGCCACCCAAATAGGAATAGGTTCAGAATTAACTGGATTTATTGCTATTAAGCTAGTTTTTATTCCAATTTTTTCAAGTTCATTATTTTTATTATTTTTCAAATATTGTTTGAGATTTTCTATATCTTGTATGGTTTCTTGATCAGAAATATTATTAATTAATGAATGATTAACAGAAATTGCTAAATAAGTAACTCCTAATAAAGTATCTGGCCTGGTTGTAAATACAGTTATTTTCTGTTCTGGATTGGTATTGATATTGAAATTAATATTTGTACCAATTGACTTACCAATCCAATTATCTTGCATTATTTTTACTCTTTCTGGCCAGTTATCTAATTTTTCTAAATCCCTCAATAACTCATCCGCATAATTTGTAATCCTTAAAAACCATTGCTTTAATAATTTTTTTTCTACTACTGCACCAGATCTCCAAGATTTACCCTCTGAGTCAACTTGTTCATTTGCTAAGACTGTATTATCTATAGGATCCCAATTAACTTCTGATTCCTTTTGATATACAAGACCTGCCTTATATAACTCTAAAAATAGATATTGTGTCCAAATATAATAATTTTCATCACATGTTGCAAATTCCCTCTCCCAATCAACTGATAGTCCCAAAAGCTTTAATTGTGACTTCATATGAGAAATATTTTTTTTAGTCCAGACACTTGGACTAATTCCTCTTTCAATCGCTGCATTCTCAGCAGGTAAACCAAAAGCGTCCCAACCCATTGGATGTAAGACAGATTTGCCCTTAAACCTTTGGAACCGAGCTATTAAGTCTGTAATAACATAATTTCTAACATGTCCCATATGAAGATTACCTGAAGGGTAGGGAAACATTGATAGGGCATAAAATTTATCGCTATTCTCAGTTAATTCATCGGTTTTGTATAAATTGTTTTCTGTCCATATTGACTGCCATTTTTTTTCTATTTCAGATGGATTATATAAATTGGTATCAGCCTCATATTGTTTATCGGGAGAAATCACTTAATTTATATTTGTTAAATTATTATTTTAATATCCATTGTATAAAATAGAAATAGATTGTTAAAAGGAATAATTTATAATTAAAATTTAAAATATATTATCTACAAATGAAAAATATAACTTTTGAAAAATATCAAGGTAACGGAAATGATTTCGTAATAATCGATTCTAGAGGAAATGATTTATTTGAAAATTACAAGACAAATAAAATATTTGATATAAAAAAAATTTGCAACAGGCAATTTGGTATTGGAGCAGATGGTGTGATTTTTATAGAAGAACCTAATGAAGATAATTATGCAAAAATGATAATCTTTAATTCTGATGGTTCTGAAGCACAAATGTGTGGAAACGGAATTAGGTGTTTAGTTGAGTATCTCCATGTAAATGATTCTATGAATAATAAAAATATAGAATATAAAATTGAGACTAAAGCAGGTTTAAAAATTGCAAAATATATAAATGATGAAATTACAGTAAAAATGGGATTTCCAATTATAGAAAGTCAAAATATTCCAACAACAATTGAAAAAAAAATCAATTCAATTCCTTCACATGAATTTATTGAGAAAAATTTTAATAATATAGGTTATGCCGTAGGAATGGGTAATCCTCATTTAATATTCTTTGTACAAGACATAGATTCAATTGTTCTTTCCAGACTTGGGCCTATATTTGAAAAAAATGAATTATTTCCAGAAAGAACTAATGTGCATTTTTGTCAAATCTTAAATAGAGATAATATCAAAGTAAAAGTATGGGAAAGAGGTGCAGGCCCAACCTTAGCCTGTGGAACAGGTGCCTGTGCTATTCATGTAGCAGCTTATAAATTAGGCCTTTGTAATTCACAAACCATAGTAACCTTACCAGGAGGGAATCTTAAAATTGATTGGTCAAAAGACGATTGTGAAGTCATGATGACCGGCAATGCTAAAAAGGTTTTCTCAGGATCAATGTTAGTAAATTAATGGAAAATAATTTTATCTATTTAGATAATGCATCCACAACTCCATTATCTGAGAATGTTTTAAATATAATAAATTCAACTTATAGAAATTATTGGCATAACCCTTCATCTACCTATGAGCTAGGGATAAAATGCTCTACATTTCTTGAAAAAATTAGAACTAAAATTGCTTGTATATTTGAAGCAGATCCAGAGGATATAATTTTTACATCTGGTTCTTCGGAATCAACAAATATTGTATTTAATAATATTTATGAGAACTTTATAAATGGTAGAGTTGTTATTTCGAATGTTGAACATCAGGCAACAACTATATGTGCTAATAAACTAAGAAAACTAAACTGGGATATATGTGAATGGACCGTAAATAATGATGGGATTTTAAATCTTTCTACTATTGATAAAACATTAACTAAAGAAACTAAACTTGCATCAATTATTTGGGGACAAAGTGAAATTGGGACAATACAACCTGTTCAATTTATAGGTGAAAGATGTGAAGAATTAAATATTATGTTTCATTTAGATGGAACTCAAATATTAAGTAATGGAATATTTAGTTGGAAAGATCTTAAATGTGACTTTTTAAGTTTATCTGCTCATAAATTTGGAGGTCCAAAAGGTATTGGTATTCTATTAACAAAAGAAAACTCTAGACTAATTTTAAAAAATAAAGACATATCACTGACTCAGGAATATTCAATTAGACAAGGTACACAAGCATTACCTTTAATCGCTGGAATGTATGAATCATTAAAGAATATTAGAGGAAAAATAAAATTGTATGATTACACAACCGAATTTCCTTCAAATAATATTACTATACTTAAAAATTATTTTTTTCAAAAAATTGAGGATAATAATCACATAATGATTACAGGCAGTATTAACCATAGGCTTCCCAATCATATTTCTTTTCTTCTATTAAATAAAAAATATAAACCTATTAAGGCCTATAAAATAGTTAATTTTATGTCAGAAAATCATATAGCAATCAGTAGTGGAAGTGCCTGTTCAAGCTCATCTGGAAAACCTAGTTCAACCCTTAAAAATCTAGGTTTTAAAGATGATGAACTATATTCCAATATTCGTGTTACTTTAGGTTCAATAAACAATAAGTCAGAAATAGATAAATTTTTAGAACTTATTCAAATATGTATTGACAAATTTTAATGAAAACTAATTACAATCTACCTAAAGATTTAAACGAATCTCTTAAAAATATGGAGGATGCAATTATTCCAAGTCTTTTAGATTCAAATAAAAGATTTACTATAGAATTAAATTTTGAAGGATTGAAATTTAACAGAATCGGAATAACTATTTACAAGATATTAGCTAAAAATAATAATGTATTCATAACATTTGCAGATCAAGGAGCGGTTGCTTTAGCTCAAAGAGATTATCCAGATATTAAAGATAAAATCTTTACTTTTAAATCATTTAATGAATCAAATAATATAAATAATAATGATAGTGTGATGATATCTATGCTTCCTCAGGCCTTTGATTTCGATTTATTTGAACCTATGTCTGATAATTACCAAGGAACTCATTATTCATTAAATCCAAAATTCGAAGATGCAAATATTGGTATTGGAAGTGTTATTAGAGAGAGACGTAAAAACTTTGTTAAGACTTGGAAGAATATTTATTTTCTTCAGCCTTTAAATAAAGCTGCTCTTATGCATATTTATCCACATAAATGGTTGCTTTTCAAAGAGGAAAATAAAAAATATTTTTTTAAAAAAGAATTTGAAATTAAACCCGATAATGAATCTATTTTTATGAATTTATAGATTGAATGTGATAAAAAAATTATATATATTTTTCTTAATTGTTCTTACAATAATAGTATCGCCATTTTTAATAAGATATTTACTAATAAATCAAAAAATACTTGTTCTAAATAGTATTTATTTTAATTTCCCTGGAATAATTACAAGAAAAAAAACATGTCCTAGCTATGATGCATTATTAAATCGAACACTCGATAATTCCTTTAGTGTATCAATTATGAATAATAATGGGACATTAATTAGTTCCTATAATGATGAAGTTCCAAGATTGCCAGCATCTAATCAAAAATTATTCTCATCAGCCTATGTTTTAAATAAATATAAATTAAATAATAATTTAAAAACTTCTTTATTAAAAAAAAATAAAAACAATTATTATTTGGTTGGTCAGGGTGATCCAGATTTGAATTATGAAGATATAATTGAACTAATTTCTAATGTTGAAGAAAATAAAAATATAAACTTTAATATTGTAGAAGTTGATTCAAAACTACATTGGCCTAAAGGTTGGACAAATACTGATAAGCTTTACGAATATGGATCTCCAATTACATCTCTTGCAATAGAAAGTAATCACAATAAATATGATGATATTTATGCTTTAAATAATTTTATTAAAAACTATTTAAATATTAAATTTTTAAACTCAAATGTAAATATTAATTATTTTGATTCAGAAAAAAGATTTTATTTAAAAGATGCTATCGAGATAAATAAAATATACTCAAATTCAATTCTATCATTATTAACTTTAACAAATTCTGAAAGCCATAATTTTACAGCAGAATCTCTCTTTAAAAATGCCTCTAATACTTGGAATTATAATGATTATTTAAAATTGAAAAATTGGTTAGGAAAAAAAGGTCTTCCAATAAGTAATACTTTTTTTGCAGATGCTAGTGGACTGTCTAGAAAAAATAGAATTACAACAAAGTTAGTTGTATTGTTTTTGGATAAAATGAGGTATTCAAATGATTTTAAAGCTTATCAATCTACACTTTCAATAATGGGAGTAAGAGGAACATTATCTAAACGATTTGTAAATTCTGAACTATCAGGTAAGTTCTTTGGAAAAACTGGAACTCTTTCAAATGTCTTTGCACTATCAGGCTTTTTATATAAAGATGAGAAGCCAATGATTATTAGCATTATCCAAAATTCAAAAAATATTGATAAAGAAAAAGCATTTAAATTATTACGTGAAGTTTATTACATGAAATCATGTAAATAAAAATATTATTTAAAATATTCCTTTAAATCCCTTTCAACACATGGCGGTACCATGTGATTAATTTCACCACCAAATTTTGCAACTTCTTTTACTAAAGAACTACTAAGAAAACTAAAATTTGTATTTGTCGATAGAAATATAGTTTCAATATCCTTATTTAAAGATTTATTTGTATGAGCAATCTGTAGTTCATACTCAAAATCACTCATTGCTCGTAAACCTCTTAGAATAAGGTTAGCTTTCAAATCCTTGGCACAATTGACAGTGAGGCCTGAATAAGAAATAACTTGAACATTATTTAAATAAGAAAGAGAATTTTTTATTTGTGATATTCTTTTTTGAAGATTAAATGTTGGATTTTTAGTAGTATTTTCTAAAACAGCTACAACTATATTGCCAAATAATTTTTCAGCCCTTTCTATTAAATCAATATGCCCGTTTGTTAGTGGATCAAATGTACCTGGATAAAGAATTTTCATGAATTTATTATGATCGAATAAGAAATTTAGTTAAAATAAGTTTATTAGATAAATTAATTATGACATTAAATCTAGAAGCAAAAAAAATCTTATTAAGAAAAATACCTCACGGACTATTCATTTGTGGTGTTAGAGATGAAGATAAAAATGAAGTAAACGGATTTACGGCTAGCTGGGTTACTCAAGGTTCCTTCAATCCCCCATTAGTCGTTATGGCTGTTAGAGCAGAGGGTTCTAGTCATGAAATAATAAAAACTTCAAATAAGTTCTCACTAAATGTTCTCAAAAGTGATCAAAAGGATCTAGCAGCAGTTTTCTTTAAACCCCAAAAAGCATTAGGAAGTAGATTTGAATCTATTGAATTTAATTTAGGTGAACTAGGTTTACCTATTTTAGTAGATAGTGTGGGTGGAGTTGAATGTGAAGTTGTTGGAAGTGTTATGCATGGAGACCATACCGTTTTTGTTGGTGAAGTTAAATCTGCTTATTTGAATAATGATGTTGACTCACTTAATTTAAGTTCAACTGGTTGGAATTATGGAGGTTAACCAATATAAATGAGTAATTACTCTATAGAAAAAATAGATAATAAAAATAATTTTAAAATTGAATATAAATTAATTAATAACAAGGAGTTATTAAAATCAAGACTAACCGAAATCCCAAAATCATCTGGTTGTTATCTTTTTAAAGATATAGATAATAATTTACTTTATATTGGTAAATCCAAAAAACTACGAAGTAGAGTTAGTAGTTATTTCAATAATTTTTCAGATTTAACTCCAAGATTAAGTTTGATGGTTCGTCAAATAACTGAAATAGAAATTATAGTCACAGATAGCGAATATGAAGCACTAAATTTAGAGTCAAATTTAATAAAAACAAACAAACCATACTTTAATATTCTATTAAAGGATGATAAGAAATATCCATATCTATGTATAACTTGGAGTGAAAAATATCCTCGAATATTTATTACACGAAGAAGAAGAAATAGAAATAATTTAGATAGATATTATGGACCTTATGTTGATGTAGGATTATTAAGGAGAACATTATTTACGATAAAAAAAATATTTCCACTTAGACAAAGACCAAGGCCAGTCTATAAGGATAGAACTTGTTTGAATTATTCAATAGGAAGATGTCCAGGTGTTTGCCAAGAAGTAATATCATCTGACGATTATAAAAAAATAATGAAACAAGTTTCTATGATATTTCAGGGAAGAAATGATGACTTAGAAATATTTTTACAAAAAAAAATGCTGCAATTTTCAAATGATTTAGATTATGAGAATGCAGCAAAAACAAGGGACCAAATTTCAGGTTTGAAATTATTAACTGAATCACAAAAAATATCAATACCAGATTCATCAATTAATAGAGATATATTTGGAATATTTTCAGAAAAGAATGTAGCTAGTATACAAATTTTCCAAATGAGATCTGGTAAGCTCATTGGGAGAATTGGCTATAGTCAAAAATTAAATAATGAAGATGAAAATCTTATTCTACAAAGGGTATTAGAAGAGCATTATATGAATGTTGAAGGAGTAGAAATACCATCAGAAATTCTTATTCAATATAACCTTCCAAAACAAACCACCATAGAGGATTGGTTAACGGAGCTAAGAAAAAAGAAAGTAAAAATAATAATCCCAAAAAGAAATAAAAAACATGAAACTGTTGAGATGGTTTTAAAAAATGCGAAATTAGAATTAGATAGAATATTAAATGGGATACAAGATAATGAATCAGCAATTGAGGATCTTGCCCAAATACTTGAATTAAGCGAACAACCTAAAAGAATTGAAGGTTATGATATAAGTCATATTCAAGGTACAGACCCTGTAGCATCACAAGTCGTTTTTATTGATGGTATACCTTCTAAACAGCATTATAGGAAATATAAAATTAAAGATCCAAACGTTTTTATAGGACATAGTGATGATTTTGCTTCGATATATGAAGTAATACATAGAAGGTTTAGAAAATGGTCAAGATTTAAAAAAAGCGGAGGTGATTTTTCAATATTAAATGATAAAACGAATAGCAAATTAGACAATGAACTTCTATCAGATTGGCCTGATTTAATAATGATTGACGGAGGTAAAGGGCAGTTAAATGCAGCTATTAAAGCATTAAAAGAATTAAATCTTGAGGAAGAAGTTACTATATGTTCATTGGCAAAAAAACACGAAGAAATATTTATTCCAGGTTTTAAAAAGTCTCTTGATACTGATGAAAATCAAAAAGGAGTTCTTCTATTAAGAAGAATAAGAGATGAAGCTCATAGATTTGCATTATCTTTTCATAGAGACAAAAGATCTAAGAGAATGAATAGATCACAATTATCCCAAATCAGTGGATTAGGGCCATCAAGAATAAAAGAATTGCTTGAGCATTTTAAATCAATAGACGCGATAAGAATAGCTAGTAAAGAGGATTTATCAAAAGTTAAAGGACTTGGAAAAAATTCAGTAAATGATATATATAAATATTTTCACGAGTTATAAATATTAATTAATTTTTGAAAAATAGATTTATAGATATTGTTAAATATAACTATATTAAAAATATATATTTATAAATTAATCTAGTAATTTGGCAGCTGAAGCATATCTCTGGTTTAAATCACTTCACATAATTGGGGTAGTCGTTTGGTTCTCCGGACTTTTTTATTTGGTAAGACTTTTCATATATCATGAAGAATCTAAAAATATGGATAATGAATTAAAAATTGCCTTTAATAAACAATACTCCTTGATGGAAAAACGGCTGGCGAATATAATAACAACTCCTGGGATGATATTAGCTTTAAGTATGGCTATATGCATGGTTATTATGCAGCCAAGTTGGTTAAGTGAGAAGTGGTTGCAAATTAAAATTTCTTTTGTTTTGGGATTAGTAATTTATCATTCCTATTGTTACAAAATAATGTATTCATTACAAAATGGTACCTCGACCATTTCAGCAAAAAACCTAAGATTATTAAATGAATTGCCAACTTTATTATTATTCATAATTGTACTTTTAGTTATTTTTAAAAATAATTTTCCAACCAGTGTTGCTACATGGAGTGTAGTTGGACTTGTTATTTTCATGTTGGCTTCAATACAGTTATATGCAAAGATTAGAAAGAAAAATGAGAATTCATTAAGTAATGAATAGGGAAGACTTAATAAAATTAACTTCCAATATTAATAAATATAGTTGTCCTAAAAATATTAATTTTCACTGTCATACAAAATTTAGTGATGGAAGTCTAGAACCCTATGAACTTTTAGAACAAGCTTATAAAAATAACTTGAAATTTTTATCAATAACCGATCATCATACAATTAAAGCTCATGAATATATAAAAACAAATAATATACTCACAAATTATCCTAAAGATGCATTTACATTGATTTCGGGAATAGAAATTAATTGTTTAATTCTAGGATGTTTAGTACATGTAATTGGATTGGGAATAGATATAAAAAGCAGATACCTTAATCCCTACATCCTTGGAGAATCTCCAATAGGTAATGATTTAAATATCAAATCAGTTATTAAAGCAATAAATTTAGCTGGTGGTTTATCATTTCTTGCACATCCAGCGAGGTACAGGATTCCCTTTTATAAATTAATTCCAGAGGCAAAAATACAAGGTATTGATGGAATAGAGGTTTGGTACGATTATGAACTTAATGAAGTATGGAATCCTAGTTTATTTGTCTGTTCAGAAATAGATAAATTAGCAAATAAATATTCAATGCTAAAAACATGCGGAACAGATAGTCATGGACTTTCACTCTTAGGCAGATAATTCAGAATTCGTTTTTTTCAATTTTTGAATCAGTATTAATAATTATATTCTTTAAATTTTCAATGACATCAGAAGAACAATTATTCCACATTTTTCTATTGACAATTTCAAGAAATCTTTGTGCAATATCTCTTAATGCCCATGGATTATTCTCTAGAAAGAAATTCTTAAGATCCCTATCACATAACCATGATTTATAAACTTCCTCATAACACCAATCTGATACTACTTCAGTAGAAGCATCAAAAGCATATAAGTAATCTAGTGTAGCTGAAAATTCAAAAGCTCCTTTATAACCATTATCCTTCATTCCATTTATCCATTTAGGGTTAAGAATTCTTGATATAACAACTTTATTAATTTCATCTTGTAATTTTGAAATTTTAGATAATCCAAATTTAGATAAATCACCATGATACATTTCCGGTAATTTACCGCTCAATTTTTTTACTGCTGAAGATAAACCACCTTGAAACTGATAATAGTCATCAGAATCTAAAATATCATGTTCCTTATTATCTTGGTTATGAACAACTAACTGTACATTTTTAAGAGCGTTTTCTAATGATTTTTTGTCCTCTATCGGCTCAAGATTATCACTGTAAATCCACTTACTCCAATTAAGAAAAGATTCGCCAAAATCATCAATATTTTCCCAATTAGAATTTGAAATTAGTTCTTGTAGACCAGCTCCATATGAACCCGGCGCTGAACCGAATATACGATTAATTGGATCACCATCCTTTAATGCTGCAGCAAGAGGATTGAATTTATCATTCTCATTAAGATTAGAAATAAGATTTATTGCTTTAGAAGTTAATTTAACTAACTGAGGAAATGCATCTCTAAACATTCCCGAAATCCTTAATGTAACGTCTACCCTTGGCCTATCGAGAACAGATAAAGGGATGATTTCTAAATCAATTACTCTTCTTGAGGGTCCATCCCAAATAGGTTGTACGCCTAATAAATATAATATTTGACAAATATCTTCTCCACCATTTCTCATTGTAGATGTTGCCCATACAGATATTGCTATATTTTTTAAATCTTCTCCATTGTCTTGTTTGTATAAATCAATTATTTGAGAAGCAGATTTACAACCAACACTCCATGCTGATTCAGTTGGCAGTCCTCTCGCATCAACTGAAAAGAAATTTTTACCAGTAGGTAAAGCTTCTGTTTTACCTCTCGTAGGGGCACCGGATGGACCACTGTTTACATATTTACCATTTAATGAATTAATAAATGATGATTTTTCATTATATGAAGAATTAATGATTGGATTTAGGATCTCATTTTTTAATAATAAAAAATAATTATTGTGTTTCTTATCATTAAAGAAATAGTCTATTATTTGCTGATTTTTATATTTTTCTAGATTTTTTATATTGGTTTTATTTTTGTAAAAAAACAAATATATTAGATATTTTGCTTGTTGTTCTAAAAACTCAATAGCCATTCTAAAATTTAAAATTTTTTTGTTTGAAAAACTCAATAATATTTTTTTATCCTTTTCAGTTAACTTTTGATCATATTTATTTGTCCAAGGATTCAAATCTAGTTTTAAATTTTTGGCTATATATTGAACAACACCAATTCGGCGGGCATTTGGCACTCTAGCAATACACAAGAATAAATTTATTTCATTAATATCATTCTGCCTATTGCCAAAAACATGTAATCCTGTTCTGATTTGAGATTCTTTAATTTTGCAAAGAAAGGAATCAATTTCTTCTATTTGATTATTTTTATTCATTAAAGTAATTTCACTAAAATCTTTTTTAATTAATTTAAAAATGGATTTTTCTATTATTTCAATACGATTAGAATTTAATAATTTTGCTTCAAAATATTCGTCTAAATAATTTTCTAATTTTGAATATTTTCCATATAATTCTGATCTATCCAAAGGTGGAGTTAAATGATCAATAATTGTGGCAGCAGTTCTTCTTTTAGCTTGGGATCCTTCGCCAGGATCATTTACGATAAAGGGATATATGTTAGGTATAGCTGGACAAATAATATTTGGGAAACATTTATTGCTGAGACCTATAGATTTGCCAGGTAACCATTCAACAGTCCCATGCTTACCAATATGGCATATAGCATTTGCATTAAAAACTTTTTCAATCCAAAAATATTGTGCTAAGTATCTATGGGGAGGTGGAAGATCAGGCGAATGAATATCTCTATCAGTGAAAGAGTCATAACCTCGTTGAGGTTGAATCAATAATGTTATTTTTCCAAATCTAAGACCATTTATTGAGAATCCTTTATTATCAAGGTCGATGGCATCAGATGGTTTGCCCCAACGATTAACAATAATATTTTTAGGATCAAGTTCTAAATTTTTCCAATATTTTAAATATTCACTAAGTGGTAAGTAATCTAATGGTTTATTATTTTGAGATTCAATATCATTAGTTCTAGTTTTTATAAGAATTGACATTAATTCCGAAGAATCTTGTGGATAATTACAAGATCCAAGGTCATAACCTTCTTCTCTTAACCAGTTAAGAATATTTATTATCGAAGTTGGTGTATTAAGACCAACACCATTACCGATTCTTCCATTCTTTACTGGATAATTACTTATAACTAAACAAATTCTTTTATCAAAATTATTAAGTTTTTGAAGTTTCACATAATTTGTCGCAAATTTTGAAATCCATTCAATACCTACTTGATCAGCTTTGTAACTAGTTATTTCACTATAAAGTGTATTTTTCTTTGAAATTATTTCTTTAAATGCAGAAGGACAGGTAGTAATTCTGCCATCAAATTCGGGAATGATTATTTGCATTAATAAATCAGATGAATTCATTCCAATTGATGAATTTAACCAATTTTTTCTTGATATATTAGAAGAAAGAAGCTGTAAAATAGGGATTTTAAGAGAAGTAAAAATATTTGTTGAATTTTCAATTAAATCATTATTTTTGATTTGAGATGAAGAAAAGGAAGTTGTGGTAATTATTATTTTAATATCTTCTTTTTTAAAAATTTCTATTAATTTCTTTTGAATAATATGATCTTTTAGAGTTGATATAAAAAATGTTTTAGGGGATAGTCCGCATTTTCTTAACTGCAAGTTAAGTTTTTCGTTTACTTCAATTTCATTAGCCAAAAAAAGCGATTTATAGGATATTATTCCTATCTTTTCACCTTTTTCAATTTTCCAATCATATAAATAAGGATCTGCATAATAAGAAATCTTCAAAAACTCATCAGGAATTAATGTTTCATCTATCTTTAGATAATTTAAACAATTGAGAAATTTCCTATAATTATCCAGTCCTCCAGATCTTAGTAATTTAGAAATATTTAATGCTACATCTTTATCTATACTACTTGTTTCAGATAAGGAGACTTCCTGGTCAAGGGTACCTGATAGGATTACTAGCTTCCTTTTTTTATCAAATGCTTGCCAATTTAAAAGTTGTTCAATTCCATAGTTCCATGTACCTTTATCTCCAAATAACCTTAGTACGACAACTTTTGCATAATTAATTGTTTTTAGTAGATAATTATCTACTTGAGCTGAGGAATTTAAATTAGAAATTTCTAAAGCTCTAATATTATTTTTTAATGAAGTAAATTCTTTTTCTAACAATAAGTTTGATAAGAGATTTAAATCAGCTTTGACACTTGTTATAAAAATAAAATCTGCAACTGGTTGCTCTATTAAATCATCCTTATTCTTTTCATTTCCTGCTATATTTAATATCCTGTGCATTTTTATATATAAATAAGGTTTAGAATAAGTAAGTAGGATAAAACAAGTTTACCTTAATTAAATAAATTGAATATGCATGAATTTCTTCCATATGCCTGGTTCGAAGGTAAATGTATTCCATTTAAAGAAGCAAAAATATCAATAGCTACTCATGCACTACATTATGGTACTGCTGCATTTGGAGGAATGAGAGCTATACCTAACCCAACAAATAAAGAAGAATTCCTTTTATTTAGAACTGATAAACACATAAAAAGATTATCTCAAAGTGCAAAATTACTCTTAACTGATATTTCTGAAGAATATATTTTTAAAGCCTTAGAGGAAGTTATAAAAAGAAACAAGCCAGAAAAACCTATTTATATAAGACCATTTGTATATACAAGTGATTTAGGTATAGCTCCAAGGTTACACAATATTGAAACAGATTTCTTTATTTATTGTATTGAACTAGGAGATTATTTATCCCCAGATGGTGTTTCTTGTAGAATGAGTAGTTGGACTAGACAAGAAGATAGATCTCTCCCATTGAGAGGAAAAATAAGTGGAGCTTATATTACTAGTTCATTAGCTAAAACGGAAGCTAGTTTATCGGGTTTTGACGAAGCCTTGCTATTAAATTCAAGTGGTAAGGTAAGCGAAGCTAGTGGTATGAATTTATTTGTTGTAAGAAATGGAGACTTAATCACTCCAGGTGTTGATCAAGATATCCTTGAGGGGATTACTAGAGCTAGTGTAATTGAATTAGCAAAATCATTTGGAATAAATGTAATTGAAAGACCAGTTGATAAAACAGAATTATTAATAGCAGATGAAGTTTTTCTAACTGGTACAGCAGCAAAAATTACACCAGTTAAAAAAATTGAATCAACTGAATTAAATGTTAAAAGACCAATAATGAATAAGTTAAAAAATAAGCTTATTGAAATAACAGAGGGTCGTTCTCAAGACTATGATAATTGGGTAACAAGAATTTCAATATAAAAATCGATTTTTAATCAAAATGGAATCTTTCAGAACCTATCTAAATAGAGACGAAAAACCATTAATTATTTTTGACGGGGGTACTGGAACATCTTTTCAGAACTTAAATCTTACTGCAGATGACTTTGGAGGAAAGGAATTAGAGGGATGTAATGAAAACCTTGTTTTGTCATCACCAAAGGTAGTTGAAAAGGTTCATAATTCATTCTTAGAAGCAGGTTGTCATGTTATAGAAACTAATACTTTTGGAGCCTCATCAATAGTTCTTGAAGAATATGATATTGCGGACAAGGCTTATGAGATAAATAAAAATGCAGCTTTAATAGCTAAAAAAAGTACTGCCAAATATTCATCAATTGATAAACCAAGATTTGTTGCTGGTTCAATTGGACCAACAACTAAATTACCTACATTAGGACATATAGATTTTGATGAATTAAAGCAATCATATAAAGAACAAATATATGGTCTTTTAGATGGAGGAGTTGATCTTCTTTTAATAGAAACTTGCCAGGATGTTTTGCAAATAAAATCTGCCTTATTAGCCTCAAAAGAAATACTTGAAAGTAAAAATGTTGATATACCTATAATGGTCTCTATAACAATGGAAACAACAGGCACTATGCTTGTTGGATCTGATATAGCATCAGCATTAACAATATTAGAGCCATTTAATATAGATATCCTTGGACTTAATTGTGCAACTGGTCCAGAACAAATGAAGGATCATATTAAATATTTATCTGAAAATTCACCCTTCGCTATAAGTTGTATTCCCAATGCAGGCCTTCCTGAAAATATTGGTGGTGTTGCTCACTATAAATTAACGCCAATAGAATTAAAAATGCAGTTAATGAATTTTATATATGACTTTAATGTTCAATTGATTGGTGGATGTTGTGGGACGACACCAGACCATATTAAATATCTTTCTTCAATTATCGATGAAATTATAGATGTCGAACGGACTAACAAAAATGGTAAGAATTTTTCTAGCAGTTATATTCCTTCTGCGGCTTCAATATATAATTCGGTGCCATATAAACAAGATAATTCAATTTTAATTGTAGGAGAAAGATTAAATGCGAGTGGATCTAGAAAGGTAAGGGAGTTGTTAAATAACGACGATTGGGATGGTTTAGTTTCAATTGCTAAGCAACAACAAAAAGAAAATGCCCACGTTCTCGATGTAAATGTTGATTATGTGGGAAGAGACGGAGTTAAAGATATGAAAGAAATAACTTCAAGACTAGTGACTAATATAAATTTGCCATTAATGATTGATTCGACAGATGCTGACAAAATGGAAAGTGGATTAAAATCAGCTGGGGGTAAATGTATTATAAATTCCACCAATTACGAAGATGGAGATGAAAGGTTTGATCAAGTTCTTAATTTAGCCTTAGCTTATGGCTCAGGACTTGTTATTGGAACTATTGATGAAGATGGAATGGCAAGGAATTCAGAAAAAAAATATAACATTGTTAAAAGAGCTATTAATAGATCCAGGGAATCTGGTTTATCAGATTATGAGCTCTTTTTTGATCCACTAGCTCTTCCAATTTCTACTGGGATAGAGGAGGATAGATTAAACGCTAAAGAGACAATTAGCGCTATCTCTAAAATTCGTGATCATTTCCCTGAAATTCATATTATATTGGGTGTTTCAAACATAAGTTTTGGTCTTTCACCATTATCTAGAATTAATTTAAATTCAATATTCTTAGATGAATGCATTAAAGCAGGATTGGATTCTGCTATCATCGCTCCAAATAAAATATTGCCATTATCAAAAATTTCTGATGAAACTAAAAAGCTTTGCTTAGATTTGATCTATGACAAAAGAGAATTTGAAGATGATATTTGTACCTATGATCCATTAGTAGAATTAACAAAGGCTTTTCAAGATTTATCTATTCAGGATTTCAAAAAAGCATCTTCAGAAAATAAAAACTTAACTCTTGAAGAAAGTTTAAAAAATCATATTATTGATGGAGAAAAAATTGGTTTAGAAGATCAATTAAATAAAGCTTTAAAAAAATATAAACCTCTAGAAATAATTAATACATTTTTACTAGATGGGATGAAAGTTGTAGGAGATTTATTTGGTTCAGGTCAAATGCAATTGCCATTTGTACTGCAATCTGCTGAAACAATGAAGTTTGCTGTTTCAATTTTAGAACCATATATGGAAACTGTAGATGAAAAAATATCAAATGGAAAACTCTTAATTGCAACAGTCAAAGGCGATGTTCATGATATTGGAAAAAATTTGGTTGATATAATACTTACTAATAACGGTTTTGACGTAATAAATCTTGGAATAAAGCAAGATGTTTCCGCAATTATAGATGCTCAAAAGAAGCATAATGCAGATTGTATTGCTATGAGCGGATTACTTGTAAAGTCGACTGCATTTATGAAAGATAATTTGGAGGCTTTTAACAATGAAGATATTAGTGTACCAGTGATATTAGGAGGTGCAGCGTTAACGCCAAAATTTGTAAATGAGGACTGCAGCAAAATATATAAAGGAAAAATATTGTACGGAAAAGATGCTTTCACTGATCTAAAATTCATGAATGAATATATGGATAATAAAAAGAAGGGTAATTGGTCAAATACAGAGGGATTTATTAACAATGAAGGTATAAATATTAGCTTAGCCTCATCCAAAACTAACTCTGAAGAGGTTAATAATTCAATATCCATAAACACCGAGACTTCAACATTTAATTTAAAAGAAAATTTTATTAGATCTAAATTTATAAATGAAGAAGAACCAATTAACCCTCCTTTTTTGGGAACGAAAGTCTTATACGAGGTTGATATAGATTTAAATAAGTTAATTTTTTATCTAGATAAAAAAGCTTTATTTAGTGGACAATGGCAAATAAAAAAAGGAAAAAACCAAAGCGTAGATGAATACAATAACTATTTGGATTCATATGCAAAACCTTTGTTAGATAAATGGTTAGAGACAATTGTAGAAAAAAAACTTATTTCACCCAAAGCAGTTTATGGATATTTCAGATGTGGCAGAAAAGATAATAGTATTTTTTTATTTGATGATAAATCATTAAATAAAATTTCTCAATTCAATTTTCCAAGACAAAAATCAGGGAATAATCTCTGCATAGCTGATTTCTATTGTGATTTAAAAAATGATAAACCAATAGATATATTTCCTATGCAGGCAGTAACAATGGGTGATATTGCTAGTGAGTATTCTCAAAAATTATTTAAAGAAGATAAATATAGTGATTATTTATTATTCCATGGACTTACTGTGCAATTAGCAGAAGCTCTAGCTGAGTATGTCCATGCATTAATTCGTATTGAATGTGGCTTTAGGACTGAAGAACCAGACAAAAATAGAGAAATACTAGCACAAAAATATAGAGGAGCTAGATATTCTTTTGGATATCCTGCATGTCCAAAAGTTTCTGATTCGAACATACAATTATCTTTGTTGGATGCAAAAAGAATTAACTTGACCATGGATGAATCTGAACAACTTCATCCGGAACAAAGTACTACAGCTATAATTTCACTACACTCAAAAGCTAAATATTTCAGTGCTTAAGCTAAATAATTAGTTTTTTTCTAGATATTCAATAATTTCTTCCTGAAGTTCTTCCATCGTTTCATTATCACCCAGATCAAGTCCCTCACCAGCTGCGTCCTGTGTTAATTCAAGATAGTATGATGCACCATCACTAGATAAAAATTCTAATGCGGATGTTTCGTCACTATCCTTAAAAGCATCATAAAGAGCTTTAAATGCTATGTTTTCAGTAAAGTCCCAATCCATAATGAAAAAAACCTTATTAGAATTAATAACGCCTTACCCCCTATACTCGTCAACCTTTTTTTAAGAAATGTTGGTGTTTTATTAGTATTATTAAACAAAAAATTCTATGACCATAAATAATCAAGTTCAATTGAATGTATTAGGAGAAAACATTGAAGTTTGTAGTTGTGAACCTATGACAGGCTGGTTTAGAGATGGATTTTGCAATTATGACAAAACTGATGGAGGAAATCATTCTATATGTTGTGTTATGGATGATAATTTCCTGAAATATAGTAAATCACAAGGTAATGATTTAATAACTCCTATGCCTGCTTATTCCTTCCCAGGACTTAAGGATGGTGATCATTGGTGTATTTGTCTTGATAGGTGGAAGCAAGCATTATTAGACGGACTTGCTCCTAAAGTAATATTAGAATCAACAAATATTGTAGTCTTAGAATCAGTACCTTTAGATAAATTGAAAGAATATCAATTTAATAAAAAGTGATTACAAATATACTATTTTTTTTAGAATAAATATGATAGTTTCTTTTAAATGAGTTTAGAGACATATTGGAAAAAAGCACTTCATCAAACTCAATTATCGATTAATGATGAATCTCTATATCCTCTAAAGACAAGAATTATTACTAGCGATTTATATCAAAATAATGACTTCATAATTAGAAAGCTTGATACTTCAAATTTCAACAAAGAAAGAATTTACGGCCCTAAGCAAAATCCATTCTGTCCATGGGATAAGATACTAGAAATCGATAAAATTGATGATGATCATCAATTAATCTTAAATAAGTATCCTGTACAAAAAGGACATATTTTACTGATAACAAATAATTGGAAACCTCAAAATGGATGGTTAGATATTAATGATTGGAAAGCTATCCAAAAAGTTAATAAAGATACTAGTGGATTATGGTTTTTCAATAGTTCTCCAATTGCAGGAGCAAGTCAACCTCACAGGCATTTTCAACTTCTACGTAGAGCTAAAGATGAGATATCCTGCCCTAGAGAAAAGTGGTTTTTAGAAATGAAATTAGATAAGGATAGGGATAGTAAGCTTAAAAAAAATATTATTGTATCCAAATTTAATTTCTTAGAAAATTCAATATCTCTTTATGAATTGTATTTAGAATTATCTATGAAATTAGGCCTTGGGGACACTATCAGTGATGTGAAACCAAGATATCCTTACAATCTATTAATAACTAATAAATGGATTGCAATTATAAAGAGGAGTAATGATCATATCCATGGATTCAGTATTAACGGTTTAGGATTCGCAGGATATTTACTAGTAACCGAAAAATCGGATATTAATTATTTAAAAAAATTTGGTCCAGAAAAACTTCTAGAAAGTTTTGTTTGAATACTAGTTAACAACTTCAGGATCTTTATCTCTGCTTATTTGGCTTTCTAAAACTTCTATAGAAGCTGTTACAGATGCGATTTTACGTTCAAGAGAATCTTTAATATAATTGAGCATTTCTAATTTCTTATGTTGATAAAAACTCTTTTTTTCTTTAGATGATTTGAAATAACAATTAAACATTTTTTTATTTTATTATAAAAAGATACTTAATTGACTTGTGACATGAAAATAAGTTGGTTTTAATTTAAAAACAATATTCCATATGGACTTTCAATTTTTTTTGAATAAAATTAAATAAATTCCTTACTATTCAAGAAAAATATTATTGGATATTCCTGAAAATTCAAATACAAAAAGAATTTCAATTGATTTACCTGAAGAACTAATTTCTAGGTTTGATCAATTACGAAAAGAATGGGGATTTAGAGCAAGAGGACCTGTAATTGAAAAGATACTTAAAGAACTTCTTCAAGAGGATGATTTAGTACCTAAGAACCAACAGCAAGAAATAGACTTTAACGAGAAAAAGAATAATAATGAAAAATTAAATATTGATGAAAATACTGCATTGGTATTAATTAAATCAGACATTAATCAAGACAATAAAAAAGAAGTTAATGAGATATCTTTAAGTAAAAGAGTTTCAAATAACGATCAATATAAAGAAAAAGCCAACTCAAACATAAACCTTCCCAATTTTGTTGAAAAAAAAGTAAAGAATCTAAGAAGGAGTATTAAAAGTGAAAAATTAAAGGAGAATATTAATGATATTCAAATTAATACAATTAAAGAAACTGAATTAATAAAATGTCGAATAGCGTTAATTAGTCATTGGAAAACCTTATATGGAACTGTTCCTAACGATCATGTATTAGAAGCATCGATGGATTGGTTTGGAAGGGATATATGGCCAAATCTTGATGGAACAGAAAATCTACCCTTTACGTGGAGTGCCGCCAATAAATTTATGTCTGAATTATGCCCATTTTGGATAAAGAAAAATCCATCCCTTGAAGTTGTTTTATTAATGATTGGCGTTTTAGAAGACCCTTTTGCGACATCAGATTTAATTAATAGGATACCTACACTAATGAGGAGGTTTGTAAGTAGATTTAAGCGAAATAACAGATCAAATTCATTTGAAACTTTGGACTCAACAATGACGGTACATGGAGCACTTAAATTATTGAATTTATCAACATCCGCAGGATCAGCCCATACATTGCGAAAAATTAGGGAGGCATATAAATCAATAGCCTTAGAGACGCATCCAGATGCTGGAGGATCAACAGATCAAATGAGAAAATTAAATGAAGCGTATCAATTGCTAAAAAATCTATATAGAAATTAGTATACTTATTCTTATATTAGACTAATTATAAGTCTATTTAATAGTCTAATATAAGATAGGCGCGAGTAAAAAAGCTGAACTTTATCAATTATTTATTAGTCAAAATTAATTAATAAAATTTTTTAGAATAAAAAGAAAATAAAATTCAACCTGTATAAAAAGAAGAAATTTCATTGTATAATATATCTTATATGAGACTTAATATTAGTCTACTATATAGTCTCATAGTAGATAAGTTAGATAGAATAACATATCAATTCGAATAAACGACATCCAGTTTGTTTAATTCTCGAAAAAATTAAAAACTGATCAATAAATCAATCAATCATGTCCTTTCAATGTCCAATAATATATCAATACCTAAAAAGCAAAGCTATAAAATGCTTTTAAGTCTAACTGTACTGCCTTATAGACAGTACTACTTAGACTGAAGCTTCTGAATTGCAGTTTGCTTGTCAATACTAGGGACATCACTTAATCCGTTAGCATCAAACCAAGGGGCGCTAGCCCAATCAAACCCTTCTCCAAAAGTGTTATCAGGTGCAGTTATATACCAGTGACATGAAGCATCTGGTACGTCAACAGAACATTTCGACCAATCATCTGACCACTGTGGGACTTGAACCCACAGAACTGAAGATAGCAAAAGAGATAAAAAATTGATCATGCTCATTATCATACATCATTAATCAGTTTTATAGGATTATTACTTATCTTATATGAGAATTATTCATAGACTAATTAAAAGTCTTATATAAGACTTTTAAGACATTTAATCTCTCAATTTTGTGCTAAAACTTTTTTCAATTTTAGAGATAATGCTTGAGTGTATTAATTTAATATCTGATTCCAGTAATGTTTTATCTTTATCTCTATAAGATAATCTAAATGTATAACTTATATTTTTCTCCCCAAGTTTAATATCTTCAAAGACATCGATTAAATGTACATCCTCTAAAAGATTTTTTCCTGTTTTTCTTATTTGAGAAATTATATCGCTAATAAAAATTTTCTTACTGAAAACAAAATTTATATCCCGATCTATTTTTGGAACAATTGGATATTGCTTAAATATTGGAAACCAATTATTTTTTCTTGTACTAGCTATCAGGAGGTTATCTACATTTATACTAAATAAATAAACTTTTTTTAATGACTTCTTCTCTAGTATTAATTTAGGATGAATTTCACCAAAATAACCTGCATCTTTCCCTTCAATAATTAATTTTGCTGTTCTTCCTGGATGCAGAAAATCAAATTTATCAGTAGGTTTATCATCAATTTTTATATTCAGACATGATAAAGCCTCTTTTAACTTTCCTCTTGCCTGATAATAAGTAAGATCATTATCCTTACAAGAATTTACCCATTTTCCAAATTTTCTATTGCCATAAATTGCACCATTCAATACTTCTTCTTGAATGAACTCAGTATGCTTATGAAAAACATTTCCAGTTTCAAATATATAACAACTTGTTTGTCCAGCTTTTATATTACGGTTTACAATTTCTAAATGTTCTTGCCAGATATTATCTCTTAGGCAGCTAGTTTCTAATAATAAAGGATTAGCAATCTTTATAAGTGTTTCTTTATCTTCTGGAACAAGAGAATAGCTAAGTACTTCGTTAAAACCACTTTCTGTAAAACCATTTTTTACTTTTCTCAATGCCAACTGTTCCGATGACAATTTTCCAGGCTTAATTGGATTAGGAAGGTTCAAGTCGAATTTGTCGTACCCTATTAATCTGGCAATTTCCTCAATTAAATCTATTTCTCTTATTAAATCTTGTGATCTATTAGGAATTACTGCTACATCCCAGCCATATTCATTACTCTTTAAAGTACAACCTATAAGTGTTAATTTATCAACTATTTCAGTATCAGATAAATTTCTTTTTTCAAATTGATCATTAATGATTAATGGACCAAGAATTTTATGTATTCGATTTCTCCTTAATTTAATAAAAATATCCTCTTCATTTTTTAAATTCGAAGCATTGATAATTGGTAAATTAATAGAAAAATATTCTTCTAAAAGATTAATTGCTCTGGTTACTGCACTTATTGTATTTTTTGATGAAATCCCTTTTTCATATCTGCTGCTAGATTCTGTTCTTATTCCAACCGCCTTTGAAGATTTTCTTATGGTAACTGGATTAAAAACAGCACCTTCAAGATAAATAGAAGAGGTAGTATTGGTTACAGAAGTCTCTAAACCACCTATCACCCCTGCAATAGCTACAGGTTTATCGCTACAAGCAACTACAGTAATATTTTCATTTAATTCATATTTTTTACCATCTAAACATATAAGGCTTTCTTTATCTTTGGCTTTTCGTACAGAGAAATCTTCTGGAGAAACTTCTTTTCCAATTAATTTTGATAGTTTTTCTTTATCAAATGCATGCAAAGGTTGTCCTTGTTCTAAAAGAATATAGTTTGTTAAATCAACTAGAAGATTAATCGACTTTATTCCTGATTTTTCTATACGGTCTTTTAGCCATTTTGGCGATAATTTATCTCCATTTACTCCATCAATAGAGCTTATTGTATAAATGCAATTAGATGTTATAGCCTCTGGGCACAGTTTATTTCCCTTAAGTAAATGAATATTGTATTTATTTTTTAATTCTGGGAAATTTAATGTGGATTCTAAAAGGGCAGAAATTTCGCGTGCTATACCTATAACGGACATTCCGTCAGGTCTATTAGCAGTAATTGCTAAATCATATATAAAATCATTTAATTGAAGTAAATTAGATGCTGGAGTGCCTAATTCATGTTTTAGTGCTAAATCTTCATCAATGATCTCTATCCCTTCGCTAGAGTCTTCTAGTCCTAGTTCCTGAAGAGAGCATATCATTCCTTCACTCATGACACCTCTAATTTCACTTCTTTTAATAGTTAAATCAACTGCATTTAATTTTGCACCGATAGTAGCAACATAAACATAAATATTTGTTTTAATATTTTGCGCACCACAGATAATTTGTAAATTCTTTGAAGTCCCAATATCTACTTCGCAAATGGAGAGTTTGTCAGATCCTTCGTGTTTTAAAACAGATAAGACCTTACCTAAAACAACACCATTTACATTTTCTGAACAATCTTCTAATGATTCAACCTCAAATCCACCAATAGACAATTTCTCAGAGAGATCTTCAGGAGTAGAAGAAATTTCTACTATATTTTTCAACCAATTTTGAGAAATTTTCATATATATTTTTAAATCAATGATGATAAAAGAAATGAGTATATCTTCAAAAAAGTTTGTTGAAGATGTACAATAGAAAATTATACAATAAAGTATTAATTAAAATGGCCAAAAAAGGGACAAGAGTTGTAGTGACCCTGGAATGTACTGAAGCCAGGACAAGCACAGATCCTAAGAGATCAAATGGTGTCTCAAGATATACTACTGAAAAGAATCGTAGAAATACAACTGAAAGATTAGAACTAAAAAAGTTTAATCCTCATTTAAACAGAATGACAATTCACAAAGAAATAAAGTAATCAAATCAAATTAAATCATGCCTAATTCAATTTTTAAAAAACAATTATCACCTATCAAACCTGGAGATCCTATTGACTATAAGGATGTAGAACTACTAAAAAAATTCATAACTGAAAGGGGTAAAATCCTACCAAGAAGGATGACTGGTTTAACCTCTAAGCAACAAAGAGATCTTACATTAGCTGTAAAAAGAGCCAGAATTGTAGCTCTTTTACCATTTGTAAATCCTGAAGGATAATTTCATATTGAATATAGTTGGCACTATAATTAATATCTCAAATATTTGAAAGATTTAACTAATTTAAAAACATATATTATTGACTCTGATGATCCACATGAGATTGATGACGCTGTTTCATTAGAAATAAAAGAAGGAAATATAAAAAATTTATGGATTCATATTAGTAATCCATGCAAACTCTTTTTGCATGACTCTAATGTTGATTTAGATGCAAGAAAGAGAAATAGCAGCTTGTATTTAATTGATCAATATGTCCCAATGCTACCTAAAGATATTCTTGAAAAGGCAAATCTAGCTCAAAATAAAATTTCAGAAACTATTAGTGCAGCAATTGAATTCAATGAAGATGGATCAATAAATAATTATGAAATAACTGAAGCAATAATAAAACCAAAATATCAATTAACATATGAAGATGCGAATGAAATATTAGAATTAGAACCTAAAGAAGAAATAGAATTAATTGAGATTAAAAATTTATTAGAAAAAAGTATTACATTCAGAAGGAAACAAGGAGCAATTATTTTTGAAAGTCCTAATAGTAAAATTAAATTATATAAGGATAAAGTTGTATTAAATAAATTAGAGAAAACAATATCACAAATTATAATTGCAGAATCAATGATATTAATGGGTTATGTAATAAGTTTATTTTTAAATAAATATAACTTAGCAGCTGCATTTAGGATTCAGAAATTAAATTGCAACCCATCCGAAATACTTAACAGATACAAGGATAGTGAAATTAAATATATAATATTAAAACAATATATGGGAAGAAGTTACATAACAACTAAGCCGGGAAATCATGAATCATTAGGTCTTAATATGTATGTACAATCAACTTCACCACTTAGGAGATACCTTGATTTAATTATACAAAGACAAGTATATAATAAAATAAATAATTACGAGATTCTAAGTATAAATTCAGTCTCTAAGATTATTGATTATTCGAAAAATAGACAAACAGAGAATAATAATATTGTTAAAAATGATAAATTTAAATATTTAACATTATTTTTTAAGAATGAAAAAAAACCTTTTTATAAAATAATATTCGTTAAGTGGATTAATCATAAAAGAAATATTGCTCTGGTTTATTTTCCAGATTATTCACTAGAAATACTTATTACTCTTTTTGTATCAATAGAAATATATAGTAATAAAACATATAAAGTTAAATATGTAATAAATGATAGTAATCTTTTAGAGTTTATTTATTAATAGTATAATAAATATAATAGGTTTTTATTAGTTTAAAAAATATCTGTTAGTATAAATAAAAAAGCTTTATGACTTTTGTCATTACTTCCCCTTTATACTATGTTAATGATAAACCTCATTTAGGAAGTGTATATACAACAATAATTTGTGACTCAATAGCTAGGTATAAAAGGCTTATAGGTAAAAATGTTATTTTCATCACTGGTGTTGATGAACATGGTTTAAAAATACAAAGAACCGCTAATGAAAAAGGTATTGAACCAAAATCACATTGTGATGAAATCTCAGAACTCTATAATATAAATTGGAAAAATTGGAATATATCCTTTGATAAATTTATAAGGACAAGTTCAAAAAATCATGAATTTGTTGTTAATGAATTTTATGAAAGAGTAAAAGCATCAGATGATATCTATATGGGAGTTCAAAAAGGTTGGTATTGTGTTGGTTGTGAGGAATTTAAGGATAATCCAGAAAACTCATCAACATACAAGTGCCCCATACATCAAAAAAATCTAGAATGGAAAAATGAAGAGAATCTATTTTTTAGGCTTTCGAAATATCAAAAAGAAATTGAGAAAATAATCAACGAACCTTCTTTTATAGAGCCAATAGAAAGAAAGAATGAAATTATAAATTTTGTTTCTAGAGGTTTAAAGGATTTTTCAATTTCAAGAACAAATGTCACATGGGGAATTCCTGTCCCTGGTTACGATAACCATACATTTTATGTATGGTTTGATGCTTTACTTGGATATGTAAGTGCTATTAGTTCCGATGCGACAGAACATTCATTGGAAAAATCAATTAATGGAGGATGGCCAGCTGATGTTCATTTAATTGGTAAAGATATTCTGAGATTCCATGCTGTATATTGGCCCGCAATGCTCATTTCTGCCAATATGAAAGTTCCTAAAAAGGTTTTTGGGCATGGGTTCCTTACGAGAGAGGGTCAAAAAATGGGTAAGAGTTTAGGGAATGTTCTCGACCCTGACTTACTACTTTCTAAATATGGAAATGATCCGGTAAGGTGGTACCTCATTAAAGACATATCACTAGGAAATGATGGAGATTTTCAAAATAAAAGATTTGTTGACATTATCAACAATGACTTAGCTAATACAATTGGTAATTTACTAAATAGAACATCATCTATGTCTAGAAAATGGTTTGATAATAAAGTGCCAGATATAGAAAAGATATCAAATGAAAATAAATTAGAGAATTTTTCCAAAATTGCAGTAGAAAACTATATTCATAAATTTGATATCTACAAATTAGATCTAGCAGCTAATGAAGTGCTTAGCCTTGCGATTAAAACTAATTTGTATTTAAATGATAACCAACCATGGATGTTGATAAAAGAAGAAAATAATTTGCCTTTTGTTAAAGAAATTATTTACAACGTATTAGAAAGTACAAGAATAATAGGATTATTATTATTACCATTATTGCCAGAATTATCATCAAAAATAAATGAACAACTTGGTTCTACATACAATAAAGAAATTCCTTGGGAACAACAATTAAAATGGGGATTATTAGATAGTAACTCAAGTCTTCCTAAACCCACTCCAATAATAAATAAGCTTGAGTATGAATAACTTTTATAGATTAATAATTCTCCTTCCAGTTTTTATTCTTGGATGTGCACCAAATTCAATCAAAGAAAATAAAATAACACAAAAAATAGATAGTTTAGATATGAATATTTACTCTAAGAGTGGAGATAAAATATATTCTATTACTAGTCCAAACTCAATTTATAATAATAATGAACTAAGTTTCGAATTAAAAAGTCCAACAATAAATATTTTTAACGGTGAAGAAACTAAATATATTATTAATTCTGATTACTCTATATTATCTGACAACAATAAGCTCCTAAATTTAAAAGGAAATGTAAAATTAAAAACTCTAAAGCAAGATCAGGATTTTTTGTATGCAGATAACTTTATTTGGGATATTGAAAAGAATAGCTATCTTTTAGAAGGAAATATAAGATTTGAAAATAACAATATCATCTTAAATTCAGGAAAAGCAAAGTTGGGGGCAGATAACATAATTGAATTTTTTACTCCAGTAAAATATATAATTAAGGATGATAATAACCAGAATAAATATGAAACAAACTCAGAAAATGCCTTCTATAATTTAAAAACAGAATCCGTCAGTTTTAAAGCAAAGGATAAAAGAGTTCGCTCAATAATTTATTTTTAAATATTATTTTTTGCAAAAATATTATTAATTTTCTTTGACCAGTTATTTATCCATCTTTCATCAGACTTAGTAAAACATTTTGCACTCCAACCTCCTATCAATATAAAAGCCTTCTTATTTATAGGTACAACTAAAATAGATGGAATATCGGGACAGAAATTATAAAATTCATCTCTTCCTGGATAAAATTTAGTGTTTACTAATGATAATAATTTCATATCTTTTATTGATCTCAGACAAGTTTCTCCAGGGTTAAACTCCTTATTTGAAGTAATTCCTCTTCTCAATATATTTACTCCATCATTGTGAATTAATATTGCTGCTGCTGCAGTAGAAGTTAATATTGCTTCAGATCCCCATGCAAGTTCATCAATAACATCATCAGGAATGTTTTTGTCGAAGAGAAACTTATTTTCTCCTTTTAGATCAGCCTTCTCACCTGCTAAGGGTTCAAATTGTTTAAATAAGAAACCTATCAAAATAATAATTAATGAAGCTATTGCAGCTATTACTTGTGCTCGTTCGAGTTCAGGAGTAATTATCTCTATCGAAAAGAAATTTGCTATTTGAAAAATAAATAGTATCGTGCCGATTAATACTAGAGATTTCCCATTGAATCCCATATATAAAATATGTTAATTCTATTTCAATTATGAAAATATTATATTGGTTAGTACGCTCAAAAATACTCAAACATATTGTTTTTAATATATAATTAATCAAAACCTTTTAAAATGAACCTAAACTTTAATAAATATCTTTTTTCTTTTATTATTACTGGTTTAATATTTATCCTTATTCCTGCAACTACATACGCAGAAGGTGTTAGCAATATAAACAGACTTTTTGTTGTAACTCCACAAAGGACAATTATCAATTACGAAAAAAGTCAGCCTTCATCTATTGACAACCCTGTAGTGGATCCAAACTTTAACGTCATGAGATCTGATGATACTCTTAGTTCTACTGCTACTTATATAGTTGTTGGTTTATTAATTGCTGCCACGATTATTCCCTTAGCTACTTGGTGGTATTTCTCTAAATAATAGAGAATTCATGAATTCCCATGATTTAAGTAATAGATATGATTTATCTAATATTATTTTTATTACAGGTGGAACAAAAAGTGGTAAAAGTGAATTTGCAGAACATTTAGCAAAGGAATTTAAAAATTTATCATATGTTGCATTATCAAAAAACAACCCCAACGATAAAGAATGGCAAAAAAAAATTAATTTACATCGAAATAGAAGGCCAAAAGATTGGATATTAATTGAGACAACAGATTTATTAAATACATTAAAAAAAGAGGAGGGTCCATTATTAATAGACTCGATTGGAGGTTTTGTTATGGAAAGTATTGAACGAGATCACAAAGAATGGTCAACAAAGATGCATTCACTAATAGTTCTTTTAATAAAAAGAAAAAACATAACATTTATTGTTGGAGAGCAAGTTGGTTGGAGTTTGGTCTCAGAATATAAAATTGGTAATACTTATATTGAAAGAATTGGTGAGCTTCAAAAGAAAATAACCAAAATTTCGAAAGATAATTGGCTTGCAATAAATGGTAGAGCTATCAAAATAGATGAAATAAGTTTAGAAATACCTACGTAAAATTGGAAGTTGCTCTTTTTGAACCTAGAATCCCCCAAAATACTGGTAATATTGCCAGGTCATGCGCTGCATTTAACATTCCTTTAAATCTTATAGAGCCCTTAGGTTTTAAACTAGAAGATAAATATTTAAAAAGAGCAGGATTAGACTATTGGCCACTAGTTACTGTTAATAAGTATGGAAATTTTGATAAATTTATAGAGAACAAATTAACTAATAGAATAATTTCCTTTAGTAAAAAAAATGGTATCTACTTGAAGGATTTTAAATTTCAGGAAGAAGATGTTTTGCTATTTGGAAGGGAAGATTCTGGATTGCCAAATTACATTATTGATAAAAGCGATTTTTTAATATCAATATTTATGCCAAATTTGCAAACCGGATCAAATGATCAAAAAGGTGTTAGGAGTTTAAATCTTTCTGTAGCATGCGGTATTGCTATATATGAGGCTAATAAACAAATAAATTTTGAAAATGATAATTAAGTACAAACAATGTTTTACAATATTCCCATGTCTCGGTAGCTCAGCTGGTTAGAGCGGCGGATTCATAGCCCGCAGGTCGCGTGTTCAAGTCACGCTCGAGACATAAAAAACAATAGCAATGAAAGAAGACATCAATTGGAAGCAAGAGATCCTTGCAAGTAAGAAGTTTAATAATAAATTTTCAAAGAAAATATTAAAAAAAGGTGCAAAGAATTATATACAAGAAATTTATATGGGAAATATGTATTCCAGATGGAGAAAAAATAGAGAGCTAACTAAATAACAAATACCAAAATACAAAAAGCTATGTTTAACAACAAGCTAATGGTTTTAGAATTAATTCTCATAACTATCTAACTTTAGTAAGCTTGATTTCTCTCCTAACAAGTAATGCTATAACAACAACACACATATTCATTAGAAATACGTCTAATGGCATTAAATGAAAAGATCTCTACTCAATTAATAGCAATGATATTGGTGTGCTAATTAATAAAGAATCACTAATCGTTGTATACCAAGCAATGTTGATCGGATGGATTTAATTCACATTCCTTATCCATTTAATTAAGATAGGTCAGTTGATACTCCCTGCTCTTTCATTAAATCCTTGATAGTTGAATAATCCTTTCCATTATCAAGATCTTTTATGTTCTTATCTTGGATGCTAAATGTATTTTTTAGTTTCATGGTATTTACCTCGTAATAATCTCTATGGTCTATCCATTTAGGTAGTTTGCTAAGAATTTTATGTGTGCGGTAAGAGGTACTAAATTGTACGGATTGAGGATCAAAAAGAATCAACTGATTTCGAGAGATCGAGATAAAAAACATTTTTGAGAGAATCTTGGGATTCTTATATGAGACCTGATATGCCACTCTGATTTTACTTAGCTATAAAGATAAAGTGGGCTTAAGAAGGAGTAATGAATAACTTAATTAGCCCTTTAGCACTTGGAAAAGTATTAAAGAATTAAGATTTAACTCCACAAAATGACTAGCAAGTAGTCTTACTATCTATAAGGAAAACCGCAACATGGTCTGCCATTCATAGACTTGCAAGAAGACTAGAATTTAAGCAGTCAGTAGTTAATCAAAAGAAACAACATTAACAATGGAATTATCTACCACTTCACCTACTACAGTCTTAGAACCAAACACAGCAAAACATAAATATCCAGAAGCAAGAGTGATAGTTCTTGATGATAATTTTAATACGTTTCAACATGTAGCAAACTCCCTTTCGGCAATAATTCCAGGAATGAGTGAAAAGAGATCATGGGATCTAGCCATTGAAGTAGACCAGTCAGGTTCGGCAGAAGTATGGAGAGGTAATTTTGAACAGGCTGAGTTTTATCACGAGCAACTGGTAAGTAAAGGTTTAACTATGGCGCCAATTGAGAAAACATAAAGATATATAAAAGTGATAGAAAATTTTTTTAGGTTATAAATTCGAAGCTTTCAAGATTTAAAAGAGTTCAAAATAATCAAATAGTCGGATTAATAAGCGTTTCATTTATTTACTACTTTTCCTCCATATTGCCTAACAATTTTATCAAGCAAAATACGCATATCTTTATTTTTAAGCTTCTCTATTTGCTGCAGATTTTCAAGAAGATCACATATTTGATCCTGTGTGTCTTCATTTAATTCTGTTACTGGCATTAATATATATTATTTGGGTCTTCTAATTTTAGATCTAAAGGCAATACACATGTTTATTGTATTAATATTTTTATATTGCTATTTATTTAAAGCGGACTAAGGTTCATTTCTCCCCGAGAATTTAGTCCGCTGATTTTTTAGGATTAAATTAATTTTAGGCTCACTTTTTTTTAGGAATTGTTTATGAAGGGTTTCATAAATATTCATTATTATTTATTTCTTCATTTCATAGAAAAGGTATCTTACATGAACAAAACTAAGTGTGACACTTTTATTCGATAATATTGTTATTTTGCTTCATAACTTTTTTAAAGTACTTAAACTCGATAAATTCATGCATCATTTTGATATCATCGGATAAGACTTTTTTATTAACTGTATAATCATCACTATGACTTGGGGACTTATTATTTTTAGGGAATGTTTCTTGTTCTATGAAATCATTAATGAAGTTCAAATTTTCTCTTGTTTTATGAGGAAAAGAGTCACTTAATACACCTCTAGACCTTAATGCTTCTTCAACCAATAAACCTGTAACTTTTGATTGACTAAATTCATTAGCTCTACACAATTTATCAATAATATCGTGAACTTTTTCACTCGGTAGAAACCCAATTCTTTTCCTTTGAGAGGGCATAATAATAAATTTTTAGTGTCACACTTGCATATTACAAGTGTTGCACTATATTTAATTTAAGTCAACTAATTTTTGTTATGCATATTTTAATATTCCCTGCCGGATTTATTCTTTGGTATTTAGCTTATGAAGCAAAACCAATCATTAATGATGAAGTAACAATTCATTGGGAAGAGAAAAATAAAAATAAAAGAAATAAACTTTTGAATATAATTAATAAAAGCTTTTAAAACTTACTGTCAACACATTTTGACCATTCCTTGTGCTTAATATCTAGATCTGAGATTAACTGTTTTTGATAAGTATATTTGAGTTGATTTTCGTTAAGAGATTTTTTTGTGATAATCATCTCATTAGAGAAAAAACTAGGAGTGTTGGAACTACCTATTTTTTTTTTGATATCCATTAATACAGATCTTATCTATTGTTTTTATAAGATTTAATAGCCATTAGTCTTAACAATTTTATATTCTTTTTATATTTACTTAATATATATTTAGTATGTTTGTAAACAATATTAATTTAATAAATAAAAAAGGCTATATTAAGGAAAATATTTAACTTACTTATGAATCTTAAGGAGAGAGGGATTACGGTTGGAGATTTACTAATTATATTATTAATAATAATAACTTCTACAGTATTAATTAAATCATTTAACAAGGATAAGAAAACAACACTTAATCATAGTAATCAAGAGAAAGTATCTTATAAGAAACTTTATTATCAAAAATTTATTTGAACAATTTATATAAATAACTTTGAAAACTCCTAATTAGTTTAATTAAATATTATTTGGCTCTTATTTAAATTTCAAGTATTAATATTTATCCAACATTTAGTTTATATATTATAATTATTTTGATGAAATGATTTGGACCTTTCCCATTTTAAATTATCTTTCAAATCATTGATATCATTTGATAGAGAAACTAAATTCACCATTTGGAGAATTTGAGTTTTATTTAGCCTATCTATGGCAATTAGTTTATTAAGCATTACTAAGACAGATTTATCATTAATATTCATTATTTGTATTAAAAATTCTAGGATCTTTTATTGAGACAACTCTATCTTAGATTTTTATAAATTGCTCCTAAGATCGTTAATATATTTATTAATACATACAAAATTATTTATAAATTCACCAGATAGAACACATTAACTGTACAGAAAAAAATTTATACTCACTTTTTTATAAATTCGTTTATCTTATAAGAAAAAAAAATGAAAAAAGAATCTCGAAAAGAATATCTTAATAAAGATGAGGTTAATGAAATGATTGAATCAGCTATTAGAAGACACAATAGAAGATCCACAATAATATCAAGTGTACTTGGCTGGATCCTAATAGGGGGTTATTCATTTGGTCTTTTTCAAGCTGTACAAAACGTCTAATCAATGTCTCCCATCAATGCAAACAAGTGAGATGATAGATTAATAAAAGATTTGTTTTTCACTATGAGAGAATATATCGAAACAAACTTAACTGTTATTCGGAAATATATAAAAAAGCGAAAAAAGTTTATATCGAAATTGAATAATGCTTCGATAATGGAGGAATTCAAAGAATGGAGTAATTATCCAATACCGGAAACAGAATCAATATGGACATTACCAGACTTGACTAGCAATGAAAGATTAAAGAATTTTTGTCGATCAATTAAAAAAGAAATAAAATGATTTATCAACTACCTAGTTGAATATGATTTACTTTTAAGTAAAAATAACCCGCAAATCCAACTATATTTAGTATTACAACGAAAATCCAAGCTCCAATTGGCTGATTAGAATCAAACTTTTTTATTCTAATTTTATTCTTTAGTCTTTCAATATAATTAGCCATGATTAAAATTACTAAAAGAATAATATTAATTATAGAGATTTGAATTTAAAGGAATATTAAATAAAAGAAAATTTCTTTTAATTCGAATTATTAATATCAGGTCTTTTAATGGGATATTTAATTAACTCCTTTTTGAGATTTTTTAAAAGTTTATTATGATTTAAAATTGTAAACTTCCTACTAAAGGAAAAATGCCATTTCATTGAAATAGAAAAAAACTTGCTAATTTATTATTAATAAAATTATAATACCTATTACGGTCATTAAGACCACACATAATTTAAATAAGGACAAATTTATTCATGAGCTTAAGAGTTGGACAAGAAGCACCAGATTTTACTGCTACTGCAGTATATGATCAAGAGTTTAAGGAGATTACACTTTCAGCTCTAAGAGGTAAATGGGTTGTTTTATTCTTTTACCCATTAGATTTTACATTTGTTTGCCCAACCGAGATCACAGCATTTAGTGATAGATATAAAGATTTCTCATCACTTAATACTGAAATACTTGGTGTATCAGTTGATAGCAAACACTGTCATTTAGCTTGGATACAAACCCCAAGAAATGAAGGTGGAATTGGCGATATTAACTACCCATTAGTTTCTGACCTAAAAAGAGAAATTTGCCAGGCATATAATGTTCTTAATGATGATGGAGAGGCCGATAGAGGTTTATTTCTGATCAATCCTGAAGGAATAGTTATGCATACAACTGTTAACAAGGCTCCTGTAGGTAGAAATGTTGATGAAACACTAAGAATCCTTCAAGGTTATCAATACGTTGCGGCAAACCCAGATGAAGTATGTCCAGCAAACTGGACCCCCGGGGAGAAAACAATGTTAGAGGACCCCAAAGGGAGTAAGGAATATTTTTCTGCGCTGTAGAAGGATTAGTAACTGTTAAGTAAGTTTTGAGTAGTAAATAATTATAAATAAATAAAAAATAGAAATATTCAAAAAGGGGATTAAATCCCCTTTTTGAGGCCTGTGAACGATCCAATCGCTTAAATTTGTTTTATAAGATAAAAAAGACCACGTAAAATAAGAAATTTCTATAGCAAATAAGATAAAAACATTAATTAAATTTAAGTCATTTAAACCAAAATATCTATAAATATGAAACTGATCATCAACATTCATATTATTAATCTGAAGATACCAAATGTAAAAAGAAATCAAAATAAAATTTACTAATATTAGTTTTTTAAATAAAAGCCTAGATTTCTTAAAAATCAATAAAATAGAAATTAAAGATATGAATAAACTTAACTGAAAAATATCAGGTTTTTGTAAATTAATTACTTCGATAAGTAAATTACATATAAGATCAAAATTTAAATATATATAATCGGCTATTAAGTACGATAGAAATATCAAATTTATTGCTACTAATAAAAATAAAGCTTTACCTTTAATTATTTTTCTACTATAAATATTATTCTTATTAAAATTAAAGTAAGTAAAGTTATTTAAAGAGTTTAAACATATCAGAGTTGGGCATATTGTACCGCTTAAATAGTAAAGAATTGAATAAAAAGAAATATCATTAATATTAAATAAATACAAATTAAACCATTGTTTTTGAATAAATGGAAAAATAAGCAAGAATAAAACTGTAAATAATAACCTCGTTGAATTGTTTTTAATTATCAAGAAAATATTTTTTTTAATCTAAAGCAATTAAATCAAACTTTCAACAATTTTGAAGTTGTTAATTTAAAAACTTGTTTATCTATAGTTTCTAGATTTAAAAGTATATCAACTAATTTATCAAGTAAAACTCTATTTTTATGCAGTATTTCTATTGAATTATTTAATGACATTTTAGAAATCTTTATGATCTCATTATCTATTCTAGAAGAAGTATATTCTGCTATGAGAGGCTTTCTTTTAAAAAATCCTTCTCCCATAAGCATTTCATTATTATCAGATTCCATTGAAATAGGACCAAGAATTGAAAAACCATATTTTGTAACCATTTCTCTTACAATATTCGTCGCATAAGAAATATCGTTTATGGAGCATTGTGTAATTTCGCTTTCGCCAAAAACTATAATTTCTGCAGCTCTTCCTGCAAGAGCAATTTCAATTTTGGAAAATAATAATTTTTTTGAAATCAAGCCACTAGAAATTACATCTTCATTTGGGCATATCTTTGTATATCCTCCTAAAGATCCAGATCTAGGTAAAATTGTAATTTTATCAACTGATGCAATTCCATTTCTCACAGCAGATACAATTGCTCTGCCTACTTCGTTATAAGCAATTATTTTTTTCATATTAGAAGAAGTTATTAATGTACTTCTAAGGCCAATGGTAATTTTATCTAGAGAACCTTCTATATGAATATCACTAATAAATTTAGATTTATCTCTTGCACAGTGAATAGCACTCTCGTTCATCAAATTGGCCAGATCTGCTCCAGAAAATCCAATTGTTCTTGAAGCCCAATATCCTAAGTCAACTTTGCTTGAGAGTGGCTTTGAAAGAGAGTGAACTGCAAGAATTTTTTTTCTTCCATCTAAATCCGGAAGCATTACTTCTATTTTTCTATCAAATCTTCCTGGTCTTAATAATGCTGCATCTAAAATATCTGGTCTATTTGTTGCTGCTAAAACAATAATCCCTGAATTATCAGCAAAACCATCTAATTCAGTTAAAAGCTGATTGAGAGTTTGCTCTCTTTCATCATTTCCACCTCCTATCCCAGAACCTCTTTGCCTTCCAATAGAATCAATTTCATCAATAAATATTATACAAGGAGATTTTTCCTTCGCCTTAGCAAATAGATCTCTGACTCGGCTTGCCCCAACACCAACAAATAGTTCAACAAACTCTGATGCAGCTATTGAGAGAAACGGCACTCCTGATTCTCCGGCAATTGCTTTAGCCAATAATGTTTTACCTGTTCCAGGTGGTCCAATCAAGAGAACTCCTTTTGGCACTTTAGCTCCAAGATTTTCAAACTTTTTTGGTTCCTTCAAAAAAGTTATAACCTCTTTTAATTCCTCAGCGGCTTCAGGGACACCAGCCACATCATCGAATCTCGTATCTACATCATCAATAGTTACAAATTTAGCCTGATTTTTGCTAAAACCAAAGGCTCTTGAAGCTAGTTTTGATGTACTCCTAATGATTAAAACTATGGCTAATACAAGAATCAGGAAAAGACTGATTGAAGCAAATGAATTAGCAGCTGAAGATTCTTTTCTACTATTGTTGATAGTTAGTTCTACTTTATTTTCAGTAGCCTTTTCAAGGATTAATTGATCGTTATAAAGTATAGGTATTTTAAATTTATCACCATTTTTGTAAAGAACATCAATTTCTCTCTGCCTAGGATAGAAAAATATTGATTCTATGTTTCCCGAGTCTATATCTTCTAGAAGATCCGAATAACTTGATTTAGAATTTGAATATGAGAATTTTGATCTAAACACTAATCTTTAAAAGTGATTAATAAAGCATATATGCTTATTTATAAAATTGACGTATATAAACAAAATATACTCAAAAGTTTCGGAGATAACCACTTAAAGGTTATATTATTATAAGGAAATAAAGAAACAGAATGGCTGTACCAAAGAAGAAAAAATCAAAAAGCAAAAGGAATCATAGACATGCTGTTTGGAAAGGAAAAGCAGCATTAGCAGCTCAGAAAGCTATATCATTAGGTAAATCAGTATTAACTGGGAAAGCTCAAGGATTTGTTTATCCTATTGAAGAAGAAGAAGAAGAAGAATAGGTTTTAAGATCCTAACTTAAATGCTTCAAGTATAACTGCATAGATTGCACCAATTCTTAATTTATCAACTACGGACCAAAGATCATAATATTTTGAACTTGAGGAAGGCTTGATTCTTATAATAATTTCAATAAACACAATAATTATTGGAACCATTATTAATTCATTTTTACCTTCGGATATAAATTTAGTAATAAAATTAGCAAACAAAAAATAACCAGTCAAAACAGAAATTAGACCAATAGATTTAGACCTCCAAGTATCACTAAGAAAACCAAATAATACATTATTTAATTGATAGGTAATCCTTGAAAACTTAGTTTTTTGCATTGCTAAAAGTCTTTAAATATTCACTTAGAAAGCTATGGTCAACATATGGTGTTTTAAGTTTAGGACCTTTAATTACATTTGCCACATTGTTCTCATCACCTAGACTGTCTAAAATACAATCTAATTTAATATTTTCCTCAAGAACTATTGGGATATTAGAAGGAACAAATATTGTCGGCAGGTTAGCTGCTAAAGAAGAAATTAAGCCTGGATTAGAGTCTTCGAAAACTATTGAGTTATTTTTTTTAATACCACTTAATTGAACTGCCTTTAAATAAGGTAAAGGATGTGGTTTCTTTAATTCAACGTCCTCACTTGCGATAATAAACTCAAATGGATTTATACCATTAAATAGATATTCAACAATTAAATCCACTTGCCTTCTAGAGCTTGAAGTTACAATAAATTGCCTTATTTTTTTTTTATGTAATTCATTTATTAATCTAAAAACTCCAGTTTTAAAGTTAACGCAATTTTTTTTTATAATTTCTAAATAGTGAAACTGTTTCTTTTCATGGATTTTGATAATTAATTCATCTGATAAATTATCATCGTTTGATTTAGAATAGTAGGCAATTCTATTTTTGCCTCCGTTAATTCTCAAAAGCTGGATGTATTTATTAGTTTCCCAATTCCAATTTAAACCAAAGTCCTTAAAAGCTAGATTAAAAGCAGGTAAATGAGCTTCTAATTCTGTATTTGCGATAGTACCATCTAAATCCCAATAAACACCCTCGAGATTAGTATTCACAAAGGAGATTATTTATTTCTAAAAAATACTAGAGCAATTATTGCTGGTCCTGATAATGCAACTACGCCTAATACAATAAGATTTGCCATGATAATGAATATGTTTTGTGATACTATTTTTACAAATAAATGAAAGAACTGTACTGATACGTTACAAGATTGAATTAAATTATGAAATCATGGACATGTATAGAAAATTGTGGAGCTTGTTGTAAATTCGACTTAAACGAAAGAAGCGACTTGGCTGACAAACTTAACAAAGAAGATATCGCTTTGATAAATTCAATGACAGCTAAAGACGGTTGGTGTAAAAATCTGGACAGAGATAATAAAAAATGCTTAATTTATGAAACAAGACCTCACTTTTGCCGAGTAAATGAATTCTCAGTTTCATTTAAAGGATTTTTAAAATTTGGTGATAAATTTCTTATAGATTGTTGCAAACAACATATTTCATCAAATTATGGATACAAAAGTAAAGAAATGAAAAATTTTAATATCGCAGTTTCACGAAAATGAATAGTAAATTAGATAAAAAAGAAAATAATGTAGAAAAAAGCTTCTTATCGATATTCATAACAACCTTTACAACAATTTTTATTGCAGAACTTGGCGATAAAACCCAGATAGCCACACTAATGCTTTCTGCTGAATCTGGTAAGCCAATAATTGTTTTTCTTGGAAGTTCTCTAGCTTTGATAAGCTCTAGTGTAGTTGGAGTCCTAATTGGAAAATGGTTATCAAAAAAAATATCTCCAAGCAAATTTGCTTTATTTACAGGAGCTTTAATGATAATTATTAGTGTATTTTTAGCCTATGATACTTTCA
The DNA here is from genome assembly GCF_017695965.1 of Prochlorococcus marinus CUG1416. Lineage (NCBI taxonomy): Bacteria > Bacillati > Cyanobacteriota > Cyanophyceae > Synechococcales > Prochlorococcaceae > Prochlorococcus > Prochlorococcus marinus. The sequence goes on from NZ_JAAORM010000002.1 coordinate 629,045, forward strand.
AAATTTATATATAAATGGTTTTAAGTTTATTACTGTCAACATTTATAACCGTTTTCATTGCTGAATTAGGCGACAAAACCCAACTAGCTACTTTAACGATAAGTGGTACTTCAAATAAACCATTAGCTGTTTTTTTAGGATCCTCTTCTGCACTTGTCTTTGCAAGTTTACTCGGAGCATTAACAGGCGGCTCTATCTCAAGTTTTCTACCAGAAGTAGTTCTTAAATCAATAGCCTCCATAACATTTTTTATTATTGGTATCAGGCTATTTATAAATTCATTCGCTATCGACAAAGAAGAAAATGAAGACAAAGAAAAAAATTAGTTTTAAGCTTGGTTAAAAGGTGTAATAATGTATTATGTATAACCTAATTAATTTATAAATATTCATTTATACCATGTTCACAACATCTTCAATAATTGATAATTTAAATCAGTCAGAAGGGGTGGAATATAAGAAATTATGCAGATCATTAAAATTAACAAAAATATCGGATAAAAATAAACTAAATATAGCTCTAAAAGCTCTTGAAAAATTAGAAATAATAAACAAAAACAAAGATGATGAATATACTTTCATAAAAGATAGTAATCACATTGTCGCTAAAATAAGGTGTAGTAGCAAAGGTTATTGCTTTGCAGTAAGAGAAAAAAGCAAAGAAGATATCTATATTAAAGAAAATCTCCTAAATAATGCATCGAATGGAGATAAAGTTTTAGTAAGGATAATAAAAGAGGGATTCAGAAGAAGATCACCGGAGGGAATAGTTGATTGTATTCTTGAAAGAACAAATCAGATACTTCTTTCTAAAGTTGAAATAATAAAAAATGATGTATATGCCATTCCTATCGATGATAGGATACTTTTTAAAATAAGACTTCCAAAAGAGAATAAAAAATATATCTACAAACCAGAAAATAAAAATATAGTTAAAGTTGCGATTGATAGATTTCCCATAGGTCAAGAGGAAGGTTTAGGCCATGTGATAAAAGAACTACAGCTTAATAGTAATGAGGAATTCGATACAGATTTTGTTTTGTCTAAAAGCAATATCAATAAATTAAACAATAATAATCTTATCGAATCAAAAAAAATAGAAAAAAGGCAAAGAATCGACTTATCAGATAAAAACTCTTATTTGTTTAAAAGTTGGGATTCTGATAATTCACCTATGCTCCCTATGATTCAAATAGAACAAGGAAAAGATAGAACTTCTAGATTATGGTTACATTCAAATAGTATTGCAGAAAGAGTAGAACTAAATAGTAAAAAGTCCCTAGAAATATTCTTTAACGGCTTTGAGTCATTACCTTTATTGAATAATTGGCAAAACTACCTTAGTGAAGCAATAAGAAATCCATCTGAATTTAATTTAGGAGAAAAGAATGAAGCCATAAGTCTTTGTATGCATTTGAATAGTGATAATGAAATTACTGAGTGGTCATTTCACCTTACTTTAGTAAAATGCTCTTTGATTGTTGGAAGTGACCTCACTGAAGCTCTTCTATCTAGAAAAAGTAAAACTAGAATCACCTCGAGATTATTAAAACCCATAAAGGAACATATTAAAGATTTAGATAAAATATTAGAAATTTCAACATCATTTAGAAAATCACATCTCATGGAGGGTAAAGTTGAAATTCCTACCCAACTTAATAAAATAAAATCAATAGATGAATTTTTTATCCATAACCCAAGTGAATATTCTAAAGGATATTTTGAGCCTTTAAAAAAAGATGATTGCCAAACATATCTAGCCCCAATCCTAAATGAAGCTAATATAATATGGTTCAAACATTCAAATAAATACGGATTAAAGAGTGCTGGATACATATCAAGTGATTTGGATTACATAAATGTAAATGAAATCATCAAATATTCAGAGTTTATAGGCAATGATATAGAGCTAAATGAAGATGGTAATTTAACATTTAGTCAAATAATTAAATTATGCGATGATAATAGTAAAAAAAGAATATTACATAAACTGTTAATTAATGAATTTAAGGAAAATGAAATACGCCTACTTTCTAAAAAATCAGATGATGATGATGAATCAGAAAAACTATTTATTTCTCCCTGGACAATGCCAGGATATGACTTCACGAATCTTTTGAATCAGTACTGTATTTTTAATATGATAATAAATGGGAAGAAATCGAAGAAAAGTAACATAAATGATATAAATATAATGGAGAGTAATTCATGGGAGTCTGTAAATTGGGATATATTTAATTCATCAATGTCAAAGAATATAGATACACTATTTAATAAATTTGTAATAGATAAACTTAAGGAATATAAAAACAAAGTCAACCAATATAAATCTAATATGATAAGTATAAAAAAAGTAAGAGAAGCAGAAAAATTATTAGGTAATACTTATGGTGGGTTTATCTTTTCAGTTCAAAGTTATGGTTTTTTTGTAGATATATATGAATTAAATGTAGAAGGTTTAGTCCATGTCAGTACTCTTAATAATGATTGGTATGAATATAGATCAAGACAAAATTTATTGATTGGAAGAAAATCTAAGAAATCATATAAAGTTGGAGATGAAATAGAAGTAAAAATTATAAAAGTAGATATTCTTAAATATCAAATTGATTTAGAATTAATATAAATAAATTATCAACAATAAATCATGTAAATATTATTAAACTAAGTAAAATGAAGAAACCTTTTTTAGAATGATTATTAAGAAGAAATATTTATTATTAACTATTATCTTAATAATAATTGTTCAAATTGCATTACACACAAATAATAAACAAAGGACTTCATTTAGATACTTTAAATGGACTATCCAAGAAGTAAGTATAGGTAAGTTAATCAATATTTCATTTTTTTCTGGTTTATTAATAAGTACGTTATTAACAAACACAATTAGTAGTTATAAGAAAAATGTTATTGAAAATATAGAAGAAAATTATGAACCTCTAAATAATGAAGAAGATATCAAATGTAATATTGATATACCACCACAAAGGGACATTAGAGATGCTCAACCAACAATATCTGTTAATTACAGAGTAGTTAAAAATACGGAAGAAAATAATTTTAAAAAAGATCAAAACTATTCCAATAAACCTAATAACAAAGATGACTGGAATAATGACGATAATGATTGGTAGTAAACTAGATAATTCTAATTATAAAAAATGGTTATTTTTATTTATAATAAATATAGTAAATAGTATTTTTTTATGGAAGAAAATTTAGAACCAAATAATGAAGTTATCAATGAAAATCGTACTAACTCAAATAATAATCTTGCTTCTAGAGTTGATAAAAAAAATGATAATGATCCAACAGTTAATACTAATTCTAATCTCAAAAAAGAACTCCCCATAGAAAAAAAGCCATTCCAAGAGTTTATTAATATTCATTTAATTCCTTCTTTAGTAGAAGAAATTAATCAAAGAGGATTAGAAATAAACAATATTAATCTCAAAAACACCAATAGACCAATTGCTGGAGATAAATGCTGGGTAATAAATTGCGAAATAAAGGAAACTTGCAGCTTTTGGCTATCATTCGATAAAGAGGACATAAGTTCATTAAAAAGTATTTCTTTATCCAAACCAAATCAAAAACCTAGCATAATCGAATCATTTCTTATTGACGAGAAAAGAATAACCCTTAAATTAATAATTTCAAGAGTTCTACAGAGATTAAACGGGCAAAAACTTTTAGGAGTAAATTGATAAAAAAAGAATGACACCTAGTTAACTTTTCCCTCGAAAATACAAATCATAGTAAATAATAGTATTAACAAATCAAAGTAAAGATGTCTCAATCAACTATTGAATCTAAAAATAAAAAAGAAGTAAATAATGGAAAGGCACCAGCAAAGGAAACAATTTTGTCTCCAAGGTTCTACACAACAGACTTTGAGGCAATGGAAAATATGGATTTATCAATAAATGAGGAGGAACTGGAAGCTATATGTGAGGAGTTTAGGAAAGACTACAATAGGCATCATTTTGTAAGAAATAGTGAATTTGAAGGAGCTGCAGAAAAACTAGATCCTGAGACAAGAGAACTTTTTGTTGATTTTCTTGAAGGAAGTTGTACTTCAGAGTTTTCCGGCTTTTTACTTTATAAGGAGCTTAGCAAGAGGATTAAAGACAAAAACCCTCTTCTTGCTGAATGTTTTGCTCATATGGCTAGAGACGAAGCTAGACATGCAGGTTTCTTGAATAAATCAATGAGTGACTTTGGATTACAGTTAGATTTAGGTTTTTTAACCGCCAATAAAGATTACACTTATTTCCCACCAAGAAGTATTTTTTACGCTACTTATTTATCAGAAAAAATAGGCTATTGGAGATACATCGCAATTTATAGACATCTTGAAAAGAATCCAGATAGCAAGATTTTTCCTCTCTTTAATTACTTTGAAAATTGGTGTCAAGATGAAAATAGACATGGTGACTTCTTTGACGCACTAATGAGAGCACAACCACGTACTGTTAAATCTTTAAGTCAAAAAATTACCATTGGTGGCTCTACCTTTACACATCCACTCTTTGACTATTTCCATAGATTTAGATACTTTTTGAACAATCTTCCATTAACATCAAAGTTATGGTCAAGGTTTTTTCTACTTGCTGTATTCGCAACTATGTATGCAAGGGATTTAGGAATCAAAAAAGATTTTTACAGCTCTTTAGGTTTAGATGCTAGAGATTACGACCAGTACGTTATTAATAAAACAAATGAAACTTCTGCTAGAGTTTTCCCTGTAGTATTAGATGTATATGATAAATCTTTTTATGAAAGATTAGATAAAATAGTTGAAAATAATAAGGTCCTTTCTGATATTGCTAACAGCGATGGAAATAAAATATCCAAAACTTTAAAGAAATTACCTACCTATTTATCAAACGGTTACCAGCTATTAAGACTATACTTATTAAAACCTCTAGATAGCAAAGATTTCCAACCTGAGATTAGATAATCTTTTATACAGAGCAAATTTTTAAACTCATATGCTTTCGTCACAAATCAAATCAAATGAAATCGAATTTGGTAGTTGCAATAAAGATTTATTAGAAGAAATTATTATCTATGGAATGGGACTTGGAGCTGATTTTGTAGAAATATTTATAGAAAATACAGACAATTCAAGTGTACTTGCTGAAGAGGATTACATTACAAGTGTAAGTCCATCATTTGGAAGAGGTGCTGGTATTCGAATCTTCAAAGACAAAAGGGACGGATTTGTAAGTACTAATGATTTATCAAAACATGGCTTGATGAAATCAGTATCTCAAGCTATTGAGATGCTTGATATAACTGACAAAAACAACAGAGAAGTCTTTAACGGCCTAAATAAACATAGAGATTATAGTTTATCCAAGAAAACATGGATTGATGAAGTTCCATCAATTCATGAGATAAGTGAAAAACTATTAGTCAGTACAAAGTCTCTTAAAAAAAATAACAAAATAATAACTAGAAAAGGAAGTTACTCTAGAAATCTTCAGGAAGTAATCATAGCCTCCAGCGATGGGACCTATGCTTCCGATATTAGGTTGCATCAAACAGTTGGTCTTAACGTAATGGCTAGTGATGCTCAATATAGATCTAATGGGAGTAGAAGATTTGGATCATCAGGAATGCCTAATGAATTTAGATTCTGGGATCATGAAAAAGCAGCAAATGATGTATTTGAAAGTTCAATGAATATGTTGTATGCGGATTATGTTGAGGCTGGACAAATGCCTGTTGTATTAGCTAATAAATTTGGTGGCGTTATATTTCATGAAGCATGTGGACATTTGCTTGAAACTACACAAATAGAGAGAGGTACAACACCATTCGAGAATAAGTTGAATGAAAAAATTGCGCATGAATCAGTTACAGCAATAGATGAAGGCATATCAGAAGGATCCTTTGGTTCATTATCAGTAGATGATGAAGGTATGGAACCGGAGAAATCAGTTCTTATAAAAAATGGAATTTTAAAAAAGTTTATATCCGACAGGGCAGGTGAATTACGAACTGGCCATAAAAGAACAGGGAGTGGAAGAAGGCAAAATTATTCTTTTGCAGCAGCTTCAAGAATGAGAAATACTTATATAGCTAAAGGTGAGTACTCTAAAGAAGATTTAATAAATAGTATTAGTGATGGTCTTTACTGCAAATCAATGGGTGGAGGCAGTGTAGGTGCTACAGGACAATTTAATTTTGCGGTAGAAGAAGGATATCTAATTAAAAATGGAAAATTAACTAAGCCAGTAAAGGGAGCAACTTTGATTGGTGAGGCTAAAGAAGTTATGCCAAAAATATCAATGTGCGGAAATGATCTTGAATTAGCGCCTGGATTCTGTGGATCCATTAGTGGAAGTGTCAATGTAACTGTTGGCCAACCTCATATTAAGGTTGATTCAATCACGGTTGGTGGAAGATAGGGTATGAATTCAAGAGAAATTACAACTCAAATCTCCAAAGCTGCAGATTTCCTAAATCTTAAAAAATGGGATTATGGTGCAAGCTTTTCTAATGATTATTCTGTGCAAGTAGATAAAGGTGAGGCTAAACAACTTAAGGCATCACAAAAGCAAATTTTAACTTTAAGAGTTTGGAACGAATCTAATTTAGTTGGTATTACTACAACAAGTGATATCAGTGAATCTGGTATTAAAAAGGCTCTAAATCTAGCAAATATTGCTTCTGATTTTGGCAACAAGAATGAAAGTACAGAATTCTCACCACTAGCCAAGGATCCTATTAAAGTTAAGGACGTAAAAAATAGAAATCCTGTTGGAATTAAAAAATTACTTACTCTTTTAAGAGAAGCGGAAGTAAAACTATTAGAAAGTCATGATTCAATCAAATCTGTTCCATATAATGGTTTATCTGAGAGTTTTTATGAGAGAGTTTATGCAAATAGTGATGGTGCCTTTCGAAGTTACACCAAAAGTCAAGCTGCACTCTATTTATATGCAAGAGCAGAAGAGAAAGATAAGAAACCTCGTAGCTCAGGTTCCGTAAAACTTGGATATGGAGTTGATGATATAGATATAGAATCGTGTATTAAAGAGGCTTCGAATAAAACAATTTCTCATTTAAATTATTCATCTATTAAAACTAATAAATATTTAATATGTTTTTCCCCAGAGTCTTTTTTAACGATCATTAACGCCTTTAGCTCAATGTTTAATGCTAGAAGCATTTTAGATGGTGTGAGCTTATCTAATAAAAATTCTATTGGAGAGAAGCTATCTACAGAAGCACTTAATATTTATGATGATGGTCTTCACGAAAAGAATATTTCTTCATCACCATTTGATGGAGAAGGAACCCCTACCAAAAGAATATGTTTAATTAACAAAGGGAGAATTGAAAATTTTATACATTCTGAATCAACTGCAAGAATATTTAAAACAATTCCTACTGGTCACGCTGGACTAGGATCAAAAGTTTCAGTATCTCCTGATTGGATAGTAGTTGAAAAATCAAATGGAGACTACGATTTAAACACATCATTAAATCACTCTAATTATGATGGAGAATTTGTTTATATTGAAGAATTAAATGCAATCCATGCAGGGGTCAGAGCAAGTCAAGGTTCGTTCTCTCTTCCATTTGATGGATGGCTTTATAAAAACGGTAAAAAAATCTCAATAGAATCTGCAACTGTCGCAGGAGATATCAAAGATCTTTTGAAAAACATATTAAATATTGAATCAAGCCAGGAGGTAACAACAAATGGGGTTTCTCCACATATATGGGTAGATGAATTATCAATAACTGGTGACGTGTGAGAATTATATTCTGGGGTACACCTGAATATTCACTTGCGAGCCTTGATATTTTTATTAAATCTAAGCACGACGTGATTGCAGTAGTTAGCCAACCGGATAAGAAAAGAAATAGGGGTAATAAATTAATATCTTCACCTGTTAAAAGCTTTGCCGAGCAAGAATCTATAAAAATTTATACTCCTGAAAAAATTAGGGACAATATAAATTTTGTAAATGAACTTAAATCACTATCTTGTGATTTATTTATTGTTATCGCTTATGGGAAAATTTTACCCATAGAGATATTAGAAATTCCGAAATTTGGTTGTTGGAACGCACATGCTTCATTACTTCCAAGATGGCGTGGTGCTGCCCCAATCCAATGGTCCCTAATGAAAGGGGATGAATTTACAGGAGTTGGAATTATGAAAATGAGTGAAGGACTAGATACTGGTGACTTATTGTTGGAAGAAAAAATTAAAATCGATAATAATGATAATTTAAATACTCTAACGGAAAAACTTAGTGATTTATCTGCAAAATTATTTTTAAATGCTACATCTTTACTAGAAGAAAATATTAATAAAAATACTAATTCTCAATTAACAAAACAAAATACCCTTGGAAGAGAAATTACTTACGCAAGAATGATTGAGAAATCAGACTATAAAGTTGATTGGGGGAATGAGGCAATTGAAATTTCTCGAAAAATAAAAGCATTATACCCACGAGCATATACAACTTTTAGAGGTAAGAACCTAAAAATAATTAAAATTAAAGTTTTGAGTAATGATGATATTAATAATGAAAAAATAAGTTTCATGAGAAATTATCCCATGCCAGGTATTATTCTAGCTGTCATAGAAAATGAAGGAATAATAATTTCAACTAAAACTGAACCGATTATTTTGATAGAAGCAAAACTTGAAGGCAAAAACATATCTAGCAAAAAGCAATTGATACAACAGTTAAAGCCCTCAGTAGGTGAATATCTCTCAGATTAAGTTTTAAATTCTCTTTTTAGAGAATCCCCAAATGAAAGCAAAAAGAATCAAAATATAAAAATAATAGTCTGGAAGAATAGATTCTTTAATTAACGTATTTATTAAAAGTTTAATCCCAACAATTAAAATTGCTACGTAACCTGCTGTTTCTAATCTAGAAAATATATCCAGAAGTTTTAGAAAAATCCCCGATGTAAATCTTAAGGCTAATACTCCAATTACTGCTCCAAATATTATTAATATGTATTGATCGCTGATAGCTACTGCAGTAGTGATACTGTCTATGGAAAATGCAAAATCAGTAATTGAGAGAAGTGCTACAACCCTTAAGAACTTAAAATTATTTTTATTATTATCTGTGCCATTTTCGGCATTTTCTATTTCAGAATTAAAAAAAACATTAGAGAAGAATAAATATATTAAATAAAAACCAGCAAAAACCCTAATAAAAATAAACTTGAGAAGAACATTAGATAAAATGATGAGAATAATTCTAAATAATAAAGATATTGTAATACCAATATTTAAGGCTCTTGACCTTAATTCCGAACTGTCGAGGGATTTAGTAAGAGAAGCTAGTGCGACAGCATTATCAGCCGATAATAATAACTCTAGTGCAATTAATATTGGTAAAAGTGTAAAGATTTCGTACCAACTGTCTACTTGATCTAGTGTGGGTATAAAAGAATTTATTGCGGCTGAATCCATCAAATATTATTCACAATCAGTATAAAATCTAATATAATATGTCGGATATTCGTAATCAAGATTGATAACTATAAATGAGTTTAAATACTTTAGTTAATTATATTTCAAACTCACAAATTACCTCTGAATTAATAAAAAGAATTTCAAAAAATAAAGAATTAAATATTGTTGGTTCAAGTAGATATGCTAAATCAATAGTCTTAGATAGCATTGCAAAAAAAGAAAATAAAAATATATTATTAATTTGTCCTAATATAGAAATTGCCTACAAATGGATTGGTTATTTTGAAAGTTTAAATGATTTAGCAGTTTTATATTATCCGCCAACAGAACATTTACCATACTCGTCAATCAATAAATCCAAAGAGATTGAATTTACTCAGCTTACTGTTTTATCGAAATTAATAAAAAAAGAGAACAAAGAACTTAATATTGTTGTATCAACAGAGAAATCACTACAACCTCATCTAATAAATAAAAAATTATTAATTGAAAACAAGTTAGATCTGCAAAAAGGGGTTCAAATTGAAATTCAAGAATTAGCAAATAAACTTACATTGCTTGGTTATAAAAAAGAAGATGTAACTTCTACAGAAGGATTCTGGAGTAGGAGAGGGGAAATAATAGATATATATCCTGTAAATAATGAGTTCCCTATAAGATTAGAATTTTTTGATAATGTAATTGAGAAAATAAGAGAATATGATCCCAATACACAAAAAACACTGGAAAGTATCAATAATATTGAAATAATACAGGCTGGATTTGATTTACTAATAAAAGATAAGTTAAATAATTTATCTAAGAACTGTATTTTTAATTCAGAAGATATAAATAAAAATAATCTTGATCGTTATTTAGGAATAATTGAAAAAAAGCCTTCAAATATAATAGATTTCATAAAGAAAGAAACAATTCTTGTAATTGATGAATTAGAAGATTGTAATAAATTTGCGAATAACTGGTATCTAGATTCAGAAAGTAATTTTGATAATTGTGCGTATGAATTAAATGAAAACCTCAAAAATAATGATATTACCTTAAAGGCTAAGCCTAATTTGCATTTAAAGTTTGAGGAAATATTAAATTCACTGAGAAATTTTAATTTAATAAAATTGTATGAATTTGAATCTAAAGAGAATATTCATAATAGTTTTTTATTAAACGATAAAAGATTAAATTCATACTCTAAAAATATAGGGAAATTATCTAACGATATAAATAAATATATAAAAAATAAAGAAAAAGTATGGATATTATCGGCACAGCCATTGAGAACTAGGACTTTACTTTTTGAGCACGAATGTAATACAAACTTCTTAAATAATCCTAATGATAATGATGAAGCATTTAAGTCAATTAATAATTCAACTCCTTTAATTATAAAAAATAGGAACAATTATGAAATAGAGGGTTTTTATCTTCCTATATGGAAAGTTGTCCTCGTAACAGATAAAGAATTATTTGCACAACAATCTCTTTTTAATAATGTTTTCATAAGAAGAAAAAAAAGAAGTACCAATTCAAATATTAATTTGAATAAGATTAGTCCAGGGGATTTTATTGTTCATAAAAATCATGGAATAGGAAAATTTTTAAAAATTGAAAAAATCAATATAACTGGAGATTCAAGAGATTATTTAGTCATTCAGTATCAAGACGGGAAGATAAGTGTTGCAGCTGATCAACTCGGTAGTGTTAACAGGTATAGATCTAGCGGAAAAATAAAGCCAAAAATAAATAAATTAGGAGGGACAGAATGGGAAAGAATAAAAGATAAAAATAAGAAACAAATCAAAAAAGTTGCTGTCGATATCTTAAAACTTTATGCAAAGAGAGAAAAAGTAAAGGGGCACGTATACCCAGAAGATGGTCCTTGGCAAGATGAATTAGAGGAATCATTCCCTTATCAACCAACACCAGATCAAATTACTGCTGTAAAAGAAATAAAGTCTGATATGGAAAGCGATAAGCCAATGGACAGGTTAGTTTGTGGAGATGTAGGCTTTGGCAAAACAGAGGTTGCTGTTCGGGCTATTTTTAAGGCTATTACATCAGGCAAGCAAGTAATATTACTAGCACCTACAACAATCCTAGCTCAACAACATTGGAGAACAATAAATAATAGATTTTCACCTTACCCAATAAAAGTTTCATTACTCAATAGATTCAAAACCCTTAATGAGAGAAAGGAAATCTATGCAGGTTTAAAAAATAACAAAATTGATTTAGTAGTAGCCACACATCAAATTCTAGGGAAAGAAATTGAAATAAAAAACTTAGGACTACTTGTTATAGATGAAGAACAAAGATTTGGAGTAAGTCAAAAAGAGAAAATTAAAAAAATAAAAACTAACATAGACGTTTTAACTCTCTCGGCAACTCCAATTCCTAGAACTCTTTATATGAGCTTATCTGGGCTGAGACAAATGAGCTTACTAAATACTCCTCCTCCATCAAGAAGATCAATAAAAACATATTTATCTGAAATTGATATGGATGTAATAAGAACTGCCATTAATCAAGAACTTGATAGGGGTGGTCAAATATTTTATGTTCTTCCAAGGATTTCTGATATTGATCAAGCTGTAAACAAATTAAAAAATATGTTTCACAACTTAAAGTTTATTGTTGCTCATGGACAAATGAACGAAACAGAGCTTGAAAATGCAATGATTGCTTTTAATAACGGAGAAGTTGATCTCATGATATGCACAACGATAATTGAAAGTGGATTAGACATTCCTAAAGTAAATACAATTATAATTGAAGATTCTCACAAATTTGGACTATCACAACTTTATCAACTTAGAGGAAGAGTTGGGAGAAGCGGAGTACAAGCTCATGCTTGGTTATTTTATCCAAATATAAATAAAATTAATGACGCTGCAAAACAAAGATTGAAAGCAATAAAAGACTTTTCGGAACTTGGAAGTGGATACCAACTTGCGATGAAAGATATGGAAATAAGAGGAGTAGGAAGTTTACTGGGAGAAGAACAAAGTGGGAAAGTTAATGCTCTTGGATATGATTTATATATAGAAATGCTCCATGAGGCTATTTCAGAAATCTCTGGGCAAGAAATACCAGAAGTTAGTGACACACAAATTGACCTCCAAATAAATGCATTTATACCTGCAACATGGATATTAAACAGAGAAGAGAAGCTTGAGGCTTACAAATCTGCTACTGAATGTTCAAATAATAATGAATTAACTGAATTAGCTTCAGATTGGATTAATAGATATGGAACCTTACCGAAACCTGTTGAGTCCTTGATTATGATAATGAGACTAAAATTGCTTGCTAAAAAATGTGGTTTTAACAAGATCAAACTCAAAAAGCCAAACATCTTAATAGAGACCAAATTAAAAAATTCTACTTTCAAAATTCTTAAAAATTCTTTACCAAGTAATGTTCAAAATAAATTTAATTTTGATGAAAGGGAACAATGCTCCTTAATAACTATAAGAGGTTTAGGCGTTACTGAAGTTCAAAATCAAATTGATCAATTGATGTATTGCTTTGGTTTATTTCTTGAAGAAATAAATAATTTTGATAAGGACCTACTAATTAAAAAAGAATAAATTATTAAATAATTATTTAAAATCCGCGAAAGAGTTTAATTTCGGTTAGGTTTATAAAAATTTTTTCTTAATTCATGGGTGAATATATAGACGTCGGAATACAAACTTCGATTTTACCCTTAACAATAATTTTCTCATCTATTGCTCTTGGATTCTACGCACTATTCGGATTAGAAACAGAAAATGATGACGATGATTCTGATTCAGGTGGCGGGGGATTAATGCAGCCAATTTGAAATTATTTATAACCGATCTGTGTCGTTTTTCTCTTTCCAATCTTAAATAACCTATAAAAAGAGCCCATTAATAAAATAAAAGTAATAATCGAAGAAATAAAAATGAAAATCACCAAAAATATTTCATAAAGATTTGATATGAGCTCAATAATTAAAATAAAAGACTTATTAAAAGTCAAAGGTAGATTTTGAAAAAGCAAATTCTTGTTAGGTATTAAATAATTTATATAAACTAATAAAAGACCCAAAATAAACATAAAGCCAGATTCAGTTAATAGTCTTTTTTTTGATTTTCTTCTTAAAGTAAATTTCTTTTTAAAAATATATTTTTCAGACTTCATATTTAAATTAGGGATTTTCAAATCTGCCATACATCAAATAACAAAGAATAAATTAATAATTATTCTGAAAAGTAATTTCTCTAATAATATCGTGTTTATATTTTGAATGCTAATAGTCTTTATTTTGGATTTTTTAGTTCATTTTTTTCTTTATCTTCAACAGGATTATAAAAATAAATAAAAGTAGAGGAGAATAGAATTAAAGAACAGATTGCAATAAATGGCGGCAAAATGAAATTGAAAAATTTAACCTTGTTATTTAACCCAAATTTCACCTTTTTAGGAATATTATTAGATAAACCAGTTTTTTTTATTCTAACTTTTGATGATTCATTTAACTGATCGAAACAATTTATGATGTCGGTTAACAATGAATTACCAATCTTAAAAATTAATGGCTTTACATTTGGTTTAGAGCTCTTGAGAACAATATTATGTATGTTGAGATTGTCAGCTTTTATATCTATTAATTTAGACTCATATAATGGTATTTCGTTTTTGATTAAAAGATTTGAATAAATATAAAAAGCATCCATAATAGGCCCTAAATGTTCAATTTTGCCTTCAATAAGTGGTTTATCAATTATGGTTAATTTCCATTGTGAAATTATTGATATTTGATCTTTATTTTCATTATTTGAATAATCTGGCAATCCGATTATTTCTAGACTCACCGAAGATTGATGAAATAGTAATTTATTTTGTATCATATTAAAAATCGAATAACAAATTCTTTAACTTTTCATAACCCTGATTTGAAATACAAAGAGATAACGTAAGCAATAACGTTATAACAATTTCATTATTTTCAGTTTGATTTAAAAGCTTTTTCACTCTCATAGAATCTAAGTTAAATCTCTCTTTAATCAACTCTATAAATCTCTTATTAAAATCATTCCAGATAACTGAATTCTTTTCAAAATTTTCTTTAGATTGAAGTATCTCTCTGATATAAGGATATAAATATCTAGAGAGTTCAACAGTAATTTTAATTAAGGCATCAAATTCATCTAGTTTAATATTATTATTCACATAGGATTTTCTCAATGGATTATTATTCCTTAGTTTCCAGATAGTAACTTTATTTGGAAAAACATCATTTAAATTAAGTCTATTTGATATGGCGTAAAGGGATTGAATACCATTTAAATCAATAGTCTCTAGGATTAATAATAATAAATCAAGCTTCTCTATAGATTGCCTTGATACCTTATTTCCTTTTGTTAAAACTGTAATTGTTCTTGATTAATCTATATGTAAATTATAACAGAATTATTATTCCATTTTTTGAAATAAAAATGAATATAACTTATCAAGTTCTTCAATAGTTAGCATTCCATAGCTCCATAATAAGATTGGTAATGGAGTTTTATTTTTTATAGACAATTTCAAAGCAAGTTCAATAGAAGACTCCTCTAAACCTACTTCATTAAATAAATAAATTATCATCTCTTTGTATAAAAAATTATTCATGAGTTTTATTTAATTCTTGAATAAATCAGAGATTTAGTCATTTGATTAATGACTATTTTTCTTATAAATAGAAAATTATTTAAAAGTAAAAATGATAATTTTCTTATTGGAAATAAAAAAAGATTTCTATTTGCAAAAATTGTTATCAATGTGTCAGTTATGAAAAAAGTAAAAATAATATCTAAAATCCTTCTTGAAAAATACTTAAATTTGAATAAGATCAAATGCATTTTAGTAATAGAAATGTTTTCATTAAAAAGATCAAAAATAGTATTAACATCTCTCCAACAAGTATTAAGACCCTGACCACCCACAGGATGAAATGTATGAAATGCATCACCTACAAAAACTAATTTTTTAAAATTTAAAACGGGTAAATTCAAGGATAATGAAACAGGAAATATATTCAATTCACCAATTATTTGATCCAACTTAAATTCATCAGGCAGGATAGTTGATAAATTATCCAACAAAAAATTCTTATCAGAATTTAACCTTTCAATAGACTTTAATGTACTGGAAGTCCAAATTACTTGATATATGTTTTTCCCTAAAGGTAATAATGCAAGCGGGCCTTCTTTTCTAAAAATTTCATAAGCACGATTTTCACAATTACCTCTAATAGAAACCTTAAACGTTAAACAAGATTGATTATAAGATTTTTTTATATCTATAAAATCTAACAATTTTTTATCAAGTGAATTTGCTCCGGTAGAAAAGAATTGATAATCAAATAATATTTTTTTACGTAACAATTTTTGTGGCTTAATAAAAAAAATATTTTTATAGTTATCGATCTTTTGAAAAAATACATTCATAAGATCTGAATGTTTAACTACCCATCCAATATTTTCAGCAAAAATTATATCATCATCTAAATCAGAAATTGATAAGTTCGTAATAGCAGATGTTACGCTGTCTGATATTGAAAGGGTATCAAAGCCATATAAATATGGTTCTAATTTTTCCCAAAGTCCGAATTTAGATAAGATTTTTCTTGTTGAGTGAGTAATTGCATAAGTTTTATCTTTATCAATTAATCTTTCTTTTGTTAATAAATCAGTTAAAAAAATATTGCAATCAAATTTTGAAAGTGCAATTGAAAGTAATAAACCTGTTGGACCAGAGCCAACAATTTTAAAATTGAATGTATTTTTCATTAGATAATATAAATATCATCTATCTATTCAGATAAATATAGCAAATTTCCTCAAATGCTGGTCTTAATAAATAGGGGTACTCACCAACCCATAAGTTAATTTCTGGCAACCAAGCATCGGTCAAATAAAAATCTCTATCAAAATTACGGTTATTAGATGTTAATAAACATCTAATACTCGAACCAACTCTAATTTGACTGTGCTTATTTTCCATAGGGAAACTTAACTTTTCTAAATAGCCATATTCATCTTCTAATTCAAGAACTAGCCACGTCCTTTTATTTTCGATTAATTCTAATCGACCTTGCCTATTAGATTGTTCTCTGGAACTTTCAATCTTTTCTGTTTTATAGATATCTGATACGTAACCATCAAAAATAGAAAAAAATTTATATTTTCTTATCTTCAAATTTTTTCTACTTGATTCAAGAATAGGACCCCAAATGATGTACAAAAAGAAAGCCACGCAAAGTAATAACCAAAAATTATTTGTTTGATCTCCAGTTGAACTTATAATTAACGAGATAAATCCTCCAATTGAGGAAATTATTACTCTTTGAAGAATTTTCCTTGGATTACCTAAAGTGTATTTAAATTGCCCTCCAGTACCTACAGCTGGAATAAGTTTTGATATTTGATTTGAATTAATTGGAATTAACATTTTAAAAAATCAATTTTTCAAGTCCATAAACTAATGATTCATAATTACCAATTTTTTTAATAGCTTGTAAAACACCGGGCATGTAAGCCTTTCTATCAATAGTGTCATGCTTAATTGTATAAGTTTCCCCAGGGGATCCCATAATTACTAACTGATGGGCTAATAATCCTGGTAATCTTACCGAATGTATATTTATTCCTGAATCTCTGAGTCCTCCTCGCACACCCTTCAATGACTCAGTCTCTTTAACTATATTCTGATTAAATTTCTTAGGATATTCTTCAATCATTTCTGCAGTTTTTATACAGGTTCCGCTAGGAGAATCTGCTTTTTGATTATGATGCATCTCGATTAATTCAATATTGTCATAAAATTTTGCAGCCACAGATGCTGCCTGTTGAAGGAGAACCATGCCAACTGAAAAGTTTGGAATTATCGCACAACCAATAGAGGCTTTCTGTGCAAAAACAGACAAATCATTTATTTGCGAAGGAGTAAGACCTGTAGTTCCCACTACTGGTGAAATCCCATATGCGATAGCTGATCTAGTATTTTCATAAACAGAATTAGGATGAGTAAAATCAACTAAAACAGGTTTAATTTTTTCATTTCTGTAATTTTGACTAACCGAACATAAAGTTCCCTCAAAATCAGTTGAGACAAAAACATCACAATTTTTTACTTTTAATAATTCAGAAATATATGACCCATTGTTCTTTTCGTTTATGTCAATTGCTGCAACAAGTTCACAATCTGTAGAATTTAATACAGTGTTAACAACTTCACGTCCCATCCTGCCTAAAGCTCCGGATACAAGTACTGGTATAGTTTTTTTAGAATTTTCAATCATTTTTTAAAAAATTTTTTTTTTAAGGGTTGTTACACGCTATTTATATTGCACACAATAACGTCTTTTCATTCGTAGGCTGGTAGTAATACTTAAAGAAAATCAATGTTTACGCAGGTCCGCTCAGCAAACCGCAGAGTATCTCCTGTTGAGGATAACAAACACAAAGTTGTAATAAAAGCAGTTTATGTTGTCCTTGAGCCACAATACCAAAATTCCTTAACGGAAGCTGCAAAGTCAATAAATGAAATGAATGGCCCAATAGGTATAGACCTTAGCGGGTATCTTATCGAAGAACTTAGAAATGAAAGTAATTTTGCAGATTTTAAAGCTGACATAGCAAAAGCAGATATATTTGTAGCTTCACTAATTTTTATCGAAGATCTTGCGCAAAAAGTTGTTGATGCAGTTTCTCCATACAAAGACAAACTTAAAGCATCAATTATCTTTCCTTCGATGCCAGAGGTAATGAGATTAAATAAGTTAGGTTCATTTAGTATGGCTCAACTTGGTCAATCTAAAAGTATTATTGGAGATTTAATAAAAAAGAAAAAAGAATCTGATGGAGCAAGCTTCCAAGATTCAATGTTGAAATTATTAAATACACTACCATCAATACTTAAATATCTACCAGTAGAAAAAGCTCAAGATGCGAGAACATTCATTCTAAGTTTTCAGTACTGGTTAGGTGGTACCACTGAGAACTTAAAAAACTTCTTATTAATGATCTCTGAAAAATATGCAGTTTCAGAGAACATAAAAGATCAAATAGAAGAATTCAAAATACAAGACCCTGAAACCTTCCCAGATTTAGGAATTTGGCACCCTTTAGCTCCTTGTATGTTTGAAAGTCTTAAAGAATTTCAAAATTGGGAAAATAACAGAAAAGATATAAAACCTAAAGATGACTCAACCCCAACAATAGGATTAGTGCTTCAAAGGAGTCATATAGTCACTGGAGATGATGCTCATTACGTTGCTGTTATTCAAGAGTTGGAATATAGAGGAGCAAGAGTACTTCCTATCTTCTGTGGAGGTCTAGATTTTTCTAAGCCAGTCAACGAATTTTATTTTGATGCTCTCAATAAAGATATACCTATTGTTGATGGAGTTGTATCATTAACAGGATTTGCACTAGTTGGTGGTCCAGCAAGACAAGATCATCCGAAGGCTATTGAGGCTCTAAAAAGACTAAACAGACCTTATATGGTTGCACTGCCATTAGTTTTTCAAACCACTCAAGAATGGGAAGATAGCGACTTAGGATTACACCCTGTTCAGGTAGCACTTCAAATAGCAATTCCGGAGCTGGATGGTGCAATTGAACCTATCATTCTTTCAGGTCGTGACGATGCTACAGGTAAGGCACATACACTCCAAGATAGAGTAGATGTAATCGCTGAAAGAGCTATAAAATGGTCAACCTTACGTGTAAAGAAAAGAAAGGATAAGAAATTAGCTATTACAGTATTTAGTTTTCCACCAGACAAAGGAAATGTCGGTACAGCGGCATATTTGAATGTTTTCGGTTCAATTTACAGAGTACTTCTTGAAATGAAATCTAAAGGATATCAAATAGATGGACTTCCAAGTAATTCAAAAGAATTAATGGAAAAAGTAATTAACAACCCTGAAGCAATGGATGGTTCTCCTGAATTAAATATTGCTCATAAGATGTCAGTAAAAGAATACGAAGAATTTACACCATATTCACAAAGACTTGAAGAAAATTGGGGTAAACCACCTGGAAATCTAAATAGTGATGGACAGAATCTACTTATATATGGAAAACATTTTGGAAATGTTTTTATAGGGGTACAACCTACATTCGGTTATGAAGGTGATCCAATGAGATTACTTTATTCAAGAAGTGCTAGTCCTCATCATGGTTTTGCTGCTTATTACACTTATGTAGAAAAAATCTGGGCTGCTGATGCCGTTCTACATTTTGGAACTCACGGTTCACTTGAATTTATGCCCGGTAAACAGATGGGTATGAGTGAAACATGCTATCCAGATTCTCTTATTGGATCATTGCCTAATTTGTATTATTATGCAGCGAATAATCCTTCTGAAGCTACAATCGCAAAGAGAAGAGGGTACGCTTCAACTATTAGTTATTTGACTCCTCCAGCAGAAAATGCTGGGCTCTACAAAGGACTTAAAGAACTAAGTGAACTTGTTGGTTCTTATCAACAACTAAGAGAAAATAGTAGGGGTATTCAAATAGTTAATGCAATCGTTGAGACGTCTAAACAATGTAATCTTGATAAAGATGTTGAGCTCCCTTCAAAAAACGTAGAAGAACTCTCTCTAGATGAAAGAGATCTATTTGTTGGCAATATCTATAAACAGTTAATGGAAATAGAAAGTAGATTATTACCCTGTGGTCTTCATACCATCGGAGAAGCTCCAACTGCTGAAGAAGCTGTAGCAACTCTTGTAAATATTGCATCATTAGAAAGAGAACAAGAGGGATTAAGATCTTTACCGGGACTACTGGCAGAATCCATGGATCTGACTATTGACCAAATATATGATGGCAATAACAAAGGTGAACTCAAATTTGTAGAATTAAATGAAAAAATAATAAAGACAGCAAGAGAATCAATATTCGCAATGGTTAACTCCTTAAAAATTATTAATGGTAGAGTTTATTTAGAAAAATCAATTCTTTCTAAACTTTTTGAATTTCTTAAAGTATTTGGCCTAAATCTACCCACTCCATGGTTAAGAGTTTGTAGATTAAATGGATTTAATGATGTCAATCAGAAAGAAATAAATAAATTATTTGATTATTTACTTTTCTGCTTGGAACAGGTCTGTGCAGACAAAGAAATGGATAGCCTAATTAAAGCATTAGATGGTAATTATGTTTTACCAGGACCAGGCGGAGACCCTATAAGAAACCCAGGTGTTTTACCTAGCGGTAAAAACATACATGCACTTGATCCTCAATCAATTCCAACAACAGCAGCAGTCGCTGCAGCAAAGTCTGTTGTTGACAAATTAATTGAAAGACAAAAGGAAGAGCAAGGTACTTGGCCTGAAACAATTGCATGTGTTTTATGGGGTACTGACAACATCAAAACTTATGGAGAATCACTGGCCCAAATCTTATGGTTTGTAGGAGTAAAGCCAAAACCAGACTCTGTTGGAAGAATCAACAAATTAGAATTAATCCCATTAGAAGAATTAGGCAGACCAAGAATAGATGTAGTAGTCAACTGTTCTGGGGTATTTAGAGATCTATTTATAAATCAAATGGCATTAATAGATCAGGCAGTCAAATTAGCTGCTGAGGCTGATGAGCCATTGGAATCAAATTTTGTAAGAAAACACTCACTAGAACAAGCAGAAAAAGAAGGCACTTCAATAAGAGAAGCTTCAGCGAGAGTATTCTCTAATGCGAGTGGCAGCTATAGTTCAAATGTTAATTTAGCAGTAGAAAATTCAACTTGGGAGGAAGAAAATGAATTACAAGAAATGTACTTATCTCGAAAGACATATGCTTTTAATGCTGATAATCCAGGAGAAATGAATCAAAAAAGAGATGTATTTGAATCTGTCATGAAAACAGCAGATGTTACATTCCAAAACCTTGATTCATCAGAAATTTCTCTAACAGATGTGAGTCATTATTTTGATTCAGATCCAACAAAACTAATTAAAACACTAAGAGATGACGGCAAAGAACCTAGTAGTTACATTGCAGATACAACTACTTCAAATGCTCAAGTCAGGACACTTGGAGAGACTATTAGATTAGACTCAAGAACAAAACTCTTAAATCCTAAATGGTATGAGGGTATGCTTAAATCTGGTTATGAGGGAGTAAGAGAGCTTTCTAACAGACTTAATTACACCCTCGGTTGGAGTGCAACAAGTGGTCAAGTAGATAATTTTGTTTATGAAGAAACTAACGAAACATTTATAAATGACGAAGAGATGAGAAAAAGACTAATGGATTTAAATCCTAATAGTTTTAGAAGAATAGTAGGGACTTTACTAGAAGTAAATGGTAGAGGATATTGGGAAACTTCAGACGAAAATATAGAACAGTTAAAAGAACTTTACCAAGAGGTAGAAGATAAAATTGAGGGTGTAAAAGAATAATAATCTTTCTATTTTCTGTAAATCCTATCAGCCACTTTTAGAATTTGATAGTTCATTTTTACATTATGAACTCTCACAATATCTATTTTAAAATGAGAACAAAGACAACTTATTGCAAGTGTACCAATATCTCTCTCTTTAGGGTTTTTTTCATTTAAAATTTCCCCTATAAATCTTTTCCTTGATGCACCAATTAAGATTGGTAAATTTAAGTTTTTAAATACATCCAAGTTTCTTAAAATCTCTAGATTTTGATTTATATCTTTTGAAAAACCAATCCCAGGATCAACAATTATATTTTTTCTAGATATATTTTTTTCTAACGCATTTTTTATCAAAGTCTCAATAGAGGACTTAACTTCACTCAATACATTCTCGTATTTGCTAAGTTCATTCATATTATTACTATTTCCACGACTATGAGTTATGACGAATGGGCAGTTAAATGTTGAAACAACATCCAAAATTTCTTTATCTCTTCTTCCTCCAGTGACATCATTTATCCAATTAGCACCATTTAAAAGAGATTCGTAAGCCACCTCAGAATTAAAAGTATCAATAGAAATTAAAATATCTGGGAATTCAGACTTTATTATTTTCAAATATGGGATTAACCTTTTTATTTCTATTTTAGATCCAACTTCTTCGGCCCCAGGCCTCGTACTTTGAGCACCAAGGTCAATAACATCCACACCATTATTCAAAAAATTATTAACTTGATCTATAATTTTTTTTTCAGAATTTAAAGCTCCACCATCACTAAATGAATCCGGAGTTAAATTAATAACTCCCATAATTGAGGTTTTTTGTCCCCAGCCTTTTGGCCACGGCTTTGTATTATTGATAATTTGCAATTCTTGCAAAACTAATAGGATCTAATGAAGCACCACCAACTAAAACTCCATCTATGTCACTCATTGACATAATTTCGTCAATATTATTAGGTTTAACGGATCCACCATATTGAATAATTAAATCTTCAAAACCTATTAATTCTCGAATCAAAGAACATATCTTATTAGCGTCTTTAGCCTCACATGTTTTACCTGTCCCAATAGCCCAAATTGGTTCATAGGCCACTACGAGATTAGATGGATCTGTATTTTCCAGTCCTTGTTCAACTTGTCTAGTGATAACTCTATATGCTTCTCCTCTCTCTCTTTGTTCTAATGTTTCTCCAACACAAACTATTGGGGTAAGTCCACTAGCCTGTGCAAAAACTGCTCTTTTATTAATTTGTTCATCACTTTCACTAAAATATTTCCTTGGTTCACTATGACCAACTATTGCATATGAGACTCGATGTTCAATAAGCATTTTTGGAGATATTTCCGCCGTAAAAGCCCCTTCATCTTCCCAATGAATATTTTGACTAGAAATATCTAAAAAATCAAAATCAGAATAATTAGAAAAGGTTGAAATAGCTGTAAAAGGTGGAGCAATAACAACTTTACGATCATCCTTTATGTTTTTTATTAAAGGTAAAAACTCTTCTAAATAAGACTTAGCTTCAGCACAAGTCATGTGCATTTTCCAATTACCAGCAATAACAGGTTTTCTCAAAATACTATCTCCAAGAAAATCATATTAATATAAATTGAGCTGCAAGAGGGAACTATTCAAAAATTAATTCATTTTGTAGCAACATTACTTTATCTCCCTTATTTAATTTTCTTCCTCTTCTGGTTTCAATTACACCGTTAACTTTGACGGAACCGGATTTAATAACAATTTTTGCTTCTCCACCAGAAGATACCAAATTTTTCCATTTTAAGAATTGATCTAATTTCATTGT
The DNA here is from genome assembly GCF_017695965.1 of Prochlorococcus marinus CUG1416. Taxonomy (NCBI): domain Bacteria; kingdom Bacillati; phylum Cyanobacteriota; class Cyanophyceae; order Synechococcales; family Prochlorococcaceae; genus Prochlorococcus; species Prochlorococcus marinus. The sequence continues at coordinate 652,729 of NZ_JAAORM010000002.1, forward strand.
TTCTGTAGCCAAATATAAAGTAGGATAAATAATAAAATATATAATATCTTGCGATTAATACCTCCAGTCAGACCATATTCAAATAGGTTTATAAAGGGTTTTATATGCATGGTTATTTATGTAGCTTGTTGGCCTTTGCTAGCTTATTTGGCTGGCAACTTAATACCCGCAATTGGATCTGGTGATCTTTCCAAAGTTTCTAGCATAATAGTTAAGTCTTTATTAGTATTTTTAATTCAAAAAACTGCACAATTTGGACAGGATGTTTTTATAGCAAAACCATCATTAGAAATTAGTGAAGTAATGAGAGGAAATTTATTTAGCAAAATTCAAAAAATTGAGATGAATTCTGTTGAAAAAATTTCAGCCGGAGATATTACTTATAGACTTACAGAAGATGTAGATAGAGTAAGCGAAGTTATTTATAAAACAGCTCAAGATACTATTCCGTGTACGTTACAATTATTAGCGGTAATAATATACATGTTTTATTTAGATTGGTCACTCACATTATCAACTTTTTTATTAGCACCATTGATTATTTTTTCAGTTAATAGTTTTGGAAGAAAAGTTCTATTAGCATCTGAAAGTAGTCAAGAATCAACTAGTAACTTAGCAAGTTTAATAGGTGAATCTATAAATGGAATGTCGACAATAAGATCTTTTGCTGCCGAAAATTGGATTGAGAATAGATTTTATAAAAGATTAAGTGATAATAAAAAAGCAAAATATAAAACATTGAAATTACTTGCATTTCAGCATCCAGTTGTAGGATTTGTAGAAGCTTTTGGAATATTAGCAATATTAGGTTTAGGAGCCGCAAGAATCAACCTAGGCCTTCTAACTAGTGAAGAATTTAGTAGTTTTTTTGCTGCAATATTAATGCTTATTGATCCAATAAGCCATGTTAGTACAAATTTTAATGACTATAAACAGACGGAAGCATCGATAAAAAGATTGAAAAAGATAAATCTAGAACCTATTGAAGATGATAAAGATAATTTGAAAAGGATATCCAATATTGAAGGCAAAATATCTTTTAAAAAAGTTAATTTTGGATATGAAAAAGATAATCAAGTTCTTAAAGATATCGATTTAGAAATTAACAAAGGGGAAGTTACAGCCTTAGTTGGAGCTTCAGGAGCCGGCAAAAGTACAATGATGGCCTTAATATTAAAATTCATAAGGCCAAATAATGGAGACATTTTTATTGATGATAAAAATCTAAGATTATTAAATACAAAAGATATAAGAAAAAACATTGCACTAGTACAACAACAGCCTTTTTTGTTTTCTGGAAAAATTATTGATGTAATAAGAATGGGAAGGAGTTACACAAAAGAAGCAATTATAGAATCAGCGAAACTATCAAATGCTCACAACTTCATTCAAGATCTTCCTGATAAATATGAAACTAAGATAACGGAAAGAAGTTCAAATTTCTCAGGAGGTCAGATCCAGAGGATTGCAATTGCAAGAGCAATACTAGGAAACCCATCTATTCTTCTCTTAGACGAGGCCACAAGTGCATTAGATGCAGAATCAGAAGCAGAAGTTCAAGAAGGGCTTAATAGAGCCATGAAGAATAGAACTGTTATTGTAATTGCTCATAGATTAGCCACTACTCAAGAAGCAGATAAAATAGTTGTTTTCGATAAAGGTAAAATTATTGAGGTTGGTAAACATATTGATTTACTTAATAATGAAGGGATTTATAAAGAATTATGTGAAAAACAGTTAATTAAGAAATTATAATTATATTTTATTTATTAAAAAGTAAAATTCATGAGTGAAGACACAAATGATTCTGGGAACCCAGTATTAACCTTTGAAGGGAAAAAGTATTTGATAAATGAACTTTCTAAGGATATAAAAGAATCTATAAAAGGATTACAAATAGCGGAAACACAACTTAAGATGCATGAGGATACATTGAAATTACTTTCAATTAGTCGAAATTCTTTAGCAAATCAATTAAGAGAAAAACTAAAAAATTTAGATTGAGTTTAATAATTATGGATTTCTTGTAGAGAGTAAGTATCAATTTTATTACTTCGAAGGGCTTTGATGGCTTTAATAGCGGCTTTGGCTCCAGGAATGGTTGTAAAAGTTGGAATATTATATTCTAAAGCAGCACGTCTTAAATATGCGTCGTCATGAAGAGCCTGAGAGCCAATTGGTGTATTAATTATTAATTGAACAAGTCCCGAACGAATTAAGTCCTCTATATTTGGTCTACCTTCATGAACTTTTAGCACTTCTTCAACTTGAAGGCCTAAATCAATCAAATATGAAGCTGTACCTTTTGTTGCAATTAATTTAAATCCTAAAGTCAACAATTCCTTTGCAATTTGAACAAGATACTTTTTATCTAAATCATTAGTAGACAAAAAAGCTACTCCCTCAGTGGGAACACCATTTCCTGCTGCCAATTCTGACTTAGCATAAGCAATTCCAAAATCTTTAGCTAAACCCATAACTTCTCCAGTAGATCTCATTTCAGGACCAAGTAGTGTATCGGATCCTGGAAATCGTTTAAAAGGCAAGACGGCTTCTTTTACTGCCTGATATTTTGGAGAAAATTCTTTAGTAAAATTAACATCTTCTAATGTAAAGCCTTGCATTAACTGGGTAGCTATTTTTGCAACTGGTTTACCTATGGCCTTTGAAACAAATGGGACAGTTCTGGAAGCTCTTGGATTTGCCTCAAGAATAAATAATTTATTTTCATCATTATTTAAATTTGTCATTGCGAATTGCAAATTAATTAAACCAACAACATTTAGTCTTTTTGCAATTAATTTAGTCCAGTTCTTTACAGTCTCTAGAGTGGAAGTTGAAAGAGAAATGGTTGGTAAACAACAAGCTGAATCTCCAGAATGAATTCCTGCAGGTTCTACATGTTCCATTAAACCAGCAATTACAACTGAACCTTCTGAATCACATAAAGCATCAACATCTATCTCAATAGCATTATTCAAATATTGATCAAGAAGTATTGGATGATCAGGCGAAACTTTAACTGCTTCAGAGATGTATCGCGACAATTCGTTCTGATCTTTAACAATTTCCATAGCCCTGCCTCCTAAAACATAAGAGGGTCTTACAACTAAAGGGAATCCAATATTTTGTGCAACAGATTGTGCTTCATTTTGATTACGAGCTATGCCGTTTAAAGGTTGTCTAATACTTAATTCCTTAAGTATTTTTGTAAATTCCTCTCTATCTTCAGCTAAATCGATTGAGATTGGAGAAGTACCAAGAATTCTTGATCCAGTTTTTAGCCCATCATTAGATTTAAGCCATTCAAGTAAAGGTAATGATAATTTCAGTGGAGTTTGACCTCCAAATTGAACAATCAGACCATATGGATTTTCCGCTTCTATTATATTGAGCACATCCTCTAGAGTTACAGGCTCAAAATATAAAATATCGCTAGTATCATAATCTGTTGATACAGTTTCAGGATTACTATTAACCATTATTGTTTCATAACCATTTGTAGAAGCTTGATATGATGCATGGCAACAACAGTAATCAAATTCTATTCCTTGACCAATTCTGTTTGGCCCCCCCCCTAAAATCATAATTTTTTTAGATTTTTCATTTTTTGAAATCTCGCTATCAAAAGTTTGAGAATTTAATTCAATAAAAGACTCTTCGTAAGTTGAATAATGATAGGGAGTTGAAGATGAAAACTCAGCTGAACAAGTATCAACAGTTTTATAAATAGGTATTATGTTCAAATCTTTTCTATATCTTCTTACTTCAAAAAACTCAGAATTAGTTAACTTTGCTATCTGTTGATCTGAGAACCCAAGTTGTTTAGTATGTAGCATCAAATCTCTATCTAAATCATAAAGTTCTTTTTCTTTCAAAAATTTATTTTCGAAATTAAAGATATTGCGTAATTTCTCGATAAACCATAAATCTATATTCGTAACTTCTTGAATATAAGAATTAGTTTTTCCTAACTTCATAGCTTGTTTAATTATGAGAATCCTTTCAGATGTTGGGTTTCTCAAACTATTCTTTAAGTCATTCTCATTCCTAGATTCTTCGAGTGAATCAGATTCCCAACCACAAATCCCGACTTCTAGGGACCTTAAAGCTTTCTGAAATGATTCTTCAAAAGATCGACCGATTGCCATTGACTCACCAACGGATTTCATGGCTGTGCTTAATGTATTTGAAGAGCCTTTAAACTTTTCAAAAGCAAACCTAGGTATTTTGGTGACAACGTAATCAATTGAAGGCTCAAAACATGCAGGTGTTTTTTTCGTTATGTCATTAATTATCTCATCAAGTGTATAGCCAACAGATAATAAAGCTGCAATCTTGGCTATTGGGAATCCAGTTGCTTTACTTGCCAAGGCTGAGGATCTACTCACACGAGGATTCATTTCTATAACAATTACTTCGCCATTGGTTGGATTTATAGCAAATTGAATATTACTCCCCCCAGTTTCAACTCCCACCTCTCTAATAATTTTCAATGACAAGTCTCTCAATCTCTGATACTCCTTATCTGTTAAGGTCTGTGCGGGAGCTACAGTTATCGAATCTCCAGTATGAACACCCATTGGATCTAAATTTTCAATACTGCATACTATTACAACGTTATCAGCAGTATCTCTCATCACCTCTAATTCAAACTCCTTCCATCCAATAAGGGATTTCTCAATCAATATTTGATTAGTTGGACTTTCCTCTAAGCCTGTTTTACACAATTCAACAAATTCTTCAAGATTATAAGCAATTCCACCTCCTACACCACCTAAAGTAAATGCAGGCCTAATTATCAGAGGATAAGAATTAATTTTTTTTGATACCTCTTTAGCTTCAGCCAGATTAGAGGCTATTCCAGATGGACATACATTTACATTTATTTTTTCCATCGATTCTTTAAACAATTTCCTATCTTCAGCTTTATTAATAGCTCTTAAATCAGCGCCTATTAATTCAACATTATTTTTTATTAAAAAATCTGATTCTGATAATTTAACAGCAAGATTCAAGGCAGTTTGACCTCCCATGGTGGGAAGAATTGCATCAGGTTTTTCTTTTAAAATTATCTGAGAAACGATTTCGGGGGTCAATGGTTCAATATATGTTTTGCTTGCAATTTCAGGATCAGTCATTATCGATGCAGGATTTGAATTTATCAAGATAATTTCATAACCAGCTTTTCTTAAAGCTTTACAAGCTTGAGTGCCAGAGTAATCAAATTCGCAAGCTTGTCCTATAACAATCGGTCCTGAACCTAGAATAAGAATTTTTTTAAGATCACCTCTTTGAGGCATAATTTAAAACCTTCATTTTTTTTATGCTACTGATAAATCATCAGATGTTAATCAAGTTACTTGAAAAGCAACATTTGTTTCTATAGTATTAATAGAAATAAATTTTTTATGAGCGAACTTCAACGACTTAAAAGTTTGTTGCCTCCAGAAAATGAAAGTTGGGTTTTTATTGAAGCTGCTGCTGCTATAGACCCTCCTTTAATAACACTTGAGGAAATTGGTCGTGACGAAGTTGAAATCCAAATAGATTTAGATGAATGGGATAACTTTGCAATTGACCACAGAAATTTATTATTTTGGCACGAAGTAGGGAAAATTCAAAATGACACAATTCCCCGAGATGGTTGGGAAATGGCTGCTCTTGCCATAGGACTTGGAGGGGCAATAGGCGAGTTGTGGGTACAAGATGGGCTACTTTTATTACTTGCTCTTGGTTTAACAAGTTTTGCAGGTTATAGATTATATATAAAAAATAATTCTGAAAAAAAAATTCAAGATGCTATTTTTGCAGATGAAAGAGCTATAGATCTCGCTTGTAGATTTGGATACAGTATCCCAAACGCTTATAAAAGTCTTGGAGGAGCATTAAAGGAGTTAATTGAGAAAACTCGAAAAAAGAAAAAAAGAAGCTTTTTTGAGGATAGATTAGATGCCTTAAGAAAAAGTGCAGAAAAAGCTAGATCAGAATTGTCTCAGCAAGAAGGTTCAGAAAAATCAGTCTCAAGTGAAAATGTATATGGACAATAAAAATTTGGTTTTGATGGCAGCTAAAGCTTGTGAAGAAAAAAAGGCTAAAGACATAAAACTTATAAAAATTGACAATGTATCTTTCATTAGTGAATGGATATTGATTGCGGAAGGATTATCAGATGTACAAGTTAGATCTATAACTAACTCTGTAGAAGGAGAACTGAGAGAAAAGGCTAGAATTGAACCAATAAGAAAAGAAGGGGTTAATGAGGCGAAATGGGCTTTACTTGATTATGGTGATTTAATTGTAAATATTTTTCAACCAGAAATAAGAAAATTTTATGACCTTGAATCATTCTGGAGTAATGGAGATAATATTACATTTCCATAATTATTAATTTATGAACGAATCTAAATGTCCTGTACCTCGAGAGCAACAACCCACAAATGAATTCATTGAATTGTCTAAATCAAACATTTTTTCATGGCCAAAATCAAAAAAATCACTAATTCTTGTCTTGATTAAATTCTGGGTATTTGCTTTTATTATATTTCTTGTTATTTCTACTGGAAGTATATATTTCAAAACATCCCTTTTAAAATATATTCTATTAAGTTTTTTTAGTAGCTTATCAATCCCTCTCTTGATTTCTATCAGGTTATATATTGGTTGGAATCATGTATTTAGGAGATTAACATCTGAAAGAGTTGAGTACGAAGAATCCGGATGGTATGACGGTCAAGTATGGATAAAACCATTATTTTTAAAAGAAAAAGAATCACTTATAGCCTCAATTGAGGTAAAGCCTATTTTGAGAAATTTAATTCAGATTTTTTCTATTATCTCAGTCTTAGCTTTGTCTGGAATTTTACTTTTTCAATATAACAATTTCTAAATGAGTTCAAATTTCAAAAACCTTTACACCTCGAATAACCCTCCTTTACAAGCAATCTTAATGAGAGGTACAAACATTGAGTCAGTACATAAGATTCATGCTGTTATTAGCGATAAGAAAGGGAGGGTTTTAATGTGCGCAGGAAATCCAGAATATAAAAGTTTTATAAGGTCAGCGCTAAAACCTTTTCAGGCAATACCTTTTGTAAGTAGTGGAGCTGCATCAAAAATAAATAATGATTCAAAATCAATTGCATTAGCATGCGGTTCACATGCCGGTACAAAAATTCATTCAAGGGAAGCCTTCAAAATTCTATGGGAATACGACATCGACATTAATAACCTTAAATGTCCAAGATATAAGGAAAGTCCATTAGAACATAATTGTTCAGGTAAACATGCAGCTTTTCTAGCTACATGCAAAAAAATGAATTGGCCATTAGAAAGTTACTTAAAGGGGGATCATCCACTTCAAATCGAAATATTCAGAATTATTTCTGAATTTCTTGAAATACCGATATCTAACGTAAAAGCAGAACGTGATGATTGTGGCGCCCCAACTCTTTATTTAAAACTAATAGAAATGTCCAAGTTGTATTCACTTCTAAGCAGTTCAGAAAATGCTGAATTAGAACAAATAAGTAGAGCTATGACAACTAACCCAATAATGATAAGTGACAACAATAAATTTGATACAGAAATAATTAAGGCTTCTCATGGACAAGTTATAGGTAAAGGAGGAGCAGAGGGAATACAGTGCCTATGTAAGGTAAATGAAGGGATAGGATTGGCTTTAAAAGTAGAGGATGGTTCAAAAAGAGCTAAACATGCTGTTAGTCTTCACTTACTAAAACAGTTAGAGTGGATATCTGACTTAAGAATTCAAGACATTGAAGAAAAGGTGTTTAATTTTTCTGAGGGAGTGCGAATTGAAGTTAAAGGTCAATTAAAATTCCAAGAATCCTAAAGAAATAGAAAAAATAACCCTTTCAGATGTATGCTATGTATATGACGCGGGGTAGAGCAGTCTGGTAGCTCGTCGGGCTCATAACCCGAAGGTCGGAAGTTCAAATCTCCCCCCCGCCACCATTTAGGAACCCGCCATGAGCGGGTTTTTTAGTAAATTCAGTAGGTATTAATTAATTACATAAAAAAGAGATTGACTCCATCCTCAAGGAATCAATCTCATTCACTTATAAATTGCTATTAATTTTTTTAATGGGCTGGCTGCTTAAACCAATTTTATAAAATTCTCTGGTGGACAATCAATCATTTCTAATCCCTCCTATTCATTATCTAAAAAATACTACAGATGTTTATATATGTATATGCGTAGTTATGCCGATTTATTTTTTCTAAATGAAGGAACTGGCGTCTTCCAAAGTTTTTTAAGTTGAGCAATATAAAAAATCAATTTGATTCTCTTATTATATGGATTTGTTTTTACATAGTTAAAGCCATAAGTTAGGTGATCAATCATTTTAAAGCTTGATAATCCCCATAACCCAGTCTTTAAAAAAAACATTAGAACTACAGATTGTTTTTATAAGTAATAAAATTAACTATTTATGGTGTTGATTGTTTCTGTTTAATTTGTCATCATAGGAATCCCCATCACTCAGGCTCGCAAGAGTCTTTTTTTTGTCTAAAAATAATTGGCTTTTGTAATTGGATAGACAAGAATATCTCATTAAAAATAACTAACAAAGTGTCTAGATCTACTTCCTTATTTAAATCTTTTAAGAGATAACAATAATAATTAGTCTTTGTTCTGTGATTCCACTCTCGATATTTCTAGTAGTCCTAGGTCTGTATGTTGCGATTAGTAAAAAGATTTATGCCTTATTTCTAAGAAAACATTGGATAAACAATAGAAATAACTAATCGTCGTATACCAAGCACCGTGGGTTGGATGGATTTAATTCACATTCCTTATCCCAGTAATCAGCTAAGTCCGATGAAATCCCTTTCTCATGAATTAGTTCCTTGAGAGTTGAATATTCTTTTCTATTATCTAGATCTTTTTTATTTTTATCTTGAATTGCGAATGGTGATCTTTTAAAATTCATAATTAATTACCTCAAAATTTTTGTTGGATTCTGGTTAC